>SBEG01000029.1:0-45000 GCA_009668975.1 Deltaproteobacteria bacterium | reverse complement strand
ATAGGTGGGAGCCTGTGAAACCGGGACGCTAGTTTCGGTGGAGGCAACCTTGAAATACCACCCTGGTTGTTTTGGGTGTCTAACCCAGGCCCGTCATCCGGGTCGGGGACACTGTCTGGTGGGTAGTTTGACTGGGGCGGTCGCCTCCCAAAGAGTAACGGAGGCGCGCGAAGGTTCCCTCAGGCTGATTGGAAACCAGCCGTAGAGTGTAAAGGCATAAGGGAGCTTGACTGCGAGACTTACAAGTCGAGCAGGTACGAAAGTAGGTCTTAGTGATCCGGCGGTTCTGTATGGAAGGGCCGTCGCTCAACGGATAAAAGGTACTCCGGGGATAACAGGCTTATCTCCCCCAAGAGTTCACATCGACGGGGAGGTTTGGCACCTCGATGTCGGCTCATCGCATCCTGGGGCTGAAGTAGGTCCCAAGGGTTTGGCTGTTCGCCAATTAAAGCGGTACGCGAGCTGGGTTTAAAACGTCGTGAGACAGTTTGGTCCCTATCTGCCGTGGGCGCAGGATACTTGAGAAGAGCTGTCCTTAGTACGAGAGGACCGGGATGGACGTACCTCTGGTGTTCCAGTTGTTCCGCCAGGAGCAGTCGCTGGGTAGCTATGTACGGAAAGGATAACCGCTGAAAGCATCTAAGCGGGAAGCCTCCTTCAAGATAAGGTATCCCTGGGAGCAATCCCCTAAAGGCCCGTTGTAGACCACAACGTTGATAGGCCGGGTGTGTAATCGCAGCAATGCGTTCAGCTTACCGGTACTAATCGGCCGTGAGGCTTGACCATAAAAATTGATTTAGATGGGGGGTGGCAACCCCACCCCCCACCATATACCCAATAACTACAAATCACTCTCTATGTAATTGAAAAGATAGATATCGTACGGACGGGTTTCAAACCCGCCCCTACAACCGATTTCTCGGTGGCTATGCCGAGGGGGTCACACCCGTTCCCATCCCGAACACGGAAGTTAAGCCCCTCTGGGCCGATGGTACTGCATGGGTAGCTGTGTGGGAGAGTAGGTCGCCGCCGGGAATTTTACTGAAAGAGCCCGCAGCCTGAAAAGGTTGCGGGCTCTTTGCTTTTTGAGGTATGCGTCGGAAATATACCAGTGGTAACCTTCTTCCTGAATTGATGCCCTATTTTCTTGTTTACTGATAGCCGTTTCTGGTATGGTTTTACCAGAGTAATTACCCACTCTTCTTGCTGCCGGAGGATTGGGTTTTTTCGTACCTGTTGGCAAATTGGAGAATAGCGGTTTATGAAAGCAGTCATACAACGAGTAATGCAAGCTTCTGTTACGATTGAAGGTACTGTTGTCGGAGCAATTGGCCAAGGTATTGTCCTGCTGCTCGGTGTAGAGAAGGGCGATACCAAGGAGGACGCAACCTGGTTAATGAACAAGATCGTCAATCTTCGTATATTTGAAGATGATTCTGGAAAAATGAACCTCTCTGTATTGGATGTTCACGGAGAAGTCCTGGCCGTGTCCCAGTTTACCCTTGCAGGAAATTGTGCGAAAGGTCGACGACCTTCTTTTGACACTGCGGCGTTACCAGAAGAGGCGAATTTGCTTTATCAGTTTTCGCTGGCGGAGTTGAAGCAATTCGGCTGCCCGGTTGCTACAGGTGTTTTTCAGGCAAATATGCACGTTCATTTGATAAACGATGGACCTGTCACTTTCATTCTCGACACGAAAAAGAAGTAGTCGAGGATGTTCTTCGTGGAAGTCTAGTCAGGGCTTTGTGATGAAATTGGATAACAAACAGGCACAGCTGAAAAGTACCCTCGAAAATCTCTATGCATGCCGCTCCACTCGACATCTTCAAAATGATCCACTGTCCTTTTGTCATCGTTACAATAATTCGATGGACCAGGAGATTGTCGGTTTAATCGCCGCTTCCTTTGCCTATGGCAAGGTGAATTCGATCAAGCAGAGTGTTGAAAAAATCCTCGCAATTTTAACCCCGACCCCCCACGATTTCATAGCCTCGTATGAACCTGCTTCATCCATGGATCTACTTCCGGGGTTTAAGCATCGTTTTAATAATCAGCAGGATCTCCTGGCAATTTTCTGGGCTATTAAAACCATGATTGCACAAGCCGGGTCTATTGGAAACTATTTCCTGAGATTCTATGACAGCAAGGCGGATGACATTACCTCTGCGCTGATCGGTTTTACCTCTGCTGTTTTGAAAATGGACTATTCTCCTATCTATGGTTCACAAGGCATCCCGGCTGATTCCTATTTCCCATTCCTGTTCCCTTCACCTGCGTCCGGGAGCGCCTGCAAGCGACTCTGTATGTATTTACGCTGGATGGTGAGACCTGCAGATGGCTTTGATCTTGGTCTGTGGCAGCTGATCCCACCTCGAAAACTGGTTATCCCGGTTGATGCGCACATTCAAAGGATTGCCCGGTTTCTCGGGTTAACCAGCCGCAATCAGGCGGATTGGCGGATGGCGCAGGAGATCACGGCTGCTTTGACGGCATTTGATGCAGAGGACCCGGTGAAATATGATTTCTCTCTTTGCCATATCGGTATTAGCGAGGGCTGCCGTGGCCAGCAGCGTGAGGCCTGTCTGACCTGTGACTTGGCTGCGTTATGCGGAGATAAGCCTCAATGAACCATAACCCGGAAATCATCTTAGGTTCTTTCGCGTGCCAGGAAACGGGAATTTACCGATTCGAAGGTTTAGTTACCGAAATAGTGGCGACTGAAGAGACAGAGGTTGTTCCGGCGCTCAAGATGATTGAGCGCGCGGTGCAATCCGGCTATTATGCCGTTGGATTTGTTTCGTATGAGGCTGCTGTTGCCTTGGACCACTCCTTGACCGTAAAGTTGCCAACCGGTTTTCCACTACTCTGGTTCGGGATTTACCGTGAGCGGTGTTTACACTTACCACGGAATTTACCGGAATTTTCTCCTCAGAACTTCTATGAATTATCCGCGTGGCAGCCGGCTATTTCGCGTGACGAATACCGATATGCCCTGGCGAAGATCAAGGACTACATTGGTGCCGGAGATTGCTACCAGGTTAACTACACTTTTCAACAGCGCAGCACTTTTACCGGTGATGTTCGATCTTTTTATTACGACCTGTGCCGGGCACAATCAACGTCGTATGCAGCTTTTTTTGATCTGGGCAGATTTAGTATCCTTTCGACATCTCCGGAACTTTTTTTTCGGCTCGATAAGGGGGTAGTCACGGTCCGGCCCATGAAAGGAACTGCTGGAAGGGGGAAAAGCACGGACGAGGATGAGAGAATTTCGCAATCTTTGCAAAGGAATGAAAAAGAACGCGCAGAGAATCTGATGATCGTTGATTTGTTACGAAATGATCTGGGCAGGATCTCAGAAAATGGCTCGGTTACGGTTAACTCACTGTTTGATGTTGAGACCCTGGCAACAATTCACCAAATGACTTCGACCGTTTCTTCCCGCTTGAGAGTGGACGTTGGTCTGGTTGATATCTTCCGTGCACTTTTTCCCTGTGGTTCGATTACCGGGGCGCCGAAAAAAAGATCCATGGAGATAATCGCAGAGCTGGAAAACACCCCAAGAGGACTTTATACCGGCTGTATCGGTTATCTAGCTCCGGAAATGCGCGAAGCGGTTTTCAGTGTTGCGATCCGGACTATTGTCCTGGACAAGGATGCCGGGACCGGGGCGTTAGGAGTCGGTAGCGGAATAACCTGGTATTCGGAACCTGACGCCGAATTCGAAGAGTGTTTGTCAAAGGGTCTTTTTGCGCAAAACTCTCGCCCTGTATTTACCCTGATCGAGTCGCTTTTATTTTCAGCAGATTCTGGCTATTTCCTTATTGATCGACACCTGAAAAGGCTTGCAGACTCTGCTCGATATTTTGGCTTTGCTATTGACATTTGCGCTGCTCGAACAAGGCTTGAAAAAAGTGCCGAAGCCATCTCAGGTCGTGCCAAAGTGCGGCTGATCCTGTCTAGTGATGGTTCCCTTGCCGTGGAGGTCGAGCCGCTTGTTTGCTCCACGTCTGATGAAATTTCCTGGATAACGTTTGCTGATGTACGGGTGGATTCCTCACATCAGTTTCTGTATCATAAAACCAGCAACCGAGAACTGTATCATCGTGAACTGGGAAAAAAACCAGGCTGCGTGGATGTCATTTTTCTCAATGAAAGAAATGAAGTGACGGAGGGAGCCAATAATAATATTGTGGTCCGTAAAAATGGTTTGCTGGTGACACCACCAGTAACCTGCGGCCTTCTCCCCGGCACCTTTCGCGCACAACTTCTTGAAAGCGGTGAGATAACGGAACAGATCCTTGTGCCTGCTGATCTGGAGCAGGCTGAAGAAATATATCTCGTCAACTCGGTACGGAAATGGAGAAGGGTTCGACTTGTTACCGGAGAACTGAAATGATCAAATTTCTACTTACCACGGGGGCAGTCGGTTTCCTTTGCGCCGCTTTCCTGGACCCCGTATGGGCTTCCGGATTGAACCGTCCCATCCCCTGGATCCGTGATAGCGTTATAGCCATTATCGGAGTAGCCTGCTTCTATCTGTTGGTGAAGTTCAGGAACGAACTCTAAATGTTTCGGTTTCAGTGTCGCTCTATTTTTTTTGTAGAGCAAGATGCAGCATCCGAATTACAATGCTGTTTCGTTCGATGGGAAAATGCAGAATGAGACGCTTGGTCGTCGGCTTCGGCGTCACCAATAGGACATTTTCAAGCAAAGGAACAGAGCATAACATGACTACATCTACTACCGCACTAACAACAGAGATCCCTGATCTGAGCGAGGACACGGAGAATGACGTGGTCCCCGCATTCCGGAAAAATCCGTCAAAACTTTTTATTGAACTGACCACGCGATGTAATCTTTCCTGCCAGATGTGTGTGAAGCAGTCTTGGGGAAATGGTGTGATTGACGGTGACATGTCCAGGGAAACTTTTCTTGCTCTTACGCCGGCATTTTCGCAGGCTGAGGCGGTTATCCTCAACGGAATAGGGGAGTCATTACTTCATCCCGATTTGGAGGATTATATTTGTCTGGCCAAAAGCCTGATGCCTGAGGGGAGCTGGGTCGGGTTCCAATCGAACGGTCTCCTTCTTGACGAGAAAAGAGCTGTATCTCTCCTTGAGGCCGGCCTGGACAAGATCTGTCTTTCCCTTGACGCAATCTGCCCGGATACCTTCCGAGAACTCCGGGAGGGAGGAGAAGTTGCTGATCTTGATCGCGCCTTTGTTGCTTTGGAGCGGGCGAGAAAAAAAGTGCCGGATTCCACTATCCAGATCGGAGTCGAGTTTGTGGTAATGCGGGACAATATTCATCAGCTGCCGGATGTCCTGCGCTGGTCAGCTTCCCGGGGGGCTGATTTTGCGCTGGTGAGCCATCTTCTGCCCTATGGTGCCGAGCACGTCTCCCAGGCCGCCTATGATTCGAATACGGATCAGGCTGTCGAACTTTTCCTGACCTGGAAAAGGAGGGCGGAGAAGGAAGGCATTGATATCAGTAATTACTTTTATCTCGGTTTCTGCAAGTATATCAGAACACCCGAGGAGCAGCGGGTGGTCGATTTTGTGGCCGAGATGATGGAAGAGGCCCGCTCGAAGGATATCTTCCTGCATGTGAAAAACCTTCTTGCCATGGATGAAGCACAGGTCCAGAAGGTGAAAGATATCTTTGATGCAGCGCAAGCCGTGGCGGACGAGACAGGTCTGCAGTTGAAATTACCGAATGTCTCACCAAGTATCGACCGTCGTTGCGACTTCATTGAAAGCGGCGGCGCCTTTGTTTCCTGGGACGGAACCGTTCATCCCTGTTATTTTTTATGGCACCGTTTTGTTTGCCATTTCTCCGGGCGCAAAAAATATGTTGCCCCCAAGGAATTCGGAAATCTGGCCGATGCAGATATTCAGAATATTTGGAACAATGAGGCGTTCCTTTCTTTTCGGGACGAGGTCCTGAGACACGAATACCCGGTCTGTTCCAATTGCAACCTGATCCCCTGCGAATATATCTATGCGGAAGAGTTCGAACAGGACTGCTATACAAATACGATCCCTTGCGGAGACTGTTTCTGGTGCATGGGGCTCTTTAACTGCCTGCAGTAAGTTGCCGGTCATGACAAGTTACGTATTCTTGCTGGCGAAACTTTCGCAGGTGGCTACTGTTCTTTATTGATATCTAACTCAAAGACCCTGCAGGGGTTCACCGGCATTGAACCACAGGGGCCGTAATCGGCCCTTTTATTTTTTTCATGATTGTGATTGGCTGCGTAGGACATATGCGTCAACCGAATGGTTGACCGTGCGTTTAAATTACCAAAGATCCTGGTGGAGGATGGCTCTGGATACTACTGAATCACTTAACCTGTTTTTATCGAGTGTGGAAACGCGGGCATATCGAATGGCCGAGTTTTCGGTCGGCGATCCTGAGGAAGCACTCGATCTGGTTCAGGATGCTATGTTAGGCTTTGTTCGCCGTTATGCTGCGCGACCTGAAGGTGAGTGGGGAGCATTATTCTTTAGAATCCTCCAGAACAAGATTACTGACTGGTATCGACGTACCGCGGTCCGTAACCGATTTCGAACCTGGTTCGGTAAGTCGGGAGATGACGAAGGTGATCGGGAAGACCCGATACAAACAATGCCGGATACTAGTTCACCTGATCCGGTCAGGTCGCTGCTAAATTCCCATGCAGCGGAGGCTTTGAAGACAGCCATTCTTACCTTGCCTCTACGGCAGCGCCAGGCTTTCCTGTTACGCGCCTGGGAAGGTATGGACGTGGCGCAGACGGCATTTGCTATGGGCTGTTCAACCGGTAGCGTCAAAACCCATTATTCGCGGGCAGTTCACCGTCTGAGAATCTTGCTTGAGGAGCATAGGCCATGACGAGCGAAAAAAACGAAAAAGCATTCGTAGGGAGTCTGAAAAAAATACTGGACGAAACCGAAGCTCAGACGGATCCGCACATCAGAATACGACTTCGTGCCGCGCGGTTCAGGGCTTTGGAAACCTTAGAGGTACCGGTCCCGTGGTATGCACGTTTCCCTCGCTGGGCTACGGCGGGAAGCCTGGTTACGGCTGTGGCACTTGTTCTGACTCTTTCCCTGTGGAATTACCAGGAACAGAATAATATTCCTTCCGGGCAGGTTGAGGATCTGGAGCTTCTTACCAACAAAGAACAGTTGGAACTATACAAAGACCTGGATTTTTACCGTTGGCTCGAGAGTTCCGAACATACGGGGTAATAATGTTGTCTGGGTCAGGTCCTCAGGAAGAACCTCCGTCAATCAAGGTTGAGGTTGGCTGCAGGTGGGCGGCAGTTTAGATCATCTAGATGACCGGACATTTTTGATGAGGTGGCGTGTGGAGGCATTGAAGGTGCAATCAAAAAACGAAGCAGGTATTGATCTGGTAAAGGACGGCGAGTATGAATAGATTTCTGCGGTTGGTGATCCTTGTGGGAGGAATGTTTGCGGCATCACTTGCCTGGGGAGATGTGCAAGGGACCTCTTGGGATCAGTTGACAAAAGAAGAGCAGCAATCATTGCAGCCGTTTAAGGAACAATGGCCAGCGTTGTCTCCTGAAAAGCAGGGAAGGCTTCGAAAAAATGCCGAGAAATGGTCGCTGATGAGCGCTGATGAGCGGCGAGAGGCTCAGGAGCGCTTTCAGCGTTGGCAAAAGATGTCTCCTGAGCAACAGGAGAAGATCCGCAAGAGATTCTCCGAGTTCCGGAAACTCCCTCCCGAAGAGCAGGAACGGATACGCAACCGCTATCGCTGGTTCAGGAAATTGCCGCCCGAACAACGGGAGGTTCTCCGTGAAAGGTGGCATCGTATGTCTCCGGAGGAACGGAAAAACATGCGTGAGCGACTGCGGAACCTGACACCCGAAGAACAGCAAAAACTCCTGCTACGCTAAAAAACGCCTATCCTATTGGGTGATTAGTGTGCTTTCCCGGTCAGCTGTTTCAGGAAGAGTAATTTCCAGACGGCGTGTTAAATAGATTTCCCGGGGACTGACATGTGCCTGATAGGCAAGTGCTTCTACCCCATTTTGGATCGCCAGCCTCAGCAGTTTCCCATAGGTCGGGTCTATTGAGTCAGCTGGCCCGAATGTTTCGGCGTCTTCTCTTTGGACCACAAAAAATATCACTCCACGGCCACCTGACTGAACTACCTGCATCAGTTCGTGAAGGTGTTTTTGCCCACGTGTGGTAACGGCATCCGGAAACAGCGCACTTTTATTGTTTAGGAGGGTTACATTTTTCACCTCCACATAGCAGGTGCAACCCGGTCCGGAAAGAAGAAGATCGATCCGGCTGTTGGTTCCATACCGCACCTCGGAACGAATCTCCTGATATCCGCAAAGCTCAGGAATCATGCCCTGAGAGACGGCTTCCCGGACAAGGTGATTTGGTCTCATGGTGTTGATCCCGACCCAATAATCACCTGCGCGGATCAGTTCTAAGGTGAAAGGCAACTTTCGTTTCTCGTTCAAGCTCCGTGAAAGGAGTACCGCGCTGCCTGGTTCCGCACAACCCATCATACTGCCTGAATTCGGACAATGTACGGTAATTATTTCCCCGTCAAGCAGTTGTACATCGGCAAGAAATCGTTTGTAGCGACGGATGAGAGTTGCTTCGTAAAGAGGGTGCGGGAGGTTCATGATGGTCGTCGCGGGTTTCTTCTTGGGTTTACCGGCGGTTGATAAGGCCGGATAGGAAATGGAAAGAAAACGAGAGTAGTTTTGGGCGCGGTTACTGTGGGAATATTTAGTTTGAAGTGCTTTCCCGCGGTATTTTAGCTGCGTTAAAGAAAATGGTTCCGAGGATGACATCTCCCAGTGCACCGGTCAGGCTGGCAAGCGGAACGAGAAAGATCGTCGCAATAAGTATCCCTGTCAGGATGGTGAAGAAACAGAAAGGTTTTAGCATTCCCTGCAGGGAATCGGGGACATGAAAGAGTTTCATGCCGAAGAGTAGTTGTCCCACTCCAAAGCTGACGATGAGCAACAGGGAAAATTGTGCCAGTGGTAGTTCCAGTGCCGGAATCAAAAGAGCTCCAATGCCGGCAAGGGTGAGGAACACGTTTATCGTTATCAGAAAATCAATATAGTTGTCAGTTCCGTGAAAGCTGAAAGACTGATTGAGAAACTTTTTCAGAAACGAATTCAGATAGATAAACAAACTCAGGCCGACAATTTGTGTGAAGGCGAGGAAAAGCGCGTAGCCCGGTTCATCGTTCTCGTAATAGTGGTAGGACAGGAGCATGACCGGAATACTCAAAACAGCACTCGTCATGGCGAGGCATCCCGCTATCCGTAATTTTCTGGTCGTCACGAGGTCTCCGGTGGTTCAGGAAATACCAATTTCAGTCTGAGAAAAGGTGGAGAAAATTTCAAGGCTTTTTCAAAACGACAGACGAAAACAGCAAGGGATTCAATTTTCGTCAATGCTGTGCACCAGGGTTGCTATGGTGCTGATTTCGTCGGCTGATAAATCAAAGAAATTGTCGCGAACCATTTCTGTCAAGGTCTTTATGATCAGTGCACAGTGGCTTGCATAAAGTTCCTGCATGTTTTCAGGCAGGAGCGGCAGCCACCTGACGGCTCGAGCGTCATCACCGGCAAGAAGATTCATCCTGTCCGCAATTTCATCGCTCAGGTGCAGATGCTTTGCCGTTGTTTCCATCCAGGCATGATCGGTATTGCGGGGATCATCGACATATCCTCGATATATCATTCTTCCCTGATCCATGGCAAGGGTTACGCCCGTTTCCTCCTGAAGTTCCCGGGACAATGTCCGTGAAACCTCTTCACCCTTGTCTACCATGCCACCTGGAATTGCCCACTGGCCATTGTCTTTTCTCTGAATCGCCAGCATTTCCAGCATTCCTGAACTTTTGTTGAACCGGGTAATAATTGGATCAGCGGCATAATTGGGGCCCCACTTGCCGAGAAGTCCCCTCCCGGAAATGCCGGTCCTCCCGAGGGGATTCAGAGGGCGTCCCGCCCGATCGTGAACCAGTACACCTTCAAAAGATTCTCGGGGGGCAGAGGGAAGTAAGGTTATCTCTTCAGGATCAGCCCAGCCATTAGGGTTCCTGGTGCAATCATTCGCACATACCACGGGCGAAACATAGTAAGGAGGGCGATAGTCCGGGAATTCGCACTGCCATGACACCTTTTCGTCCGGTACGGGAAACCTGTCCGGGTATTCGGCTGGTTTTTCGCGGCGAGCCTTACTGTGCAGTGCCCGATTTTGAGCGCATGAGTCGCTTCGGCGGGAATCAATTGAATCCATGCAGTCTCCTCCGGGATTAATAGAGTTACTTAGTTTTCATCCGAAGATTCCGGATGGAAGCTATTTACTTCTGACATGAAAGATCAGGACACGATTTTTTTTATTCTATTCGATGCTTGAGCGATTGTCGAGCTGTATAGTCACCGAATCCGAAATGGTTGCCGACAAATGTGTGATTCCTGTCGCCGAGCCGTCATTCTTGACAAGAAGCTTGTGGAAAGAGTAGACTTCCTTGGCACGTACTATCACATTGCAGCAAATTAGCGCATTGGAGTTACGATGGAATTCAGCGGAAAAATTGTTGTGGTGACAGGGGGAACGCGGGGCATCGGCAGGGCAATTTCCCTCCGTTTTGCCCAGGAAGGCGCTCTGGTTACCGCTGCTTATTTACGTAATGATGAGGCGGCTCGGTCCCTCCTTGAAGAGGCTGCCGGCCTTCCTGGAGAAATCCGGGTGCTCAAGGCCGATGTGAGAACAGCCGAAGGAGCGGTCACGCTGATGGATGCAGCGTCTGCCAACTCCGGCCATATTGATATTCTGGTTAATAATGCGGGCATTCTGCGTGATGCCTACCTTGCCATGATGTCGGAACGCGACTGGGCTGACGTCGTTGAAGGCAATCTCTATCCGCTCTTTCATTGTTGCAAATGGGGCGTCAGGAAAATGATTGCCCGCAAGAAGGGTGCGATAATAACCATTTCATCAATATCCGCATTTACCGGGAATCCCGGCCAGACCAATTACGCGGCAAGCAAAGGTGCGGCGATCAGCTTCACCCGCTCTTTGGCGCGGGAAGTCGGGCCCATGGGCATTCGGGTCAATACGGTGTCACCAGGACTTATCGATACGGAAATGATTGCCTCGTTGAAGCCGGAACTGGTGGAGGGCATCATCAAGAGTTCTTCACTCAGAAGGATCGGTCGGCCGGAGGAAGTCGCGGAAACAGTGGCTTTCCTTGCTTCCGACAAAGCGTCTTATATTACCGGTCAGTGTCTGATAGTTGATGGCGGAATAGTTTAGCAATCCTCCGGTACACAGGAATTTCATGCACAAGAATAGAATTGCCATAACAGGACGAGGGATATTTTGCGGCGCCGGTCAGGATATTGCGACTTTTTCGTCCAATCTCCTGGAAGGGCGGAGCGCCATTGGGGCCATGGATCTGTTCGACGTCTCGCCCTTTCCGGTTCAGATTGCGGCACAGGTACGTGGCTTCGACCCGCTGTCCCGTTTTGACCGGAAAGCAGCGGCAAACCTGTCGCGGGCTGACCAGTTCGGGGTCCTTGCCGCGGGCGAGGCTTTGGCTGAAAGCGGCGTGACCGAATACTATTCCCCTTACGATATCGGGGTTTCCCTGGGTGCCGGTGCCGCCGGGATGCTCCAGGCGGAACAATGGCTCGCTGAATCTTTGTCTGGTAAAAAGGCCCGGTCCTCCCTGTTGCGAGGTATTCTGCCGGATCGTACTTCCACTGTCATCGCCAATCGCTATGGATTGGGAGGTTACCAGGGGACCATAACGACTGCCTGTTCATCCTCATCCACGGCAATTGGCTGGGGGGCCGATCTGGTTGCCTCGGGGCGGCTCAAAGCGATTGTTTGCGGCGGTACTGATGCCATTTCCCTCCTGACCTACGCCGGATTCAATTCCCTGCGTGTGGTTGACCCGGAGCCCTGTGCGCCCTTCAGTCTGGCTCGCAAGGGGATCTCCCTGGGGGAAGGCGCCGCTTTTCTCGTGCTTGAAGATGAAGCCGAGGCGAAACGGCGCGGTGCAAAAATTTATGGGTATATTCTCGGATATGCGGCGACCGGGGAAGCCTACCATATGACGGCACCCGAGCCGAGCGGAGTCGAAGCGGCCAGGGTAATGAATGCGGCATTGGAATTTGCCGGAGTCGCCAGAGATGAAGTTGGCTGGGTCAATGCGCATGGGACCGCCACCCCCTTAAATGATGTCGTGGAGACAAAGGCGATGAAACTGGTTTTCGGTGAGAGGGCGACAGCAGTGCCGCTGGTTTCCACGAAAGGGCTGACCGGCCACTGTCTCGGGTCTGCCGGCGCAATTGAGGCGGTGGCGACCGTAGTTGCGCTTAACGCGGGAATCATTCCCCAGACGCTCAATTTTCGCGGGGCTGATCCGGAGTGCGATCTCGACTACTGCCATAACGGCAAAAGGGAAAGCTCCGTTCCCATTGCCCTTTCCAATTCCTTCGCCTTTGGCGGTAATATTACAACTCTGGTGGTGTCACGATGAGAAAGTCCCGGACGGAAATCGCCATAACCGGTGTTGCCGCCATATCCTCGGCTGGTGTGGGCATCGAACCGCTCGTGGAAACGCTCCGGACAGGCGTTTCTGCTCTGCGCCCAGTTCCGGTTGAACTGGCCGGGGCGGAAGGTCATCTTTGGGGTCGGGCAGAGGCGTTTAAGGCGGCTGATTTCATGTCGCCCCTGAAGGCCCGTAAATTCGATCGCTGTAGTCTCTTCGCCGTTGTGGCAGCAGGGATGGCCCTGAAGGACGCCGGTCTTGATCCGGTTGCGTTCGGTTCTACGCGGGTCGGCATCGCTCTTGGCTGCGGTTTTGGCGGGATCGCCAATTCCGAAGAGTTTCTGCGCGGCTACCTTACCAAGGGCTGCGAAGGCCTGGTGCCAATGCTGTTTCCCAATACCGTACCGAATGCACCGGCAAGCAATGCTTCCATTGAACATGGTTTGAAAGGGCCGAACGTTACCTTTGTTCAGCGCTTTTGTTCTGCTGAATCCGCTTTCCAGATGGCCTGCCGTTTTCTTGAAGAGGATCGGGCGGACATTATGCTGACGGGGGGAGTTGACGAACTGGACCCCTTCATGATAGAGGCTTTCCGGGATATCGGGCAGTTGCGGCGCTTTGCCGCCGGGTTTAGCGAAGGCGCCGGAATTCTTGTGCTGGAAAAGGGAATGGTTGCCAGGAGTCGCGCTGCCAGGATCAGGGCCCTGGTTGGCGATGTCAGGACAGTCGGCCGCTTGCTGCCGGGGCGTGAGACAGAAGGCCTTGACAGGATTTTTAACCCGGGATTCAATCCGAGGCTGGTTTCTCTTTCCGGGGTTGCCGGAGAGATGGAATCAGTTCTGGCACGGTTGCCGGATGTCCCCCGTCTGGAAACTGGCCCGCTTCTCGGTCGTTCCCTTGCCATGGGTGGCTTGTCGCTGGTCGCTCTTCTTGCAAAACTTTCTCCCGGGGATGCCGCGACTCACTTCGCGGCATCCCCTGAGGGACCCTATTATGGAATCGATTTTACTGCCTGAGCCAGTCGTGTCTTCAGATCCCCGCGACTATCTTCCGCACCGGAATCCCTTCGTTTTTATTGATCGCGTGACCTCTCGTGAACCTGGGATCAGCGCAACGGGAATCAAATGCGTTACGAATGAGCCGGGAGGATTTCCGCAGGTTTTACTTCTCGAATCCATGGCGCAGCTTGGCGGCATCGCCGCGGCGACAGAAAAAGGAGAAGGCGGTTTTCTTGCGTCCATCGACCATGCCGAATTCAGCCGTGAGGTCCGGGTCGGAGATCGTCTCCTTGTCTCGGTTCGAGTTGTCAAGTCCTTTGGCCGCCTGTTTCTGATGGAGGGTGAAGCTTTTGTAGAGGGTGAAAAAATCGCCATGGCTCAACTCACTTTAGGTGTGGGAAAAATCTAGGATCTATTTTAAACGACATGCGTGCTCGTGCTGATGTGTATCACGGGGCAATTTAACCTGTCACTCCTAAACAGGTACCAGGCGTGTCTCGCCCAATCGGGGCACGGCGCGCCGTGCCCCGACATCAGGGTTGTGTTGTTTAATTGCCGAAGTACTAATTGAAATTGTCTCTTTTCCCCTTGCTGAGGGGTTTTTTGTTTTTAACCCTTTTGTCGCTGCTGCCAATTAACTTGTCTTTCACGCCTTTCAGGGAGTTCTCGCCATGACTGCACGATTGCTTATTTTTATTTCACTCTTCGTTATTCTTATTCCGAATGTGTCATCTGCACAGGCTTCCTCGCTCTCTGCCTTGGAGGGCATGGAAATATTGCGCAAAGCTTTTGTGGGTGTCAATGATTTTACCGCGGAGATCACTCAGGAAAAGCAGCTTTCTCTCATGAAAAGGAAGATTGTCACAACTGGCGAGGTACGCTTCAAGAAACCGGATATTTTTTACATGGAACTCAATGCGCCTTATGCCAGTCGCGTCCTTCTGAAAGACAATTCCTTGACGCTCAAGCTCCCCAAAGAAGGAATTCGGCAGAAGCTGGCGCTTCCTCCCGAGCAGGGGCTGGCCCGCTGGTTCGAATTTCTCGATCACCCGGTAAAGACTCTGCCGGCTGGATTTGACATCCGCGCGGAACGTCGCGGCGGAACTATTTTTCTGCAGATAACACCCCGCGAAAAGGGCGTTATGAAGGCGCTTCAACTCGTATTTCAACAGGGAGGAGAGCTCAGGCGACTCATTATTGAGGAAAACAATCGGGACAAAACGGTAATTACCTTTTCCAGGATGAAAAAGAATACGGGATTGTCTGAGAAGGACTTTCGCCTGGACTGAAACTTTTCCGCGATGTAATCGTTGCTCTGAATGAATGGGTCAGGGAGCGAGGCCGCGGCAATTTGTGCATTTGATAGTAAATCGCGTGGCAGTGAATAATTATTCTGAATGTCGTAGTCAGTATTTGTTGGTTTACAGAATAATATTTTGTTGTTATATATTTCATGAAAATATCTTAGACAATTGTGTCTTAAATAGTCAAGATTGACCCTGAAACCGCTGCGGAGTTAACTATGGAATGCGAAAGGACGGATTTCGTTTCGGCCGGTCTCGACGCTGGGCTCATTGGCTCGGTTGTCCGTGAATTTGCCGGTGCAAGCCGCAATGTTTCCTCCTATCCGCAAGGTCATCCTGTTGTTGTGCAGTCCTGCGAACGGACTGCTGAAATGCTTTCCCGGCTCTGCGCGGACCGCGAGGCGATCAGATTGGGGGTTGCCCGGGAGTCCCTGCTCACGGATGACGGTCCTCTCGAGAATCTTGTCCCGATTTCGAGAAGTTTTGTCCGGGCACTATCCCATCACGGGGTAGCCCTTCTTACCTGCCGCAAAGGGGTTACTGCTGCTGAAATTGAGGCGTTTAGCCAGATTCTCGCGGAGAAAAGGGCGGAGCTTTTTGCTAAGGGTGGGATTGAACAGGTCGTCCGTGAAGCCGGCATCCGGAACCTGGAGGTCTGCTGTGTCCAGTATGATGCTTTTCAGTCAAGAGATAGTTGCTTAGAAGAAAACGGCCACCGGCGTATTCCCTGCCACCATTCTTTGTGGGGAGTTTTTGTAGAGAGATTCCTGCAAGAGTACGGGGATTCATCCTTTGCCGGCTTGGATAGGAAGAGTTTCGTCAGCTCTGAGGCTCTGGCCGGGATGGTAAACAGCCAGCCCCGAGAAACCATTACTCAAATTTCCGCCTTGTTAGTGGAGTTGATTCGGAACTCCGGGGAGGGCGGCCAGCTTTCGCCTGAGGAAAAGACTGCCCTTGAAAAAATCGGCGAATTTGTCGGTGGCTTGAAACCGGAACTGCGCCGCCAGTTCTTCGATAATGTGCTGGAACTCTGCCGGCAACAAGAATTCAGCCTTATGGAAGTTTTGCCCTACCTGCCGACGTCGGCTGCGCGGGAGCTGTTAACCCGCTCCCAGGAAAATAATGTTGTCCTTCCCCCCCATATTCTGGAAAGCATGAAACACCTTACAGACGCCCTCATGCTGGAATCGGCACCGGTTCCTCTACCACCTGTTAATCAGGAAGATAGACTTGCCATTGTTTTTCGTGAAGAGATCGTGGACGAATTCGTGCCCGCCGAATACCTGGAGACGCTGAAAAAACTGGTCACATCCCAGAATATTCCCGTGCCATGCACGGATGATTTTCGGGGACTGGTAAGTACTCTCGCAGATGACCGGATAGAATCAGCGGTCAGCAAAATTATTCTGGAAAGCCTTTCCTCCTCAGTCCCCGAACAATTGCCCGCCCTTAAGCGCAACCTGCACGACCTCTTTCACTACTTTGTCGAGGTGGGGGACTTTCACTCCCTGGAGAATATGTATGCTCGCCTGGGTGAGTTGCTGTTCGAGGACGAAGAACTTGACGCGCTGAAGGAAGAGGTCCTGGAAACCTTCCTGTCCCCTGAGTTTCTCGAAGAGGTACTCTATGGCGTCGAAAACTGGGGAAAGGAAAAGTTCTCGGAGATCGGCGACCTCATCCAAAGGGTGGGGGAACCTTTTGTTGAGCCGTTACTGGACAGGTTGGCGGGAGAAGAGCGACTTACCTTCAGACGCTACTACCTTGGCCAGCTTCTCAAGATGGCGGACAAGGCCAAAGTGGCCGTTTGCGCGCGGTTGGGAGACAGCCGCTGGTATTTTATCAGAAATCTTGTGAGCATTCTGGAGCACACTGGCGACCGGGAACTTTTGGTGCATTTACGCAAACTGGCCGGATTTCCTCACCCGAAAGCCAGGCAACGGGTTATTGAGGCCTTTCTTTCTTTTGAAGACCCGGAAGGGGACCGGCTGCTGTTGCTGGAATTGCTGAGCCGAGACACGGAAGCTCGTCAGTCAGCCATTCAGCTGTGCGGCAGAAGCAGATCTCCTGAAGTTGCGGCGGCTTTGATAAACATTCTGGAAAAGAGGGGCATGTCACCGCTGGATTTTCTGGAGAAAAAGTCAGCGATTCAGGCTCTCGCTGAAATAGGCGACAGCAGTGTCTTTTTCCTCTTTGACCGGATGCTGAAAGCACGCCACTTCCTGCACTTGTCTCTGTGGAGAAACTTGAAGAAAGAGATTGTCTGCTCACTGGGAAAATATGAAGATCCTTCAGCTTTGTTGCTGTTGCAGCAGGTTGCGAAAACGGGTCAGCGAGAGATAGCAACCCTTGCAGCACAATTGACCGGCAGTTCAGGGGGGAACGGATGAACGACGGGAACACCCTCGCTGAAATTCAGAACTTCGTGCGCTACGTCGTATCTGCCGTGGCGAGTGCCTCGCTCTATTCACCGGACCATCGCCAGGTGCACCGCCTGGGAGGAGAAGCTTTTGCTTGCTTACAGGCAGCGCTCGCCGTGGAAGAGGAGATCGTTCTTCTTCTGATCGAGGATGAGCTTGTCTGCAATAAAATTCCGCTTGACGGAAGCCTTTTTCTAAGTAAATTCATCCAGATATTTCATGACAAAGGCATTGAACATCTGAAGTTTTTGCCACAGGTTGAGTTTGCCGAGTTGTGGTCACTGATTGTGAGCCTGTCAAGACAGGCCGGTAAAACGCCGGGAGTCTGCTCAACCCCGCATGTTCAGCTGGGCCGGCTGGATATTGCAGAACCGGACAATGTAGTGCGGGATGCTAAGAAAGAGGTTCTTTCTCTTCAGGAAATATCCCGCCTTGAGAAGGATGTCTTTGCGGAAGTATGTGCCTGCGTACGAGAGAACAAGGCTTTCGGCATGACCGGGATCAACGAGGTTGTTTCGTCGAGCATCCAGGCATTTGAGCAGATGGCAGGCCCCCTCCATTTTCTTGAAAAACTCCTGGTACTGGACGAATACACCTTTACCCATTCCACTAATGTTTGCATACTCAATCTTGCCCAAGCAAAGGCCATCGGCATTGAAGGGCGTCTGCTTCATGATGTGGGAGTTGCGGCCTTGCTGCACGATATCGGCAAGCTGTTTGTCCCGGAAGAGATCATTGCGAAGCCGGGTGCCTTAAGCCCGGAGGAGCGCGTATTGATACAGCAGCATCCTGTCCGGGGTGCCCATTACCTGCTTGCTACGCCTGGAATACCCAAACTCGCGGTGGTCTGTTCTTTCGAACATCATCTGAAATATGATGGTACCGGATATCCGGAAGTTTCCGTTGGCTGGACGCAGAATCTCTGTAGCCAGATTACGGCGGTTTCCGATTATTTCGATGCGTTGCGCACCAAGCGATCATATCGTGGGGCACTGGAATATGAAACTGTTGCGGCAATGATGGTGGAAGCCTCGGGAACCTTTCTCCATCCGCTGCTGACGAGAAACTTTCTGAATCTCCTTGGGGGTTAAACGGTATATTGACGATGCTTCCGGGCAGGGGAAACGGAATTCTAATGTGTGCTTTTGTGGTGTATTAGTTGAATAGTAAGTGAGCCGAAGAAGCATTTGCCTTTCTTGATCGAAATGGTATACTGCCGAAAATTTCCGGAGGTTACCATGAGCACAAACAATTCGGCAGATTTTTCTTCATTCAAAAATGAACTTTCCCCCGCCGCCCTGGCCTGTTTCAGGGTGTTTTTCGGGAATATTCGTGAAACGCTGGCAAAGCAGGGGCCGCAGCAAAAGTACGAAACCCCGATCAACGACTTTTTGTCATTGAACGAAGTTGCTGATGTCGAGGCGGTCGCCCAATCGATTCGGGAAATCATTCAGTGCAAAGTGGAAAAGAAGGTTGATACGTACAGTTGTTTTTACCCGTTCTTTGCAACCGTAAGCATCGAGGGAAACAAGATCCGCTACAGTATCCTCAAGGATATTGAAGACGAAATATCTCAGGTTCCAGCAGTCTTTTTTGTCTGAAACCAGTACTCGGCTGGAGCATTTTCTTTCGAGGAAGATTGGTTCTGTTCCCGCCAGCCTCTGAAATTCAAGCGGCGCTATCCTGCTTTTGCGGGGTATCGCCGTTTTTTTGTTCGGTACGCTAAAAAATGCAGTTCCATCGGTCTTTTTACCGGGAACCGCCAGAGCCGGTTGCCGGCAGAATCCCCTCCGGCTCCATTTATTCTGGCAAAGTTACTTTGGAATCACCCTGAAATTTCCCCGGTACAAAGTAATTCATGTTCAGGCCTTGTCCGGGATTGGCATTCCTGACCTTATTTGATGGTTGCAATCCAGGCTGCAACCCCCTTCATGATCATTTCAATTGCATAAGTTCCCACCACGAGCGCTGTTACCCGCCCGGCAATATTTCTCTAGCCGCCTTCCGTGTCGCTCATGCTTTTTTCAAAGAGGCTGGTCAGTCTCTTGAGATGGGCTTTTTCTTCGGCTGCCAACAACCCGAATACCTCGCGGGAGCTTTCATCTTCGAAGTGCTCCCGGAGTGAAAGGTAGCGGTCGTATGATCCTACCTCAAGGGCCATGGCAAATTCGAGGATTTCTCGAGCATCTTTTTTGCCGGCCCAGGAAAACGCCTCGCTTAACAGTACCCCACCTTCCAGATACTTCTCATTCGGCTTATTGCGCAGAACATCCGCCGGGAAATTTCCCCCAGGATCCTTGCCGCTCAGTTGTTGATAAAGTTTCTGCAGCGCATTTTTATGATGAAGCTCGGCCCCGGCGAGCTCCATGAAAAGCTGTGCCTCTTCACTCTTGTCAAGACCCTTGGCTATTTCCAGATAAAAAGAGCGCATCCCGTCTTCAAGGAGCCAAGCAAGCCCGATGAGCTCAGCTGAGTCCTGGGCCGAAAGGAACCAGGTCTTGCCGGCCTCGGGAAGTTCCTCGGCGACAAGCCCCTTCCAGGCTCGGATACCGCCTTGCATGCTGTATACTTCCGTGAATCCTGCCCGCATCAGGATAGCGGCTCCTGCACGGCTTCTTACTCCGGCGGTGCAATATACGAGAGTCTGCTTGCCCGGGTCCAATTTTTCCAGCTGATCAGGCAGGTCATCAAGTGGAATGAGTTTCGCTCCCGGAAGGTGCCCTTGCTGGTATTCTCCCGGCTGTCGTACGTCAACAATCGAGAACTGGTCAGGATCCAGTGTGTCGATTATGTTTCTGACTTCGTCTGCAGAGCGAGATGCTATTTTTCGGAAATAGTCCGTGATTGCCACACCTGACTCCTTTCATCCTGTTTGTGCTTCTTGGGATGGATACTTCAGTTCTCCCGAGACTTGATACCTTTTCATAAAGCGGCGGTCGATATAGTCTTTCAGGAGAAAAGAAAGCCTGCCGTTCAGGGTTAATGATCTCTTCCAGAGGATTCCCCGTGAGTCACCCATGTTGAGAATCAGCATATAGGGTGGGCCGGGATCAAAAGAACGCAACGGTGTGTCTTCCAGCTTGGCTACCAGGTTGTGAAAAAGTACCGGATTCTGGCGGACGGCATAGACACCAACCTTGGCCAAGGGGCAACCTTCGAGAGAGATACAGTCTCCACCACCGAAAAGCTCAGGAAAATCGTTGTATTGTAAAAAATTGTTCACAAGCAGGCCGCCGTCGGCACCGGTTGGAAGTCCGGAGTCTCTGAAAAGTGCCGAAGGTGTGATGCCCGTGGCCAGAAAGACGAAATCATAATTCAGGCGACTTCGGTCCGAAAGGCTGACGATCCCTTCCGCAATATTCTCAGCCCGCACGCCGGTCAGTAACCGGATGTTTTTATCGAGGAGTGATCTGCGTGCCAGAGTGCGGACCCGTTCGGGGGTGTTCCGGAGAAGTTCACTTCCTGCTACAAGGGTAATGGTGGTCCGGTTCGGTTTTCCTCGGAGGAGTCGCCAGAGATTTGCCGAGATTTCCACACCGGCAGGTCCACCCCCGATGACGGTCAGCTCAAGTTGCCGACTCTCGATTTCTTGCAGCAGGGTTGTTCGGGCTTTGTAGAGATTCAGAACCGGTTTTACCGGAATGACGTTGTCTGTGCCGGAGACAAGGGCCGCTTGCTTAACATCACTGCCGGTATTGAAGGATGCAACATCATACGAGATGCTTTGGCCTGATGTGAGGTGAATGATTCTTTTCCGGGGTTCAACCTTGACAGCGGTATCCTGGATGAAATTAGCACCACGCTCTTCCGCCATTGTTCCGACATGAAAGCGCACCTGGGGCGGGTCATAAAACCCGCCGAGCATACCGGGCCCCATGCCGGAATAATAGTGATGGGGTGACGGGCTGATCAGGGTGACCTGATGTCCCCGTGACGTCAGCTGGTCGATGTTCAGAAGTGATGTCATATGGGCGTGTCCGCCACCGATCAGAACCAGATGTTTGCCCATGGGGGAACCTCCTGTTCAAAGGGTAGTTCGATCCGGGCGGTTGTCAATAGATTCCGGGTGCATTGCCGGGAGAAAAGGGCCGAGAACTGCCAGGAGGGTTTGTTCTTGACCTCTCCAGTTGCTTCCCCTACACGTAGCCAGCCAGGGTCCCTGGGGTATTGGCGGAACGCGGGCAGTCTGGTTCCCGCTGAACGGGGGAACGATATCCGCTGAATTCTAGGAATAAGATCTTAGGTGCTGGAGGGTTTTATGAAGCCACAGGTGGTTGAGGAAGGAGTCCTCGAATTTGAGCGAGCGCGAAGAGCTATCGGCATGGATAATACCGTCGCAGGACTGGCCAGCATCGAGAAGGCCTTGTCTTGTAACGACGATATGCGCTGGTATTCCTATCTTGGCTTCTGCGTTGCAAAGGAGCGGGGGCAGATTACCCGGGGTACGGAGCTCTGTATGATTTCTCTGGAACATGAGCCGGGCAACCCCGAGCACTATGTGAACCTTGGAAAAATTCTGCTGCTTTCCGGGAAGAAGGCGGAGGCGTTGCGTGCGCTTCGTGAAGGAATGGCCCAGGGCGGAGGCCCCGAACTCATTGCGTTACTCAATCAGTTCGGCAATCGCAAGTCTCCCGTCATCCCGTTTCTTCCCCGGACAAATCCTCTAAATAAAATTCTGGGCCTCCTGCTCCATCGTATCGGCTTACGATAGTTACCGGCGATACGGATGTCGTCAACTACAGCAGCTTTTGCCGTATTCCCTGGCAGGCGGCCGGGTGGTCATGTGCGGAGGCTCTATTTCTTTCCACCGCCATCGATCAGTTTGATTATTTCCGCGGTGAGGTCCTGAATAGCAACACTGCTTCCGGTGAAAAGGATTTCCTTGTTTATCACGATGGCGGCAAATCCGTTTTCCGTTCCGTAGTCAGCCGCTGACTTTGCCACTGATTCGTAGAGGTTTTTCAGCAGCTCAGCTTCGGTTGTGCGAATATCTTTTTCAGCTTTTTGAATGAAGCTCTGGAAACTCTCCAGCTTTTTTTGAAACTCATTTGCTTTGGCCGAACGCTGGATCGGGGCGAGAGAGGGCATCTGTGCCTCAATGTCGGCTTTCTGTTTCTTCAGTTGAGTCTCTTTCGACTTGATCTGTTTCTGCACTTTCTCCATTTTTGCCTTGACCTTGGCATAGGCAGCTTTCCCGGAGGCTGAGTCTCCGGCGATCTTAGCCATGTCGATGATGCCTATTTTGACATCCGGCTCGTTTTTTTGGGGCACTACGGCTTCTGGGCCAACTTCTATCGCGGGTGGGTTTGCTTCAGCAGTGCTGCTTTTTTCAGTGAAAACCTGCTTTGGGGTACTGATTGTCTCAGTTTCGGCGGCACGTGCCGTAAATGCGGGCAGGGCAACAAGGGCGACAGTTATCAGCGGGAGAAGAAATTTTCTCATGATATTACCTCTTTCTTGTGGGGTGGAACTGCGTTTCCGTCCGGCTAGTAGTTTCTGCTTTCCAAGATAATTCTTTTGTGCCGATTAGGCAAATAAAAGAAGTCCGAACCGCTCCGTTACATACCGTCCCTCAAGTTGTCGAAAAAATATCTTTACAAGGCGAGGATGATTCATATATATTTCCCGTTCACGGAGAGATGTCCGAGCGGCTGAAGGAGCACGACTGGAAATCGTGTGTGCGTTAATAGCGTACCGAGGGTTCAAATCCCTCTCTCTCCGCCAGATTTTATGCATGAGATGGATTGTTTCAGATAGACAGGCAGTATCCCGGATTGCAGGGCCGTCGAGCCGAGTTTCGGCACTTGGTCGGGATAGTGCCTGTTTCGTGTTTTACGGACACAGCTGATAGCTGGGTCTCACGCAACGGAAGGTTATGAACTCCGTCAGGTCCGGAAGGAAGCAGCGGCAGTAACCGTCCCCGTGTGCCGTGGGGTAGCCCAGCTATCAGTTGTGTCCGTAAGAATCTCCGACCACTTCCCAGCCATTCTTGTTCCCGTCACGTGCCCGCAGGTGCGGCACGTATACCGTCACTGGCTTTCTGAAACAGCGCGGGCCCGCGGAAGGTGCCGGGAATGAATCGGGTAATGGATTGAAGTGTCTCTCAAGCCGTGCCCTTCGAATTTTCCCGCATATTCCAAATCCGTCCGCAGTGAGGCGATACAAGCTTTGTCGTACCTTGTCTTAGCGAGAAAATGGCGGCCACAAACGTTCCAGGACCTTATCGGTCAGGAGCATGTCTGCCGGACGCTGCAGAATGCAATCGAGTCCGGCCGGGTTGCCCATGCCTTTCTTTTTACCGGCGCACGAGGCGTCGGGAAGACCAGCGCTGCCCGTATTCTCGCCAAGGCTCTCCAGTGTGAAAATGGACCGGTTCAAGAGCCATGCAATGTCTGTCCTGCCTGCCTTGAGATAACCTCAGGAAATTCCGTGGATGTAATCGAGATCGACGGGGCCTCCAATACCGGGGTCGAAGATATTCGCGAACTCAGGGAGAATATAAAATATCTCCCGTCCCGCTGCCGCTTCAAGATTTTTATCATCGATGAAGTTCACATGCTTTCCACGAGCGCCTTCAATGCGCTTCTCAAGACGCTGGAAGAGCCTCCTCCCCACGTAAAATTCATTTTTGCCACCACCGAACCCCATAAGGTCCCCATTACTATTCTCTCCCGCTGTCAACGGTTCGATTTCAAGAGGATTCCGCTCCCGAAAATCGTGGACCGGCTGCGGACAATCGTGGCTGAAGAAAAGGTTGCCGTCAGCGAAGCATCCCTGACCGCCATTGCCCGTAAGGGTGACGGCAGCATGCGGGATTCCTTGTCGACCCTCGATCAGGTCCTGGCCTTTTGCGGTAATGACGTCGAAGATGATGAGGTGATCGCTCTCCTTGGTGTCGTGGACCGCAGACTGCTGCTTGAAACGTCCCGAGCCGTTTTTGACCGGGATTGTCAGGCGGCTCTCGATATCGTGGCGCGAGTTGATTCCTTCGGCTATAATATGCGCTCGTTCTGCCAGGAGCTGATCGATCACTTCAGAAATTTTGTTGTGCTGAAGGTGTCGTCGAACCCTGCTGAACTCCTTGATCTTGCTGAGGGGGAATTGGAGGATATACGGGAGCAGGCCACCGCCGGGACCCTCGACCAGTTGCAGCGATATTTGTCCGTACTGTTGAAGGCAGAGTCCGAGATGCCCCTTTCCGGCTTTACGCGTCTTATTCTGGAAATGGCACTGCTGAAGATGTGCACGCTGCTGCCGGTTGTTCCTGTTGATGAGCTCATTGAACGGCTCAAGGCGCTTGAGGGGGGTGGCGGGAATAACTTGCCGCCTCCGTCCGTAACGCCTCGTGCCCCGCAAGCAACGGTTCCCGCTGCGGCTCGTTCTGTGGAAATGCCTGCGATTACACCGCCATCTGCCGGTCCTTCACCTTCCGCTCCCATCCTAGAGGGATGGCCGGGATTTGTCGCCTTTGTCAACAGCGAGAAAAAAAGCCTTGGCAAAATTCTCGAGCATGGGAGGCCGCTGCAATTCAGCGCAAAAGATGTTGAAATAGGTTTCCCCGCAGGGTCCTTTCACCTTTCCTGTCTCCAGGATGCCGAGACACTGGCTACGCTGACCGAGTTGGCGGCCCGCTATTGCAAGGCTGCACCCACTGTCCGCTTGACTTCACTTAATGGGGAGAACAAAGGCCTTCCTTCAACGGTCCAGGAAAAAAAAAGCCTTGAAGCTGACGGGCGGCAACGAAAATTAGAAGAAGCTGCGCGTAAACACCCGCTTGTTACGGCAGCTGTCGAGATATTTGAAGCAGAAATCACGGAAGTTTCTGCACTGGAACGCGATGCTGGTGCAAAGGAGGAGATAGACTGATGTCCAAAGGGTTAGCACAAATAATGAAGCAGGCGCAGCAGATGCAACAGAAAATGGCCCGTCTGCAGGAAGAGGCCAGCCAGAAAACCGCTGAAGTCTCTGTCGGCGGGGGAGTTGTAACTGCTGTAGTAAATGGCAAGAACCAGGTAATGTCGCTGTCGATTCGTAAAGAGGCGGTTGATCCGGAAGATGTGGAAATGCTCCAGGACCTGGTTGTCGCCGCGGTTAATGAGGCACTTAAAAAGGTTCAAAGCGAAGTTGCCGCTGAAATGGAAAAAATTACCGGCGGAATGAATATCCCGGGTCTTTTCTGAGAAAAAGCCCTGAAAGAAGCGGTTGTCACCAGATGTAGCACCGACTGGCTCGCGGAGGTTGGCTGTTTTGTCCCACCTTCTCGAGCCATTCTTGTTTCTGTCAACGCAAATACAGGGAAAAACTTTGATCCGCGGCTTCAGAAAATTTTATGCTTTTACTCTTTGTAGAAAATTGTTATATTCCAAAATTCATCACAAAAACAGCAGGTTTTTAGTTATTGTAAAATGATCTCGAATTCATTTTACTTATCGTAAAAATAGGTTATATTTTTATCACGGTTATGATACATTTCTCGCAATCCCTGACCAGGCTGATAGGTGAATTGAAAAAGTTGCCCGGAGTCGGGGAGCGAACGGCGCTCCGGCTGGCATTTCATATCTTGAAATCGCCCCGGATGGCTCAGTCCCTGGCCGAGAGCCTTCTTGAGGTCAGTAGAAGTGTCCGATTTTGTTCGGTTTGCTTCGGCATTACCGAAGATGACCCGTGCTGCATCTGCAGCGGAACCAGGGATGATTCGATCCTCTGCGTAGTGGAGGAGCCACAGGATTTGCTGGCTGTTGAGCGGAGTGGTGCTTTCCGGGGGCGATACCACGTTCTCCATGGTGCACTTTCCCCGCTGAATGGAGTGATGCCGGGAGACCTGAAAATTGCCGAGCTGATGAAGCGACTTGAAGGCTCGGAAATTCGCGAAATTGTCCTGGCGACCAACTTTACCGTTGAGGGCGAAGCAACGGCGCTCTACCTGAGCGGACTCATCAAATCTTCCGGTATAAAAGTGACCCGGCTTGCCCATGGCATGCCCATTGGCGGTGACCTCGAATATGTGGACGCCGCCACGGTGCAAAGAGCCCTGGAAGGCCGCAACGAGCTCTGACGGCTCAAACAGCCGCATGAGACCCAAATAATGACCCGAGTATGGTCAGAACAGCAACTCAAGGAGGAGTTTTGCATGAAACGCAAAATGGTTACGATCGATGGGAACACCGCCGCAGCCTATGTAGCCCATGCAACTAACGAAGTAATCGCAATCTACCCCATTACACCGTCGTCCGTTATGGGTGAAATTTCCGATGAAAAGAGTGCCAAGGGCGAAAAGAATATCTGGGGCACCGTGCCCCTGGTAACCGAAATGCAATCGGAGGGAGGCGCCGCCGGAGCTGTTCATGGCGCACTTCAGGCCGGGGCTTTGACCACTACCTTTACGGCCAGTCAGGGCCTGCTCCTGATGATCCCCAATATGTTCAAGATCGCGGGCGAGTTGACCTCAACCGTGTTTCATGTCTCCGCACGTGCAATTGCCGCCCAGGCTCTGTCGATCTTTGGCGATCATTCGGACGTGATGGCCTGCCGGTCTACCGGGTGGGCAATGCTTTGCTCGAATAACGTTCAGGAAGTCATGGACTTTGCCTTGATTTCCCAGGCAGCCACACTCCGTTCGCGCGTCCCGTTCCTTCATTTCTTCGACGGTTTCCGCACCTCGCACGAGGTGCAGAAAGTTGAAGAAATGACCTATGACGATATGCGGGCTTTACTGGATGATGATCTGATTTCCGCACATCGGGAGCGTGCGCTTTCTCCCGACCATCCGGTGCTGCGCGGCTCTTCCCAGAATCCCGACGTCTATTTCCAGGGCCGGGAGACGGTCAATAAATACTACCTGGACACCCCGCAAATCGTTCAGGAGGAAATGGATAAATTTGCCAAGCAGCTTGGCCGCCAGTACAAACTGGTTGATTATGTCGGCGCGCCGGATGCTGATCGTGTCATCGTCATTATGGGTTCCGGCGCCGATGCCGCGCACAAGACCGTGGAAACTCTGGTTGCCCGTGGTGAAAAGGTCGGCGTACTGAAGGTTCGGCTCTATCGTCCTTTCCCTGCCGATGCATTTGTTGCCGCACTGCCGGCCACCGTCAAGAAAATTTCCGTCATGGATCGTACCAAGGAGCCCGGTTCCCTCGGCGAGCCGCTGTACCTCGACGTTCGCACCGCAATCGGCGAAAAGATGGAGGAAAAGACCACCCCCTTCAGTTCCTACCCGAAAATCGTTGGTGGACGTTATGCCCTTGGCTCCAAGGAGTTCACACCGGCCATGGTCAAGGGAATTTTTGATAATCTGGCCAAGGAGACACCGAAAAATCATTTCGTCGTGGGGATTAATGATGACGTCTGCGGAACGAGCATCGACTATGATCCCTCGTTTACCAATATCGCTTCCGGGATCTATTCCGCCGTATTTTTCGGACTCGGATCTGACGGAACGGTGGGCGCCAACAAGAACTCCATCAAGATCATCGGCGAAAAAACCGACAACAATGTCCAGGCCTACTTTGTCTATGACTCCAAAAAGGCCGGCACCGTGACCATTTCACATCTCCGTTTCGGCAAGAATCCGATCAGGGCGCCATACCTTGTTACCCGGCCGGATTTTGTCGCTTGTCATAACTTCACCTTCCTGGAGAAGTACGACATGCTCTCCAAGGCAAAGGAAGGCGCGCCGTTCCTGCTCTGTTCGCTGTACGACAAGGATGAAGTCTGGGATAAAATGCCTCGCGAAGTCCAGCAGCAAATCATCGACAAGAAACTTAAGCTATACGTGATCAATGCGGTGAAATTGGCGGAAGAATTGGGTCTCGGGGCTCGCATCAATGTCATCATGCAGACCGCCTTCTTCAAGATTTCAAATGTGATTCCCATTGAGATCGCCGTCAAATCCATCAAGGATGCCATCAAGAAGAGCTATGGCAAGGCGGGTGAGCGGGTTGTTGCAATGAACAACCAGGCCGTTGATGCAACATTCGAGAACCTCTTTGAAGTTACGGTACCGAAAAAGGCCACCAGCAAAATCACCATCAAGTCGCCGATCAGCCCGGATGCTCCTGAATTCCTCAGGAATGTTACCGCTGAGATCATTGCCGGCCGCGGCGATCAACTCCCGGTGTCGGCGATGCCCGCGGATGGTACCTTCCCGACCGGTTCATCCTGCTTCGAAAAGAGAAATATCGCAGTTGACGTTCCCTTGTGGGACAAGGATCTCTGCATCCAATGCGCTATCTGCTCCTTTGTCTGTCCCCATGCGACTATCCGGATGAAGGTCTATGATCCCTCTTTCCTGAAAGGCGCGCCGGAAAGTTTCCTTTCCGCGGACGCACGTGGCGCAGACTTCAAGGGAATGAAGTGCAGCGTCCAGGTGGCGCCGGAAGATTGCACCGGTTGTGGTGCCTGCGTCCAGAATTGTCCGGCAAAAAGCAAGGAAGACCCGGAACATAGGGCTATTAATATGACTTTCAAGGCTCCCATCCGGGAACGGGAAGCCAAAAACTGGGATTTCTTCCTCAGTATTCCTGATACCGATACGTCGCTCGTAAAAAGGGATACCTTGAAAGGCAGCCAGCTGATCACGCCGTTATTCGAGTTTTCCGGGGCCTGCGCCGGTTGTGGGGAAACACCCTATGTGAAGCTCCTTTCGCAACTTTTCGGCGACCGGGCACTCATTGCCAACGCTACTGGCTGTACTTCCATTTATGGCGGCAACCTGCCGACGACCCCCTGGACGAAACGCGAGGATGGTCGTGGCCCGGCTTGGTCCAATTCACTTTTTGAGGACAACGCCGAGTTCGGTTTTGGAATGCGGCTTACGGTCGACAAGCTCTCGCAGATGGCCAATGAGATGCTGATCCAGGTCATGGAATCCGATTGTACGGGTGCTTCTGATATCAAGGACATCCTCTGTGCCCTCAAGGATGCCGATCAAACCACGCAAGCGGGTATTGAAGCCCAGCGCGGGCGAGTTGCGATCTTGAAGGAGAAGCTTACCTCCTGTAAAGGCGCACTGGCGAAACGTTTCCTGTCAGTTGCCGATTATCTGGTGAAAAAATCGGTTTGGAGCGTTGGTGGAGACGGCTGGGCCTATGATATCGGTTTCGGCGGTCTGGACCATGTAATTGCTTCGGGAAAAAACATCAATCTTCTGGTTCTTGATACCGAAGTCTATTCAAACACCGGCGGTCAGGCATCTAAGGCAACACCGCTCGGGGCGGTAGCCCAATTTGCCGCGGGCGGAAAAGCCATGCCGAAAAAGGATCTTGGCCTCATTGCCATGACCTATGGCACTGCCTATGTCGCCTCGATTGCCTTGTCCAATCCGGCCCAGGCCGTGAAGGCATTTATCGAAGCGGAAGCTTTTGACGGGCCGTCACTCATCCTTGCCTATTCCCACTGCATTGCCCACGGGATCAACATGACCTGCGGCATAGAAGAACAGAAAAAAGCTGTCGAGTGCGGACACTGGCCACTTTTCCGCTACAATCCGGCGCTGGCCGCGCAAGGTAAGAATCCTCTCCAGTTGGACAGTAAGGCACCGTCCATCTCGTTCGAGGAGTATGCTCTTGGAGAGAATCGTTATCGCGTGTTGAAGAAGGTTAATCCGAAAGGTGCCGAGAAACTTTTCAAACAGGCGAACGAGTGGACTGCCCGGCGTTTTGACCTCTACCAGCAGATGGCGAAGTTGTCGTACTCTGAAGGGGACGATAAATAATTCATTGTTTACGTGTAGCCAGTGAATTTTACCTGCTCCGGAAGGTTTCGGCTTTCCGGAGCATTTTTTTGCCATAGTCAAGGGAAGAGAGTCTTGCGAATCGGTCTGGCAGACTGTTGCTTCTTCGGTTGCTCAAGGCACTTTTCAGTTCGCCTCGCGACCTCGATCCTCGCCGCCTTGAGATCACCTTTGGCCTGGAATTGGTATTGTTTAATTACCGGTGTGCAAGCCGCGTTTTGTTAGGATAATTTAAAACCTTGATAAGTCTGGGCGGTTTTGTTATAAAATGACCCGCTGCCCAATTATTTCGAACAGCTCGAGGGGTGTGTGCAATGTCGACTGCGCAAATGGTCATGTATGATGACGACTTCAAGCAGTTAAACTTCATTTTGGAAAAACTGTTGAAGGAAGCCAACGCCAAGGTGATTTTCCTGGTGGACAAAAACGGTCAGCTGATCTCGGGTGTGGGTGAAACCGAACGTTTTGACACGACGTCCCTGGCCTCTCTCACCGCAGGTAACATCGCTGCAACCGGCGGTCTGGCGAAATTGATTGGCGAAAAGGAATTTTCGATACTCTTTCACGAAGGGGAAAAGGACAATCTGCATATCTCCATCGTCGGCAGTCGTGTTATTCTGGTGGTGCTCTTTGACAGCCGCTCTTCCTTGGGCCTTGTCCGGCTCAGGGTGAAAAAAGCTTCGGAAGAACTCTCCCAGATTTTCGATAGCCTGGCAAAAAGGGCTGAAGAGAGGGAGAAAAGCGGCGAGAGTGATTTCCCCTTTGCCGAGATCACCGACGACGATATAGATAATTTGTTCAGTTAACTATTTTGACCGGCAGGATGACCTGTCCGGTTGCTACAGGGATTTTTGCTGCATTTAAAAGTACTTTATCATCAGAGGTGACGCCAGATGTCTTTCATCAACTACGCCTCCCGTGAGATCAACTGCAAGATTGTTTACTACGGTCCTGGTCTGTGCGGTAAGACGACTAACCTGCAATTTGTCTATACAAAAACGGCGCCCGATGCAAAAGGCAAGATGATCAGCCTTGCAACGGAAACGGAACGGACGCTCTTTTTCGACTTTCTGCCGCTGGCTCTGGGTGAAATCAAGGGATTTAAAACTCGATTCCATCTGTACACGGTGCCGGGGCAAGTATTCTACGATGCGTCACGAAAGCTGATCCTCAAGGGTGTTGATGGGGTTGTTTTTGTTGCCGACTCCCAGGAAGAGCGCATGGATGCCAATTTTGAATCTCTCGACAATCTCGAATTAAATCTGAGGGAGCAGGGTTACGAACTGGGGAAACTTCCCTTTGTCATCCAGTACAATAAGCGTGATCTTGCCAATGTTGTCCCTGTTGAAGAAATGCGCCGGGAACTCAATCTGATGAACGTGCCTGATTTCGAGGCCTGCGCCATGACCGGTGAGGGTGTTTTTGAAACATTGAAGGCTGTTGCCAAACTCATTTTGATAGATTTGAAAAAGGGTAAGTAATTATCTGAGCTGAAGTCGTTTCCGAGATTTCCGGAAATTACTCTCCTGCCTCGCCTGTACTGGTTTGTAAAGATTCTTTTTTCTGCAGTTAGTGCCTGGATGACCGCTGGATTCCCACTCCATAATCTGCTATCGTAGTACAACGCGCGGGAAAAAAGGTGCCTTCAGCCGTATCCGCGAAATACCCGATTCCTTGAATTCCCTCCGTGCCGGACAGATCTTCATGACTCCAGACAAAACCCTTGCCGAAAAGATGCGGCACATTACCGCGCTGCTGGAACCAGCGGCCGCTCAGATCAAACTTGCCGGTCTGCGGGGATCAGCGCCGGCCTTCCTCGTCGCCGGCCTGTTGAGTAAACTACCGGGCCCAGTTATCGCGGTACTGCCCGATTCCGAGACTGCCGAAGAATTTTATCGCGAGGCACGTTTTTTCTCGGAGCGGCCGCATTCCATCTACTATTTCCCTTCGTGGGAAACCGGTCCCTTCGAGCAGTCCTCTCCCCATCCGGATATCAGCGGAGAACGTCTGAATACCCTGGCTGCACTGCTGGAAGGCAAAGCATCCATGGTTGTTGTTCCGGTTTCCGCGCTACTGCAAAGAGTGCTGCCCCGGAGTGTTCTGGCAGACCACTCCCAATACCTGGTTGTTGGCGAAGAGATAGACAGGGATGCTTTTTTGCGGAAACTGGTGGATCTCGGCTACTCGATGGTTCCCCTCGTGGAAGATCGGGGCAGTGCATCGGTACGCGGCGGAATCGTTGACATGTACCTTCCCAGTCTCGCCAACCCGGTGAGGATCGAGTTTTTTGGCGATTTTGTCGAATCTATCCGGACCTTTGACCCCGTTACGCAACGCTCTCTCCATCCGCTGGATGAATTGGTGGTTCTCCCTTCGAGGGAGATTATTTTGTCCGAATCAGTTGTCCAGGGCTTCGCCGCTCGACTGAAAGGACGCTGCGATGCCCTCGGCATCCCCGCAACCCGCCGCAGGGAATTACTGGAACAGCTGCAGCAGGCCATCTACCCGCCGGGAGTCGAATATCTCCTGCCTTTGCTGCACCCGGGGCTGGAAACACTTTTTGATTATGCCGCCGCCGGGGTCGTCGTGGTTGAGGTGGACAGCCTGGCGGTCCAGGAGTCCGCACATCGATTTGCTTCCGACTTTTTTACCGCGGAGAAACGTGCGGAAGAAAATAATGCAATTTTCAGCCAGGGACACGACCTCTGTTTGGAGCCCGCTGAACTCGCTGCGCTGCTGAGGGAAATGCGTCTGATCTCAATACCTTTCCTGGAACTTGAGGAGAGCGGCAGCGCGAATCCCTGCATCCGCTTTTCCGTGCAGGAAAATGAAGACCTCAAGCTGACCATGTCCGCCGACAGCGACGGGGTCCTCCGGCCGCTGGTCGAACGCCTGTCTCTCTGGCTGGAAGAGCAGAGCCGTGTTTTCATCGCCTGCCATCAACGGAGCCAGATCCAGCGTCTCGATGAGCTGCTCCGGCATTATAACTTGCCGTTGACCTTTGCCGAAGAGCCTTTTTCCGCCCGGCAGTCTGCCGAAGGACTGGGCGTGCAGTTGATTATGGGGGAGATCTCCCGGGGATTTCGTCTTGTCGAAGAGAACCTGATTGTCATTTGCGAGGAAGAAATCTTCGGCAAAAGGGTCAAACGGCGCGACATCTCCGAGATCCGTAAAAAGCAGATCCTGGTTTCCCTTGAAGAGCTAAAACCGGGCGATTTCATGGTCCACCTGGATTTCGGACTCGGCATCTACCGGGGGCTCCAGCATCTGGAGTTTGACCGGATTGGCGCGGACTTTTTGCTGCTTGAGTATGCCGGCGGTGATAAACTCTATCTGCCGGTGGATCGGATCAACCTTGTTCAGCGCTATGTCGGCGCCGAAAATATTCAGCCGTCCCTGGACAAGCTCGGCGGAGTCGGCTGGGAGAAAAAGAAGGCCAAGGCTCGTGAGGCCATCGAGGAAATGGCTGAAGAGCTGCTCAAAATCTATGCTGCTCGCCAGGTGCATGAGGGTTTTGCCTTTTCTCCTCCCGATGATCTGTGCCGCGAATTTGAGGCCTCCTTTGCTTTCGAGGAAACACCGGACCAGATGAGCGCCATTGATGATGTGCTCAGCGACATGCAGAGCAGCAAGCCGATGGACCGACTTGTCTGCGGCGATGTCGGTTACGGCAAGACTGAGGTCGCCATGCGCGGCGCATTCAAGGCTGTCCTGGACGGCAAGCAGGTAGCCGTGCTTGTTCCGACAACGGTTCTGGCTCAGCAACATCTGGAGACCTTTCGCAAACGTTTCAGCGCCTATCCGGTGACGATCGACATGCTCTCACGTTTCCGTTCACCCCGTGAACAAAAAGCGGCCCTGGAAAAACTGAAAAAAGGGGAGCTTGACATCATTATCGGCACCCATCGTCTGCTGCAAAAAGATGTTGGCTTCAAGGATCTCGGGTTGATCATCATTGACGAGGAACATCGTTTCGGTGTCTCACACAAGGAAAAACTGAAGCAATACCGTGCGGTCGTGGATACGCTGACTCTTACCGCCACACCGATTCCGCGAACCCTGAACATGTCGTTGGCCGGGGTCCGTGACTTGTCGATCATTGATACCCCGCCGGGAGACCGGCTTGCCATCAAGACTTTTGTCGCCCGCTATTCCGATGAACTTATTCGCGAGGCGGTGCTACGCGAGCTGCGCCGCGGCGGCCAGGTCTTTTTCGTGCATAACCGTGTGCAGACAATCGGCGCCATGGCAGAGCATCTCCGGACCCTGATTCCCGAAGCCAAGCTGGCGGTCGGTCATGGTCAGATGCAGGAGAAGGAACTGGAAGAGGTGATGCTCGGATTCATGCATGGCAGCTTCAACCTGTTCCTCTGCACAGCCATTATCGAGTCAGGACTTGACATCCCTTCCGCCAATACCATGATCGTCAACCGGGCTGACATGTTCGGCCTGGCCCAACTCTATCAGCTGCGCGGGCGAGTCGGCCGGTCCAACCAGCGCGCCTATGCCTACTTCCTGATTCCGCAGGAAGGATCAATCAGCTCCGATGCCCGTGAGCGGTTGCGAATTATTCAGGAGTTAACCGAGCTTGGCGCCGGCTTCCGTATCGCCACTCACGACTTGGAGATTCGCGGGGCGGGAGATTTTCTCGGTTCACGTCAATCGGGGAACATTGCCGCGGTCGGGTTCGAATTGTATTCGGAGTTGCTGGAGGAGGCTGTTTCAGCGTTAAAAGGCGAAGTGGTCGCGGAAAGAGTCGAGCCGGAAATAAACCTGAAAATTCCGGCGTTCGTGCCGGAGGATTACGTGCCGGATCCGAACCAGCGACTCATTATTTACAAGACCCTTGTTCAAGCCTCCGCGGAAAGTGATGTTGACAGTGTCGCAGACGAACTGCTGGACCGTTTCGGCTCCCTCCCGCTGCCGGTCTCGTACCTGCTGGAAACGATGAAACTTCGTATCCATCTGCGAAAGCTACTGGTCAAACGGCTGGAATTTAACGGGACGCAGCTGGTCTTCGCCTTCCATGAGAAAACACCCGTTTCCCCTGACACGATTATCGGATTGATTCGGAATTCTCCGAATAATTACCGGTTCAGTCCCGACTTTGTCTTTACCGCGGTTGTCAAAGATTCCTCTTTCGAGGGGGTCTTGGACGTGGCTAGAAATCTCTTGAAAAGGCTTGTTTGATATGGTAGCTTCGCAGGCTGTTGAACTATTTCTAACTATACGATAAAGGAGAAATTCCGTGAACTATGTGAGTACTTTCAGGGTCCTTGTGACCATGCTCCTGGCATTCGCTCTTTTTGCCTGTAAACCCGGAACCAACAGCGCGGGAAAGCCTGCGGGCGAGGTTGTGGCAGACGTAAATGGCACTGCGATTACAACCGAAGATTTCAAGGCAGAAGTGGAGCGCTTGCCGCCGTACCTGAAGCCGATGGTGCAGTCGCCTGAAGGCAAGAAGGAGCTGCTCGACAGCATGGTGGTCCGCGAGATTATCCTGGAGCAGGCCAAGAAAGATGGCGTCGACAAGAGCAAGGAAGTCGCCGATCGGCTTGAGGATTTGCGCAAGCGCCTGATTGTGGAGACCTATCTGAAAAAGAAAGTTGAGCAGGATGCCGTAATTTCCGATGCGGAATTGAAGAAGTTCTATGATGAAAACAAGGATAAATTCAAATCCGGCGAACAGGTTAAGGCGAGCCATATCCTGGTCAAGTCCGAAAAAGAAGCCGAGGAAATTCTTGGCCAATTGAAGAGCGGAGCCAGCTTCGAGGATCTGGCGAAAAAGCACTCCACTGATTCAACCGGAGCGAAAGGCGGAGATCTTGGCTGGTTTTCCAAGGGCGCCATGGTTCCTGAATTTGACAAGGTTGTTTTTGGTTTGAAAGAAGGTCAGTTGTCCGGGATCGTCAAGACCCAGTTCGGCTTCCATATCATCAAGCTCACCGGTCAGCGACCTGCCGGAACCCGGACCTTTGATGAAGTGAAGGAGCAGATCAAGAGTACTCTTCTGCCCGCCAAACAACAGGAAATCTTCCAGAAAATGAAAGAAGACCTGAAGAAAAATGCGAAGGTTTCCATCAAGGAAGACGTCCTGAAAAGTCTCGACCTGACTGGCGGCGATAGCCAGGGGGAAGCAGCGGCTCCCAAGCAGTAAAACCTTACAACAATCGGGAAGGCAAAGCGCTCTGCTTTGCCTTCTCTTCTATTCCGGCATGGTAGCCATTCGAAATGAAATCATTATGAAAAAAACAATTGTACTGTTAGTAGCCCTCTTGTTGGTCTTGCCGCTGGTTGCCTCGGCGGAATTGGTGAGCGCCATTGCTGCGCTCGTGAATGACGAACCGATTACGACCTACGATCTTGCCAAGGAAGAGGAGGCCATGAAAAGCGGCATGGGCGATACTTCCGCTCTGACCACAGCTGCTGCCAGGGCCCAGCTTCGTCAGACGGCCCTCGACGCGCTGGTGAATAAAAAGCTGATAGAACAGAAGGTCAAGGAACTGGATATCCGGGTCAGTGATGAAGAAGTCCGGCAGGCCATTGAAGACGTCAAGAAGACCAATAGCATCAGTGAGGAGAATCTTGTTGCGGCATTGGCGGCCCGGGGAATTACCTTTGATGAGTATAAAGTGCAGCTGAAGGATCAGTTGGAGCGATTGCGGCTGATCAGCCTTGAGGTTCGCTCAAAAATTCAGGTAAGCGAAAAGGAGATTCAGGACTACTTTTCTGCCCATGCCGGAAATTATCAGGTTGATGAGGCTTTCCATGCGCGGCAGATTTTCCTGGCAGTTCCTGCCGCTGCCACGGAAGACCAACAGAAGAGGATTCTGGAGAAAGCGGAGAAAGTTCTTCGCGAAGCAAAGTCCGGAGCGGATTTTTCCGAACTGGCGAAGAAGTATTCCGATGATCCCTCTGGAAAAGAAGGTGGGGATCTCGGGTTCCTGAATAAAGGAGAACTGCTTCCCGAGTTTGAAAAAGTCCTCATCAGCATGCGGGTGGGAGAGGTGAGCGGACTGGTAAGGACCTCTGCCGGAATTCACATCATCAAGCTGGTAGACTATCGTGAGGGGAAGACGCAAAGCCTCGATTCCGCAAAGCGCGAAGTGGAAGACCTGTTGTACAAGCAGAAGTCGGAAGAGCGCTTCAGTCAATGGCTTGACGGTTTGCGTAAAAATGCTGCCATTGAAATCATCGAACGGAAGTAATCTGTTGTGATGTCAGATTCCTGCCTCGCTCAGTTCTTCAATCAGTTTTTTCTGGGTTGTTGTGAGGTGCTCCGGCACCTGCACGGAAATTTTCACAAACAAATCACCCTTTGAAGTTTTCCCCATATGGGGAATGCCGAATCCCTTCAATCTGATCTTGGTGCCCGGCTGGATTCCGGCCGGGACCTTGATTCTCTTCGCTCCATCCAAGGTCGGAACCTCAAGTGTTGTCCCAAGAGCAGCCTCGCTGAACAGGATCGTCCGCTCCACGATAATGTCATCGTCCTCCCGGCTGAATACCGGGTCGGTTGCTACTTTGATGGTCAGGTAGAGATCACCGGCCGGTCCGCCGTTGCTGCCGCTCCCTCCCTTGCCCTGAATGCGCAGCTTTGCGTCATTGGCAATCCCCGCAGGTATCTTAACCGAAAGGTCTTCGCGAACGCCCTCCCGCATAAAAGAGACCCTCTTTTCACCCCCCGTTGCCGCTTCACGGAAAGTAACGGAAAGCTCCATGGAAAAATCCTCGCCGCGTTGCTTTCGCGTTCGGAAGCGTGCGCCGCCCTGCGCCCCGCCGGAAAATATCCGGGAAAAAATGTCTTCGGACCCGTAGCCCATGTCTTTGAAGATGTCGCCGAAGTCGAAGTTGCGGAAGATATCTTCCTGTGAGTAGCGCTGGTGGAAACCGGACGATCCGAACTGGTCGTACTGGGCTTTTTTCTGCGGATCCGAAAGAACCGCGTAGGCTTCGCTGATCTGCTTGAAGGTTTCTTCCGCTTCTTTATCGCCGGGGTTTTTGTCAGGGTGATATTTTACCGCCATTTTACGGTAGGCTTTCTTTATTTCATCAGCCGAGGCAGTTTTCGTCAGCCCGAGAAGTTGATAATAGTCTTTGCTGGCCATAGTGGTGAGGATCCTTTTGCACTGGATAATAAGAGTTGTTTTGAATGTAATATCTGTTGCAGCGCCTGTCAACTCAAAGTGCTGAGAAGACATGCTTTTCCGTTGACCGCTCTTTTGAGCCGGGTTCTCCTCGTCTGTCCCTCACCAGCAGAACAGTCTTGGGGGGGGAGCCGCTTTTGGTGTTGAGAAAACATTCCTCCTTGACAGATTACTTCAGGCGACTAATAATTAGGTAACCGAACAAAACCAGAAGCTGCTGGCTGGAGATACTATGGAAAGAATTGTACGTATTGCTGAAATGTATCCTCAGATCATGAAGGTCATGGGCCGTCTGAGAAGCACCCTTCACGAGGGGATGGATCTTTCCTACAATCAGTTCAAAATGCTCTTGGCAATTAACGATAAAGGGATCTGTCCGCTCACGACGCTTGCCGCGGAACTGTCGATCGCCATGAGTTCCGCCAGTGAAATGGTTGATAAGCTGGTGCATCTCGGCCTCGTTTGCCGTTCCGTGGATGCCGAAAGCCGAAGGCGGGTTACGATTCAACTTACGAGCGAGGGCGAAAAGCTCATCTCTGATTTGCAGAAAGGCATTGTCGAAAACTACCGCTCGCTGCTGAATCGTTTGAGCGACAGCGACCAGTCGCGGCTTGTGGATGCCTTGGAAACTCTGGTTGAAATTCTCGGGCACAGCTCTGGAGCGGAACGAAATCCGGAAAGGAGTCATACATTATGAAACGGGCTATTGTCATTGGCGGCGGCATCTCTGGTCTAGCTTCGGCATATTATCTGCGGAGCAAGGCACGGGCAGCCGGCGTCGAACTGGAAGTGAAGGTTCTGGAAAAGGAAGAGCGACCGGGAGGGAAGATCTGGAGTATCAAAGATCAAGGGTATCTTTGTGAATGGGGCCCGAACGGTTTTCTCGACAGCAAGCCGCAGACGCTTGAACTGTGTGCAGACCTTGGAATCAGCCGGCAACTTCTGCGGAGCAATGATAACGCCCGCAAACGCTACATATTTTCCAATGGCACGCTTCATCGCCTCCCGGAAAATGGCCCGGCATTTTTTGCTTCTAAGTTGATCTCCTGGCCGGGGAAAATTCGCCTTGCCATGGAACCTTTTGCACCGGGCAATCCGCCGGGGGTTGACGAGACGCTTGCGGCCTTTGGGCGCAGACGGCTGGGGAATGAAGCATTGCAAAAGCTGATTTCGCCCATGGTATCGGGGATTTTTGCCGGTGATCCGGAGACCATGTCGCTGAAATCCTGTTTTCCCCGCATCGCCGAACTTGAAAGCGAATATGGTGGTCTGGTCAAGGCGATGGTGCTGCTGGCGAGAAAAAAACGCCGTGAGCGCGCCGAAGGGAAGGTGGTGTCAAGCGTCTCGGGACCGGGCGGGATCCTGACCTCGTTCCGTGAGGGGATCGAGGAACTGACCGCTTCCCTGACTGAAAATCTGGGGACCGATGTGGTTGCAACAGGTCAGCAAGTCCTCGAAGTCAAACAGGGGCAGAGCGTTCCCTATCGAGTGCGAACCGGGGCCGGCGAGCTGGAAGCCGACCTGGTCGTTGTTGCCGCACCGTCTTTTGCCGCTGCCGGGATGCTTCGTTCGATGAAAGGGCAAACGGCAGATATTCTTGATGAAATACCGTATGCTTCGATGACCATCGCCTGCTTTGGCTACGAAAAGGAGCGGCTCGGCCACAATCTGGATGGCTTTGGTTATCTGATTCCCAAAGCGGAGGGCATGTCGACCTTGGGCACTCTCTGGGATTCGAGCATTTTCGAGAACCGGGCTCCGGAGGGGCATGTCCTGCTCAGAAGCATGTTGGGTGGCGCCTGTTTCCCTGAGTATGTCGAATTGCCGGACGATGAGGTCGAGTCGAGAGTGAAGCAGGATTTACTCACAACTATGGGGATCAAGGAAATGCCGGAGTTTACCCGGGTTTACCGCCACGAAAAGGCGATTCCCCAGTATACGGTGGGGCACGGTGCGCGTCTCAAAGCACTTGACGAAAATCTTGCTGCCTTGCCCGGACTGCTCCTGTCAGGGAATTCCTACCGGGGCATCAGTTTAAATGACTGCGTGTCTTCCGCGGTCAGGGCCGCTGATGAGGGCCTTGCCTACCTGAAAGGCCGATAAGGTTTATTTGTATTTTTTTCGTCGAAACAGGCCTGTTTTCAGCGAAGTGATCCGGTCCAGGAACAACAGCCCGTCAAGATGGTCGATTTCATGCTGCAGGGCAACAGCTTCAAAGCCGGACGCTTCAATCTCGCGAAGCTCTCCGTTTTCGTTCAGAAAACGGAGAGCAATTTTCACGGCACGCTCCACATCTCCCGTGTAATCGGGGACACTCATACATCCTTCACGCATCACCGCCGCACCTTCCTGCCGGATAATTTCCGGATTTATCAGAATGAGGAGTCCGTGATTGTTGTCCCGGCCCAGTTTACTTTTCGACACATCGACAACGCAGACGCGCAGCAAGGTGCCGATCTGGGGCGCTGCGACCCCCACGGAACCCGGTCCGGAGTGCATGGTGTCGATCAGGTCCCGGATCAGCGTCCGAACCTCATCATCACTGGCAACGACCGGAGCGCAGGACTCTTTCAGGAACGCGTGTGGATAAAGGAGAATAGGGCGGGCTGGCATAGACTTAGAGCGATACCGGGGTAACTGACCTGACCCCGATTTCCACTTTGAGCTCCTTTTTCAATTTTTCGAGCAGACGGCTTACTTCTTCAACATCGATTCCTTCAGGGAGCACCGCTTCGAGCATCAGCACATAGACCGGCTCCTCCGAAGTTCCGATCAGCTTGGTGTTCAGATCGCTGATATTGATCTTCCGTGCGGCCAGTTCCTTCGTTACCCGGTAGACAATCCCCGGTTGATCCGAGCCGTACACGGAGACCATGCAGATTTCGCCGGAAGGGATCTCATAGCTTATTTCGTCTTTTGCCAGGATCCTGACAAAAACGGAGAGCTGCATCGATTCGCCAAAGGCCTTGAAATCTTCGAGAAGCCGGCTCTTGCTGAAGGGTTTCCTGTGGGAAATGATCAGGATCATGGCAAATTCCCCGCCCAGCATGGTGCAGCTGGAATCCTCGATATTGCAGCCGAGCCGATATAGGACTTCGGCGGTGCCAGCCACAATCCCCGGCCTGTCCTTGCCGATTATTGTTATCGCAAAGTGAACAGCGGCATCTCCGCTAACTTCCATGTGACCTCCCTCAATCGATCTGCTTCCAGGATACTACGAGACTTTACGGTGTCTGCCCTCAAAGCGCGAGTTGAATCCTGCTAAAAAATGCGCGGTCCAGCGGGTTGAGGAGCTCGTACCTCTCGTGTGGATAGTCGTAAAAGGATGAAAATTTAAATGGTTATAGCACACCGTTTCCTTGCGCGAAAAGAAAAAAGTCACTCATGGCTGACTGTTCACCATTCGTTTCTTTGCCGATCAAACATCTGCAGCCGGTCTGTTGCGTTCAAGTGAAGAAATTTTGCTGTCAGTTGTCAATCAAGGGTCGTGGCGGCACAGGTTCGTATGTCGTCTCCGGACTTGCTGTTTCGCAGTGCTTGTATCCAGCCTCTCCGCCCTTCAGGCTGTGAACATATGGATACTCTGAGTTTTTGACAAATAGATTAAGTTAATGTAGATTCTGAAAACCTTCTTCAGGCGCCGGATAGCGTCTGCGCTGTATTATTGTTGGCTACCAGGTATTTTTTGTTGGGGTGTTTCACTATGAATGGTTTTAGCTTTACCGTCTGCAAGAACCTCATCATCCGTTCCGTGGCTATGCCGCAGGGTGATTCTGGGGATATGTCCGCAACCGGACTGGTAGGGCAGCCATATTATCGCTTTTTTCCGATCCTCCTCGAAGGTGGCGCTGATGCCGTGCAAACCGTTCTGCAGGGAGGAGATTCCCTGTTTCTTCAGGAGCATCCGACGGTCTGCTTTTGTGGAAATATCCAGGCTGATATCAGCATCACTCCTCTGTATGAAGTTGACGGCACAGTACTTGGCGCGGAGGTCGCTCTGCAGATGTGTTCCGGGTGCCTGCCGCAGGGCACTGTTTCGAGAGAACGGCAATTAATCGAAATAGGCAAGAGTTCCGCCGCCTTGGCCCATGGTGTCCGAAATCCTCTCAATGCCATCAAAGGGGCGGTAGTCTATCTTAAGGATACCTACGGTACAGAGTCGACCCTTGTCGAGTTTGCCGGGATAATTGAAGAGGAAATTTCAAAACTCGACGGTTTTATTACCAGGTTTCTCAGTTCATCACTGCTGGAACCGGAGACCGTTTCCATTGATATCAATGAACTGCTGCAACGAATAGTGGCTATGAGTAATTTTCAAGCGTACGCGAAGAAGATTACCTTCAGGGCCGAATTCGGAGAAATACCGAAGGTCAATGTTGACGCCTTTCAGTTTGAACATGCCGTCATGAATGTGGTGAACAATTCACTGGAGGCTATGACGGAGGGAGGTTTGCTTCAGCTCAAAACAACAATGATCCATCGCAATGATTTCGATTGTGCCTCCATCGAGATCTCCGATACCGGTAAAGGAATGAGCAGAAGCGTACTGCGCACTATTTCCGATTGGGAAGGCGCCAGTTGTCCCCGTAATGGAAGGGGATTCGGCCTCTTAATCGCTCGCGAGATAATTCGCTCCCATGGCGGAGATTTCGAGATCGCCAGCAGAAAAGATGTTGGAACTACAGTTCGTATTATTATTCCTGTTACAGTGTAATACCAATTCCAGATGAAGGATGATCTCAAGGCGGCGAGGATCGAGGCTGCGAGGCGCACTAAAGAGAAAGTTGTGCAGCCGTAGTCCAGCCAACGCAGAGAGGGTCTTGATCTGGAATTGAAATGATGAGGTATGGGAATTTAGCTGGTATCCTCCATTGTTTCCGGAAGGATACCGGTTTGAAATTCGGGGGGACGAATGGGAAATAACTCGGCCGGTCGAGTATTGCTCGTTGACGACGAGTTGAATGCCTTGAAGGTTCTTTCGGCAATTTTGAAAGAAGAAGGCTATGAGGTCTTTCAGGCGCAGGATGTCGCGGGAGCGCAAAAAGTTCTCGGCCTCAACGAGATTGAAACGGTAATTACCGATTTGAAGATGCCCGGGCAGGATGGCATGCATCTGTTTGAGTATATCTCCGTCCGGCATCCCGATGTCCCGGTGGTTTTTCTTACTGCCTACGGATCCGTGGATTCAGCGGTGTCTGCCATTACTCAAGGAGCCTTCTATTACTTTATCAAGCCGCCCGATTACAAGAAGCTCAAAAGTATTTTGAGCCGCGCTGTGGAGCAGCACCGGCTGAAAAAGGAAGTTGAGGCTTTGAAGAGTAAACTGGAAATTGGGCAGAAGACCGAGCGGATTATCGGCAAAACGCCAGGGATGCTCAGGATATTTGAAACGATAAATGCCGTGAAAGATTCCGTGAGCAGCGTACTCATCTGCGGTGAAACGGGAACCGGCAAAGAAGCGATCGCCCGCTCTCTTCACTATCAGAGTACCCGGAGAGACAAGCCGTTTATTGCGGTGAATTGTGCCGCCATGCCGGGCGGGCTTCTTGAGTCCGAGCTTTTCGGCTACGAAAAGGGTGCCTTTACCGGGGCATCCACTCGCCGGATCGGCAGGTTCGAGGAGTCTGCTGACGGTACGATTTTTCTAGATGAAATCGGCGAATTGGAAATGGCGCTTCAGGCAAAGCTTCTGCGGGTCCTCCAGGAAAAGGAGATCGAGCGGTTGGGGAGCAATCGGAAAATACGCGTCAATTTTCGGCTTATCTGTTCCACGAACAGAGATTTGAGCCGTGAAATCAAATCAGGAAACTTTCGTGAAGATCTCTACTACCGGGTTCATGTTGTACGTATCAATCTGCCGCCTCTTCGGGAGAGGAAAGATGACATCCCCCTGCTGACCTCTGCTTTTCTGAGGGAATATTGCGTTCGGGAGAATAAAGCGCTGGAGATTGCTTCCGATGTTATGGAGCTTTTCCAGCTTTACCATTGGCCGGGTAATATCCGGCAACTGAAAAACGTCATTGAACGGGCGGCCGTGCTCGCAAAAGGCAGCATCATCACGGCGCGGGAGCTCTCCGATGAAGTCCGGCAGTTTGCCCTGGGCCGGGCCGTGACGGGGAGTGTCGTCAAGCCGTTGCGTGAGCTGGAAGAAGCGGCCATCCGTTCTGCCCTTCTGGAGTGCCGGGGAAACAAGTCCAGAGTAGCCGAGATGCTGGGTATTTCCCGCAAATCGCTCTACAAGAGGCTGAGTGAGATGGAAGTCTAGTCATCGATTGTTGCCCCTCCTGCCACACATATTCTTTCTGAATTTTTCACAAACTACCGCTTCTGCAACGCTTTCCCCCCTCTGTTTTTCCTTGAAAATGCAGCTGTTCAAAAAGTGAGCTGTTCAACTCCTTGTCAGGGTGTGTTTCTGATGGAAACACATATTGTCTCCTATCTTGCTAATATTATTGCAAATAAAAAATGTTGTTTCCATAGGGTGCAACTATAGGTGTGGCTGGATAGCGGAAGTCTTGAAATGTGTATCCATTGGAAACACATGAGCGGAATATCCCTCCTCGTGATCTGGCAATCAGGTCCCTGAATGCGCTGAGTGCTCGGCGGGAAAAACGCTCTTGGCATATTTTTCAGTCCCTTTTGGCGCTGTCGGAAAAATAGTGAATTGTTATGAAAGCATTAAGGAAATTGAGCCCCACCTTGAGCAAAAATGGCATGGGACACAGTCTTTAAAATATTTTTTTTTGAGAAAGTTTTAATTTGGCTCGCTCATTGCTTTTAGGATTCCGCCATGAGTTGAAAGTAAGGTTCTCTTGAAAAAATGTGCTAATGATCTGTCTGCACAAT
>SBEG01000051.1 GCA_009668975.1 Deltaproteobacteria bacterium | reverse complement strand
TGACCCGGCATACACACTTAAAACTGCTTGACACCCCATAACGGTATCTCCCCTTGACAGGGGAGACTTTAAGGCTTCCCCCCTGTCAAGGGGGGATTGAGGGGGGTTGAATTTAGGTGTTAATTGTACTACCGCCGGATCCCGTCCCAGCAGGCCTCGATCGTCCGGGCAATCAGGAGATCATCCAGTGTGACAAAGCGCAGGATATGATCCCGTGCCACGGCAACCAACGGGCCGAAGGCCAGGGCAAAGAGGATGACCAGCGGAAGTTCCTTCACAATCTGGCGGGAGACGCCGTCTTCGAAGAGTTCACGGAAAACATCGCACCCGGCCTTTTCTCCCAGGAACTTGTCCCGGCGGAACGCCACGCCGTACGGGGAATTGTGAAACTGCTCCAAGTACTTGAAATCGAGTGGATTTTCAATAAAATACCGCAACAGCGCCGTGCCAAGGTGGAGGAACCTTTCCCGGAACGGTTTCTCCGTCGCGTATCCCTCCAGGAGAACCGCGTAGAGCTTCGCTTCCACCTCGCGGTAGAGCTCATTGATCAAAACATCCTTGTTTTCGAAATAGCGGTAGATTGTCCCGGCCGCCACCCCGGCCCGATTGGCGATGATCGCCATGGGGGCATCATGGAAGCCGTGTTCGGCAATAAGTTCCAAGGCAGCGCGGAGAATCTCGTCACGTTTCCCGGGTTTCACCATAACCTGCTCCTTATTTGAATGAACGTTCATTCAAAATATAGTTGGACTCTTTTACTGTCAAGATTTTTTTGGGAAACCAGGTTGAATAAGAGAAAGAATGCAGGAAAGGAAGGGACTGTTCTCCGGACCACAACGCCTGCCAGGAATGTTCAAGGAAGAATATCGCCAGCCTGTTGAACCAGGTCATTCATCAGGCGCAGAACCGCCAACTCCTTGGCCTTGGCCTCCACATCGATGGTTACGTCAAGTTCTCGCCAAAATTCGGGAAAATCAGCGGGATCGATATAATCGGCATGAAGCTTCGCATTTCCTTCACCCCAGCCATTTCGTGGAGAGGAGATGTGGACCCATGGTTCGCGGCCCTGGCGCTGCCAGGTGGCCAGGGCACGATTTGTTGCCTCCTCCACCGGGAGCCCATCCGGGTTGCAGCGGTGATGGTGCACATCGTAGACCAGCGGAATGTCGAGTTGTTCACAGACCGGCAGGAGATCTTTGACCGTGTAGCTGATATCGTCATTCTCCAGGGCCAGCCGCACTCTGACCCGTTCCGAAAGAAGTGGAAAGGTGTCCATGAACCGCTGCAATGTCGCAGATTTTCCGCCTTGCCTGCCACCGGCGTGGATAGTAATGACATCCGCACCGATCAACTCGGCGACAAGCCCCTGGTATTCCAGTTCCTCCAGGGACTTCCGCATCACCTCATCGCGCAGGGAAGAGATCGAAACAAACTGGTCCGGATGAAAGCTGAGCCGGATATTCAACCGGCTGCGCAGTTGGTCAACCTCGTAAAGCAGGGTCCGAATTTCTGCTCCGGCAGGGAGCTCCTCAAGTGTATAGCCCACTTCCGGGTGGGTATAGCGCGGAAAGAACGGACTCGAAACCCGAAAGGCGCCGATCCCCAGCCGAGCGACGGTCTCGATGGCGCAATAGAGATTTTTCGCATTCTCAAGACAGATCGCAGAAAGCCGTTCCAACTGCTCCGCTCGAGATAAGGAGGTCAGAAACCGGGCCGTGGTCGTTCGAAAGCGGATCGGTTCATTCATGAAGATGCAACAGAGGCCGAAGCGCATGGTCTTACTCTCCGTTCTTTTTCCCGGCTTCCCACGCCGAGAGTGACCGCTTCCATTCAAATCCACAACGGTAGCCGGCAAGAGCTCCGGATCCGCTGCCGGGAATCTGTAAATGGTGCAACGTTTTGTTGTCAAGCTCTTCAGGACTTTCCATTTCACGCTGAAACCGAAAAGCCGCAAAACTTTCGTCTCACGGCTTGCGGCATTTCTTCGCCCAAGGCATTTTTTATGGATTCCAGCAAGCGGGCTACTGGCCCCCCTGCTGTTCATCTTTCTCCATGGCGCTGTCCATGACCTTGTAGGCACAGAATTCGCCGCACATGGTGCAGGCGCCGTGATCGGCAACACCCGACTCGGCGCGCAGGCGCCGGGCTTTTTCCGGGTCGAGGGCCAGGGCGAACTGTCCCTCCCAATCCAGCTTCTTGCGGCACTTTGCCATGCGGGTATCCAGTTCCAGTGCACCGGGAACCCCCTTGGCGATATCAGCTGCGTGGGCGGCGATACGGGCGGCTATGACCCCTTCCTTCACGTCATTCACATCCGGCAGCCGCAGGTGTTCGCTCGGAGTCACATAACAGAGGAAGTCCGCCCCGGCAGCCGCTGCGATCGCCCCGCCAATGGCACAGGTGATGTGATCGTAGCCGGGGGCGATGTCAGTGACCAGGGGACCGAGCACATAGAAGGGCGCGCCGTGACAGAGCCGCTTCTGCAGCAGGATATTCGCCTGGATCTGGTTGAGCGGCATGTGGCCGGGCCCTTCGATCATGACCTGGACCCCGGCCTCCTGGGCTCGCTGGGTAAGCTCACCCAGGACAATCAGCTCATGGATCTGGGCCCGGTCGGTGGCGTCGGCCAAGCAGCCGGGCCGGAAGCCATCCCCCAGGGAAAGGACCATGTCGTAACGGCGGGCAATCTCGAGGAGCCGGTCAAAACCTTCGAAGAGGGGATTTTCCCGGCCGTTGTGGGCCATCCACTCGATGGTGAAGGCCCCTCCCCGGGAAACCACGTCCATGATGCGACCCTCGTTCTTCATCCGCTCTACGGTGGAGTGGATGACACCGCAGTGAACAGTAATAAAGTCCACCCCGTCTTCGCCGTGCTTGATGATTCCGGCAAAGATATCGTCAACCGTCATGTCGACTATGGCCTTCTTCTTGAGACGCAGCGTGTCCAGGGCCGCCTGGTACAGCGGCACACTGCCGATACAGGCAGTGGTCTCGGCGATCACCGCCCGGCGGATCTCATCAACCGGACCGCCGGTGGAAAGGTCCATCAGGGCATCGGCACCATTCGCCACCGCCACCCGGGCCTTCTCCAGCTCCTTCTCAATGTCCGTATCATCGGCCGAAGAGCCGATATTGGCGTTCACCTTGGTGCGAAGACCTTTGCCCACTGCCAGGGGACGGCCGTTGGTGTGTTTTATGTTATGACAGATCACGATGGTGCCGGCGGCAATGCCGTCGCGGAGATATTCGGGAGACACACCTTCGGCGTGGGCCGCCGCTTTCATTTCTGCGGTAATGATGCCTTTGCGGGCCTGGTCCAGCTGGGTCATGATGATTCCTTTATAGTTTCGTTCTTCTGATATAAACCGTTATCCACTCGAGTAAGCAGACGTTGAGCAGCCAGGAAATGGTTCACCGGCCCGTGGCCCTGACCAAGGGGAACCGCACGCCTGATCGCCTCGCTGACAAATTCTTTCGCCCGGGCCACCGCAACCGGCAGCGGCTCGCCCTGGGCCAGAAAAGCAGCAATGGCAGAGGCATAGGTACAGCCGGTGCCGTGGGTATTGTTCGTGGTAAAACGTTGGGAGACATAGTGGCGGACCGTCTTTCCGTCAAAGAGGATGTCGGTCGCTTCCGGCCCGGAGAGGTGCCCCCCCTTGAGCAGGACGTTTCTTGCCCCCAGGTGGTGCAACTCGCGGGCAGCCAGTTCCAGGTCGTCTTCGTCCCGGATCGTGAGCCCGGTAAGGGCTTCGGCTTCCGGGACATTCGGCGTAATGAGATAGGCGCTCGGCAAAAGCCTCTCCAGCAGTATCACGATCGCGGCATCATCAATGAGGCTGCTGCCCCCCTTGGCAACCATGACCGGGTCGAGCACCAGCATTCTCTTGCCGTAGCAGGCAAGCTTCTCCACCAAGGTCACGATGATCTCCGCCGAAAAAAGCATGCCGGTCTTCACCACATCAACCGGTATATCCAGAAACACCGCATCGAGCTGTTCGGCGACAAAGGGGGCAGGAACACCGTGGATGGCGCTGACGCCCCGGGTGTTCTGGGCGGTGAGGGCGGTTATAACCGATGCGGCATAGCTGCCCAGCAGGGTCGCGGTCTTGAGATCCGCCTGGATACCGGCGCCGCCGCCCGAATCGCTGCCGGCCACGGTGAGGACCGTGCCGCGCGGTGCGGGTAGTGTGCGGTTGAACAGCAGCGCCAATTCAAGAGCGGCAAGTTCCGGGTCAGAGCTGGCCAGCACTGACGATATTACGGCAATCGCATCGGCACCGGCGTCAAGCACTGCGGGAGCATTGTCCCGCGTGATGCCGCCGATGGCGACGATCGGAATCCGCACCTGCGCCCGAATCTCCGCAAGTGCTGCCGGGCCGGGCAGATAGCGGACGTCTTTGCTTTCGGTGGGATACATGGCCCCGAAACCGATATAGTCCGCGCCCTCCTCTTCAGCCCGCAGCGCCTCTTCCAGAGAATGGGTGGAGATGCCGACCAGGGCCTCCGGTCCCAGCATCCGCCGCGCCTCGCCGACACTGCCGTCATCCTGCCCGAAGTGGACCCCGTCCGCCCGGACCTCCGCGGCCAGGGGCAGGTCGTCATTGACGATGAACGTGACCCCGCGCCCCAAGCAGAGGCGCTGCAATTCGCGAGCCTCAGCCAGACGCGAGGCGTAGTTCTTCACCTTGTTCCGGTATTGGAGACAGGTCACACCAGCGGAAAGCGCCTTTGCCACCCGTTCGAGCAGGTGGTCATTATGGTCGGTTATGAGATACAACCCTTTTATTGGACTGATAGTTGGCGTCATTTCGTTTCTTTGGATCAGCTAAATACAGGGTTCAGGGTTCAGAAGCATCGTGAAGCGCTGACTTTCTCCTCTTTTCATCCTTCAACTTTTAACCTTCATCCTTATTTACAAAAAAAGCCGCGACACATGGCCACGGCTTTCCGGAATTGTCTCCTTTGGCTCGCTGGTGCCGCTTTCCTCCGCCGGTGCAAACCGGATCAGGTTCCAAGGGTCTCCGCAGCGCGAATCTCAGTTCTTTCGAACTCCCCCAGCAGGCTTTCTATGTACATCACCCTAGCGGAAATAAGCTGGAAAGTCAACGTCTTTAAAGGCTTTCGTCTTTACACTCCCGGTGATCCATGCTACTTTTTCGCTCAATGTTATTTTCCGAACGGAGCCGGTAATGGACAGCCGTCCCACCCTTGCAGAAATCGATCTTGCCGCGTTACGACACAACTACCTGCAGCTCCGGCAAAGCATCCCCAAGACCACCGGCATTCTTGCAGTCGTCAAGGCAGATGCCTACGGCCACGGGTTCATGGATATCTCACGCGAATTGGAGCTGCTGAATATCACCGCTTTCGGCGTAGCCTTCCTTGCCGAAGGGATCCAGCTGCGCAAATCAGGCATCGACCGGCCAATCCTGTTGCTGGGCGGAATCTATCCGGGACAGGAGAAAAAGTGTATCGGCTTCAACCTCTCCACCGTCGTCTTCAGCCTGGAACAGGCCCGTGCCCTCGACAACGCTGCCTCACGGCTCTTTCGCAAGGCCCACATCCACCTGAAAGTGGACACCGGCATGGGTCGCCTCGGCATCCATCACCGGCATGCGCCCGAATTCCTCAAGGAATTGAAAAAACTGCGTAATATCGAACTGGAAGGGATCATCTCCCACTTTGCCTCGGCTGACGAACTGGACGATGACGGCCGCCGTTTTACCGAGAAACAGCAGAAGATCTTCGCCGAGGTGGTGGCAACCGCTCACCGGGAAGGGTTCAGCCCCCGCTTTATCCACCTGGCCAACAGTGCCGCAGCCGTCAGCCTCACCCTGCCCTTCTGCAACCTGGTTCGTCCCGGCATCGCCCTCTACGGCGCCATTCCTTCGGTCGACTTCAAAGGAAAACTGAACCTGCAGCCGGTGATGCGCCTCAAAAGCCGCATTGCCATGCTGAAGTGGGTCGATCCGGGCATGAGCCTCAGCTATGCGCGCACCTTCGTTTCCGGCCGAAGGACACTGGTGGCCAGTGTTCCGGTCGGGTACGCGGACGGTTACTGCCGCGCGCTCAGCAACCGGGGGGAAGTCCTGGTCCGGGGCCGGCGGGCGCCGGTGGCCGGCACCGTCTGCATGGACTGGATCATGCTGGATGTTACGGATATCCCGGAGGTGGCCGAGGCCGACGAGGTGATTTTGCTCGGCTGCAGCAGTTCGGGCGAATGCATTCGGGCCGAAGAGCTCGCCGAACGGGCCGGCACGATCCCTTACGAGGTCTTCTGCGGGATCAGCAAAAGAGTCCCGCGGGCCTATCTGAACGGCTCGCGGTAACGAAAACGAAACCTAACCCTCCACACCTTCCCTTTTTCGCACAAATGAGAGTTATGCCCAGCAAAAGAGTCGCCATCGCCGTCGATATCGGCACCACTACCATCGCCGCTTCTCTGGTCGACAGAATCAGCGGCGAGCGGCAGGCCTTTCTCGGCACCAGGAACCCTCAGGCAGCCTTCGGCGCCGATGTGGTTGCGCGACTCCAGGCCGCCTGCGAGTCCGCTGATAATCTCGCCTCGCTCCGTGAGTCCCTCAATCGAACGCTGGAGGAGCTGGCTGAACAGCTCCTCCAAGTCGCCGGAGTCACCCCGGAAGAGCTGGACGGTATCGCCCTGGCCGGAAACCCGGCCATGGAACATTTTCTGCTCGGCCTGCCGGTAGACTCCCTCGCCTATCCGCCATTCCGCCCGCTCTTTCGCGAAAGCAAGCGACTGCGGACCGGCAGTCTCGGCTGGAAGCTGGACCTGGAGGCGTACCTCTTCCCCCTGCCCGGCGGTTTCGTCGGCGGCGACCTGGTGGCCTTTCTCGTTGGTTGCCGGGCCGGTGAAACGCCTCCATCTTCACCCCTCTCCCCCCACACGCTTTACCTCGATCTGGGTACCAACGGCGAGATGGCGCTCGTTTCGGGAGACAAGATCATCGCCACCTCCGCGGCAGCAGGACCGGCCTTCGAAGGCGGAAACCTGGCCTGCGGCATGCCGGCCCTGCCGGGCGCGGTCGAAAAGGTTGCGATCAGCGGGGGCAAACTTTCCCTATCTACCATCGGCGGCCGGACACCCTGCGGTCTCTGCGGCTCAGGAGTACTCGACACGCTGGCGGAATTGCTCAGGGAAGGATTGATCGATGCCAGCGGCCGGCTCCTGCCGCCGGAAGAAATCGCCTCCTCTTTGGGTAACCGGATCACAGAGTTCAACGGCAGCCTTTCCTTTGTCCTCTATCGGGATGCCGCCGGTACGGTCTTTCTCTCCCAGGACGATATCCGCCAGGTGCAGCTGGCCAAGGCAGCCATCAGGGCCGGGATGGAGATCCTCTTCCAGCGCGCGGGAATCGCGGGGGACGACGTGAAAAAGGTGATTTTAACCGGTTCCTTTGGAGCGGTCCTTTCAGCGGAAAAGCTAAAAAACGTTGGAATTTTCCCTGAAAACATGGTAAAAGTTGCAAGTTTTATCCGTGAGGGAGCACTGGCCGGAGTGGAGCGGGCACTCTCCACAGCGGAGGGTTTTGTTGCTGTTGACAACCTCGCCCGGCAGATTCGGGTCATACCACTTTCAGGCACCCCCGCATTTGAAAGAAATTTTCTCGAACAAATGAACTTTCCGAAAATCTGATCCTGAATGAATCCGGTCCCAGCCCTTTTCAGGATAATTTCCTTTTTTCACTAGTCAAAATTCACACAACCCGTTACCAGCCTCGACGCGAAGCAAGCCTGACGCAGTCGGGGCAGCGGTTTTCAAGGAGACGATACCATGGCAAAAATAACGCGCGCGCTGATCAGCGTGTCAGACAAGACCGGTGTTCTTGAATTCGCCCGGGAGCTTGCCCGCTATAATGTTGAAATTCTTTCCACCGGCGGAACGGCAAAGATGCTCCGCGACGCGGGACTGACCGTCAAGGATGTTTCCGAGTTCACCGGATTCCCGGAAATGCTCGACGGCCGGGTAAAAACACTGCACCCCAAGGTTCACGGCGGACTGCTCGGCATGCGCGGTAACCCGGAGCACGTGGCCAAGATGAAGGAACACGGCATCGAGAATATCGACATGGTCGTGGTCAACCTTTACCCGTTCGAGGCCACCGTGGCCAAGGAAGGCTGCACCCTGGAAGACGCCATCGAGAACATCGATATCGGCGGCCCGACTATGCTCCGCTCCGCCGCAAAGAATTGGCCCGACGTAACCGTGATCACCGACCCGCTTGACTACGAAAAAGTTCTCAGCGAAATGAACGCCACTGAGGGGGCGGTTGCCAGAGAAACCAACTTCGGCCTGGCGGTCAAAGTTTACCAACGGACTGCGGCCTATGATGCGGCCATCTCCAACTGGCTTGGCCGGCGGACCGGTGACGACGTCGCCCTGTTTCCCGACACCTATACCGTCCAGTTTCGCAAGGCCCAGGAAATGCGTTACGGCGAGAATCCTCACCAAAATGCCGCCTTCTACGTGGAAGCAGGTACAACCGAGGCATCCACCGCAACCGCGACCCAGTTGCAAGGGAAAGAGCTTTCCTACAACAATATTGCCGACACCGACGCGGCCCTCGAATGCATGAAACAGTTCAGCGCGGCACCCTCCTGCGTGATTGTCAAACATGCCAATCCCTGCGGCGTTGCCCTTGGCGACTCACTCCTCGAGGCCTACAATCGCGCCTACAGCACCGACCCGGAGTCGGCTTTCGGCGGCATCATCGCCTGCAGCCGGGAACTGGATGCGGAAACCGCCACAGCCATCGTCGAACGGCAGTTCGTCGAGGTAATCATCGCACCGTCCGTATCAGCGGAGGCCTCCGCCATCGTCGCGGCGAAAAAGAACGTGCGCCTGCTGGCCTGCGGCCCGCTGCCCACCCAGATCATTCCGCGCCTCGACCTGAAAAGGGTTACCGGCGGCCTGCTCCTCCAGGACGCGGATCTGGCCCTCTACAACGAACTGCGGGTCGTCTCAAAGCGCACCCCCACCGAACAGGAAATGGCCGATCTGCTCTTTGCCTGGCGGGTGGCGAAATTCGTCAAGTCCAATGCCATCGTCTATGCCAAGGACAAGATGACGATCGGGGTCGGCGCCGGCCAGATGAGCCGGGTCAACTCGGCACGCATTGCCGCCATCAAGGCCGAACATGCCGGCCTCCCGGTAGCCGGGGCGGTCATGGCCTCCGACGCCTTCTTCCCGTTCCGCGACGGCATCGACAACGCCGCCTCAGTCGGCATCACGGCTGTTATCCAGCCCGGCGGCAGCATGCGCGACAACGAGGTAATTGCCGCGGCCGATGAGCACGGCATGGCCATGGTCTTTACCGGCATGCGGCATTTCCGGCACTAAGCGCAAGAGGAAAAAGTCAGTTTCTGATGATGACACTTGATTCATCGACACCACATAACCCCACCTGTCCTCCCCTTAAACTAAGGTGAGGAACGCACAGAAGATAACGCAACGACTAATTTCTGATTCCTCCTCAAAATCACCTCCCCCTCTTAAATTAAGAGGGGGCCGGGGGGAGTTATTAACACGCAGGGAGAAAAGATATGAAAGTTCTGGTAATCGGCAGCGGCGGACGTGAACACGCCCTGGTCTGGAAAATCGCCCAATCACCCCTGGTCACGAAAGTTTTCTGCGCCCCCGGCAATCCGGGCATCGCCGAACTGGCTGAGAATATACCGCTCAAGGTTGACGACCTGCCCGGCCTCCTGGCCTTTGCCCAAAAAGAGCAGATCGGGCTGACCGTGGTGGGACCGGAACTCCCCCTTTCGCTCGGCATAGTCGACCTGTTCGAGGACCACGGACTCACGGTCTTCGGCGCCCGAAAGAACGCCGCCATCATCGAGGCGAGCAAGGCCTTTTCCAAGGATCTGATGAAGAAGTACCACGTCCCGACAGCGGCCTACGAAGTCTTTAGCGAGATTGAGCCGGCCATCGCCTTCCTCGATACGCTGGGGCTGCCGGTCGTGGTGAAAGCGGACGGCCTTGCCGCCGGTAAGGGGGTCATCATTGCCCAAACCAGGGAAGAAGCGGTCGCCAGCGTTACCGATATGCTCTCCGGCAACGCCTTCGGCAACGCCGGTTCCCGGGTGGTCATCGAAGAATTTCTCCGCGGTGAAGAAGCCTCATTCCTGGCCTTTACCGACGGCAAAAACATCATTCCCCTGGCCAGCGCCCAGGATCACAAGGCTATTTTCGACGGCGACCAGGGCCCAAATACCGGCGGCATGGGCGCCTATTCCCCGGCTCCGGTGGTCACTCCCGCAATTCACGAAAAGGTCATGCAGGAAGTCATGCGGCGCACGGTGGACGGCATGGCGGCCGAAGGGCGGCCCTACAAAGGGGTCCTCTATGCCGGCCTGATGATTGATGGCGGGGAAATCAAGACGTTGGAGTTCAATGCCCGTTTCGGTGACCCGGAATGCCAGCCGCTCCTCATGCGCATGAAATCGGATATCGTTCCGATACTACTGGCCACCGCCGCTGGCGACATCAGCTCCATCAACCTGGAATGGCACGACAAGGCGGCGGTCTGCGTGGTCATGGCTGCCGGAGGCTATCCCGGTGACTACCGCAAGGGGGATGAGATCAGCGGCCTCGAGCAGGCAGCTGCAATTGATGATCTGTTTGTTTTCCATGCCGGAACCGCCAGCAAAGACGGCGCCTATTGTACCAACGGCGGACGGGTCCTTGGCGTGACAGCCCTCGGCAACACGGTCCAGGATGCCATTGCCCGTGCCTATCAAGGCGTGGCAGCCATCACCTGGACCGGTGTACAGTACCGGACCGATATCGGCAAAAAGGCGTTGGGAAGATAAACTCGGTTTTAGGTTTTAGGTGTTGAGTGCCAGGACATCGATAACAGATTTTTGTGCCACGACATCGCTGACAC
>SBEG01000003.1 GCA_009668975.1 Deltaproteobacteria bacterium | reverse complement strand
TGACCCGGCATACACACTTAAAACTGCTTGACACCCCATAACGGTATCTCCCCTTGACAGGGGAGACTTAAAGGCTTCCCCCCTGACAAGGGGGGATTGAGGGGGGTTGAATTTAGGTGTTACATTGTACTAGGATTCCAATCGAAAGGCTGACCTGTGACCGCACCGGAGACAACTCCAATCATCGTTGTGGAAAACCTGACCGCGCAGTACGGTGAGAACGTTATTTTCCAGGATGTAAGCTTTCAGGTAATGAAAGGAGAGATCCTGGTAATTCTCGGCGGAAGCGGCTGCGGGAAATCCACCCTGCTGAAGCACATGTTCGGCTTATACAAGCCAGCTGCCGGACGGGTTCTTATCAACGGTATCGATGTGGCCACCCGTGACGAAGACGCCTTGAAAACAATCCGGAAAAACAGCGGAGTGCTTTTCCAATCGGCCGCCCTTTTTGGCTCCATGTCACTGGCGGAAAATGTCGCGTTACCCCTCGAAGAATACACCGACCTTGACCGGGAGGACATTGACCGGATCGTGCGCATGAAATTGAGTATGGTCAACCTGAACGGATTCGAAAACCATCTCCCCTCGGAACTCTCGGGAGGAATGAAAAAAAGGGCCGGACTTGCTCGGGCCATGGCCCTCGACCCGACCGTCCTATTTTTCGATGAGCCGTCCGCCGGTCTCGACCCGATCACGTCCGCCGAACTGGATATTCTGATGAAACAGATCAATACGGGGCTCGGAACCACCATGGTGGTAGTAACCCATGAACTTGATTCTCTCTTTTCCATTGCCCACCGCATTGTCATGCTGGACAAGGAAGCAAAGGGAATCATCGCCGTAGGAGACCCTCGGGACCTGAAGGAATCTTCAACCGATCCGCGAGTCAGAAACTTTTTCAACAGAACTCCGACAGGAAAAGATCCAAAAGGAGCGTAACAGCGATGTCAGGAAAAACTTCAAAGTTTTTAATCGGGCTCTTTGTCATGGGCGGGGTCATTATCGGCGCCGGAATTATTGTCTGGATCGGCGCCACGAAATATTTCCAGAAAGGTTCTACCTATGTGACCTTCTTCGATGAATCCGTCCAGGGGCTGCAGATGGATTCGAGCGTCAAGTATCGTGGCGTCGATGTGGGCAGAGTGGAGAGGATTCGTGTGGCCCCCGACTACAAACTCGTGGAAGTCGTGATGAAGGTCGATCTGGAGGGAGACCTGCAGGAGAACACGGTAGCCCAGCTCAAAACCGCGGGCATCACCGGAATAGTCTTTATCGAACTGGACCGGAAAAAACCGGGAGCCCCCGATGCCTCCCCCCCCATTGATTTCGCCGCGGAATACCCGATTATTCCCTCGCGGCCATCGGAACTGCGGCAACTCCTTTCCGGAGTCGACGAGGTTCTGCAGAATGTCAAGGAAATCGATTTCAAGGGCCTTTCCGATCAGTTCAAGTCGGTCGGCAAAGCCACGGAAAACCTGCTTGCCGGCAAGAAAATGAACACGATCATGTCAAACCTTGAAGCCACATCGGCAAGTTTGGAGAGAACCGTTGCCAAGGTAGACGAGACGGTCACGGAAGGTAAACTGGATGATATCCTGACGGAAGCCAGGGACTCGCTGACGGAAACAAAGAATCTGATCTCCGGAGTACGGAAAGAAGTGGAGTCTCTCAAACTTGCAGATACGGCGGATAAGGCCAACCGGCTTGTGGAGGGAATTGACCGCAGAAGCCGGGCCATCACCACGGAACTCAGGGACACCAGTGAAAATATTCAGCAGGCCTCGGAGACTTTGCAGACGCTTCTCGACAGACTCAATGCCACTCCGTCTGACCTGATCTTCAGCTCCCCCCCTGCCGTACGGCGGCAGTAAAAAGCATGACGAGGTAAAAACATGAGCAGAAATCCGTTCACCGGAATCCGATTAAAAGTGCAGAAACCAGCTGTCCGGCTTCCTCTTGCAGCAATTCTCATTGTCGCCATTTCTTTCAGTGCCGGCTGCATGAAGAGAGGCGGGCCCTCCAGCATTGTTGAAAAATACACCTTTGAATATCCTTCACCGGATTTCAACGGTAGAGCTCAGACTGGTCAAACGATAAAGATCGAGCGTTTTTCCGTTGCTCGCTCCTACAACTCCCAAGCCATGGTTTTCCGGCCGGCGCCCTATCAGCTTGACGCTTATGCCAGTAACCGCTGGATGATCAATCCGGGAGACATGGTGAGTGACTACCTGCTGCGCGACCTCCGGAATTCCGGGTTGTTCAAGGCGGCATTTTCCTACCGTGACCTGGAGGATGCCCGCTATGTCCTTGAAGGCAGTGTTGACGAATTTCTGGAAATTGACACTGAAAACACACGAACAGCAGCCATAACACTTTCGATCACTCTGTTCGATTTTTCACGCGCCGGCGTGGCGAACAGGCTGTTGTTTCAAAAGAAGTACCAGGCAACGGAACCCATTACGGAGAAGACACCAACGGGACTGGCACGTGCCATGAGCAGCGGAATGGCAAAACTGTCCGCTCAGATAATTCATGACACCCTTCAGGCAGTACAGACACCCTGATCCACCGGAAAACTCCAGGTGTCTATATTTGCGACTGTTTTACCCTTCTAATACTTCCCTTACCTTTCGCAACAATTCCCTCGGGGCAATCGGCTTGATAAAGAAATGAACATCATCCGGCAGAATATTTTTATTCACGAGCAGGTCAAGCGGGTAGCCGCTAGTAAACAACACTTTTACCTCTGGTGAAAGCTGGCGGAGTGCTTCCGCCACTTCCCGCCCGTTTTTGCCCGGCATCAGAACATCAAGAATGAGGAGCTGAACGGCATCCCGAGCTTCAGCAAATTTCTTCAACGCATCATCCCCATCCTCTGCCTCGATAACAGAGTAGCCATAGCCGGTAAGAAGTTTTGCGGTAATCTCCCGTACCGGGGAATCATCCTCGGCGATCAGGATTGTCTCGTGACCTCCCTGGGGTTCACGATAGTGCGGTATTTCAGGCCGTTGCTCAACATTTTTTATCACCGGCAGGTAAATCCTGAAGGTAGTTCCGTTGCCAGGTTGGCTGGAGGCAAGGATATAGCCATTGTGCTCCTTGACAATTCCATAGGCAATGGAAAGGCCCAGTCCGGTCCCCTTCCCAGCCTCCTTGGTGGTAAAGAATGGCTCAAAGATCTTTTTCAGCGTGTCTTCGTCCATTCCCCCACCGGTATCGGAAACCAGAATACAGGCATATTTCCCGGGTTCCCCATAGCCATGGGATTTTATAAAGGCACCATCCAGCACACTCGTTTCAAGCGAGATGGAAATTGTCCCCCCGTCCGGCATGGCATCACGTGCGTTGGTGGCTAAATTCATCAGAACCTGTTCAATTTGGGAACTGTCCGCATAAACAAAAACCGGCGCATCCAGAAGATCCGTACTGATCATGATCTGCTCGCCGATAATCCTGCCGAGGAAGGACCTGAAACCGCTGATGATATCATTGAGCTGGACCGGCTTCATATTGAGGACTCTCTTCCGGCTGAAGGCAAGCAACCCCTGTGTCAACTCAGCAGCGCGATCCGCTGTTACCAGTATTTGCTCCACGAAGTGCCGCGCCGGGTCATCTTCAGGAAGTTTCATCAGGATAAGATTGCCGTAGCCAATTATTGCCGTGACGATATTATTGAAATCATGTGCGATTCCTCCGGAAAGCTGGCCCACGACTTCCATCTTCTGGGCATGGAGCAGCTGTTGTTCGAGCTTCTTCATCTCGGTGATATCTCGACCAATCTCGATCACATTCACGATGGTGCCATTTTCATTTATGACCGGTACGGCACGGATTTCCCAGACCCGATCGGTCATGGGAATAATTCCCTTTGCCGGCTTGCCGGTAGCGAAAGATTCCAGCACCGGACACCCTTCATGCGGGGCCGAAATCTGGTGAAGCAGTTTGAAACAGTGCCGCTCCTCCAGGTTCTCAGCACCTTCACTGAATTGCGACATGGCAGATTTGTTCGCCCAGACAATCTCAAGACCGGGCGACTGAAGCAGGATCGGGTCAGGAATCGCATCGAGAAGAGTATTGAATTCCTGGGATAGATCCTTGTATTTTCTTTCATTTTCAAGCATCTCCCGCTCGATACGCTTCTTTTCAGTTATATCACGCAGAATTGCCATCAGATGGAGCCGGCCATCCACCTCAATCGGGCTCAAACCGACATCCACGTCGAACACCGTTCCATCAAGCCTTTGCAAGAGCCATTCGAAGTTTTGCGGTTCTCCGGCCAGCGCTTTCCGGAACTTTTCCGCAGCCAATTCCTGAGAAAGCTGCCCACAGGCCTGTTCAACCGGAAAAAATTCTGAAAGTGACCGCTGAAGCAGATCGTCCCGTACTACATTGAACAATTTCTCCGCCATCGGGTTGCAATCAATAAAGAACCCTTCGTGCAGGATACAAATGGCATCATGGGCATGCTCGAAAACGGCTCGCATCTTTCGCTCCGAGGACGCAGATTGCTCCTCGGCTAATACTCTCTCTTTTCTCGCCTTACTGTTCGCCATGACAACACCGATCGCAGGCACAAGCCGCTTTAGGTTGTCCTTCAGCACATAATCGTCAGCGCCAGCTTTCATACATTCAACCGCAATCTCTTCATTCAAGGCGCCTGTTACAATTATAAGGGGAACGAAAGGCGAATGTTCACGGACCAGGGAAAGCGCCTGCATTCCCGTAAAACTCGGCAGATTGAAGTCGGAGATGATGAGGTCCGGGTCAAATTCATCCAGTGCCGCAAGAAATCGCTCCCGGGAATCCACACGAGTTGAAATAAAATTGAAGCCACCCTTGCGAATTTCATACTCCAGAAGTTCCACATCGGAGGGTAGGTCCTCATTTATGAGAATGCGTAATTTTTCCAATTTTCAGTTCCTTTTTCAACAGGTGCCAGATGAATTATGCAGCAGAAAGTTGGAACAAAATGAAGTTCCGGCCAACCCCGAAGGGAACATGGTCCCGGTTGCCACGGCAACGACTCAGCTTCATCCGTCCGTACCAGATGGGATATTACCGCCACAACGAATGTATCAAACTCCAACGGATTTACAAGATAGCTAGTGATCACACACTATCGTCCTTCCCGCAGCTAGTGCTCGGTAGCCCAAGTTAAGGAGCAAAGCCACTTTAGTTTCTTTGAAATTTACCGGCAAATTGATACGAGTCGAAGCGGGTATGACCCTCCTAGTAATTCTGTAGAAAAAAAGCTCGTTATACCCGCGAAAGCGGGTATCCAGGAAATATAAAAGTTGCTGATATTCTGGATTCCCGTTTTCACGGAAATGACGTGACTTCGTACTTTCGATCTTTTTGCTAAGCCATCAATTATCGTTCAGTCAGTTAAAGATTTATCGACAGGATGTCGATATAGTATTCATAATGAGTTTGGCCCCCGGCCATAATAAATCCGATGGGGCGTGCACAACTCAAGCGGTCCGGGCCGCGGCCCTGATTTATTAATCTTAATCAAACAAAATATTTTAGCAACGCACAAATAAAGTTAAACACTTTTTTTTGTTGCCCATTTGCAATCAAGTTGCCAGCAAACTGAAGGGTGGTCAGGCGGCTCTTAGTCGTAACCCGCCGACATAAGGTGCGTTACGCTTCGCTAACACACTCTACAGAAATGCCTACTTGAACGAAAAATGGAATGAACAGCAAAACTTTTTTCATCCAAAGCAAAACCAAATTAACCTTCACCAGCACAAACCAATTGATTAGTCGAGAGAATTACATGAAAATCGAACTTTCTATCCTCCTACTGGAAGACATCCCCACTGACGCAGAGCTTATCAAGCACGAAATCGGCAGGATGAGCGAAAGTTGCCGGATTTGCCACGTGGCAACGCAGGCTGACTATCTTGCTGCGTTGAACGAATTCTGCCCGGACATCATTCTTTCCGACTATTACCTTTCCTCATTTAGTGGCCGGGAAGCTCTCGAACTTGCAAGTCGATACTCTCCGCAAACGCCTTTCATTCTGGTTACCGAAGCACTTAAAGTGGAGACAGCCGTTGAGTGCATGAAGGCCGGGGCCTGGGATTGTGTTCTCAAAGACCGGCTTGCACATCTTGCCGAGGCAATCACCGCCGTCCTGGAAAAAAAACGCTGCATTGACGAAAAAAAACAGGCACAGGACGCACTCGAAAAATCGCGAAACTTCTATCTCAACCTTTTTGAAGCATCACCAGCATTGATCTGGCGTACCGGCCCTCAAGGTACCTTTGATTATTTCAATCACATGTGGCTTGAATTCACCGGAATTTCAGCCGATCAGGACTTTGCAACCTGCTGGAAGGATAGTCTCCATCCACAAGATATAGTGCAGTTTCTCGCTGACCTGGTTACCGCGCAGGAGCAAATCTCTTCGTTCGAAAGCGAATTCAGGCTACGCAATCATGACGGGGAGTATCGACGGTTCCAGGCTTTCGGCAGGCCATTTTTTGATGAGCAGGGCCTTTACGGGGGACATATCGGCTATTGTTTCGACATATCCGATCGATTCGAAACGGAAGAGATTCTGCGAAAGTTGTCGCGAGCGGTGGAACAGAGTACCAGCGCCATACTCATCACCGACACGCTGGGCTGTATCGAATACGCGAATACCAGCTTCATCAGGATGACTGGCTACAAACTGGAAGAAATTATCGGTACGTCCGCCGTTCCATCCGGCAAATCAATACCCATCCCGGATATTTTCGGTGCATCCTGGAAAACCATCCAGGCACACGGATCCTGGAGCGGAGAACGGCTCAGTCACACGAGCGATGGAAAGCCGTACTGGGAGCTTGCCACAATCTCTTCCATTACGGACTCCGACGACGTGACCACCCATTACCTGGTGGAATTGGAAGACATAACCCGCCGCAAGGAAGCGGAACGGGAACTGCGGAAAAGCCGTGCCGAACTACTGCGGAGCCACGAAGAACTGCACTCTCTATTCACCCAGGTTGCCGCGTCACAAAGGGAATGGGAAAGAACCATGGACAGCATCGGGGATATTGTTATCCTGGTTAATGCCGCGGGAAAAATCAAACGATGCAATAAGGCGTTACAAGAATTCACCTGCCAATCCTACCAGGAAATAATCGGCTCTCACTGGAAAGAGTTCCTTTCCAGGCATGGTCTCAACCTCCCCTCCGAACTCCCAACGAGTTGTGAAATAACCCATGAATCAAGCAGGCGCTGTTTTTTCTGCACCACGGATCCATTTTCGGATAATGACGAGAATGAAGTATCGGGTTTTGTACTGACACTTCATGACGCCACCAAACGGAAGGCGGTACGTGACGAACTGGAAAGTGCCTACGGCGAACTGAAAGCCACCCAGGCCAAGATCGTCCAACAGGAGAAAATGGCTTCAATCGGTCAATTGGCTGCCGGAGTGGCCCATGAAATAAACAATCCGATCGGCTTCATTTCCAGCAATCTGGGGACCATGCGAAAATACCTGGAACGTCTGGACAAACACATTTCATTTATTACCGATAGTATTGAGACTTTTCCTGACGAAAAGTACCGGCAAAGCTTCCTGGAGCACAGAAAGACTCTGAAGATAGACTACATCTTCAAGGACGGCAGGGAATTGATTGATGAGTCGCTCGACGGGGCCGAGCGAGTCCGGTCAATTGTCCAGAACCTTAAAAGTTTCTCCCGCGTGGACGAATCCGAATGCAAGACCGCTGACATCAACGAATGCCTGGAAAGCACGATCAAAATCGTCTGGAACGAACTAAAATACAAGGTAAACCTTATCCGGGACCTGGAAAACCTTCCACCGATCCGCTGTTTTCCACAGCAACTGAATCAGGTTTTCATGAACCTGCTGGTCAATGCCTCCCAGGCAATTGAGAAACAGGGAGAGATCCGGGTGCGAACCTGGAAGGAAGATGACTCGATCTACGCATCAATTGCCGACTCCGGGTGCGGCATCCCTGAAGGGGTATTGACCAGGATCTTCGAGCCATTCTTCACTACCAAGGAAGTTGGCAAGGGAACAGGCCTCGGACTCAGTATTACCTACGATATTATCAAGAAACACAAGGGAGATATTTTCGTCGAAAGTCTACCGGGAGAAGGGACCACCTTTACCGTACGGCTGCCAATCCAATGAGGTTTTCATGACAGACTCAATCCAGATTTTATGTGTAGATGACGAAGAAAATATCCTGAGATCCATTCGCCGACTCCTTGCCGGCGAGGACATGGATGTGCTGATCGCAACCTCGGGAGAAGAGGGACTCGAAATCCTTCATTCGACACCCGGCATCGGCGTCATCGTTTCCGACCAGCGCATGCCAGGCCTTTCCGGTACCGCGTTTCTTCAGCAGGCCAGGGAAATCGCCCCGGATGTGCCGCGTATCATGTTGACCGGATACGCGGACATTTCGGCAACCATTGATGCCATTAACAAGGGCGGATGCTATCGTTTTATAAACAAACCATGGAACGATGAAGAATTAATCCGCACCATTCGGGAAGCTGCCGGCTATTATCAATTAATCCTTGAAAACAGAACTCTCTCCGAGCTTGTCCGGAAACAGAACGAGGAACTGCATGAGTGGAATTCAAACCTGAAATCTCGAGTTCTGGAGCAAACCGCAGCAATTCGAAACAACCTCAGTGAACTTCATCTGCTGAATGATAAATTAAAAAATAATTACGAAGGAAGTCTGCTGGCATTTTCCAGCCTCATGGAACTTCGCGACCGCGAATCACGCAACCATTGCCGGAATGTGGCGGAGGTAGCGGTTCTGGTAGCGGAAAAATGCGGATACAAACCGGATGAAATTGAAAGGATCCGCGTCTCCGCCCTGCTCCATGACATAGGTAAAATAGGGAACTCAGACACCCTGCTGCAGGGCAACATTGAAACATTTTCCCCCAATGAACTGCAGGAATACCGGCTTCACCCTGTTCGAGGACAGGCGGCGATCGATTCGGTGGAAGATCTGCGCGCCTCCGGAGTCCTCATCAGGCATCATCACGAAAATTTCGACGGCAGCGGCTTTCCTGACCGTTTGTCAGGCGAAGAGATCCCGCACGGAGCAAGGATACTTGCCATCTCCGATGCCGCGGACAGAATCTTTTTTACTGTTCACGGGGATAACGGTATCGAGATAACCTTACAGGAGCTTTCAGAACGGCTCGGGAGCAAGTTTGACCCCGCTCTCTTTCCCTATTTTGTGCCTGTCATCAAAGAAAAATATCGCAGCCTTGCAAAATTGGACGGTATGATCGAAATGGAGTTGTTTCCGGGAGAACTGCGTCGCGGCATGCAGGTGACGCATGCCGTACGAAGCGGGACGGGGCTACTGCTGCTGGGCGCGGGAGAAGTGCTTGATGAATGGAATATCCAGGCACTGAAACGTTACTACAAGCTCGATCCTCCCGAGGGGGGGATCATGGTTCGGTTCAAGAAATAGAGGGCTGCCAATTCTCGCCTTCATGCTGTCATTTTCGGGTTGACCAGCTAAAAAAAGGGGGGCCGACCGCGCCCCCCGTGAATTTCATACAACTACTTACGGATAACCCTGCGGCGGCCCATGGCACCCATGGCTGCCGCCTGTTGCTTCATGATGACGCTCTGTTTCTCCAGGTGAAACTGGAGCCACATATCCCCGAAACTTTTCATCTTCATCCGCTTACCTTCCTGCAGGGCCTGAAGATTATGCGTAATCCGCTCCTCGCCGGGCAGCTTTTTCAGGCCCCGCTCCAGGACTTTTATTGCCGGATCGGTACTTCCGGTCTCTGCAAGACAGTAGGCATACAAGTTCCACAACAGAGGCTCCTTCGGACTCCACTGGACAGCCTTCTCGAAAGTGGCCGTCATCTTTTCCTTTTTGTTGCGTTTCATGTACGTAATCGCCAGCATACCCATGGCAATCCAGTTCTTGGCAAAACTTTTCTCCAGATGGGGAAAGGCATTAGAAAAATCACGCTTCAGGTAGTAGATCATTCCGATTTGAGCGTGGATTTGACTGCGCACTGAAAATTGCCAGACGCTATAGCTGAGTGCCTGCTGCAGTGTCTTGATGGCCTTTTCGATACGCTGGCCTTGAAGATCCTTGCCGGCGCTTTCCATTGCTGCGCCGACTTTTTTCATCACATACCTCATCAAGAGGAGATAACAGACGGCAAAAAGAGAAAACGCCACCAGCAGCGATACCCACCAGGGCAAGCCAACGACAAACATGAGCACTACAAAAATTACTGCCGCAGCACCGAGCGAAATAAGCAAATTATACATCCGTTCCAATCCTTTCCGTTGCCGTCACTCGGCAATGGTTTCTTTTAGACAATATTTCCGGGACCCTCGTGCCGATAACCCTGCCGGACTTATGAGGAACTGGTCTCCCCGGATTTGGCTACAATAATCTTCTTTCCCGGCATCAGGATGCCCTTGGGCTTCAAATTATTCCAAACTGCAATGATTTTCGTCGTAACATTGAAACGTCTGGCAACTGACGTGAGCGTATCACCCTGTTTAATCGTATAATACTGGACAACCTGCTTGTCCTTTTGCTTTTTTTCCGGTGAAGAATTGGTCCGGGCGACGTACGACGGGACACAATCCGGATCAACCGGGACCTTCAGGATTTTCCCTCGCAGCTTCCGGGTCTGTTTCAGGTTATTAATCGCGGAGAGCTCCTTTGGGTCAGTGCCAAAGCGTCGGGCAATTGACGCAATCGAATCGCCTTTCCTGGCGCGATAGCTGGAATACACAACTTTCTCGGTGTAACGCTCATCTACGGGAATTTTGTGATAGGCGCTCAGAAAAGCACTTTTCGTTCCTTTGGGGAGATTCAGCTCATACTGAGGGTAATTCGGCGGGGTACACCATTTCCGGAGAGCGGGATTCAGCTCCTTGATCGTTTCATAGGAAACCCCGGTCAAGCGTGCCACCAGATCAAGATCTGTTCTGGAAGGTATGACTACCGTATCAAACTCGATAGGAGGAAGATATGCCACATCGGCAAAGCCGTACTTGGCAGGGTCTTTCGCGACAATGGCCGCGGCGAGAAGCTTTGGCACATAATCCTTCGTTTCCCGCTTCAGATACGATCCCTCGGCAAGCTCCCAGAAGTCCGTACTGTCATACATGTCGATTGCACGCAGTATCTTGTTTTCGCCGGCATTATAGCCGGCCGCGGCAAGGTACCAGTTCTTGTTGAAAAGGGAATACAGTTCCTTGAGGTAGAGGGCAGCCGCAACAGTCGATTTCAAGGGATCGCGCCGCTCGTCAACCCATTGGTCGATTCGCAGCGAATAGCGTTTCCCGGTACCTGCAATGAATTGCCAGGGGCCCACAGCGTTTGCAGGAGAATTCGCATGGGGAGAAAAACCGCTCTCGATCATTGCAAGATAGACAAGGTCCTCAGGCAAAGAATTCTTTCTCAGCACTTCTTTCATCATCGGAAGATAGCGTTCCGAGCGGGAAAGCCATTTACCAAACCAAACGCGTCCCGAGGTCTGGAAAACATTGAGGAAATATTCAACCTTGCTATTAATGGTAATCGGTATATCTGATCTCGGGAGATTATAATCCGCAATCTTCAACTCGAAATCGGTAAAGTCATCAGGGGCATCGTCGATGACCAGCTGATCGGTGGTGGGAAGCTCTAACGCCGTGCAGAGACTCTTCTCGTCAGAAAGCGAGATGGATTTGGCAGCTTTTCGAGACGCGGTATGGCCATATCCGGCTTTTCTGATTGCATCGGAAGCGCTGACGACAGTATTCGCAGCAACCTGCCCTGACAATGTTCCCGCGATCGAATGAGTAAAAGGCCACAAACTGATAAGGACTGCAATGAGTAGTATTTTCATAGGTTTTTCCTTCCTCGCAAACTCTTTGCAAGTAGTGAGGGGAGGCGTTTTCAGGTGCGAAAGTATAGATAAGAATCATTTGACTGTCAACGGTAAAGGGCTGATCTTCATGGCGGCCGACCATGCCGCTTACCCGTCATTTACAGGAGCAGAACAAGGGGTCAGTCACCTTCCCGCGGCCAGAATCTCTTCTCAAGTTCTTCGAGCAGAGGCGTAATGGACTCGGTATTTTTGGCGGAAAGAGTAATAGCACCGTAGCGTTTCGCCGCCTGCCGCGCTTTCATGAAAGCGAGAATATCCTCTGATTTCAGGGCCGGCAGAAGGTCGCTTTTGTTGAACACCAGCAGCCTGGGCTTCTCCGAAAGCTGCAGTTCATCGAGAATTTCTTCAACCTGGCGGATTTGTTCTTCAAAGCGCGGGTTTGAGCAATCCACAAGGTGCAGGAACAGATCAGCATCCCGCAACTCCTCAAGTGTCGCCTTAAAGGCGCCCATCAGCGACTTCGGCAGGGAACGGATGAACCCGACCGTATCAGTTATGATTATTTCGCGCTCACGGGGAAAACGAAGCCGGCGAGTTGCTGTATCCAGAGTAGCAAAAAGCAGGTCTTCCGTAAATACGGCACTTTTGGTGAGAGTATTGAGCAGCGTTGACTTTCCGGCATTCGTATAGCCGACTATGGAAACAATCGGGACCCCGGCTTTAACCCGCTTCCTGCGGCGCTGATCGCGCCCGCGGGACAATTCCTTCAGCTCTCTCTCCAGTTTGGCGATCCGGTCCCTGACCCGTCTCCGGTCTATTTCAAGTTTCGTTTCCCCAGGGCCTCGACCGCCGATCCCGCCCATGAGCCGCGACATCTGCACCCCGCGACCCGTCAGTCGCGGCAGGATATATTTCAGCTGGGCCAGCTCCACCTGAACCTTCCCATCGAGGCTGACTGCCCGGCGGGAAAAGATGTCCAGGATAAGCTGACTCCGGTCGATGACCTTCAATTCAGTAATCTCCGAAATGGAACGTACCTGGGCAGGTGAAAGTTCCTGGTCAAAAATCAACAGACTCGCGCCAAGCTGCAAGGCCCTGATGATAACCTCGCGAATCTTCCCTTCTCCCATCAGATAGCGTGGATTCAGATCACGCCGGTGCTGTACCAGAGTATCAATGACCTCGACCCCGGCAGTCCGGGCCAACTCCCGCAGTTCCTCCATGGAGTCCTGGACCTCAGGACCGGAAGACCGGGTAACCGAAATCAGGATCGCTCTCTCCCCCCCGCCGTGGACCTCGAAGGCGACCGGCATGGACTTTTCCAAGGAGCTCTCCAATGAGGAAATGAATTCGAGCATATCCCGCTGAAAACGTTCAAGCGGGCAGGGCACATCTATATGACAGGGAGTTGTGCTGCGAGGATCCGCGGTGAGGTTGGCAGTCTGTATGGAAAGCGACTTCTTGCCGGGAGTCAGGAGCAGGGCCGCAATGAGATCAAGCCGAAGCAGCGCCAGATCGGTCAGGTCGTCTTCGCTGAGAGCTTCGCCTTTCAGGTGGGTATGGCAGAGCCTCAAGCCACGCAGGCGCTTCTTCCCCAGCGGATAGTCAGTCAACTCCGGGATATACAACTGGCGTTCATCGCCAACCAGCACATATTCGACCAGGCCGATCCGATTGATCAGCACGCCGATCTGGCGTCCCGTTTCTTCTGAAAGCTCCGCCATGCGCATGGCGAGTTCTGGGGTGACCAGATCAGCAGGAGGAACCCGGCGGCGATAGAGCCTCTCGAGAGCACTCAGATGACTTGGTTTCAGTCCGGCAAGATTGCCAAAGAGTTGTCGGATTGTGAGGTCCTTTCCCAGTCTATGGCGACTGGTGCCCAAGAAAATGCTGAGGTGGAAATAACTCCCGCTCAGAAGAGAAAAGGTCCCGGAAAGGAATGCAGCCAAGCCTTTCCGGAACCGATTCAGCTTCCGTCACACAAGAAGAATAATTCCTCATACCAATTCCAGATCAAGGATGATCTCAAGGTGGCAGGGATTGAGGCGGCGAGGCGTACCGCAGTGTACGTTGAAAAAGCAGCCGAAGACGAGCCAACACAGAGAGGGCCTTGATATGAAAGTGGAATCACATGCCCATGATATTATAACCACTATCCACGAAATGGACGCCGCCCGTCACCCGCCGGGAAAGGTCACTGGCAAGGAATAATGCGGCATTTGCAACATCACGCTGTTCAATATTGCTGCGCATGGGAGCTCGAGCCTCGATATGTGCGGCAATTTGATGAAAGCCGCCAACACCCGACGCAGCAAGAGTTTTCACCGGACCGGCGGAAATAGCGTTGACCCGGATACCGTCAACACCGACTGCCTCGGCAAGATAGCGGACATTTGCCTCCAGGGCGGATTTTGCAACTCCCATGACATTATAGTTCGGGAAAACTTTTTCCGCGGCATAGTAGGTCATGGCAAGGACACTTCCACCCTTTACCTTCATCAGCGGGTAGGCTTCCCGGGCAAGGGCAATCAAAGAGTAGGCGCTGATATCCATGGCAAGGGCAAATCCGGCCCTGCTGGTATTGAGGAAAGAACCTTTCAGTTCGTCCCGGTTGGCAAAGGCAAGGGAATGAACCAGAATATCAATTCCGTCCCACTTCTTGCCTATTTCGAAAAATACCTTTTGAATGTCTTCATCACTCGTCACATCGCACGGCAGCACCTGGCTGACACCAATGCTTTCCGCCAAGGGAAAAACCCTCTTGGCGATGGCGTCGTTGGCATATGTCAGGGCAAGTTCCGCCCCTTCTTCCTTAAATGCCTGAGCAATAGCCCAGGCAATACTTTTTTCATTTGCAACACCAAAAATTACCGCTTTCTTCCCCTCAAGCAGACCCATCACAATCCTCCGTAAAACAGACCGAATTAAAAATCTTACCACCGCAGTGCGGTGATTATTACTGCGTGAGCACTCGCAGTATTCATACCATCCCGAACTATCCGGGAAGTCGGAAATACATACTGCTCCATTCGTTCCGGAATAATAGTTGAAAAAGCTAATTTTTGCAACAGGCGTCCGGAAAGCCACCATTTTCTCATTCCAGACAGCTATTTCCCCTCCAAATAACTCTACAGACACTGCTGCAATTCCCCCGTAACCATTTGGAACAACTTTTAAAAAACACCGAAAACCTCTTCGCGTGTGAACGTGAAAACCTTCCTGGGCTCTCAATAAAACTCTTGCCTTTTTCCTACCCTGTGCTATCATGCCTAAAATTTAGGCACAAAAATCCTGTTCTGTGAGAAAAAGTAATGCGTACCGCCCTTACCATCGGCTCCCTTCAGATATCCCCTCCCCTTATCCTCGCGCCCATGGCAGGGATTAGTGATTTACCGTTCCGGCTCCTGGCAAGGGAACAGGGAGCCCCACTCTGCTTCACTGAAATGATCAGCGCCGAAGGACTGAAGCGTAATGGGAAAAACACCCTTGTCCTCTTGCGAAGTTCTTCACGTGACAGACCTCTCGGCATCCAGCTTTTTGGCGGAGATCCCGCTTCTCTTGCCGATGCGGCACGCATGGTTGAGCAGGATTGTGATCTCATCGATATCAATATGGGCTGCCCGGTGAAAAAAGTGGTTTCGGGGGGAGCCGGCAGTTCGCTGCTCAGGACCCCCCTCAAGGTTGCCGAAATTATTCGCTCGGTACGAAAGGCCACAAGCCGTCCTTTAACGATCAAAATCCGCACCGGCTGGAACTCCACGGAACAGTCGTTTCTGGAAATCGGCCGCATTGCCGAACAAGAAGGCTGCGATGCCATTACCTTGCATCCTCGTACCCGTGCGCAGATGTTCTCGGACCACGCTGAGTGGGAAAAGATCAAAGAACTGAAGAACGCCGTCACACTGCCGGTTATCGGCAGTGGCGACATCTTTTCCAGTCAAGACGTTATGGACATGTTTTCCCAAACAGGCTGCGATGGAGTGATGATCGCCCGGGGAGCCATGGGCAATCCCTGGATTTTCAGGGAAGCGTTGCAGAGAATCGGCGGAAAGACGCCCTCTGCACCCGGCAAAGAAGAACGGCATGTCACGGCAGTTTCCCATTTGGAACAACTTTGTGAGCTTTATGGTGAGTACACTGCCGTCGCAGAGATGAGGAAGCACCTCTCATGGTACGTTAAGGGACTTGCCGGCGCAGCCCGTTTTCGTTCACAGGTGAACACCATCGGGGAGAAACAGCAACTGCTGCAGAAGATTACTGAATTTTTTACCTTGGTGGAGAATGATTGAGAATGAACATAGCCTGAAAGGCTATTTTGCACACGTAATCGATAGCGTCGGCGATGGAGTTATCGTTCTTGACAGGCAAAGCAAGATTACCTTTCTCAATCCGGCCGCGGAAGAAATCACCGGTATCTCGCGTCGACTGGCGGTAGGAAGCAAATTCATCGAATTCTTCCCGGGAGAAGACGTCTTGCTGGAGATGGTTGCCAAAACATCCGAAAGCGGCATGACCATTTCCGACCATGAAAATGTCGTTCTCAAGAAAGGGCCGTATGTTACCCCGGTCAATGCGACGACTTCACCGCTCCTGCTGGCCAATGGAGAATGCATCGGAATTGTTCTCGTTTTGCGCGACATAAGCAACATCAGGGAACTGGAAGATGCCGTTCGCCAGGCAGACCGTCTTTCAACCCTGGGCACGCTTGCGGCGGGACTTGCCCATGAAATTAAAAACCCGCTGGGTGGTATCAAGGGCGCGGCGCAGCTGCTTGAGCGGGAACTCCCGGACGGCAGCGAACTGCGGGATTACACTTCGATCATGCTGAAGGAGGTTGGCAGGGTCAACCGGATTGTGGAAGAGCTTCTGAGCCTGACGACCCCTCGTAAATTGGAACTGTCTCACGTGGACATACATGAGTCGATCGGAGACATCATCACTCTCCAGAAAAGGGCAGCGGTCACAAAAAATATCACCTTTGTCCAGGATTTTGATCTGAGCATCCCGCCCATTCTGGCCGATGAAGCACTGGTCACCCAGCTCTTCCTCAATCTCATCAAAAATGCTGTTGAGGCGATAACCGATAACGGCCAGATCCGGATTTCAACACGAGTCCTTTCCGACTACAGCATGACCAAAAAGGGGGAACGGTTTTCACGCATGGTCGTGATCGACGTTACCGATGACGGCCCGGGCATCCCGAAAGAAATGATCGAAAATCTTTTCACCCCGTTTTTTACTACCAAGTCAAAAGGAACAGGGTTAGGTCTGGCAATCTGTCATAAAATCGTCAACGAACACCGCGGCATCATCAGGGTAGATTCGGAACCTGGCAGGGGAACGGCCTTTACCGTCATGCTTCCCCTGGTGCGATAAAGCATCTTTTATTCAGCTTACTTCTCGTTGGTCTCCGGAGTTGATTGCGGTTCGTATCGTCATAGAAACTCAGTGTTGTCCGGTTAGGTCTTTGCAATAGCCCTGTAGGGGCGTTTGATGGTAGCCGTGGGATTTATCCCACGGGTGTAAAACATCCATTAGTCATTCGTCACGTACGTGATGAGGTGAAATCTGCCCCTCAATTCCGGGGAATGAATTCCCCGGCTACCATCTAACTGTCGCTTCGCTACGCGAGCAAAAATCTTGCCGGACAATGCTGACAAAAACTGAAAATAAAGAAGGAAACAAATATGTCACTCAATAAAATTCTCGTAGCCGATGATGAAGAAAGCATGCGTTGGGTCCTCTCCAAGGCCCTCAAAAGAAAAGGTTTCAGCGTTGATCTCGCAAAGGATGGCGACGAGGCCCTGAGAATGATTCAGTCCTCACACTATGACATGGCGATCCTGGACATAAAAATGCCTGGGCTGTCCGGACTTGAATTACTGGATCAGATCAGAGAAATCAAAAAAGAGCTTCTTGTCGTGATAATGACTGCTGAAGCAAGCATGAAAAATGCCGTGGAAGCAATGAAACGGGGTGCCTACGACTACATAACCAAACCCTTTGACCTGGATGTTATCGACGCCATCATCGAAAAAATCGATAAGGCTAGGGAGATGACCTCCCAGGTTTCTCTCTTGAAAGAGGAACTAAAAGACCGCTATCAGCTGGAGAAAACCATTATCGGCAATTCCCAGGCCATGCGGGAAATCTACAAAACCATCGGCAAGGTTGCGCCGAGCGACATTACGGTACTGATTCAGGGTGAGTCCGGTACAGGGAAAGAGCTGATCGCAAGAGCTATCCACTTCAACTCGAAACGGCTGGGAAAACCTTTCATCGCCATCAACTGCGCAGCCATCCCGAAGGAACTTCTGGAAAGTGAACTTTTCGGATTTGAAAAAGGAGCCTTTACCGGGGCCGTTGAAAGAAAATTGGGGAAATTCGAACAGGCGAACGGTGGAACCATTTTTCTGGATGAAATCGGCGACATGCCCCTTGATCTTCAGGCGAAGATTCTCCGTGTCCTGCAGGAAAAAGAAGTTACCAGAACCGGCGGCAACCAGAGCATCACTGTTGATACCCGTATTGTTGCCGCAACAAACCAGAATCTCGAGGGAAGTGTCCGGGAAAAAACTTTCAGGGAAGATCTATATTACCGCCTCAATGTCGTGCCGATCAACCTCGTCTCGTTACGGGAGCGAAAAGAAGACATCCCCCTGCTCGTGGAGTACTTCCTCAAAAAAGCCTGCGCGGAAATGGAAATGCCGACCAAGCAGTGCAGCCACGAGGCTCTCTCGCTGCTTTCATCCTATTCCTGGCCCGGTAACGTGCGGGAACTGGAAAACACCATCAAGCGAGCCGTCATCCTTTCCTCTGATCCGCTCCTGACGGTTGAGGACTTTTCCGGACTCAGGCCAAATATCGGCACCTCATCTCGCAACGAAGAACTTTCCCTTGAGGCACTGGTGGAAATGAAGCTGAGGTCAAGCCTCGGAAACCTTGACAAAATGGAGTCCGGGGACCTTTACGGCCTGATACTCGAACAAATGGAACGGCCTCTTATCCGCTTTGTCCTTGAAAAAACGCGCGGAAACCAGGTGAAAGCCGCGGAAATTCTCGGCATCAACAGAAATACCCTGAGGAAAAAAATTCAGGAACTCGACATTGAGGTAAAGAAGGATTAAGCAGTCCGGCACGCTGACTGAATGATGCAAGGGGAAAATGACCATGAAACATCTTGAACGGTTTACGATTGACGCCAAGTCAGCTTTACTGATGGTAATCGATATCCAGGAAAAACTATGCAAAGCCATGGACCCGGAGATCCTGGCAAGCACAACCGGTAATGTTTCAATTCTTCTGGAGGCAGCACGGGACTTCAACATTCCAGTTCTGGTAACGGAACAATATCCGGCCGGCCTGGGCGCTACCCTACCCGAATTGCAGGAAATTGCCGCTGTCACCCCCCTGGAGAAGATGAGCTTCAGTTGCTGTGGTGATGAAGGAATTCTGGCAAAAATTGCCGAGTCAGGACGAAAAACAGTTATCGTTACCGGAATGGAAACTCACATTTGTGTGCTTCAGACAGTTCTTGATCTTCTGAAAAACGGCTATGCTGTTCAGGTAGTCAACGACGCCGTTATCAGCAGAAAAAAAGGGAACTGGCGGATTGGCCTCTCCCTGGCGGCATCTGCTGGCGCTGTGATCTCTTCCACGGAAACGATACTCTTTCAACTTTTGCAGCGGGCCGGGACAGCCGAGTTCAAGAAACTGTCAAAACTGGTGAGATAAATCCAAATGGCTCACCTGTTCCATTAGATTAATTATCAAGTCGGCTTTTGGCCAGGAAGTGTTTGAAAACGGAAAGAGATTCGCCCGCAATTGCGGTAAACTCGAGACCAAACCCCTGTGGATACTCTTCTTTGATTTTTTTCGCGCTGGAATTTTTCCACCGCACCACTCCTTTTGCCTGGATGAGGGAGCCATTCGCGTCTGCCAGAGCAAACGTAAGGACAATCTCGGTACCCACATCAAGATCATACTCCGTTGCGACAAATATCCCCCGGGCACTCAGATCCAGAATGGTACCGGTCATGGTAACGCGGAACGCCTGAAACCGGATCGCGGACGTAAACGGGATCCGTGCCTCCCTGCGATCCAGCTCGGGAATAAAACGGCGAATCGCATCGAGAAACAATCCTCTTTCAAACGGCTTTGTCAATAAGCCGTCGCAGCCCGCTTTTCGGCAGATTTCATGGTCGCCTTCTTTCCCCGCGCTCGTGGCCATGATGACCGGGATAGAAGAAAGCGCCGGATCAGCTTTCATGGCTTTGCAACATTCGTCGCCGGTCATCCTCGGCATGTGCAAATCCATAACCAGCAGATCAGGGTGAAGTATCCGGGCCTTTTCAAGAGCTTCAAGGCCATCCTTTGCGCAGAGGACGCTGATACTTGACAGCTTCAGAAAATCTTTCTGAATCTCTAGGAACATCGCAGCATCGTCAACCAAAAGGATTTTTTTCGGCATCAGCGCTCCAACCTCTCAGCAGGCAGGGCATTATTGCACGTACAGATCAAGGATGATCTCAAGGCGGCGAGGATTGAGGCTGCAAAGCGAACTGAAGTGTACGTTGAGCAGCCGTAGACGAGCCAACACTGAGAGGGCCTTGAAATGGAAGTGGAATTACTCACCCGCAACCAGTTCGCGTGCGACAATATCGTGGTTCAACCAGTACACCGGTGCGCCGGAATCCCAGGAAGTCCGGTTCATCAGTCGGCCAACAGCCTGAAAAACCGCCCTTGACAGCTCCGCGCAGACGATGTTTTTCGAGTCTTTGTTCATATCCAGCATCGAAGTTGCGCTGGTCAGCATGAGAGCTGCCTGCTCCGGAGTATTGTGGTGGGGCCACGAGGAAAACTCGTGAAATGGTTTCAGTAAGGCAGCGGCTAAATAGCGGTCGGCCTCAGAGAGTAGGGTCTCAATGGTGATTCCTTCCTTGAGAAGTTTGCTGCAGGCAGCGGAAATGCGTTCGAGACTCGCACCACCGCCCTCCTTCCGCAGTGCTTTCAGTAAAGGATAAAGAGAAATTTCCACCCCAAGGAACAGAGCACTCGAGTTCGTTTGTATTTCCGGGCAATTGAACACGGTGGCACGCACCCCCTGCTCCCATGCCGCGGTGGCTATCTCCTCAAGGCGCATCTTGGCCCAGCCCTGCAAATAGGGGGTATAGGACTGCCAGGTATACTCCTCTCCGATGAGAACTTCACAGCCGTGGTAACCATAGGCCGTATAGGCGACCTTTTTGCCGGAAGATTCAATCCGCTCACGAATTGGCCGGGAAAAATCAATCAGGTGTTGAAAGGTGTTGGCAGTCACTTCGTCAAAACAGGCGCTGCAAAGTTTTCCCAGATCTGTTCTCCAGAAGACTTCGGAGGGAGTGAAGCGTTCACCCTGCCCCTTGAATACCCTGTTCAGAACAGGCATGAGAATCCGGGCTCGAGGAATGCCGCCAGCCATGGTATGCGAAAAAAGAACATTGACCCCATCCGGGATCATCGCATTGATTGCGTCCATGACTTTGGCGAGATTTCCGGAAAAACGCTCAATTCCTGCCTTCTTGGACTGCTCGATCGCGTCCCAGTCAAGCACTGCCGTTTCCCAGCCATCGGACTTGATCCCTTTCAGCTGGTCAACGGGAGCAATGCCCGACTCTGAGCGATCCATATCGAATCCTGCTTCAAGGGGGATGTTGATTATTTTCCCGCCAAGGACCTTTTCGGATTCGACCAGTTCCTCCTCGGTCAAAGGCCGGAGCGAACCATCAGTCTCGCGCCTTCCCACGGTAATACCGATGACTGTCATTCCCGCTCTTCGGGCCTCTTCCACCATCCCGTTTGCATAGCCGCGACCAAAAAGTTCACCGAAAAGAACAAGGACATCTCCCTGACCATAACCGGCAGGCCCCGGCAGATTCCGCATTGGATTAAACGTAGTCATCACTTTTCACCTTTCCCTTAATCGAATTCCGCACTGCCCCTGTTTCGGCCGAAACAGACGCCTCTTTTCGAATTTTTGATAAAGTCGAGCATATAACGCACATCTTCCGTCATTTCCAATTCCGATTCGGCGCGTTCGACATTTTCTTTCATATTGGGACCTGAACGGAAAAGAAGTTTAAAGGCATTTTTAATCGCCCGCACACGTTTGGAATCATAGCCATTTCTGCGCAGGCCAACGAGATTGATGGTTCTTACCGTGTGGGTTTCGTCCATGATGCAAAAGGGCGGAACATCACGTGAGGTCCGGGAGAGTCCCCTCATCATCGCCAATGTACCGATATGGCAAAACTGATGCACGACACAATTTCCGGAAATTATCGCGCGATCGTCAATGGTGACATGCCCGGCAAGCAGGGACCCTCCGGCAATGATAGCATCGTTTCCGATGACGCAATTATGCGCAACGTGGCATTGAACCATGAAATAGTTATCGTTTCCGATTAGTGTCTTGGTCCCTTCGCGATTACCGCGGTGTACCGTTACATACTCACGGAAACAGTTGCCATTCCCGATTTCAAGGTAGGTTTCCTCACCTTTATAACCGAAGTCCTGGGGATCGTGCCCGATAATTGCGCCATAATGAAGTATATTGTTATTACCAAGCTTCGTCCAGTGGCCGACAACAGAATTCGCCAGGATTCTCGTGCCGGACCCGATTCTGGTATGGTCACCAATGATGACGTTGGGTCCGATTTCGACATCAGCCTCAATTTCCGCGGAAGAACTGATGCGCGCCGTTGGATCTATCATGTGTACCTCGTTCTCTGCAACCAAGTAGTAGCACTCTGCAGTTATCAATATTCCGAGCGAATCGCACAATTTTCGAAGCGCGTAAATTCACCCAGGAAGGTTAAATCAACTGTCCCGATGGGACCGTTTCTCTGCTTACCGATAATGATTTCCGCACGGCCCTTTACGTCGGGATTTTCCTTGTTGTATACCTCGTCACGATACACAAACATAATGATGTCGGCATCCTGTTCGATTGCACCGGACTCCCTGAGGTCACTCATAATCGGCCGCTTGTCGGTACGGTTTTCAAGGCCGCGATTCAGCTGGGAGAGCGCAACCACCGGAACGGACAATTCTTTTGCCAATGCTTTCAGAGACCGGGATATCTCGGAAATTTCCTGCTGCCGGGATTCCGGAGAACTGCCGCCCCTCATCAACTGGAGATAATCCACAACGATCATGCCGATACCATGCTCCGCTTTCAATCTGCGCGCCTTGGCACGCATCTCCATAACGGAAATGGCCGGGGTATCATCGATAAAGATTTTTGCCTCATGCAGTTTATCGGCTCCGCGCATGATCTTGTCCCAGTCCCCTTCGACCAGATGGCCGGTACGGAGCCGGCTGGCATCAACCCGTGCTTCGGAGCAGAGGAGTCGGGTCACAAGCTGCTCTTTACTCATTTCCAGCGAGAAGATAACAACGGGATAACTTGGCTGAGCATGAACCGCCGCATATTGAGCGATATTCAAGGCAAATGCAGTCTTACCCATGGAAGGCCGGCCGGCAATGATGATCAGGTCTCCGCGCTGGAAACCTGCGGTCTTGTGATCCAGGTCGATAAATCCGGTCGGAACGCCCGTAACGCTTTCTTTCTTCTCATAGAGCTCGCCGATATATTTGATGGCATCCTTCAGGATAGCATTCAGCGCAAAATAGGGGGTATTAATCCTGTTCTCGGAGATCTGGAAAATAACCTTTTGAGCCTTATCCAGCAGTTCATCAATTTCAGCCTGATCGTCGTAGCCGTCGGTAACGATTTCCGTTGCGGCGCTGATCAGGTTACGGGAAATGGCCTTTTCTTTTACAATTTTGCTGTAATAGGCAATATTGGCAGCGGTCGGTACGTAGTCAACCAGAGTCGTCAGATAAGGAGCGCCGCCAACCTCTTCCAGTTCGCCTTTTCTTTTCAGGATGGTAGTAAGGGTAATAAGGTCGCATGGTTCACGATGATCATTAAGCTCGATCATCGCCCGCATGATTTTTCGATGAGACTCGCGATAAAAATCATCGGGTACCAGGATATCGAGCACCCGGTTGATTGCTTCATTATCCAGAAGTATGCCGCCAAGAATTGACATCTCAGCTTCGATACTCTGGGGTGGCAGTTTTCGCATATTCACAATCGACATCGAATCACCGGCAGTATTTCATGAGTTCACAACAGGAAAAAGACATCCGAACACCAGCATCACGTATAAGGTAAAACTGGAAAGTTACACTTACAACGGAATTGGATACTATACCCCGCATGATTAACCTGGTCAATGAATTTGAACACAGCCGCAGAACTGGCGATCGCATTATTCATTTCACCGTCAGAACAACCCTAGACGAACGTATTAAACAGACTAAATTGCAAGAAAAACTCTTAAGCAAAAGAAACCTTAATCGGTTGACATTGTAAAGTACTGCGGCTATTATTTTTAAAATTATGTAATGGACAAATGCAGCTTCAGATGGCCATATGAATTTTGTCTGTATTTTGGTTGCAGCAACATGCCTTTCACTAGGTATTGATCACAAAAGGAGGTAAAAAATGAAAAAGGTTCTTCATCTGTTACTGTTCACGTTTCTCGTTTCCCTGATTGCCGCTCCGCCACTGCTAGCAGGAGAGCGTGCCGGGGCAGTCTCTCTGTCACCATACGTTGGTGGCTACATGTTCGATGGTGTCCAAAGCCTGCGGGCAGCACCGGTTTTAGGTCTGAGACTTGGCTACAACTTCACCGACAACTTCGAGGCGGAAGGCGTTCTCAACTTTGTCCCCACAAAATCCACCAAAGGCTTCGGCAGTGTCAATGCCTGGTCGTATCGCCTAGACCTTCTCTACAACTTCCTTCCCGCAGGAAAACTGGTCCCCTACCTGGCAGCGGGTGGCGGAGCAACCCAAGTCAAGTACAAGAACACAAACCATACCGATTATTCTCCAACAGCAAATATCGGTGGCGGTTTGAAGTATTTCATCACCGACTCCATTGCGCTCAGGGCAGATGCTCGTCAACTGGTAATCTTTGACGGGAAAGATTCTGGTCAATTTTCAGGAACTCCCCCCATCTTCCAGCAGCGGGAAAGAGACCTGATGTTGAACTGGGAAGCTTCGCTTGGCTTCACCTTCCTGTTCGGACCAGCTGAAAAGCCGGCACCACCGGTCTGTCCTCCGCCAGAACCAGCACCGGCTCCGGCACCACAACCTGAGCCGCCAGTAACCCCTCCGCCCGCACCTAAGCCGGAACCCGTTCCCGAAAAAATCTGCATGACCTTGAAGATTGAGTTTGATTACGACAAGTCTGACGTCAAACCAAAATACCATGACGTCATCGGCAAGGTTGCGGAGTTCCTCAAGAAATACCCAAAAACAACTGCTGTCATCGAAGGACACACTGACAACAGAGGAAGCTACCCATACAACATCAAACTCTCTGAAAGACGTGCCGAAAGTGTCAGAACCTATCTGGTCGACAAGTTTGGAATTGAGGCTGAACGTCTCTCGACAAAAGGCTACGGCTATACGAAACCGGTCGACTCAAACAAAACTGCTGCGGGCAGGCAGAAGAACCGCCGGGTTGATGCCATCATTGACTGCATCATTTATAAAGACGCAGCTCAATAATTACTGATTCAAATGGAAACCGGGCTTCCACTCCGGCCCGGCTTCCATTGATACATGCACAAAAAAGCACCTGCTTTCAAGAAGAGAGCGGGTGCTTTTTATTTACAGGTGCCAAATAAAATGGCGAAGGGGAAAATTTCCCTTCGCCATTTTTACGACGTAAACTTTATCAGGGCTATTCAGCCTTTGAAACGGTTACCTTGAGGGTCGCAACAACCTCAGGGTGAATCTTTACAGGAACTTCATACTCGCCAAGGGTTTTAATCGGCTCGGAAAGAAGGATTTTCTTCCGGTCAATATCCAGGCCGCGATTCTTGAGAGCTTCGGCAAGCTCCATATTAGTAACCGAACCAAAAAGCTTATCAGACTCACCAGCCTGATGCACAAGGTTCAGTGGGGTTGCTTCGATCTTTTCAAGAAGATTTTTTGCCGACTCGAGAACCTTGTTCTTTTTGTATTCCATTTGCCGCTTGGCATGCTCAAGTGCCTTGGCGTTTCGTGTAGTGGCTTCTATCGCATATCCTTTGGGGACGAGGTAATTCCGGGCATAACCTGGTGCTACTTTAACGATGTCGCCGATATTTCCCAAAGTTTCAATATTTTCCTTAAGAATTACTTTCATGACAATTCCTCCCTAGCCTGATTTACAGGTTTTCATTTATTTTCCGTGAGCGGAAACCAGCCCACAAATCTGCCAAACCGATAACCGCGACAATCGCGGTCAATAGTGGTTGCACTGCAAAAACAACATAAAAAACAATCTGAAGCACTCGTGGAAAGTTTTTTCTCTTTGCAAACCAGCTACAGATAGCCAACCCTTGGATAAAGTAAAGAAAATACAGGAGGAACAGGATATTCAGAGTAACTCTGGTCAGAACAGGAATATCCACCAAGAGTGTAAAACCGGCAATTATCAGTAGCCATACCAGAGCGTCAGCATTCCGGTAATCAGAAAAATTCACAAAATGAATGTTCTTTCCAAGTGAAGCGGAGACCCTTTTCAACAAAAGAAGATTCAGTCCTGCAACAACTCCAAATAAAATCACCGCAAACGAGGGATAGAGCAAGACAAAGGAACGTTCCAGCAACTTCAAACCTTCGTCCAGACTCTGAAGTTCTTTCCCGGAAAGCCCGCTCTGACGATAGGTTTCACCAACTTGAGTCAATGCCTCTTGGATTATGCGACCCAACTGTTCATCAAGATTGACACTGAAAAGCACTACCGCAACGGCTGCCAAACAGGCAACAAGACTCGTATTCAGGGCGACGGTTATAAACAAGACCCGGGTACTACCCATCCCTCGGGCAAGTAACTCCGGAAGGGCCAATGAACAAACACCGGCAAGAACCAGATACGGTAGCAAGCTGTTCTGATTCAGAAAAGCCAGCAGGAGAATCATGAGCAAAACAATTGCATAGCCGGAAACCCGGCCGTGCTTTAAAGTATAGTAGATGCAGGGGAAAGGAACAAATATCCCTGCAAAAGCACCGAAAAAGGGAACTGTGCCATAGATCAGGAACAGAGCAAAAGTCAGTAGACTTCCTTTCACAACCGCACCGATCACCCCGAACCCTACACTGTTCATCAAAAAGAACTTTCTTTCAAGCAATGAAATACGTTATTGGGTTACCGGGCGCTTGTTCCTCTTGTGAACGAGTGCCCGGCATGAATCCCAATCATTTTCTAAAGCCTGCTACGGCATGACATGCGCGGAAGCAATGGGAAGAAGTGCAATGTTTCTCGCTCTCTTGATAGCTTCGGTAATTTCCCTCTGATGCTTTGCGCAGTTTCCGGAAATTCTTCGAGGAACGATCTTTCCACGCTCGCTGATGAAAGATCGAAGCGTGCGAGGGTCTTTATAATCAATGCTTGCTTGCTTGTCGGCACAAAACCGGCAAACCTTTCTGCGCTGAAAAGTTCTTTTTCTGCGTGGTCCGGTACTCCTTGAAGGTGTTCTTTCTTCACTCATCTATGTATGCCTCCCAATAAGTTATTCAGCCGACTCAGTCGGTATCGTTTCTGCCGCGACATCAACCGCTGTTTCTTCAGCGGGAGACGCTTCGACAACCGGAACTGTAATCTGCACTCCCTTTTCCAACTTGACGGTCTGGTAACGAATCACCTTGTCGTCAAGACGAAGCCGCCTTTCCAGCTCGGCAACCAACGGTGCATCGCCTTCAAAAGTCAGATAGAAATACCGGCCACGGGAAAACTTCTTTACCGGGTAGGCAAGCTTTCGTGCACCCCAGTCCTCAAGGCGGCCACAGGTGCCTTTCATTGAGGTTAATGTTTCCTGCACCTTCTCCGTCATCGCCTTAATTTCGTCTTCATTAAGGTCGGGCTGGACGATATAGATCGTCTCGTAATTCCTCATGTGTTTCCTCCTCGCGGGTTTAATGAGCCCCGGACTATCCCGGAGCAAGGAGAGCGGCTTACGCCGATCGAAAGAAGTAGAATTAACAGAGATACCGTAATTCTACAAGTAATTTTTCATCTACCAAGAAAATATCAATGCGGACACTCGTCCCATGAGTACCTAAAATCAAATACCCTCAATCCCCCCTTGACAAGGTGGAAGCCTTTACGTCTCACTTGGAGGGGTTGTCTGTGAAAAAACTTCTTCTACACGATACTAGATAGTTTCAACTACAATTAATCACACGGCCAATAAATCCCTGTTATTATGCAGGCTCATGGTTTTCTCCAGACCGTCGGAAAACAGGGATTCCAGAATTTCAACGGCACCATCCAACACCGCGGCAAGATCCTTCATCTCCACCGGGGAAAAAGGATTCAAGACGTAGTCAACGACATCGCCACGAACCGGACGTCCGATCCCGATTCTCAGGCGCAGAAAATCGCGATCCCCAAAATCGGCAATAATTGACCGCAGTCCATTATGACCGCCATGGCCGCCGCCTTTTTTCAGGCGGACATGCCCGAAAGAAATATCGAGGTCATCATGAACGACGATGATATCTTTGCCGGGTATTTTATGAAATCTGGCTACTTCGGCCACAGAGCGCCCGGAAAGATTCATGAAGGTCTGCGGTTTCAGCAGAATCAGCCGTTGACCTTGCCAGAAACCCTCCCCGAAGAGGCTGGATGAGCTTTTTTTGGCAACAGATATTCCTGCAAGGTGAGATAGCCTGTCCAAAACCATGAAACCCGCGTTGTGGCGGGTCCATTGGTATCGGGCTCCGGGATTCCCCAGCCCTACAATAAGTTTTACAGCCATGTGTCCCAGTCCAAAGTCATCGGCAAAGAAATTTACTCAGCTACGGCAACGGTCTCTTCCTCTTCTTTTGCCCGGCCGAGAATATTGACGATTGTAGCGGATGGATCGTCAACCACTTTCAAACTTGCGGGAAGCTTCAGGTCGGAAACATGCAACGACTCGCCTAGGCCTAATTCAGTCACATCAACCTCTATATGCTCGGGAATCTGGCCAGGAAGGCACTCAAGTTCGATCTCATGCATCACGAGATCCTGTACTCCACCCTCTTTAATTCCCTTGGCAACGGTGGTAATGCTGACCGGAACCTTAACCTTCACTTTCTCTTGCAGGTTGATCTTGTGCAGGTCAACATGCAGCGTTCTATCTTTGAGACAATGGCGACTGAGGTCTGACACAATGACTATTTCACCATCGAGCCCCCCTCCACCTTTCAAGGTAAGCAGGTGATTGGTCCCGCCTTCACCGGCGATAGCTAACTCCAGTTCTTTCCTGTCAACAGTAACCGCAACCGATTTCATTCCTTTGCCAAAAACAACCGCAGGAATTTTTGCCTGCTCTCGCAGTTTCCTGCACGCATTTTTACCTAATTTATCCCTTGTTTCAATTGTGAGAATTCTCTGTTCCATACAACCTCCGTGTCAGGTTTCACTCCACACAGCACGCATGTAAAGATAGTTTTCTTACACAAAAAGGGAACTCACTGATTCATTGCTGTGAATTCTTCGAATTGCTTCTGCAAGGAGTTCCGCAACGGAAAGCACCTTGATTCTCCTGGATTGTGCCGCTGTTTCACAGAGCGGTATTGTATCGGTTATAACCATCTCCTGGATTTCGGAGTTTTCAATTCGCTCAAGAGCGGGTCCGGAAAGAACACCATGGGTCGCACAGGCATAAATCGCGGTGGCACCATGTTCGCGAAGGGCCTTTGCTGCCTGGGTTAACGTACCGGCAGTATCAACCATATCATCGACAATAATGGCAACTTTGCCACTCACATCACCGATCAAATTCATCACTTCTGAAATATTAGGCCCTGATCTGCGTTTGTCAATAATGGCAAGAGAGGAGCCCAACCGCTTGGCAAATGCACGGGCGCGCTCCGTTCCTCCCGCATCGGGAGACACGATAACCGTCGTATCGCTGACAAAATTATTGCGCAGATATTCAAGGATAACTGAAGCGGCATAGAGATTGTCAACGGGGATATTAAAGAAGCCCTGAATCTGTCCCGCATGGAGATCAATCGTCACTACCCGGTCAGCCCCGGCGGTTGTGAGGAGATCGGCAACCAATTTGGAAGTAATCGGTGAACGAGCTGCCACCTTTCGGTCTTGCCGCGCATAACCATAGTAGGGGATTACCGCAGTTATTGTTGCAGCGGAAGCCCTCTTCAGGGCATCCATCATGATCAGCAGCTCCATGAGGTTGTTGTTCGTAGGGGAACAGGTGGATTGAACGATATAAACGTCTCTTCCGCGAACATTTTCACCGATTTCAACTCTGATTTCACCGTCAGAAAAGGTTTTAACCTTGGCTTGTCCAAGAGGAATACCAAGCTTCTCACAGATTTTGACTGCCAGAACCGGGTTGGAATTGCCGCAAAAAATACGAATTTTGTCTTCCATCACTACCTCAAAGGAGTCGAAATTAATGGTATCTAGAAGGGTGGCTGGGGCGCCAGGGATCGAACCTGGGAATGCCGGAATCAAAATCCGGTGCCTTACCGCTTGGCGACGCCCCATCAGGGAAAGTATCTATAGTGTGTGGGTAACAAGGGAGTACCATGCCGGGTTTCGGGCAATCACTCTTTGGCACGCAGAAGCCTGCTTTTCCCCTTCGAATATTCCGAAAACAGTAGGTCCACTGCCGGACATGAGTACGCCACGCGCACCGTTCGCCTGCAATGCGTCCTTTATCTCCTGAATAACGGGAAAACGACCTATAGTAACAGACTCCAGATCATTGGACAAAAGGGAGCAAATGTCTTCAATTTGACCGCTAAACTTCGGCAGTTTAGCCGCATCATTCTTGTTTGTCAATTGTAAATTTTGATAGACCCACGCCGTGGACACATGGATATTAGGATTGACAAGAACGAACCATACCGGCGGCAGACCTTCCACCGCTGACAGACGGTCTCCGATGCCTTCCGCCAGAGCGGTCTTCTTGAAAATAAAGAAAGGAACATCAGCACCCAGCTTTACCCCAATTGACATCAATATTTCATCCGACAATTTAAGATTCAGGAGAGTGTTGAGACCCATCAAAACTGTTGCGGCATCACTGCTGCCGCCGCCAAGCCCTGCGGCCATGGGAATTTTCTTGACGATAAAAATATCGATACCCGCGCTGATACCGGTCATTGCCAAAAGAGCATCCGCAGCACGCCAGGCAATGTTGTCAGGGCCATCCGGTACATCACCACGATCACAATACACGCGAATTCCGGGAGTATCGGAAAGTGAAATTTCAACCTCATCACTCAGGGCAATTCGCTGCATGACCATCCGCAAGTCATGATAATTATCCGGCCGTTTGCGAATCACATCAAGCAGATAATTGATCTTTGCCGGTGCCTGCAGCTTGATTCTATTCATCGAGTTACTGCTTTTCATAGGGTATTAACATCCAGTTTCTTATCGGTATTTACGTCAACTACAATTTTTTGTTTCCGGTTTTCGCACGGGAAATTGCAGCCTTGATTGCCGGTAGCGCCGCTGTTGCCGCACGTTCCCCTTCCAGCACCGCCTCATGGCGTTTGGTAAAATCCGAAGTTCCAATAGAAGCTACATTCGGCTTGATAACAACATCAGCTTTCTGGAGCTGATGAGCGGCTATTTTCTCATACATGATGCCGACTGACTGAAGAATAGTAGCGAGTGTTCCTGTCGGTTTCAACCCTTGGCCGTCCCCGGAAATATCAACGGCAATGACCACATCGGCACCTTGACGCAAGGCGGCTTCAACCGCAACTGGACTCACCAGGCCGCCGTCCACATACATCCTTCCACCAATAACGGCAGGAGTAAAAACACCGGGGATTGAACAGCTTGCCCTGACGGCACTCCCGGTATTGCCCGAACCGAAGACCACTTCTTTACCGCTCTGAATATCCGTTGCCACGGCATAAAAGGGTATTCTCAGTTTATCCATCGGGGTGTTGCGAAGCATCCGGTTGATGTATGCCTCAAGCTTTTCACCTTTAATGAAACCATTATCGGGTATCGTGTAGTCGGCAAGCTCAGCCTTTTGAATATCAAAGGAAATTTTCTGCAGCTGGAATGCGGTGAAGCCGTAGGCATAGAGACTACCGACAAAACTGCCCGCACTAGTCCCGACAACCATGTTCACGGGGATACGATTGGCTTCGAGGACTTTGAGAACGCCGATGTGGGCAAAGCCTTTCGCCGCGCCGGCTCCGAGCACTACGGCAACCTTAACCGGCTTATCGACCACCGGAGGAGGAATCTCTTTCGGCATGCAACCCGAAAGAAGTGCTAAAGCCAACAATACTATGAAAACGGGTACCAGCCGTATACTCTTGATCATATCCATTCTCTCCAGATAAAACTGACTCATTTTCAACGCACGAAGTCCTTGGCAGAAGCGGCGAAAAGAGTCAGAAGCCAAACGGTACAGCAACAGCAGACTTCGATGCAGAGAATCCAAACGTTTCTTTAGAGCAAAGAGTCCTCAATTCTGATCAGCTTGCTTTTCTCATAGATGAAGTCAAAAGAGTCAATTTCTGTCAAGGCACTTCGAATGCCGCTTTCCGGGGCTTCGTGGGTCATGATCACAATCGGCACGGTTTCACCCGCTATCCTGGCACTCTGGATCATAGAAGCAATACTGATCCCGTTTTTCCCGAGCACTCCGGCGATTTTCGCCAGAACGCCGGGCTTGTCCAAGGCACTGAAACGCAGATAATACTTGCCGATTATCTCACCGATCGGCTTTATCTCGAGGTTTTTCAGCTTCGTATCAAGGTAGCCAAGCGGGGCACTCCGTCTGCCGACACCAACCACCAGATTTCGGCCGATGGCCATGACATCGCCAACAATGGCGCTGGCGGTCGGATCCATACCCGCACCTCGGCCGTAGAACATGACCGTATCGACAAAGTCACCGGTCAATCTGATGGCATTGAAGACGCCATCAACATCCGCAAGCGGGTAATTCAACGGGATCATCGTGGGATGAACGCGTGCTTCGACACGGTCTCCATCCATTTTCCCGATAGCAAGAAGCTTGATCTTGAAACCGAACTCCTTGGCGTAATTTATGTCAATCGCCGAAATGGCACTGATTCCCTCGGTATAAATATCGTCAAAATGTACCCGGGTCCCGAAACAGAGGGTTACGAGAATTGCGAGCTTGTGAGCTGTATCAACCCCTTCGATATCAAAGGTGGGATCTGCTTCCGCATAGCCCAGCTCCTGGGCCTTCTTCAGCACGTCACTGAAATCAGCGCCTTCCTGGGTCATCTTGGTCAGAATATAGTTGCAGGTTCCGTTCAAAATACCAAGCACGGTGCCGAAGTGGTTGGCTGCCATATTGCCTTTAATGGCCGAAAGCACGGGGATTCCACCGCCTACTGCTGCTTCATAGCGCACCTCGACTCCCTTGCGGGCAGCCGCGGCATAAATCTCCTCACCGTGAACGGCAAGGAGCGCCTTGTTTGCCGTAACGATATGCTTGCCATTCTCGATGGCCTTCAAAATGAATTCTTTTGCGACAGTGTAGCCACCAATCAGTTCGATGATTACGGATATTTTCGGATCGGATAGGACTTCATCGACATTTTGGGTGAGAACCCCGGGCTCAACAACAACGCCACGATCGGTCGTGATATCACGGTCGGCAACCTTTCTCAAACGCAACCGTGTCCCGAGCTTTTCTTCGATAAGAGAAGCATTTTGCCCCAACAGTTTCACAACGCCGGCACCTATGGTACCGAACCCAAGCAATCCTACGCCGATTTCTTTCATAACACCTCACGATTCATACCAGTATCAGGAGACTGTAGGCCTGAGGGCAGATCTGCTGCAAATCCGCCTGGACGGTCCATATTTCGCCGCTTCTTTGGGTAAGAGAACAACTCTTAACCGGCAAAATCGACAAAATCTGTCCACACCCAGCCAAATTTCGCTTCGAGTTCCCATATCCGACAGACACCTAGTTTTTGCTTGTTAAACCAGTCGCAATCTCATCGAGAATCCCATTAACAAACGAAGGCGAATCCTCGGTACCGAATTTCTTGGCGACCTCGATTGCCTCATTAATGGTAACATTTTTCGGAATATCGCTGCGGTAAAGCAGCTCAAATATGGCAATCCGGAGGATACACAGATCCACCCGGGCCATCCGGACCAGTGACCAGTTCTTCGACTTGGCGGTTAGCAGCTTGTCAATAACGCTGAGATTTTCCGTCACGCCCTTCACCAGCTCCGTGGCAAAATCGAGGGACTCATAGTTGGTTCGTGAATCTTCCTCTTCGCGCGGGAGGGAATGATGCTCATTGGAGGGATTCAAGTCTGACGCATAGAGCATCTGCAGCGCCATCTCCCTTCCTAAACGTCTCGCACCCACCCTAGGCAAGCCCCTTCAGAAGATTGACGGTTTCAATGGCGGTCACGGAAGCGTCAAAACCTTTGTTACCCGCCTTTGTTCCGGCTCTTTCAATGGCCTGCTCAATACTGTCAGTGGTCAGGACGCCAAAAATTACCGGCACGCCGCTGTCCAGGGAAACATGGGCAACACCCTTGGAAACCTCGGAAGCCACATAGTCGAAATGGGGGGTAGATCCCCGTATTACCGCGCCAAGGCAGATAACGGCATCGAACTTGCCGCTTTCCGCCATTTTCTTCGCAGCCAGAGGAATCTCGAACGCACCCGGGACTCGAGCGACAACGATCTTTTCGTCAGCCGCACCGTGACGCAACAAGGCATCGAGAGCACCTTCCAGCAGCCTTTCACTGATAAAACTGTTAAAACGGCTCACGAGAATCCCGATGGACATCCCCGTGGCGTCGAGTTTACCTTCAATATAGGTAGGCATTGTCTTATCTCCCCGTTATCATTGGAGTAAAATTCTGTTCAGCGAATCTTCCCGAAAAAATCCGGTCAGAGGTTGTCCAACATATGACCCATCTTTTCCCGTTTTGTCTGCAGGTATTTCAGATTGCAGACGGTTGCTTCTATTTCGACCGGAACCCGCTCAACGATATCGATTCCATAGCCTTCAAGACCCACCATTTTTTTCGGATTATTGGTCATGAGCCTGATCTTTTTAGCACCGAGGCTGACGAGGATCTGGGCGCCGATTCCATAGTCACGCAAATCATCCTTGAACCCAAGCTCCAAATTGGCCTCTACAGTGTCTTTTCCCTGGTCCTGCAAGGCATAGGCACGCAGCTTGTTCGTAAGACCGATACCGCGCCCCTCCTGCCGCATATAGAGAATGATGCCTTTACCTTCGGCTTCAATCATCTCCATGGCATGCTGCAATTGGTCGCCACAGTCGCAGCGGCAACTGCCGAACACATCACCAGTGAGACACTCGGAGTGAACTCTGACAAGAATAGGGTCATCGCCCTTTATTTCACCTTTTACCAGGGCAAGATGTTCCAGATGATCAACATCATTGTCAAATACAACCGCCCGGAAATCTCCGCACCTGGTCGGCAACTGCACTTCGGCAGCCTTTTTCACCAGACACTCGTGCTTCATCCGATACGCAACCAGGTCGGCAATGGAGCAGATTTTCAAACCATGCTCCTTGGCGAATTTCCGCAACTGCGGCAAACGGGCCATGCTGCCGTCATCGTTCATGATCTCGCAGATTACCCCGGCCGGCTTCAGACCCGCCAGGCGGGCAAGGTCGACCGACCCCTCGGTCTGGCCGGTACGAACCAGCACCCCGCCATTCCTGGCCCGAAGCGGGAAGATGTGGCCGGGACGTGAGAGGTCTTCCGGAACCGCACTATCCTCAACAGCAGTCAGAATCGTGTGGGCGCGATCCGCGGCGGAAATCCCTGTGGTAACCCCCCTCTTCGCCTCAATGGAAACGGTGAAGGCGGTACTGAAAGCAGAGGTGTTGTTCTCGACCATAGGGGGCAGGCACAACTGGTCGCATTTCTCCTCGGTGAGGGTCAGGCAGATCAGTCCCCGGCCGTATTTTGCCATAAAATTAATGGCCTCGGCAGTGATCATTTCCGCGGCCATGGTCAGATCACCCTCGTTCTCGCGGTCCTCATCATCAACGAGAATGACCATCTTGCCTTGCTTAATGTCCTCTATGGCTGCTTCTATCGTTGCTACCGGCATGGTCTTCAGCAATCCTCATTTCTTGAGATATCAAAACAATAGTGTATCTCACAAAAATCCGCTTTTCGCAAGCAGTTCCAGAGATACGCCGTTTTCCCCGCCAGAATCCTTGCCGCTCAGGAGCCGCTCCAGATATTTTCCGATCAGGTCCGTTTCTACATTCACTTCGTCCCCCGGGCCGCGAAAACGCAGCGTGGTATGATCCGCGGTATGGGGTATGACGTTGATGGTGAAGCCGTCATCGAACACGGCATTCACCGTAAGACTTATCCCGTCGATTGCCACGGAGCCCTTCTCGATGAGATAGCGGGCGTAGCGCGGCGGCAGCTGGAAGGAAAACTGGTAGTTGCCGGAAACCTCATGCCGCTCGCGAATGACGGCAATGCAGTCCACATGTCCACTGACCAGATGCCCACCCAACCTGTCGCCGAAACGGAGAGCCCGTTCCAGGTTGACGAACATGCCGGGCCGGAGGCTCTTGAACAATGTTCGCTCCAGAGTTTCGGGAGACACATCGAAGGCAAAGCAGCCGCTGGACTTCTCGACAACGGTCAGACAGACCCCGTTAATCGCCACAGAGTCCCCAAGTTCTATTTCATCCTGGGGAAGGACGCTTGCCACCCGGAGCCGCGCGCCTGCGCCGGCCCGGTCCAAGCCGAGAACCCTTCCCACATCCTCTATCAGTCCTGTAAACATGTATTCTCCGGATATCCGATCACGAGAAAATCCTCTGCAAAGCGCTGCACGCTGGTATTCCGCAGCGTAAACGCATCCCTCATCCGTTCGACTCCCCGTCCGGAACACAAGCCGAAGCCATCCTCTCCGGCAATGATTTTCGGGGCATAAAAAAGTAAAAACTTGTCCACCAGACCTTTTCTCAATGCCGATCCAACCAACTCTCTGCCGCCTTCAAGGAGAATCGACTGAATCCCGCGCGCGCCAAGTCGGCGCAGCAGGTCCTCAAGGTCTACCCGCCCCTCATCCTCCGCGCACAACAAGGGCTCAGCACCAAGACTTTGTACCGCTGCGATTTTTTGGGGATCACGTTCAACCGTTGCCAGGATGGTTTTCGCCGGTGATTCAAGGTGAAACAGCGAGGCCGCCGGCGGCGTACGCAGCCGGCTGTCGATGACAATCCGCTGGGGATCCTTTCCACGCACCATTCTGCAGGTAAGCTGAGGATCATCGGCAATAACAGTGCCGACGCCGACCATGATCGCATCAACCTTTGCCCGCAGGCCATGGACATATTTTCTTGATTCTTCGCAGGTTATCCACTTGGAATCTCCGCTGGCCGTAGCGGTTTTCCCGTCAAGGGTCATGGCGCTCTTCAAAATGACGAAGGGCAACCCGGTGGTAACATGCTTGATGAATGCCTCGTTCAGGAGCCGGCACTCCTGCTCCAGAATCCCGCAGTTCACGGTAATTCCCGCCTCACGCAGCAGGGCCAGTCCGCGGCCGGATACCAGGGGATTCGGGTCCATCATCGCCGCATAAACCGTGGAGACGCCCGCATTGACCAAAGCCTCGGCACACGGGGGCGTCCGGCCGTGATGGGAACAGGGTTCCAGGGTCACATAGACATCGGCTCCCCGGGCTTTCTCTCCGGCCTGGCGGAGCGCGTGAACCTCGGCATGGGGCGTTCCCGCTTTCCGGTGCCAGCCCTCACCGGCGATCTCACCGTCGCGTACGATGACACAGCCGACTGCAGGGTTTGGCGACGTCTTGCCGAAACCCCGGCGGGCAAGGGCCAGAGCCCTTCTCATCATTTTGGTGCGAAAATCGGTCATGGTCGTAATCTTCCGATACTACCCTTTGGCAACCTTGAGCAGGTCCTGAAGTTCCGACATGAATTCGTTGATATCCTTGAAAGAACGATACACCGAAGCAAAGCGCACATAGGCGACTTCGTCAATATCGTGAAGTTCAGCCATTACCCACTCACCGATGGTAGTGGTGGAGACTTCGCGATCACTGCCTTCCTGAAGACGGGTTTCGAGCCGGTCCACCATCTTCTCAATTTCTTCCACCGAAACGGGGCGCTTCTCACAAGCTTTCTTGATGCCCGCAACCAGTTTAAGGCGGTCGAATGTTTCACGTCTGCCGTCCTTTTTTATGACCATGGGCAAAATTTCTTCTACCCGCTCATGGGAGGTGAAACGCTTGCCGCACACCTCGCATTCCCTGCGACGCCGGATGGCCGCACCGCCTTTTTCCGGGCGCGAGTCAACGACCCTGCTGGCTGGATGAAGACAAAAGGGACACTTCATTGCCCTACCCTCTCTCTCGATTCATTATCGCCGAATTTGACCATTTCGATCCTGGCTTCGTCAATCATCTGTTCTGAAAGCGTATCTGGATACCCCTCTTGGTAGACGATGCGTCGAATCCCGGCATTGATGAGCATCTTTGAACAAATGATGCAGGGCATGGTCGTGCAATAGAGTGTCGCCCCATTGATGTTGGTACCATGTTTCGCCGCCTGGATAATGGCATTCTGTTCCGCATGGAGACCACGGCAAAGTTCATGACGCTCCCCCGGAAGTACCGACAACCGCTCCCGCAGACAGCCGACTTCCAGGCAGTGGGCAACGCCCGATGGCGCACCGTTATAACCGGTGGCGAGAATATTCTTGTCTTTGACCAGCACCGCCCCCACGTGCCGGCGAAGGCAGGTGGAACGCCGGGCAACGAGCTGGGTTATTTCCATGAAATATTCATCCCAGGCGGGTCTTTTCAGTGCGTCATCACTCATAGTATTTTCCTATTTTCGACCCGCGAAAGCACGTCAGGTACGCGTCAGGCACGCACAAGGACAACTTCCCTGAAATCTATTACGAATCCGGTCGAGACCGCAGTGCAGCAAGAATAGAACAATTCCCTGGGGAAGGCAAGAAAAGAGGCTTTGATTCGGGCTCCCGACTTGAGGGACAAGGTTTGGCAAAGGCCGCAGACACAAATCAGGCGAATTCAGCGAAAATACCAACCTACGCAGACAAAAGAATTCCCGCTCAGGAATCATGGTCGGGAATCGTACGTCTTTTCTTTTTCTCGGACGCCCCTTTTTTATCAAGCAGCCTTTTTTCGCGCTCGCGCCTGGGGACGTTGGTGGCGGTTCTTTTTTTGACCGTCATCTCGCGGCGGGCAAGTGCCTTGTGTAACCTCTCCATGGCAAGGCCTTTGTTCTGGCTTTGAGAGCGTCTTTCGCTCGCCTGGACAACGATCCCTGTGGGAAGGTGGCGTATCCGGACAGCGGAGTCCGTGACATTCCGATGCTGTCCGCCGGGTCCGGATCCGCGAAAAAACTCCACCTGAATGTCTGATTCTCTAATTTCCATGAAAAACCCGATCCAATGTCTACTCTCAGACTGAAAACAAAGGAATGCGCGATTGACACGCGCCCTCTGCCGGTATAATAATACGCCAAGTGCCTAAAAAAGGAAATCTTCGTGAATGCAATTTCAATCTTAAAAAGGAATTTCGGCGCAAACCGGGAAGCCTTCGAAATAGTTCTCGAGCACAGTAAGATGGTGGCGGCAAAGGCCGTGACCCTTGCCCGGACTCTGTCGGATCCCACGATAGATATCGACTTTATCGAGGAAGCGGCCCTGCTTCATGACATCGGCATCTCGCTGATTCATGCGCCGCGAATCTCCTGCAAGGGAGAGGCGCCGTACATTTGCCACGGCATTCTCGGACGCCAGATTCTGGAAAAAGAGGGGCTTTCAGCACATGCCCTGGTGTGTGAACGCCATATCGGCGTCGGAATCTGCGTCAAGGATATTGTCCAGCAGCAATTGCCACTTCCCAGAAGAGAGATGATCCCGCTCTCGCTGGAAGAAAAGATCATTTGCTTTGCCGATCTTTTCTATACCAAAAAACCGGGACAGCTGCATGCGGAAAAATCACTCGAGGAGATCAGGAAAACTTTAAAGAAACATGGTGAGCACAAGGTTGTGATCTTCGAAAACTGGCTAAAGGAGTTTATCCGTTAATACTTCATAAGGGTATGAGCCGATAAAGCCAGAGCACGTTCTTTCGTCTCATCCGCCGCACCTTGCAGGAAATATCGAAAGGAGAAATATCCCGTGATGAATTTCGCACCCTATATCCTCCCTGTCGCGCTCACTGTTGTCCTCCTGATTCTGATGCGTTTACAGGCAAATTCCGCCAGGAAAGCCATGCGGATGACGGAAGATCGGCTGAACGCTCTTGAACAGAAGCTGGCCAGTGTCGAAAGCGGGTTCAAGGAAGAACTCCGTAAGAGCGGTGAAGAAAAGGATTTGAAGATCGCACAACTCCATGAAGATTTGCGGTCAGCATTGAATTCCTTTATGGAGACGACCGGCAGAAAGCTGGCGGAAAACGAGGCTGCGGTAAAAGCGCAACATGAACAGGTGATTGAAAAAGTTACCGGATTGCTTCGCCAAACGGTGAGGAAACCCGAACAGAAGACGGAAGAACCAACCCCGCAGCGCCCAAGCGTGTCCCCACTGCATGAGAAGGCAAAACGGCTGGCCCGCCTCATTGTTTCGGACATTGTCCTCTACAATCAGGCCGCGGTGGAAGAAGCCATTCGTAACGACAACTTCTTCGCGGCCATGTCCCACGACGTTCAGGAGGCCCACAATCTCTATGCGTCACGGGTACCTGAAGAGATCCGTAAGGACACATCCTACCTGGATGATGCGTTCAATGATCTGATCGAACGTAAAAAACGGGAACTCACTTCTACCTGACAAGACAATCCTGGCTCATTTCAGGCACATCCCACCAAAACTCACAAGGCCCGCGGTCTCATGCCGCGGGCCTTATCATTTCAGGACTTCTTTCCCGTGGTAAAGATAGTACGAGGTGGCAATTAAACATATCAATGGTAAGGGCACGGCGCGCCGTGCCCCTACATCAGGGTGTGATGTTCCATTGCCGAAGTAATACCTCTGAACGGAAAAATACTGCTGTAGTATACTGGATATATGAGTAAAAAGAGGACATCCAACATGCCTCAGTACTAGGCATCAGGATTGGGGGAAACATCATGAACGTTCCTCATTCAACAAATAAAATATCCGATTACCTCTGGGAAATCCCGGTTTCCTACAAACCGGGCATGCTGGTTCCGGCGCGCATTTATGCCACGGAAAAACTCCTGCGGGAGATGGATCAGGGTGTTTTCGAACAGATCACCAATGTTGCCTGCCTGCCGGGAATCATTGATTATGCGTTCTGCATGCCGGACGGCCATTGGGGATACGGCTTCCCGATCGGCGGTATGGCGGCCATGGACCCGCAGACAGGGGTGATTTCTCCGGGCGGTATCGGTTTTGACATCAATTGCGGCATGCGGCTGGTCCTGACCAATCTTACCCTCGACGAAGTCGAGCCGAAGCTGCGCCTTCTCGTGGACACGTTATTTGCCCGGGTTCCCTCCGGGGTCGGCAGTACCGGCTTCGTAAAAATTTCCCGGGATGAATTCCGCCGGGTGGCGGAGTTGGGCTCTCGCTGGTGCCTGCGCAACGGCTACGCCTGGCCTGAAGACCTGGAAATGACCGAGGAAGGCGGCTGCTTCCCCGGTGCGGATTCTTCCACGATCAGTGAAAAAGCCGTGGAAAGAGGTTTTGACCAGATCGGCACCCTTGGCTCCGGCAACCACTACCTGGAAATCCAGGTGGCGAAACCGGAAAACGTACATGATGAAGAAACCGCCCGGGCCTTTGGCTTTACCCGTCCGAACCAGGTGGCGATCATGTTCCATTGCGGCAGCCGCGGTTTCGGCCATCAGGTGGCGACCGACTATCTGAAACTCTTTCTCTCCGTTTCCGAAAAGAAATACGGCATCAAGGTCAATGACCGGGAGCTTTCCTGTGCGCCGTTTCGCTCCCGCGAAGGCCAGGACTATTTTGCGGCAATGAAATGCGCGGTGAACATGGCCTTCGCCAATCGCCAGGTAATTCTCCACCGCATCCGTGAGGTCTTCTCGGCAGTTTTCCACCGCTCTCCCGAAGAACTGGGGATGAACATGGTCTACGATGTTGCCCACAATACCGCCAAGCTGGAAACACACCCGGTCCATGGCAAGAAAAAAGAAATTCTGGTCCATCGGAAAGGGGCCACCCGCTCCTTCGGCCCTGGCAGAGAAGGGGTGCCTGAACGCTACCATGAAACCGGTCAACCGGTAATCATCGGCGGCAGCATGGAAACCGGCTCCTATCTCCTTGCCGGGCTCTCAGGGTCCCGCGAAACCTTCGGCACCACCGCCCATGGCAGCGGTCGGGCCATGAGCCGCCATCAGGCCAAGAAACTATACCGCGGCCAGAAATTGCAACGGGACATGGAAGAACGCGGCATCTATGTCAGAACCGCATCCTGGGGCGGCCTCGCGGAAGAAGCCGGACCAGCCTACAAGAACATCGATGACGTGGCAGAAGCCACGGAACTGGCAGGGCTCAGCAAGCGGATTATCCGCCTGGTGCCGATCGGCAACATCAAGGGTTAGACATCATGCCATACCGCTACTTGGAAGATATCGCCACCGCTGATGTGGCCTTCGAAGCCCTCGGTAAAAGCGTAGAGGAAGTTTTTTTCGCTGCCGCCGAGGCCACCACCCGGGTAATGATTGAGGATCCGGGCGCCATCAGGGCGCGGGAAAACATCTCCTTCAACCTGGAAAACACCGAGCTCGACATGCTCCTGTTCGATTTCCTCCAGGAGATTATCTTCCTAAAGGATAGCCGCCGCCTCCTGCTGAGAGTGAACTCTCTTCACATCAACGTTGACAGTTCGCCGCTCACGCTGACCGCGGAGGCAGCTGGTGAAACCATGATTCAGGGACACCATCCGCTGCTCACCGATGTCAAGGCGGTAACGCTCCATCGTTTTGAAATCAAGCGAAATGAAAGTGGTTGGATTGCGACGGTCATTTTGGATATCTGAATCAGATCTCGCCACAGGTTGGTGCACAACGTATTCGCAGCACAATTGATTAATACATCAGGGAAGAACTCATGGGGGATTACCATTGTCTGAAGATTGCGGGCCCAGCCGCTACAATCTACCCGAACGGAATATTCCGACCAATAGCCACACCCCCATCAGACCGGCGACCGTATAACCGAGAAAGGCTAAAATCGGCACACCCAGCAGATGTGGCCCTTTATCTGTCTGCATGATTAAAGAGGAGCCGATCAGAAGGGCCGCAATAATGAGGCTGGATGATAGGCGGTTACCGGACTTGTCAAGTTCCCGGATAAAGTGCTCGAGGCCCCGGTGCTCCAGATCAATCTTGAATTTGTTCCGGTTGAGCCGGTTCAGGATCTCCTTGATGTCGTCGGGAAATGTTCTGGCCAGATTGTAGTAAGACTGAAGTGAACCGCCAACCTCCTGAGCAATGTGACCCATTGATAGCCGGTCAGTCGCGGCCTTTTCCACGAACGGCCGCATCCGCTCCACCATGTCGAATTCCGGGTCAAGCATTCTGCCCATTCCCTCAACCGTTACCAATGCCTTCGCCAGCATCATGAAATCAGGCCGGAAGTAAATACGATATGCGGCAATAAGCGTTATCAGGTCACCAAGTATCTTCCCCACCGACATTTCCGCAAAAGGCAGCTCATAAAAGTCGTCGATGAAGTCGGACAAATCTCTTCTCAAGGCTCGGCTGTCGAGAGTGTCGCTGATATCTCCGGAATAGAGCAGAAGAGAAATGATGCGATCCGGGTCCTTATTGACAAGCGAACGCAGGAAATCGACGAAGAATTCCCGGGATGATGAATCAAGCCTGCCCATCATGCCGAAATCAAGGAGACAGATCACGTTTCCCGGAAGGATGAAGACATTCCCCGGATGGGGATCGCCATGAAAATAGCCGTGCTCCAGCACCTGACGAATAAAGACATCCGCACCCCTCCGAGCGATGAGTTTTCTATCGAGCCCGGCTCTCTCCAAGGCCGCCAGGTCCGAAACCTTGATTCCCCGCATGCACTCGAGGGTGAGAACGCCAGGGGAAGTTACCTCCCAGTAGACCCGGGGAAAACGGACTGTTGGCTCATCGGCAAAATACCCGGAAATCCTTTCGATGGTCCGCCCTTCCCGGGACAGCTCAAGCTCACAGCGAATGCTCCTGGCAAACTCCTTGACGAGTTCCACCGGATCGAAGGAACAGTTATCGGGAAAACGGCGCTTCGCGAGGAAAGCAAGCCCCAGCAAGACCTCGATATCGGTTTCCACTTCCTCGACAATACCGGGGCGACGTATTTTGACGACCACTTCATCGCCACTTTTGAGGGTCGCAGCATGGACCTGCGCAATAGAAGCCGCCGCCAGCGGTTCCTCGCTGAAGGAAGCGTAGATATCCTCAATCTCTCCGCCAAGCTCCTCTCGTATCAAGGTCCGTACGTGAGAGAAGGCAAAACCGGGAACCTGGTCCTGCAGTTTTGAAAACTCCTCAAGATAGCTCCGGGGAATGATGTCAGATCTGGTAGAAAGCAGCTGACCCAATTTGATGAACGACGGACCCAGCTCCTCCAGAGCAAGCCGCATCCTCTCCGCGGGCGAAAGTTGGGCAAGCTCCTTCCCGCCGCGACGAAAAAGGCGAGCCCCGCGAGCCATAAACTGGGTAAAGTGGAGATGTTCAATCAGGCTCTCAAAACCATAGCCGATCAACACCCCGATTACCTGCCGGACACGTCTGAGACTGCGAGCGTTCACGTTGATTCCCAGAATATTCATCATGTCTCGGCCTTCAGTTATTTCGTAGTTTCTCTTCCAGCTCTTCGACCCGTTTCAGCAAGCTGTCGAACTCTTCGCGCGGAACCAGCCCCACCTTATCAACAACCTTTTTCACCTCGGTTTCAGCCATTTCCGTAAGCCGCTCCCGCCCTTCTTTCATCCTTGCCTGGGCCGTTTCCAAAAATGCTTTACCCTCCTCTTCGCTCAGCTGATAATTCTTCTTCAATTCCGAGAGGAACTCCTCTGTCTTCTGCTTGGATAGAGATACTGCACCGAGTCCGGCAAGAAAAGCTTTTTCCAATTTATCGAACATGACTGCCTCCCACATCGGAATGTTCAGTTTCCATCCGGATACTCCGGATGTGAAACTTTTTGGTCTCATATTCAACCGTATCAGGAAAGTACTGGATTTCAATCCCGGGCAAAGATCAGTAACGCATATTCCACCAGTTCGGGAATCTCCCCTGTTTTTTTGCATACAAACTATACGAATCATGCTATCGTCAAAATCCTTGTGAAGTTTGGTGAAACTCATGGACTTTTAGGGTTCATGGGTTTTTTTGTTTGTGCAGAGCATAGTGTCTGTGCAAAGCATGATTTCCGCGATTGACGTTAGACGCAGCTTTTCAGGCAAAGGAGACCCGAGATTGGATATACTTGTTCGCGGCAATGACATAGAGAAAGCGCTTCGCGATCTGAAGCGCTCCCTGCAAAAAGACGGATTCTTTAAAGAGATGAGAACGAGAAAGTATTATGAGAAGCCTTCCGTGAAGAAGAAGCGCAAACAACTGGAGGCTGAGCGGCGCCGCAGAAAGGCCATGAGAAACCGGCGACCGGAAAGGGACTGATGCCTTTCAACGATAAATCTCCGCAACAACCGATATCAATAAAAAAGGCCGCTCCCATTACCGAGCGGCCTTTTTCTCGACTTCAATCTAGTGTAAATCCGGCAGACCGCAACCGAAAAATCTATCAAAGGTATCGCCTGACTCTCCCCGGGACAAGCTGCATCACTCTTCAAATCCGTACATATTGCGAATCACATAGCGGGGTCTGCGCCGAACTTCCTGATAGATCCGCCCCACGTACTCACCCACCAGGCCGATGCCGAAAATAACGATGCCCAGGAAGAAAAAGAGAATGGCAAAGAGGGTAAAAACACCTTCCACCTCAGCTCCGACGATAAAGCGCCGCACCAGGAGGAACAGGGCAAAGGCCAGCGACAGCAGCGCCGTTGCCACACCGAAGAGGGCAAACAACTGCAGCGGCACCACGGAAAAACCGGTCATCAGGTCAAAATTGAGTCTGATCAGCCGATAGAGAGAATACTTGCTTTCCCCTTCGGCCCGCTCTGCATGGGCAACCCTGATTTCCGACGGATTTGCCGAAAATGTCTGGGCCAGCGCCGGGATGAAAGTTGTCGATTCCTTGCAGCGGTTTATGTTTTCGATGACATTGCGATGATAGGCCCGCAGCATGCAGCCGTAATCGCTCATGTGCATACCGGTCATCCGGTTCGTCGTAATATTCACAATCCGTGAAGCGATCCGCCGGAAAACGCTGTCCTGCCGCTTCTCACGGATGGTCCCCACCACATCATGACCCGCCTCCACTTCCCGGATCAGTTTCGGAATTTCTTCCGGAGGATTCTGGAGGTCAGCGTCGAGGGTAATGACAATCTCACCCCGGCAGAGGTCAAATGCCGCCAGAATGGCCATATGCTGGCCGAAATTGCCGTTGAATTCGATAATCCTGACACCCGGCAATTGGCGTGCCTTCTCCCGCAAAATTCTCAGGGTCGCGTCCTTGCTGCCATCATCGGTGAAGATTATCTCGAAAGGCTGACCCGTTTCCGTCATGACCGGATAGAGACGGTCAAGCAGCGCAGTGATATTCTTTTCTTCATTATAAACCGGCACTATGACCGATAGATAGGGTTGTTCTTCCATGGGCTGCTCCCTTATTCCAATTCCAGATCAGGGCCCTCTCTGCGTCGGCTCGTCTTCGGCTGCTCAACGTACTCTTCAGTACGCCTCGCAGCCTCAATCCTCGCCGCCTTGAGAACATCCTTGATCTGCGATTGGTATTACTTTCTGGTCCGGGCAAGTACATTTTTAACTGCCGCGACAACATCCGCGGCATCTTCCATCACCATTTTCGGAAAAAGCGGCAGCGAGAGAATCCGGTCGGAAGCATAATCGGCCTGGGGCAGCTCACCGGGCGCAATCGGCAGGTTTTCCCGGTAATAGGGATGATGATGAACGGCCTTGAAGTGCAGGCCGGTTCCGATATTTTCCTTCTTCAATTCGGCCATGAAGGCATCGCGATCGATCGTCAGTTTCTCGATTCTGACCAGCGGTGTATAAAGGTGCCAGGCATGGCGATAGGCATAGGCTGCAGCGGCAGGGGTAACTATCTCATCCACCTCCGCAAATGCGGCATTATAAAACTCGGCGATTTTCGTGCGCTGCTCGATGAACCTGTCCAGTTTGCGCAACTGATGAATACCAAGTGCAGCCTGGATATCCATCATGTTGTACTTGAAGCCGGGCAGGACGATATCGTAATTCGGTGTTCCCTGGGCGGAATAGCGTTTCCAGGCTTCGCGGCTCATGCCGTGGAACTTGAGCAGTGAGATTTCTTCCGCGAGCTTTTCATCGCGAGTGCAGACCATCCCGCCCTCACCGGTGGTGATATTCTTGATCGGGTGAAAGGAAAAGACTGAGACAGTATCAAAGGAGCCGATCCGTTTTCCTTTATATTCGGTGCCGATCGCATGGGCGGCATCCTCCAGCACCTGAAGATTGTACTCTTTGGCCAGGGCAAAGATGCCGTCGAGGTCACAGGGCAGCCCGGCGAAGTGCACCGGCACGATCGCTTTCGTTCGTTTGGTAATCTTTGCACGCACGGCCTGGACATCGATGTTGAGGGTCCCGGGTTCAATGTCCGCAAAAACCGGTGTGGCGCCCACATGAATCATGACATTAACCGTGGCGGCAAAGGTCATGGGGGTGGTGATCACCTCGTCGCCGGGACCGATCCCCATGGCAAGCAGGGCCAGATGCAGGCCGGCAGTGGCGGAACTTAAGGGTACCGCGAAGGGTGAATCGACATAAACCTTGAATTCATCCTCAAACTTTTTCACCTTCGGACCGGTGGTGATCCAGCCCGATTGCAGGGAGTCGACTACCTCCTGAATCTCTTCTTCCTCAATCGTCGGTATGGAAAACGGCAAAAAATCTTTGCGCATGAAACCCTCCTTGAAACTTTACGTTCTGGAACATTTGACTGATTCACCTGTTACTCACAAGAGCGGAACCACCCCAAACAGCTACCACTCTCACCGGAGACTTCACCTTCGTGCCGAACGAATCCACTTCATTCCGGCTGATAACAGCCAGGTAGGCCCGTGACGAATCCCACATTCCATAAAAAGCATCCTGTTCGACGAACCACCCTTCTTGATTATCATGCTGACGCCCGAACTCCAATTCACCGCTGGGACCGGCCAGTATCACCCTTTTTTCCGCATAAAACGGCAGTCCCTGGCGATAGAAGCCGTAGCTCACCAGCGGAGTCTCGGGATACTGCGAGCGCGCAATGCGCGCCAATTCCCGCGTTGACCTCTTTTCAATCGAGCGTGAAAAAATGACTGACGGCGCACACATGGCGCCCAGACTTGCCGTAAGACATAACAGGGCAATGGCAAACACCTTGTTTTTTCTACCCAGGGACAGCAGGGAAAGGATACTGCCGGCAATGAAAATCCCTCCAAGCAAGAAAGCACCGCTTGGCTCGAGTTTTGAATTTGCCGCCAGTTGTGAGTAGAGGATGGCTCCGCTCCCGGCAATAAGAAGAAACACCCCAGCCGCAGCAGTCTGAATCTTCAACAAGGGACCGTCCTCGTCCAGGGCAGCGGAAATGGCACTGCCGATCAGGAGAGCTACCGCAGGAAATACCGGCAGTATGTATGGAATAAGCTTGGAACTGGAAATGGAAAAAAAGAAGAATATCACGCCAAACCAAAGGCTGAGAAACAACCGGTGACAGTCCCGGTTCTCCCAGGCAGACTTTACCGCACCCGGCAGGAAAAACGACCACGGCATCATCCCGCCCAGCAACACCGGAATAAAGTACCAAGGCGGTTCGTAGCGGCCGTGCACCTTCGTCAGAAACCTTTCGAAATGTTCATGGATGAAAAAAAACTGGAAAAACTCGGGATTCTTGAGGGAAACCAGAACGAACCAGGGCGCACAGACCGCCAGGAAAAGACAGGTCCCGGAGAAAAGCCGCATTTCCCTCAGCAGGTTCCAGCGCTTCGCTAACAGGAGATACAAAAAGATGACGCCGCCCGGCAGAACGATACCGATGAGACCTTTCGCCAGAACGGAAAGAGCACAGAACAGGTAAAACAGGTAATAATACCGCCCCTTATTGGTTTCTTCCCGGCGGGAAGCCAGCAGGAAAAACCCCAGCGCTGCCGCCATACAGATCGTCAGGGTGGTATCAATAATATTCATCCGGGACTGGAACAGAAAGCCGACGGAGGAGCCCAGGACAAGCGCAGAATACAAGCCCGCGCGACGCCCATAGAGCTTGCGGCCGATATGATAAACCAGCAGCACACCACAAAGGCCAAACAGGGCAGACGGAAACCGGGCTGCTGCCTCTTTGTTTCCGAAGGCAGACAAAGACAGGGCATTTACCCAGTAATGGAGGGGCGGCTTTTCAAAATACTTGACATAGTTCAGGCGAGGAGTAATGAAATCGCCGCTTTCCAGCATCTCGCGGGGAATCTCGGCATAACGGCTCTCATCCGGCTCCTTGAAGGGGAGTCCACCCAGAAAGAGAAAGAAGAAAAAGCTGAAAATAATCAGGATGGCCGCAATATCCACCCAGGCATTTTCTTCTTTATTTGTCAGGAAGCGGGAAATTCTGTACATATGACTTTACTTTCCTTGAATTTGAGTAACTATTCAGCACCGGCCAGCCATAACTCCCCCTAACCCCTTTAGGCCCTGTGGGTCCTCTTAACATAAGCGGGGGGATTATAAACCTCCTCCCCTTACGTTAAGGGGCCGGGCCTGCGCGCTGAAGCGCTTCGGCTCGCAAGCGGGAGGGGTTATGTAGCCCGATTACCCATGGAAAAAAATCTTAAGCATGCAGCTGAATAGTTACGAATTTAAATTCTTTATCCTCTAACTGAAGTCAACACATAAATGACAGCAAAAGGTCGCATCGTATAGCAATTACTACTCTCCGTCAATTCTCGAAGGTATCTTTTCCCTGCGGATCAGGTCGAGCGGTTCAACATGGAAGGGAACCCGCAGGCGGACTCGCTGGTTCGGGTGGGCAACCGTCAGGGGGTAATCATTGGCTTCGGAGGTCATCCCTGACAGGGAAAACCGCTGTGAGGCCATGCCTCTGCCGATAAATTCCAGTTCATCGTCCGCGCTAATCCGGTTGCGAACTTCGATGATGATCGAGCCATCTTCCGCACATTCGGTGACGACCCCGACAAACTCGTGACTGCGCAGATAGCCGGTCTGGTATTCATGGTCCTCCTGTCCGGGAGTACCGAAGAGAAAGCCGGAGGTATAGCCCCGGTGGCTGATCTTTTTCAGTTCCTCCAGCCACTCATCTTTCACGGCATAGGTTTCAGGGTTTTCACGATAGCGGTCCAGCGCTTCCCGGTAGACCCTAACAACCGATGCCACGTAATTGATGCCCTTCATCCGTCCTTCGATTTTCAGGGAATCAACCCCGGCACCGATCAGTTCCGGCAAGTACTCCAGAAGACAAAGGTCCTTGGAATTGAAGATGAAGGTGCCCCGGTCGTCCTCCAACACGGGAAAATAGGAACCGGGCCGCTGTTCTTCGACAAGAGCATAGCCCCAGCGGCAGGGATGGGCACACTCGCCCTTGTTGGCATCCCGTCCGGTCATGACGCTGGAAAGCAGACAGCGCCCCGAATACGAGATGCACATGGCCCCATGGACAAAAACCTCCAACTCCATTGCCAGGTGATCCTTGAATCCGCGAATATCCGCCAGAGTCATTTCTCTCGCCAGATTGACCCGCGCAACCCCTTGCCGCTGCCAGAACCGCGCGCTGCGCCAGTTGGTGGTATTAGCCTGAGTCGAGAGGTGGATTACCCGCTCCGGTGAAACCTCCCTGACCAGATCCAATACACCCGGATCAGCGACAATATAGGCGTCGAAGGGTATCTCCCGGATCTTTTCCAGGTAGCGCATCATGCCCTCAAGATCGTCGTTGCCGGGGAATATATTCGTGGTGAGATAGACCTTCGCGCCCCGCGCATGAGCATAAACAACTGCGTCACCAAGCCCCTCGGGGGTAAAATTGTCGGCAAGATTCCTGAGACTGAACTCCTCGCCGCCGAGATATACGGCATCAGCGCCGTAGTGAAGCGCCATTTTCAGTTTTTCGAAATTGCCGGCCGGAGCCAGCAGTTCGGGAACGATCACGTTATTGATACCTTTCCGCATTTGCCATGACGTTTAACAGTCAAAGACAGTACCACATCAGCGGCCCCATGAAAACCCCAAAGCCAGTTTCTATCCTTGACAAAATGCCCATTTAGCTTTACACATAGAAATATTTTTAAGGGGGAAACAATGAGCAGAATCAGGGTTTTCATCGCCGTTTTTTCCATTCTGACGCTCTCTGGTTGCGCTTCTCAGGATACCGCCCTCCGAAAACAGGCCGAACTTGAATCCCGCCTTGAATCCCTTGCTCTGGGGAGCAACCTTTCAAACCAGAGAATTTCGTCGCTTTCAAACGAGGTCCGGGACCTCCAGGAACAGCGCAAACAGGATACGGCAACAATCCGTGAGATGCGTGACTCGATCATGAATCTCAGGGCGCTGACGGATGAAATCCTCACCAACAAGTCAACATCCCCGACCGCGGCCACACCTCAGAAAATTGAAGTGATCAATAAAGAAGACACCGGCGCGCAACCGCAGAAGATCGACGTCCCGTCTGAAGCCTACCTGAAGGCCTTCGGCCTTTACAGTGCCGACAAATACGAAGAGGCGATTGAATCGTTCAACGCGTTTATCAAGGCATACCCCGATTCCGAATATGCCGCCAATGCCCAGTATTGGATCGGCGAGTGTTACTACTCCCGCTCTGACCTGCCCAAAGCACTCGACTCATTCAACAAGGTCATCAGCAACTATCCCCGGGGGAACAAAGTTCCTGATGCAATGCTGAAAGCGGGATATACTCTTTTCGCCATGAAAAAGCCGGAAAACGCCAGGCCCCTGCTCGAATCTCTGATCGCAAAGTATCCGGACAGTCCGGCAGCGGCAAGGGCAAAAGAGAAGCTGCTTCAGCACTGACAATTCCCGCCTTTCCGGGCGACATTTTCAGGAAAGGCCGCAGTTAACGTGCAGGTACCGCCCCGGTACAGAATCCGGGCACCATCACAGACGATCCGGAACAAACCGTGAATAATTGGTGAGTGCCAAAATTATCGCAAGCCATGAGGTGTCTATGAAAAAGTTTGTATTCGCGGTGTTCATGTCCCTAGTGCCGCTGGTCGTGCCACTTGCAGCCGGCGCTCAGTCCGAAAAGCCGACCATCTACGTCGTCAAGAAAGGCGACACTCTCTGGGGCCTTTCGGACCGTTTTCTGCGGGATCCATTTTACTGGCCCAATCTATGGGCACGCAATCAGGTTATTACCAACCCGCACCTGATCTATCCCGGGCAAAGGGTCAGAATCTATCCTGACAGAATTGAAATCATCGATTCCGCGACACCCCGCACAACCACCCCTGCACCGGAACAGGCCGTCCAGGAAAGAGTTTTCACCCTCAGCGGTTCGGAGGGCTATCTCCTGGAAAACGAACTGATTCCAGCAGGAACCATTCTGCAGGCCGACCATAACCGGCTGGTCGTCGGCCAGGAGGACACTGTATATACCGACATCGGCAGGGAAATGGGCGCGCAGTCCGGGGACAGCTATTCCATTATAAAAAAGGTCAAAAAGGTGCATCATCCCGAATCGGGAAGCTTCATCGGCTACAAGTATCTTCCCCTGGGCAGTCTGGAACTTCTGGATCTTGAGGCGAAAAGCTCCCGGGCCATTATAACCAATTCATTCCTTGAAATAAGCCCTGGCGACATACTTGTCCCGTATCGGAAACACCGCCGCGAAGTGACCCTGAAGGCTGCGAAAACGAACCTTGACGGCTATATCATTGAAACGAGGATGGGCAACATAACAACCGGCATGGAAGATATCGTCTATCTGGACCTGGGCCAAAACCAAGGGCTTGAGGTTGGCAATATGCTCTACGTGGTCCGTGATGTCCCCTTGGACAAAACGTACGTGAAACGCCCGGCAGAGCCTCTGCCCCAGCAGCTTCTGGGAGCTGTCGTGGTTGTCGGTGTCGCGGGCAACACCTCGACAGCTCTGGTAATCAAGAGTGTGGAAACCATCTACCTGGGTGACAAAGTCATTCTGATCAAAAACTGACTCCCCGATTTTGAGGGATCGGCCAACTGGCCGGTCCCTTTTTCATGTCTACTCTATGGACGAAATCTACTGGCTTGCGCTGAAAAATGTTCCCCTGGTGGGAAACGTCGCCTTTCGACGATTGCTCGAGCACTTCGGCACTCCGGAGAAGGTACTGTCGGCGTCCGAATCCGAACTGGCGGCGGTCAAGGGCATCCCTGCCGCGGTTGTGGCGTCGGTACTGACACATGACGGCAGTGACTGGGCGAAAAAAGAGTGGGAGACTACCCGGAAAAACAGCGCGAGAATTGTCACGCTCCAGAACCCCGAGTACCCGCGACTGCTTCGCCATCTGCCTGATCCGCCCCCCTACCTCTACGTGAAAGGCACCTTGGAGAACACCGCTACGGCAATCGGCATTGTCGGATCCCGCCAGGCATCGGGGTACGGCATTGCGACAACCCAGAAATTGGCCCGTGAACTTGCCTGTCAGGGCATCACCGTTGTCTCGGGTATGGCGCGTGGCGTCGACGCGGCAGCACACCGGGGCGCACTGCTGGAGCAAGGGATAACCATCGGAGTCCTGGGCTGCGGAATCGACGTCATCTATCCACGGGAGAACCGGTCACTTTTTGCCGAAATGGCATCCCGTGGGGCTCTCCTCTCCGAGTTTCCCATGGGCACAGTGCCCCTTGCCGAAAATTTTCCGCGACGCAACCGGATCATCAGCGGCATTTCCAGCGGAATACTGGTTGTCGAAGCGGCAGAAGGCAGCGGCTCGCTTATCACTGCGCAATGCGCCTTGGAACAGGGACGGGACGTCTATGCGATCCCCGGAAACATTCACTCAACAAACAGCCGGGGAACCAATCGGCTTATCAAACAGGGTGCAAAACTGGTGGAAACGGTTGCGGACATCCTGGAAGACCTGCCGCAGCATCGCGGAGAAAGCGCGCCAGGCACCTCTGTGACCAGAGTCACTTTTTCACCGCAGGAAGCGGTAATATACTCCCTGTTCTCGACATCCACCCTGCATATTGATGAAATCGCGGCAAGAAGCGCGTTGACAGTGGCTGAAGTTTCCGCTATTTTACTGCGCCTGGAACTGAATGGCATCATCACGCAACTCCCCGGAAAACACTTTCTGCTTGCATAATCCAGCCATTACCGATAAATATCCTTTTTGTCCTGGTGTATACTTCAGGCAAAACTCCAGAGCGAATCACGGTATCACGGGAAGGACCAACTTTCATCATCAATGATGAAGCCTTTTTTCACGCTTCCTTCTTCAAATTCCAAATATACGTGTTAGATTCTTGCTATAGGAAGTTATTTAATCCTCTTCTCTAACTTATTCATGGTGAAATATGTCCCAGAAACTCGTGATCGTCGAATCACCCGCAAAAGCACGAACAATTGAAAAATTCCTCGGTGCGGACTACAAGGTCCTGGCCTCCTATGGTCATGTTCGAGCTCTTCCCAGCAAACAGGGCTCGGTCGACATAGAAAATGACTTTGAGCCGAAGTATGCGGTGCTGCCCGAAAGCACGAAACATATTCAGGCGATCAAAAAGGAATTGAAAAACTCCAGCTCGCTGCTGCTCGCGACTGACCCCGACCGTGAGGGAGAAGCCATTTCCTGGCATCTGCTTGCGGCACTGGGCGTTGATTCGAAAAAGTCCAAACTTGAAATAAAACGGGTCGTATTCCACGAGATCACCAAGGATGCAATCATCCATGCCGTCAAACACCCACGTGATATTGCACTGGAACTGGTTGATGCCCAACAGGCACGCTCGATTCTCGACTATCTCGTTGGTTTCAATCTTTCGCCCTTCCTCTGGAAAAAGATCCGCTACGGTCTCTCCGCAGGGCGCGTGCAATCAGTGGCTCTCCGCTTGATCTGCGAGCGGGAAAAAGAGATCGCCGCGTTCGTGGAGCAGGAATACTGGACGGTTGGAGCAAACCTGGAGAAGAACGCCGGCCAGAATTTCAAGGCCAATCTCATCACTTTCGCTGGCAAGAAACTCGGAAAATTCGACATCCCCGATCAGACAACGGCTGACAGCATAAAAAAGGCAATTCTCGGTCAGACCTGCCGGGTCGAGAAGGTCACGAAGAGCGAAAAGAAGCGCAACCCTTCGCCGCCATTCACCACCTCGACTCTCCAGCAGGAAGCGGCACGAAAACTTGGCTTCTCGGCAAAGAAGACCATGTCCACGGCGCAGAAACTCTATGAAGGTATTGAAATCGGCGCCGATGGGGCGGTCGGCCTCATTACCTATATGCGTACCGACAGTGTCAATCTTTCTTCCCAGGCACTCACTGAAGCCCAGGAGGTGATTACCTCCCTCTTCGGCGCCGAATATGCCCTGGAAAAACCCCGGCACTTCAAGAATAGATCGAAAAATGCCCAGGAGGCCCATGAGGCGATCCGGCCCACCTACCTATCCAAGACACCGACCGAACTGAAGAAGCACCTCACCCCGGACCAGTTCAAACTGTATGACCTGATCTGGAAGCGCACCCTGGCCTGCCAGATGACCGTTGCACTGCTCGACCAGACCTCGGTCGACATCAGCGCCGGCAGCGGCACACTCTTCCGGGCCGCCGGGAGCGTGATCCGCTTTCCCGGTTTCATGAAACTCTACATAGAAGGCAAGGACGACGAATTGGAAGAAAAGGAAGGCATTCTCCCCCCTCTCGAGGAAGGGGAGGCACTGTCGCTCCTTGACGTCATCCCCGAGCAGCATTTTACCCAGCCGCCGCCTCGCTACACGGAAGCAACCCTGGTGAAGACCCTGGAGGAATACGGCATCGGCCGCCCTTCCACCTATGCAAGCATTCTCAACACTCTCATCGAGCGAAAATATGCAGTACTGGACAAGAAACGCTTTTTCCCCCAGGACACCGGCATGGTGGTCAATGACCTCTTGACCGAAGATTTCCCCAAATATGTGGATTACAATTTCACCGCGGGCCTTGAAGAAGAACTGGACCAGGTATCCCGCGGCGAAAAGGAATGGAAACAGCTACTGCGCGAGTTCTGGGGACCTTTCACCAGCCAGCTCCAGGAAAAGCTCAGTGAACCCCGGCGGGTGAAGGAAATCGGCGAAAACTGCCCCGAGTGCGGCAAGCCTCTGGTGGAAAAACTGGGAAAAATGGGCAAGTTCATTGCCTGCTCCGGCTACCAGGACGGTTGTCGCTACACGCGCGCCATGGACAAGGGTGCGCAGGGCGAACCGGAGGAACCGGTTTTCTCCGAGGAGATGTGTGAAAAATGCGGCAAGCCGATGCTGATCAAGGATGGCCGTTTCGGCAAATTCCTGGCCTGCTCGGGGTATCCGGAATGCAAGAACAATCAGCCTTTGGTCAAGCCGAGAGGTACCGGTGTCACCTGTCCCGAATGCGAAAAAGGGGAATTGACGGAAAAGAAATCCCGTTACGGTAAATTTTTCTATTCCTGCAGTCGCTATCCGGAATGCAAATTCGCCCTCTGGGATCCGCCGGTGGCGAAACCATGCCCGCAGTGCGGCTTCCCAGTAATGGCGCAGAAGGTGTACAAACGTCAGGGCGCCTTCCTCAAGTGCCCGAAATGCGAATTCAAGGAAATGCCGGAAAGCGGGGGTAAAGAAGAGTGACCCCTCAGGGAATTACCATCATCGGCGGCGGCCTTGCCGGCTGTGAAGCAGCCTGGCAAGCGGCAAACCTCGGCATCGCGGTCACCCTGATCGAGATGAAGCCGCAGCGTTTTTCCGAGGCCCATGCTCTGACCTCCCTTGCGGAACTGGTTTGTTCCAACTCCCTGCGTGGCGCAGGCCTGGAAAACGCCGTCGGCCTGCTCAAAGAGGAGATGCGCAGGCTCGGCACCCTGTTCATGACGGCGGCGGATGCCACCCGGGTTCCTGCCGGAGGCGCACTGGCAGTGGATCGGGACCTTTTTTCCCGTTTCGTTACGGAGAAGATCGAAAACCATCCGCTGATCACCCTGGTTCGGGAAGAGGTCACTGAAATTCCGGAAAAAGGTATCGTCATCATTGCTTCCGGGCCGCTCACCAGCGAGCCGCTGGCCCGTGCCATCAGCAACCTGACCGGTCCCTACCTCTATTTCTACGACGCCATCGCACCGATCGTCTCGGCCGAATCGGTTGATATGAATACGGTTTTCCGTGCCTCCCGTTACGGCAAGGGTGATGGGGATGATTACCTCAACTGCCCCATGACCAAGGAGGAGTACGAGGACTTCATCACCGAACTGCTGGCCGGCGACAAGGTGCCCACGCGGGATTTCGAGAAGTTGATCCACTTCGAAGGCTGCATGCCGGTGGAGGAAATTGCCTCACGAGGTCCGGACACTCTCCGCTTCGGCCCGATGAAACCGGTCGGGCTCGTTGATCCGCGCACCGGCAAGGAACCGCACGCTGTTGTTCAGCTGCGCATGGAAAACAGGGAAGCGACCATGTACAACCTGGTCGGCTTCCAGACGAAACTCACCTATCCGGAGCAAAAGAGAATCTTCCGGATGATTCCCGGGCTCCAGCAGGCGGAATTCGTCCGCCTCGGCTCCATGCACCGCAATACCTTCATCAATGCACCGCGCATCCTGACCAAGTCGCTGCAGATGCTGTCGGAACCGCGGATTCTCTTCGCCGGACAGATTACCGGCGTCGAGGGCTATGTGGAGTCCGCGGCAACGGGATTTCTGGCCGGTATAAACGCCGCACTTCTGGCTCTGCATGGTCCTGACACCGTGATTCCGATTCCCCCCGCAACAATTGCTCACGGCGCCTTGGTACAACATATTACGGAAGCGGACCCCCAGCATTTCCAGCCCATGAACGTGAACTACGGCCTGTTCCCCGCCATCACCGGCAAAATGAAGAAATCCGAACGCCGGCAACGACTGGCCGAACGTGCCCTTGTTGACCTGGAAAGATGGCAGACGTCGCTGCCCCGCAATCCGGAACGCGCATCTTCCTGAGTTAAAACGTTTGGGTGCGGTACGGCAGTCGCGCGACATCTTTCACAATCAGCCGCCAGTCCAAAGAAAGGTGCCACAGATGGACAGTGATAAACAGAAACAGGAAATATCGTTGATCGGCAGGCTTTTTTCTCTGGAGGCACTGCTCATTCTCATGGGTTTCCTTTCACTGGTGTCAGGCATCATCACGAGAGACCTGCTCAGACTTTCTCTCGGCGTGGTCATCCTTGGCGGCACGCTGCTGGCCTTCGTTTTCCGCCGCAAACGCAAACTCCAGAATACTTCTGAAGACCAAACTACGGAGAAATGATGACAGCTTCAGCCACTATCGTCCTGGCGTCCGCTTCACCACGCCGGGTGGAACTCCTGCAATCCGCCGGCATTCCGGTTTCCGTGCGGCCCAGTGGCATTGATGAGGTGCTGCTCCCGGACGAAGCGCCGGAAGACCATGCCATGCGCCTGGCCAGGGACAAGGCCCGAGACGTGGCCACACTCGGCAACGGCCGATTCTTTATCGGCGCCGACACCATCGTAGTCAGTGAAGATGAGATCATGGGTAAACCGCAGGATGCCGCGGATGCGGAACGGATGCTTCGCAAGCTCTCCGGAAAGGTTCACCAGGTTATTACCGGCTTCTCCGTCATCGACAGCATTTCCAACGCCGAAATCACCGCAGCGGTAAAGACCCTGGTGTATTTCAAAGAGTTGCGTGACGACGAAATCCACACGTATATTGCCAGCGGCTGCCCGTTCGACAAGGCCGGGGCCTACGCAATCCAGGGTGACGCCGCCCACATGATCAGGAAAATCGAAGGATCCTACACCAACGTGGTTGGGCTGCCGCTCTGCGAGGTGCTGGAGGCGCTCCGGACACTCGGAGCCTTGGGCTAAAGGGGTATCTTATGTCGATCGCCGAGAATCTGAAGCATATCCAGGACAGTATCATCAGCGCGGCACAACGTTCCGGCCGGAACGCCGATTCGGTTAAACTCGTCGCCGTCTCGAAAACCCAGCCTACAGAAGCTGTCAAAGCCGCCCTGGAAGCAGGCCAACAGTTTTTCGGTGAAAACTATGTCCAGGAGTTCCTGGAAAAAGCGCAGAAGCTCCCCGAATCCGTGGAATGGCACTTCATCGGCTCTCTTCAGTCCAATAAGGTAAAGTACCTTGCGGGTCTCACCCGACTTATCCACTCGGTGGACCGCCTATCTCTGGCACAGGAAATCGATCGTCAATGGGGGAAAGTCGATAAAGTTTGCGATATCCTTCTCCAGGTAAACATTTCGGGGGAGACAACAAAATCCGGGACTTCCGCAGAAGAGCTGTTTCAACTGGCCCGGGAAGTCGCTCTCCTTCCCCACCTCCGGGTAAAGGGACTCATGACCATGCCGCCATTCTTCGATGAACCGGAGCGGGCTCGACCTTATTTTCGGGAACTGAAAAAACTTTCCGGCCTGCTCGCGGCGGAAAAAATCCCCGGAATCACCATGGAAGAACTCTCCATGGGCATGTCCGGGGATTTCGAAGTTGCCATTGAGGAAGGAGCCACGCTGGTGCGTGTTGGCTCCGCGATCTTTGGTGAGCGCTATTACCCCTAACCCATCAGCGCGCCGTTTCTCCCAGCAGAATCACCCCGCAGCGGTTCCACAAACAGTGACATCACAATTCTCTGAAGTTTTCACACAACCGATCCATGGCTTCCCCACCGGCAGGAGATCACTTCCGAATACCTGCAGGAAGATGATATGTGCCATCATGTACCAGGCTGAGAGTGCACAGATGATCAGATCCACGGCAACAAAGGGCATGAGCCACTTCAGACCAGCCAGAAATATCAGATCAAGTCCGATAAAACCGAATAGTACCGTGGTAAAGGTAAAGGCCATCATAGAGCTGATTCTCAGCGAGGCAACCCACATGATCCCGGCATACAGCGTAAAGGCCAACAGGAACATTCCGATATCTTGAGGGGTAACCCGTAGATGGTTGCCGACAAAAGAACCGGGCGATCCCTGCAGGTCCATAATCAGCCAGATCAACCCCAAGGAAAGCCAGAACGCTCCAAAGACCGTAAATGCGCTGTAACCGAAGTTGTTGCCGCAGCGGAATTCCTGAAAACCGGCTACCAGTTGAGCGCCCCCGCCCAGGATGATTGCCGTGCAGAACACAACCCCTGTTCCGCACCAGCCAAGATTATGAAACTGCAAAAGCAACGTCGTCAAACCAAATCCTGCCAATCCTACAACCGCCGGATTTCCCTGTTCTTGTCCCGCCATAGCTTAGCTCCTTTTCTCTCTACTTTTTCTTAGTAACTTTCATTATTAACCGATGTTTTTTCTGGCCCTCAAGGGAAAGATTTGCGTAGTTTTTTTCGTTGGCCAGCCCCATCTTCAGGCTCCTAACTGAATACAATCATGGTAGCAGTCTGGTTCATATGCCCGATGAACTGTTCTCCGTAGGAATTGAAGCCGATTGTCGGAACTTCGGCAAACACCGCACCGTATGTATCCGTGAGGTGTTTGTACTCCAACTCCAACGCCCGGTGCGCGCAGTTAAAGACAATTACCCCCGAAACACCACCCAGTTTGGCAATCGATCTCGCCAATGTATCCTTGGTATCGTCAATTAGATTCGTCAGTTTGAGCAGCGAGAGCGGCATGCCCTCCACTGAACTGCAATGGAAGAATACGCTGCCCCCGGCAATATGCTTCGGACTCCGGATGTATGGTTCTCCATCAATTACCAGCCCAAGCGGGTGGCTGGGAAAAAGTGCCGCCAGCTCATGCACCGAGACTCCTAATGCGTCAGCGTAAGCTTGCGCGGCCGGCCGGTAATTGAATTCGACGATCTCCCGTTGCTCTTCATTCGCTTTGGTTACGACCAGCTCTACTCCCATTTCACGGACACTCTGGGTCTTGACAAGTTCGAAGGGCGCAACTGGCTTGAGGAGTGCAAGGACAGCTGCATCGGTATAGGATTTTCCATTGGCGTAGACGTGGGTAGACTGGAAGTTCAGATCGTCTCCCGCGGACCCGCCGATGAACAGAACATTCGTTCCGTCACCGATAGCTTCCATCAACCTTTCCTCGCGCCCGCACATGCCATCCACCAGAACAATACCGAGATAGTTCGCTGGCTTCATCTCGTTGACAGGCTCACCGAAATGCCTTTCAAAAGAAAGATAGGCATCGCGCACATCAATTTTTCTGCTCAGGTTTTTGACCACTGCAACCTTGACATCCACGAGCGAAGCATCATCGAAAGCCATGGCAACAATTGATCCCATCGCCATCTTCCCCTGAAATATTTCTCCCGCGGAAGAGCAGCCGAAAATCGTTGTCGACGGGAAGGCCGACTGCATTTTTGCGCTTATCTCTGAAGGTGCAAATTTTGTCGACGCGAAGTAAATAATCATCTTCAGCGTGCCTGAACCAAAAGTGTCCATCAATTCACGCACTGCCTCAGCCACTGTGCCCTTTTCAGAACGTGCAATTGCAATGGTCATGGGATGTCTCCTGTTTCAGTGCTACGAATTTTGCCGCATATTTTCCAGTTTGCTGATTATCGCCGGGTCATCAGCAGACTGGTCTGAATAGTGGTCGGGATTAATTCCCTTCAGAATAAGTTTTGTCTTAACCACTTTGGCCAGCATCTCGTTTCCCTTGGAACGCTCTGCAAGTATCCCTTCGATCAGCTGTTTTATTTTTCCTGCCATCTCGACCACCTCCTTCGGTATTGGGACAGAATCTGTGGTTCCGTAAAGGGTCGCAGTTGACACGTTACCAGGGATGATGCTTTCAGAGCTTTCACTTGCATCAAATCCGGTTGCTGTTCCGCCAGATTTTCATCTTTTCCGCCGCCCTGACCAAGTCATCCCGGAAATCGGGATCCGCGATGGAGATAAGAGCTTCTGCCCTCTGCCAAGTACTGAGCCCTTTCAGATTGACCTTGCCGAATTCCGTCACCACCCACTGCACACAACTGCGACTTGCGGTCACGATACTGCCGGGGGTAAGGGTCGGAACAATACGGGATTTTGGTTCTCCCGCCTTACCATAGGTGGAGGAAAGACAGATAAAACTCTTACCGCCGTTGGACAGATAGGCGCCCATGACAAAGTCGAGTTGACCTCCGGTGCCGCTGATCTGTTTGGTCCCGGATGATTCGGATGAGATCTGTCCGAACAGGTCAACCTCAACGGCATTATTGATTGAGATAAAATTATCAATCATGGACACCCTGCGGACATCATTGATGTAATCAACCGGACAACTCATGACCTGCGGATTGTCGTGAATAAAGTCGTAGAGCTTTTGGGTTCCGGCGCCAAAGGCGAAGACCTGCCGGAAGCGATCGATGTTCTTCCGGGACCCGTTAATTTTGCCTTGCCGGGACAGGTCCACGAAAGCATCGACGTACATCTCCGTATGCACACCCAGGTCTTTCAAATCCGACTCTCCGATCAGGGTCCCCACCGCGTTGGGCATCCCCCCGATGCCAAGCTGCAGGCAGGCGCCGTTGGGGATTTCCGCAACAATCAGTTCCGCAACTTTCCGGTCTACGTCGGTCAGTCCGTTACCCTTCAGCTGTGCAAGCGGCGGATTATCGCCCTCGACGACAAAGTCGACCTGGGATACATGGATTCCTTCTTCGAACCCGCCCAGACAGCGCGGCATATTCCTGTTTACTTCCACGATGATAATCCTGGCCTTTTCGCAGACCGCCATCAAGTGGGACGACTGGGGCCCGAAATTGAAGTAGCCTTTTTCATCCATGGGAGCCACCTGAAACATTGCCACATCCACGGTTTCCACATTGTCCCGGTACATGCCCGGCAATTCCGAATAGCGCATCGGAGAATAGTAGCCACAGCCCATCTCGATTATTTTCCGGTCAACCCCGGTACAGTGCCAGGAGTTCCAGGTAAAGTGGTTTCCTGGGTCCGGAATGGAGCAGATCGCCGGCATCCACATGCTGATGCCGCCCCTGACCTTGACATCGGACAACTCTCCGGCACGGGCCGCCAAGGCCGTGTCCGTGACAACGGGATGGCCGACACAAATACCGTAGTCAACCCAATCGCCGGATTTGACGGATTTCACCGCTTCTTCAGCCGTTACCAGTTTTCTCTGATAGAGCTCGTGTTGCATATTGTGGTCTCCCTCTGAAATAAATTCATTTTGTTAGAGCAGTACACTATAAAAAAACGGGCGCCGGATTCAAACAGCGCCCAAAACCGAAAAGGAGGATTTTCGGGCCAAATATCATTAGGTGAAAATTTTTCGCAGCGCCAGAACAGATACCTATCTTATACCCGATAAGGCAGTAGAGGCTTACTAACCAGTAAGGTCAACAAGAGTTGAAACATCTACCCCTCGAACTTTTCGTACCGATTTTTCAGAAGAAATACGCCCAGCGTGCTCCAAACGTGTCCGTTCCGGCACCGCTCTTGACGGAAAAATCATTACGATATTCAATCATCAATTGATTGTTGCTACCCACCATCCAGAAAAGCGATACTCCCAGACCATGATTGTTCAGCTCGTCATTTTGCTTGACCCCTTCCACTTTTGTTTCACCGCCATAATTGTAAAAGTAGTCAAGCGACATGTACCACTGCTTGGTAATATCGTAGCTGAGGTGCGTCTCAATGCCGAGTACGGGGTCCTGTGATTTTTTCACTTGGGTCACGCCGTTGTAGAAGTCATTGTTGTCGGTATAAAATTCGCCGTTCACAATAAAGTCAGCATAGAAGTTCTCCCCGACGCCCTTTACAATTCCGAGCTCAGGCTTGATCGCCCAGCGGTTGTTGCCAAGATTGAACGACCTGTTCTTGTTGTAATGACCGATTGGCAGGGTGATGTAGGGAGAAAAACCGACCCAGAGTTTCTCCTTCGGCGCGTTGACAAACCAGAAGGTCGCCAGTACTGTCGAGTCAGCAAGCCCGGAGTCCGAAAGATTCGCATCACCCACAGCCGCACCGTCCAGGTGCTGCTCGCCAAACAAGATCAACGCCTGAGGGTCAACGGTAAGTCCTCCGTCTCCATACAGCGCATTGCCTATATTCGTGTAGTAGACCGGCCTGAAGATACCGATATTGGCATTCAGGTTGAAATCGTTACTAACCTTATTGCCGTTTGCAAACAGCGTGTTTGCCGTGATGTGCTTGAAATAGGTACAGAAAAGCATTGTTCCATCAGGCAGAGGAATATAATCCCGGGCATTTGCGGCATAAGAGAGTTCCGGCCTGGCCAGCAAAGCTCCCAACAATGCCAAGACTATCAATTTTTTCATTTCGCCCCCTTCAATATGTCGTCGTGAAAGTCAATGACGTTCCCATCAAATTATGCTTCGGGGGAGTACGTACCCCCCCGTCACGCATGGCCTTACATAGCTTCTTTATAAAGCCTGGTAAGATCGTCAATTTTTATTTTCCGCGGATTGAAGAGACAGCAGATATCTTTGATGGCATTGTCCGCCAGCAGAGGAATATCGCTCTCCTTGACACCAATCGCCGAAAGCCCGGCAGGAATTCCAACAGCAGCGGAAAGCTTTCGGATCGCTGCTACGCCCTTTTCCGCAACTTCCATGATAGTGAGACCGGCAGGATTTACCCCCATGGCAACAGCGATGTCAGCATACCGCTGGGGACAAGCAATAAGATTAAAGTCGCAACCGTACGGCAGCAGGATGGCGTTGCAGACACCGTGAGGTTTATTGAGCAAGGCACCTGGCTGGTGAGCCATCGCGTGTACGATACCGATGCCGGCATTATTAAAAGCCATGCCGGCCAAATATTCGGCATAGGCCATCTTGTCCCGAGCCTCGAGATTGTCACCGTTTGCCACGGCTTGAGGGAGATATTCGTTCACCAGCTTGATGGCAGCGAGTGCACAGGCATCGGTAACCGGGTTGGCAAGCGCAGCCACATAAGCTTCGATTGCGTGGGTAAGGGCATCCATACCGGTTGCGGCTGTCAGTGCGGGAGGCATACCGACCATGAGTACCGGATCATTGATGGCAACAGCAGGTGTGATCCTGGCAGTTGCGAAGATCATCTTCACATGGATGTCGGTGTTGGTGATGACGGCAAAACGGGTCATCTCACTGGCAGTGCCGGCCGTGGTATTGATGGCAATGAAAGGCGGCAGTGGATTCGGTACGGTGTCGATGCCGGCGAAATCGCGGATATCGCCTTCATTGGTCGCAACAATGCCGACCCCCTTGGCGCAGTCGTGCGAACTGCCGCCGCCGAGGCTGACCAGCATGTCACACTGATTATCCTTGTAGACTTTCAGGCCCGCACGAATATTCAGGTCGGTAGGATTGGGCTCGGCTCCCCCGAAGATAACCGTCGGAACACCTGCGTCCTCCAGCAGCTTCTTCATCTGGTCGGCCACACCCATCTCGACCATTCCTTTGTCGGTAATGAGCAGAGCTTTTGTGCCACCAAGAAAATTTGCCGTTGCGCCAAGCTGCTTGACTGCACCGATGCCCATTTTGGTTACTGACGGAATAAAGAAATCAAATACCTGATCTGCTAATGCCATTTTCTGCCTCCTCGTTAATTTTTTTAATTGCAACCATCTGCTTGCTACCCAACTTTCACAGCGAACCAGCCATCCTCTTTCAGTCCTGGTCACCTCCATTCCCACTGCGGTCCCCCACAGGCCAAAATCAGTAAAACTTTGGTTTACGCCAAGCATGGAATCGCGATGTCTTTGCAGCGAAATTCATGCGTCAACTCACCGCACAAGCTTAAGCAATGCACCGTATGCCAACTGTAATAGCAGAGGCCGTGCCAACATACACTTCACCAAAATACTGTTTGATTTTGAATAGTTAAAAAATTTTTGCAAGCTTTGAAAAAGGGGACGCTGTAAAGTTTTTTGCGGGGAGAAGCGCCGTTCAGGGGAGAACGAGCTGTAAATAAATGATCTAGGGGAGCTGTAAAAATATTTTACAGATGGAAAGGATTTTTCATCCCGGCTTTTATGGATTTCTGTCCAAAAAACTGAAAGGAATTGCGGAGCATAGATGAAAAGAGTATACGGGGAGACAATGACAATTCGAGCTATTCTTTCGCCATATCCGTCAAAAGAATCTGGCAACAAAAAATGAATGCATCAACAGTAAAACAAATTATCCGCTCTTCTCCTTCCGGACTTTAAGCCGCTTATTCAAGGTCTGGCGGGTAAAGCCGAGCAGTGATGCAGCGATGCCCTGGTTGCCCTTGGCAAGCTTCATAGCCTCATCAATCAACAGCTCCTCCACTTCACGCACCTTGGGAAAGCGCCCACCCGATTCAAGCAGCCAGTCGTTCAGGCGCTGGGAAAGGAGTGAATCCTGCCCGGAAAGAGCCGGACGATTTCCGATAACCTCACGGAATCGCTCCATGGACAGCATCCCCGTTACATGACGGGCAACAGCATCGAATACCATGGATTTCATTTCACGGATATTCCCCGGAAAATCGTAGCTGGACAGCAGGGTCACCAATTCCGCTGGATAGGTTGGAGTGCTTTTCCTGAAAATCTGTGCTGCGGCTTTGAGAAAGAATTCAAGGAGCAGAGGAATATCTTCCCCACGCTCGCGCAGCGGAGGAAGCATCACTTGATGAGAACAGAGTCGGAAGTAAAGATCGTTCCGAAACGTCTTTGCCGCGGTCATCTCACGCAAGTCTCTGTTGGTTGCAGCGACAATGCGCGCATCACTGATGAGGGGTATGTCAGAACCTACCGGGTAATATTCCTGCTCCTGCAGCAGCCGGAGGAGCTTCACCTGGGAAAGCTCACTCAGATCACCAATCTCATCCAGGAACAAGGTTCCCCCGGCTGCCTGGGTGATGAGGCCGCTTCGGGCCTGGTCAGCGCCGGTGAAAGCTCCCTTCTTGTGACCAAACAGGGTATCGGAGAACATATTGTCATCCAATCCCGCAATATTGACGGGTATGAATTTCCCCCGAACGCCGCTCAGATCATGGATTGCCTTGGCAACAAGCTCCTTGCCCGCCCCCGTTTCGCCGATAATGATTACAGGCTGCAGGGATTCCGCAATAACTTCACAGTACTGAAAAACCGCCGACATTTTCGGGCTTGCAGTAATTATGGAAGAGAAAGCTTCCGGACGTTTGACCCGGTTGGTCAGGAGGTGCTCCCTGAGCTGCAGAACCTGACTTTTCAGGCTGCAGATCTCCAGCGCCCTTCTTACGCTTGAGATTAATCGCGAATTTTCCACCGGCTTGACCAAATAATCGAAGGCGCCGATGCGCATACATTCGACGGCGGTTTCCACCTCATCGGCAGCAGTCATGACAATAACCGGAATGTGCGGGTACTCGCGGCAGATTGCGGCAAGAAGCTCCTTGCCCGGCAGATACGGCATGAACAGGTCCAGGACAATAACGCCGATGTCACTCTTTTCAAGAATCGGCAGGACCTGTCGGCTGTCATCAACGGCCTTCACTTCCCTGATGCCGGCAAAACGGAGCACCGATTCCGATGACAGCAGGATATGTTTTTCATCATCAACCAGAAGAATTGGAAATGAAGCGGCCGGTATCATGATTTACTCCCCCCCTTTTTAATGCCCTAAGTAACCGGAAGCCTCACCAGGAAAGTCGACCCTCTCTCCGGTTCCGATTCGCACTCGATGATACCGCCATGCTCTTTCACGATACTAAAACAAATGGAGAGTCCGAGTCCGGTTCCTCCGCAATCAAGCCGGGTAGTGAAAAATGGATCAAAGATCGCCTGTTGAACTTCAGTCGGCATTCCTTCACCCTCATCCACAACCTTGATGATGATCTGGTCGATGGATTTTGCATACGAGGTACTGATAAAAACCCCGGAATTTCTGCCAGAAAGAGACTGGAGGGCATTCATGATCAGATTTACGGTAACCTGCTCTAGTTGCTGAAAGCTGCCGGTAACCGGGGGAAGATTTTCCGCGAGAATGCATTGAAAACGGTCCGTGTGTTTTCGAATCTGGTTCTGCAGCATGGTAAGCGACGCTTCAATGACTTTATTGATGTCAACCTTCTGGTCTAAACGGGTCTTTTCCTGACGGGCAAAATCTTTCAGGCCGGTAACAATGCCGTTGATACGGTGGGATCCTTCCACCAGCCCATCAAGCAATTTTGGTATAAATTCATTTGCTTCCGAAAAACTCAGCCGGCCGAGGTAGAATTCGCCATGCTCCTCGGCATAATGGGTCAGGATTCTGTTGAGATCCGGCCAGATATCAGAAATGAACTGGGCATTTGAAAGGATAAAATTGTTCGGATTGTTTATCTCGTGGGCAATTCCGGAGGCAAGAGTTCCAATGGCAGCCATTTTGTCCATTTGCCGGAGCCTTTCCTGCATCTTCCTGTTTTCCTCTTCGGCAGCCTTGCGCTCCGTAATGTCCCTGACAACCGCCAGCACCCGGTATTCTCCACCGATTATTGCGCCCTTCATATTAACTTCGACCCAGAACAACCGGCCCTCCCTGTCCTTGGCCAGCCAGTCGAACATGTGGGACTTGTTGTACTTGGTTTTCCAGATCATTTTCATGACGTCCTGGTAGGTATACGGTGGCTCACCCGCGCTCAGGTTTTCAACATTGAGCCGCAAGACCTCTTCACGTGAATAGCCGTACATCTCACACATCTTCCGGTTGACATCAAGCATATCGCCGTTTTCCGGATCAAAAACAAAGGTGGCGTCATTGGCTGCATCAAAGATGGTCCGGTAATTCGCTTCGGATTCCCGGAGAGCTTCTTGAGCCTGTTTCCTCTCCCGGATATCCGCCATAATTGCCATATAGCCGATGGTCACGCCATCGCGATTCAGCATGGGTGCGGTAGAAAGGCTCACATCAATCAGCGTACCGTCCTTATGCATCCGGTGGGTTTCCATGGTACGACGCGACACCCCTTCGTTGAGACTACGAATGTTTTCCATGAGTTCATCCCGGCAATCCTCGGAGACAAGCGGGTAGGGCCTGCCGAGCACCTCATCCTTTTGCCAGCCGAACATATTCTCAGCGGCCGGATTCCAGAGGGTGAGATTGATCTTCTCGTCCAGGGCGATAATAGCCAGCGGAGAGGCGTTGATTATTTCCTCCAGAACCTGATTCTTTTCCCGCAGCGCCTCCTCCGCCTGACGTCTGGCATTAATATTCCGATGGTATTCGCCAACCATTTCAACAGTCCCGGCTTCATCGAAAATAGGAAAAGAGTGGATTTCCACATGTCCGGCATTCGGATGATACTTTTCGGTAACAACAACTTTACCGGTATCGAAAACCTCCTGTGCATGGCAGCTGTCACAGTGCTTTTCACGGCCAGGGTAGTAAAGGTCGTAACAATACGGTCTTGACTGTTTTCTGAGAACTTTTGGATTGAGGCCCTCGTGCTCTCCGCGCAGATTGGAAAACACCACCCTGAAATCACGGTCTACAACGGAGACAAGATCTGGAATTGCCTGCAGGATGCTCCGGAAGAGTTGCTTTGACGAGGATACGGCATTATCAATCTTTTTTCTCGACTCTTTGGCAATCGCCATATCAAACCTCTCCTGCTGAAGGTAATTCTGAAAAACTTCGTAACGGAACGCCTACTGCATCCTTACTCAGTAAGCGCCCGGCGTTGTCAGATTATCCCATGAAGCGGCCCACCCGGAGCACCAAGCGCATCAACACGCCTCTCAATCTCGGGATCATCCACCAGAGGCGGTGCATGGTGCGGTTTTCTGCGGGCATCGATAACAAGGGGTCCGCGACAGCCCCAATGCTTACACTCCAGGAAAGCACCAATGCCGTAGAGATCCGCCGCGGGATTTGAGCGGGTAAAGGTTACCCAGATGAAGTTGTCGAGGTTTCGGGCCGTAAACTCACTGTCATCGGCAATAACAATCAGGGGAAAGGAGGAAAGCGAGACATTATCTCGATAGAAGTCGCAGAAAGCCGCCATGTCCGCGGTCAGGCACTCACGGTATTCCTGGCAGGCAGGTCCCCGGACAACGATAATTCCGGGAAGGCAGATTCTCGGGTCGGCAAAACCCGAGGGAAGGCGGAGGTCGGCAGGCAAGGAAGCCGGCAAGGAGCGGATAGCAGGGCCTGCCGCGGCAATCACCACTTTGGAGCCTTCGTTGAGGGCGGAGCCGGTATAGTCGAGAGTGTCCATGGTGGTACAGGTCTGGAAATGCAGGTCGCGTCGCCAGTCAACCCGCTCCAGCATGTGCTGGAGAAATCCAGGGACATCCGAAATATCGAGTCCGGGGTTGTCTCCTTCGGCCACAATCAGCAGGTACTTGGCAAGGGAAAGCTGGCCCTGGCCGAGAATGGAATTGGCCAGGGTCAAGAGCTCCCGCGGCTTGCTCGTAGGACGGTATGGCACATACCTCTCCGAGCCAATGGCCAGCAGCAGGGCATGCACTCCGGCAGCGTCAACGGCATGCACGGAATGGACACCGGGGACGACGGTTGAAATGAGCGGCGCAGTCAGTTCATGGATAAACGCGCCGAACTCGGAATCTTCCTGGGGAGGCCTCCCCACCGTGGTAAAGGGCCAGATTGCGCCGGTCCGGTGAAAAACGCTCTTCACCCTGATGGCGGGAAAATCATGGGTCAGGCTGTAGTAGCCGATGTGATCGCCAAAAGGGCCTTCCGGGAGAATCCGTTCCGGATCAATCTCACCGACAAGACAGAAGTCTGACTCCGCAAGGATCGGCAGCTCTCCGGGGGGCTGTACCAGATGGACCCTGCGGCCGCCGAGGAGCCCGGCAAAGGCAATTTCAGGCATGCCCTCAGGGAGCGGCATGACCGCGGCAAGGGTAAGGGCCGGCGGACCACCGACAAAGATATTCACCTTGAGCGGAACACCCAAACGGATAGCCTCGGCATGGTGGGCAGCGATGCCACGATGAATCTGATAATGGACACCGACCTCTTCGTCAGGCCGGTAGGAGCCACCGGAAAGCTGGATACGATACATCCCCAGGTTTGAATTTCGCCAGCCGGGCGTAGCGGGGCTCTCGGTGTATACCTGAGGGAGGGTGATATAGGCACCACCATCTTCGGACCACGACCTGAGTTGCGGCAGTTGAGAGATTGACGTCCGATTTGCAAGGATCGGTGCGGAGCGGGTCTTTGCGGGAAGGAGATGATAGGCATGCCGGGGGAGAACTGCAGCGCCAAGTGGATCCCGCAAGAATGACAGAGGGTCTCTCCTGATCCCGGCTATTTGCTCCATCGCTTTCAGCGTGTCCCGGAACATGAAGCGGATCCGGCTCCGGGTGCCAAAAAGATTGGCGAGCATCGGAAAAGCACAGCCTTTGACCCGGGTAAAGAGGAGCGCCGGGCCACCAGCCCTGTAGACACGACGTTGGACTGCACCCACCTCCAGGCAGGGATCAATCTCATGGTCAACACGAATCAGATCACCATGCCTCTCAAGGTCAAGGACGCATTCCTGAAGATTGCGGTAGCCCATGAAAAAGTCTCCGTTTCCCGAACATACTGATTAAATAATTGTCTGAACCGCACCCTGGAAAGAGCCGGCCGATTTCAGCGGGGACGTTCTCCATCATCGTCCTTTTCATGCTGTTCCTGTTCATTAATTCGTTTCTGCCGCATCGTTACAAAAAGATAATAGATGATGAGTAACGGCATGGTGGCAATACTCGCCTCGAAGTTCCCTTGGTAAAGCTGATAGGTGCCGAAGGCGATGACCAGCAAGATAAAGACTATTTGAACTATTGCAGCTATTTTACGCTTCATGACTGTATGAAAGCTCCTCTTGTTTACAGCAAAATATATTCAACCCAGGAGAACCCATTCGATCCGTACTGAATCATGTCTTCAAACACAACAGGGGCGAGTGTAACCCGCCCCTGAAGATTTATTCATTCGTTGCAATGCCGCCCTGATTCAAATCACGAGACAGCTATCATTTGTTCTGGAGAAATTCCCTGCCAAATGGCGACATCTCTCGCAGGCGATGAATAACGGGGGGCAGTTCCCGGATAATCGTGTCGATCTGATCGTCGGTCGAAAAACGGGAAAGAGAGAAACGAATCGAACCATGGGCACAGGTAAAGGGAACACCCATGGCGCGCAGGACATGGGAGGGCTCCAGCGAACCGGACGTACAGGCACTTCCCGAGGAAGCACAGATCCCCTTCTCGTTGAGCAGAAGCAGAATAGCCTCACCTTCAACGAATTCGAACGCAACCGAAGTTGTGTTCGGCAAACGCACGGCGCCGCCGCCGTTTACCCGTACATTCGGTATCAGACGGACGATTTCAGACTCCAGACGATCCCGCAGCGCCTTGACCTTGGTGTTTTCCTCTTCAAGAAAATCTCCCGCCATTTCACAGGCCTTGCCAAGCGCAATAATTCCCGCGGCGTTTTCAGTCCCGGCCCGACGGCTTCTTTCCTGATGACCGCCAACCATGAAAGGCCGGAAGGGCACGCCCTTGCGGACATACAGTGCCCCGATACCCTTTGGAGCATGCAGTTTGTGGCCGGAGAGAGACAACATATCCACGGTCGAGCTTGCCATATTCATGGGAATTTTCCCTACCGCCTGAACCGCATCGGTATGGAAGAACGCTCCTTTCTCTTTCACAATGGCACCAATTTCCTCAATCGGAAAAACAACTCCCGTTTCGTTATTGGCGTACATGATCGAAACAATGGCTGTATCTTCGTCAACAACAGCGCGGAGTTCATCAAGGTCCAGGTTTCCTTCACCATCCACGGAAAGTTCCGTTACACGGTAGCCACGCTTGGAAAGATTACGGCAGGGGGTAAGCACCGCGGGGTGTTCAACTCGGGTTGTTACAATGTGGCGCTTTTCCGGAAAAATCTCCAGGGCTGAGCGAATTGCGGCATTGTTGCTTTCCGTTCCGCAGGCCGTAAAAATGATCTCTTCGGGCAGGGCACCCAGGAGTGCTGCCGTTCGCTTTCGCGCCTCATCGATCTTTTTCTGCACCTGACCGCCGAAAAAATGCATAGAGCTGGGATTTCCGTAGAGTTCGCAGAAATAGGGACGCATTTCCTCGAAAACAGCCTCATCGACCTTGGTGGTGGCATTATTGTCAACGTAGACTACCTTCATCCCTCGACCTCCTCAACCGTGATGTCCTCGGCAACAAACTCGCGCAGCTTCTGCTCCACAAACTTGGCGGTATGGCCGGAAGAGGCGCAGCCAGCGCAGGCCTTGCGGAAGGCAATCTGGACATTGCTCCCAGAGATGTCGATAAGCTCAAGATCGCCGCCATCCGCCCAGAGCAGAGGACGCACCTCTTTCTCGAGAACATCCTGAATGAGCTGCATCTTGCGAAGATTGGTGAGTTTCTCCGGTCGCTTGCGCTCCTCTTTCGGCTGATCGCCCATTACCTCGGCAATAAGCTCGGTGATTTTCGGGATACAGCCGCCACATCCTCCGCCGGCCTTGGTAAAGTGGGTCACCTGCTCGGCGGTATGCAGTTTATTATCTTTGATGACCTTTTTAAGAAACTGGTCGGTAATACCGAAACACTTGCAAACTACCTCACCTTCCATTTCCGGATGAAGATGGTCATGATCATGGCCAGGAACCGGCCCGCCACGATACTTGGAAATGGCAACCTCAAGGGCTTCCTGCCCCATGACCGAGCAATGCATTTTCTCTTCGGGAAGCCCGCCGAGAAATTCGGCAATCTCCTGATTGGAAACATTAAGCGCTTCATCAAGGGTCTTCCCTTTGATCATCTCGGTAAGCGCAGAAGAAGATGCAATCGCGCTGGCGCAACCAAAGGTCTGGAATTTGGCATCGACAATACGTTCCTTGTTTTCGTCAAGTTTCAGGTAAAGCTTCAACGCATCACCGCAAGCAAGACTGCCGACTTCACCGATCGCATCAGCATCGGGTATCTCCCCGACATTGAGCGGATTCAAGAAATGTTCACGAACCTTGTCCGTATAATCCCACATACAAACCTCCAAAAGGGTTGATTTTATTTAGTTAATCTAGCTACTGCTGGTGCGGCTACAAATTTATTCAAATCGTACTACTGGTCATGGCTTGACCTACATCGTCAAACCTGGCTTATGAAATCCCTGGCCGCTCTCACTAGAACCTGCAATTTTTCCTCCGAGGCTGCCTCCCCGTAGAGACGCACGACCGGCTCGGTACCCGACTTGCGAAAAAGGATCCAGCTGCCATCGGCCAGCAGGCACTTGGTGCCATCAATGGTAATGAGCCGGTCAACCTTGACGCCGGCAAAAGCTGCGGGAAGTGCTTTCATCTTCTCGGGAAACGAGCCGTCAAGTTCCGGCGAGAGAGTAATATTCTCACGCCTCGTAACATAGCGACCGACCTCTGAATACAGCCGCTCAAGAAGCGCACGCAATGAGAGGCCTTCCCGGGCAACCATTTCGGCAACCAGAAAACACGCGAGAATTCCGTCCTTTTCAGGCACATGCCCCCGGATCGAAAGACCGGCGCTCTCTTCGCCGCCGATAATGATCTTATCCTGGCTGATGAGCTCTCCGATGTACTTGAAACCAACGGGTGTTTCGTAAAGTTTCACGCCATGCTTTGCCGCAACTGCATCAACCAGGTGTGACGTGGCGACACTCCGTGCTACGCCACCCTGCACACCCTTGGTTCTCACCAGGTAGTCAAGCAACAGAGCAATGATATAGTTCGGTTCAATATAAGAGCCGTCCTCATCAATAATGCCGAAGCGATCAGCATCACCGTCGACTGCTATCCCGAGCTTGATTTCCGGGACACTCTTAACCAGCGAAATTAAATCCTGAATATTCTTCTCGGCCGGTTCTGGCGGAAATCCGCCAAAATAAGGATCCGATCCAGTATTGATCAACCGTACGGGAACGTTATGGCGAAGCAGAGGTTCATCAAGATATCCACGCCCTGCCCCGTATAACGGATCAACAGCAATTCCACCTATCGTGGCAAGGGCGGCGAAGTCGATTTTGCTTTCAAGATCCGCCAGGTAGGAACTGCGGGGATCAATGTAAAGTACCAGTCCCTTGTCAAGCAATGCCGAAAGGGTTTCACCCACGGCACAATCATCTTCAGATGACTCGTGAATCCGTCGTTCAATGTCCCGTGTCGTCTCGGGAAGCGCCGGCCCACCCCACGAAGGTGAAAATTTTATACCATTATAATCATATGGATTGTGACTTGCAGTAAAATTTACCGCTCCGGCGGTTTTTTTTTGCAGAATCACGTGGGAAATTACCGGAGTCGGTGTATCACGGTCGCAAAGATAGGTTCTGATGCCCGCTCCGGCAAAAACTCTGGCTGCCTCCTGGGCAAAGCGCTGCCCCATGAACCGGCTGTCATAACCGACAACCAAGCCTTTTTCACGATCGCCCGCTGCAATTACATGATCGGCAATCGCACGAATCACTTTGCGTACATTTGGAAAAGTAAACTCCTCGCCGAGGATTCCTCGCCATCCCGATGTGCCAAAGATAATCTGTTCCATGTAGCCTCCTGCGAAGATCAACTATTTCCTGGGCAAACTATGAATCGTACCTGAAGCTTATCCGGCAGAACAATTATAAAAAATTTCGGTGCGTTGCCACCGAAAAACCCGCCGCAAGCGAGACGGTCGGCAAGCCAGAGGGGACTTCAACATGTGGATTTCAGGGTAATATAACTGCTCATGGCGAGTCAAGGGAAAGCACTTTGACAGTGGATTTTTCTTATTGACATTTTTCTTTCAAACTTGCTACAGTGGCTAATGTAATACGATTACGGACGAAAAAGAGGAGGATGTACAATGCAGTGTCAAACGGTACTCCCAGGTACCGAGTGTACTTTCTGGGGTAAACAGGGTTGCATTTTCAGCGGAGGCTCCTGCCAGACCATCGTGGAGAACTGTGAAGGTTGTGAACGAATTGTCGATGGAACGATTGGCAAGGTCTGTAGCGCATATCCCGCTCCGGAAAAGAAGTGGACGTCCGGTATCTGCAACTTTGCCACCCATGTGAAGGTCGAAATTAAAACTGAAGACCTTAAAGTTAACCCGCTTAAGGCCTCCAAGAAAGCTGCCGGCAAGAAGAAGTAAGCGAGCCTTTCAGGAAGTCACGCGTTACAGGGGGAAGGATTGCCTTCCCCCTTTTTGCGTCGCTTAAAGGAAGCGGATTGCCGGTTCTTTTTCCAGAATGCCGATTTCTCTGGCGAAGCGGAAGAATGTCTTCACGCCGTCAAGATGCCAGGGAGTCAGATCATACGAAATCATTTTCCAGTAATCGAGAAGAGCTTCCTTTCCCATCCAGTCATACTCCGTCCCCTCTGAAACCAATTCCTCCAGTGTTGCAACCGCGATGCGCTTGGCAGCAAGTAAATTGCCCCGGATGCGTGCGGCTTCCTCCGGCATGTCCCTGCAAACTTCGTCTCGGATCATCCAAAGCGCAAAGACGAAGGGCAACCCGGTACGGGAAAACCAGAGTTCGCCAAGATCATACTGGTACAAGGCAGGAAATTTCACATTCCATTTGAGCGCCATATCACCGATAACCAGAACCGCAGGGCACGTGCTGCCCAGGGCAAAGGAACCATCAATGATTACTGGGACAAATTCATTGGAGTGTCGGTAAAACTTTTGGAAAATGATTTTAAGGAGGGCAACAGAGGTCTCTGATTCAACAGTGAGGCCAATAGGTGCGAGATCGAGGTTTTCAATAGGTACACGGGAAAAAAGCTTGACGCTTTTCACCGGACCAAGGGAGCTTATGGAAAGATCAGGAATAAGACGCAGCGTTTCCGCAGAGCGAGCATAGGCAATGGATGAAGAAGGACAAAGGTCGATATCCCCGGACAAAAGTTTCAGGTTCAGAGCCGAGGGGGTGCCTTTGACAAAGCGATACGAACTGCAGTCAAAGTTCCTTTGAAGAGCCGAGAAAAGGGGGAAACAGTTTGCATAGTCAATCTGTCCGATACACAGTCGCACTGTTTCCGATCCCTTTCCTCTAAACGGCAAAAACCTTACTCAGTCGAATTCTTCCAGTGCATCAGCATATTCTTCAGCGGACAGCAGCAGGGCCAATTCTTCCGGATCATCCAGAGAGACAACGATGATCCAACCGCTATCGTAGGGATCCTCGTTAAGGAGTGCCGGATTATCCAGCAATTCTTCATTTAATTCCAGAACCGTTCCGCTCAGGGGTGCATAGAGATCGGCAACCGTTTTTCTTGCCTCAATTGAACCAAAGGAATCCTCCTGCTGGATTTCATCACCCGCTTCGGGAAGCTCAATGGAGGTAATTTTTCCCAGTTCACTTTGAGCATAGTCGGTGACTCCGACAACGGCCTTGTCTCCCTCAACCCTCACCCAAATATGTTCTTTACTGTATTTCAGTTCCTCCGGGAAGTCCATACTACTCCAGCACCATCCTTTCAAGAAATCCGGTATCAATATTCCCTTCAATGAAGTCCTTATTGGACAAAATTCTCTTGTGGAACGGGATCGTTGTTTTTATGCCTTCGATTATATATTCATCAAGGGCCCGAAGCATCCGCCGAATGGCATCTTCCCTCGTATCTGCATGTACAATCAGTTTGGAGATAAGGGAATCGTAATGCGGCAGCACCGTATATTGATCATAGACAAAGGAATCAACCCGGACACCGAGCCCTCCCGGAGTATGATACGAGGTAATTTTACCTGGACAGGGGGTAAATTTAAAGGGATCCTCCGCATTTATCCGGCACTCAATTGCATGACCTTTAATCTTGACGTCGCTTTGCTTGTAGCGCAGCTTCAGGCCGGCGGCAGAACGGATCTGCTCACGGACAATATCAATCCCGGTGACCATCTCGGTAACCGGGTGCTCTACCTGAATCCTGGTATTCATTTCCATAAAGTAGAAATTGCCATCTGAATCAAGCAGAAACTCGACTGTCCCGGCACTGTTATAGTCTACAGCTTTCGCTGCTCGTACCGCTGCATCACCCATAGCTGCGCGGAGTTGCGGCGTCAGAACGGAGCAGGGAGACTCCTCGATCAGTTTCTGATGCCGGCGCTGAATGGAGCAATCCCTTTCGCCGAGATGAATAACATTACCATGTTTATCTCCCAGGACTTGAATTTCAACGTGCCGGGGTTGCTGGCAATATTTTTCCATATAAACTTCGGGGTTCCCGAATCCGGCCTGAGCTTCCGCCCTGGCAGTAGCAAATGCGTTCGGCAAAGCCGCAGGCGAATGAACAATTTTCATTCCTCTCCCGCCCCCGCCTGCCGTCGCCTTGATAATAACGGGAAAACCAATCTTTTTTGCAACCGTAATCGCTTCTTTCACATCCTGCACAGCATCCTTGGTCCCTGGAAGAATCGGCACCTCCTGCTTGATCATCGCCTGCCGTGCGCTGATCTTGTCCCCCATCAAGCGCATACTTTCGGAAGTCGGGCCGATGAAGGTAATGCCGCAGTTTTCGCAGATTTCAGCAAAAGCGGCATTTTCCGCGAGGAAACCGTACCCTGGGTGAATGGCTTCCGCATCGGTCAATTCCGCCGCACTGATAATCGCATTGATATTCAGGTAGCTCTGAATGCTTGGCGCCGGACCGATACAAACGCTTTCGTCCGCGAGCTTGACATGAAGAGAATGAGTGTCCGCCGTGGAATAGACGGCAACCGTCTTGATCCCCAGTTCCTTGCAGGCCCTGATAATTCGCAGGGCTATTTCACCACGATTTGCTATGAGTATTTTATGAAACATCAAATAATCTCCAATCGGGAGAGAGCATACTTCCTGTCTGTTTACAATCTATTTAAAAAACCGGACCTTTGGCGACTACAATGGCTCCACCAGAAACAACGTCTCACCATATTCGACCGGTTGCGCATTATCCTTGCAGATTTTTACAATCTTGCAACGATATTCCGCCTCGATCTCATTCATTAGTTTCATTGCTTCGACAATACAGAGCACCTGCCCCTTTTCAACGGTCTGGCCAACCTCTATATAGGGTGGAGAATCCGGTGACGGTGCATGATAAATGGTACCGACGATGGGGGAAGTAATCGCCTGGGCAGTCTCAGCTTCCGCTGTTGCGGGCCGGGCGGCCGGCGGCATCTCAGGTGCAGTGGCGGCAACGGCTGCCGGCAATGGCTGCTGCATGGTCATCGGCTGGCTGACAGCATAATTTACCATTTCAAAACTCTTGCCTCTTTGAATCCTGATCTTTTCCTCACCGGACTCCAATTCGAACTCGGTAATATCGGTTTCGGTGACCATCTTTATGAGAGATTTGATATCTTTGATATCCATAGGCTTCTCCTTTTTGAAGAGGTCCACGCCGGAGCAATTGGACCAGCTTTGGTGACGAAAGAGCACTCTTCCGCCCGGTGCATTAAAGTATCATTAAATCCTTGGGAACCCGTGACAACAAGCAACATCCTTCAGAGGTCGCGACCACCAAGTCCTCAATTCTGACCCCACCCCACCCTGGAATATAGATTCCGGGTTCAATCGTAAACACCATCCCTTCACGCACGACGTCTTCACTGCGAAAGGATACAACCGGTTTTTCGTGAATATCCAGACCGACACCATGCCCTAGACCATGGCCAAAATAGTCACCATAACCTTTTTGACTGATATATTCCCGGGCAACCGAATCAAGATCCTTTAACCGCACACCAGGCCTGACAGCATCAATTGCTTTGTCATGGGCATCTTTTACGATCTGGTAGATCTTTCGCTGTGTCTCGTCCGGATCGCCGCAAGCAACGGTGACTGTTTCATCGGAGTTATATCCATCGAGCAGAGCGCCAAAGTCAATGGTAATCAACTCACCAAGAGCAATTGGTTTGCCGGTTGCTCTACCGTGAGGAAGAGCCCCACGTTGACCAGAAGCAACGATACTGTCGAAGGATTTATCATCTGCGCCTGCCCTACGCATGGCAAACTCGAGACGCAGTGCAATATCTTTTTCCGTATCTCCCGGTTTAATCGTCTGTAAAGTGCCAAGCAGAGCTTCGGATGCAATATTGGCTATTTTTTCCAGACAGGTAATCTCACGCGTGTCCTTCACCACGCGTAACAACGCAAGGTCAGCACCCATCTGAACAAAACGGACAGAAGGAAGGTGCTTGCTGAGTTCATTATAAAATGACACGGTCACCCGTTCCGCTTGAATACCCAGAGCGGTAACACCCTGCCCGGCAACCAAGTTTTCGAGTGCCGTCTTTTTCTCCCGGAACTCTACAACCGTACAGCCTGTCGTCTCGTTTTTCGCCTGGACAGTATAGCGTGAGTCGACCAGGAGGGTGACCTCTGTATTAGATAACAACAGAAGGCCCTCGCTGCCGGAAAATCCGGTAAGGTACCTGACATCCTTCAAGTCAGAAACTAGTATAGCGTCTATCTCAAAACGTTCCAGCAATTCCCTGGCGGCGGCGACCCTGTTTTTTAGCACAAGCAATCTCTCTTTACAATCCTTTTTTCCCGGAAAAAACCGGTCTTAACGCGGGCGAAAAAACCCGTTTTTCAACCAAAAACCGGGATCTTCCATGAATCTCTATTGCCGGAGATAGTTTATCAGCGCTCGCAGTCCGAGCAGGTAACTGTCCGGACCAAAACCAGAAATCTGACCGACAGCAACCGGGGCTATATAACTATGCCGGCGAAACTCCTCGCGCTTGTGAATATTGGAAAGATGTACCTCTACCGTTGGCAGGGCAACCGCGGAAAGGGCATCACGAATTGCCACACTGGTGTGCGTATAGGCAGCAGGGTTGATGAGGATCCCGTGGAAAATCCCTTTGGCCGCCTGTATCGTATCAACAAGGGTGCCTTCGGAATTAGACTGCATCTCGGTAATTTCGCATTCCAGTTCAGCAGCCACTTGTGAAAGAGAGGCCGTAATGTCAGCCAAGGTAAAAATCCCGTAGACGTCCGGTTCGCGAGTTCCGAGAAGGTTCAAATTCGGACCGTGTATCACTAATATCTTCATAAAAATCCCGAGTCCTATAAAAGAATAACTGGAAATGAAGTCGCACAATTTTCCCTGCAGACTACTAAGTTATTGAGTCAAGCAGCACTCTATTACTGGAGTATTTCCAGTATGCGGGAAGACTGATGTCGCAGGACATATCTCCCTTTACCGTAATTTCCGTCGAGAAGCAGGGCAAGTATTACAAACAGATCGTCATCGAGAACACGGATGATGACCCGGGAAACATCAGTATTGATCGATATCTCTTCCATAACACCGGAACCAAGGACATCAACCGCCTTCCTGACTTCCTTGAGAACAGTAGCATATTCCACGGATAATACCTGCAAATCGATAGGGGAACCTTGCGGAATATATTCGTCAAGCGGAATTCCGTCATAGCCCATCACTACTGCACCAAGTGCCCCATCAACACTTTCAACAATTTCCTGCAAAACCGTTTTTATCGACATACTTTTCGCCTCCTGATAGCTTCAAGCCATTGCCCCAACACGTCCAGGGTCTTGTCATCCGCCCCCTGACCATTGGGACAAATACAACCGGGGTCATATTCTGTGAGTTCCGCAGTAGAAGTAACCTGAGGTAAACCTGTATCTTCAATATCCGAAGCAGCACAGATTGATTCAGTCAATGTGAGATTTGATTCTCCAGCCAGACGAATCGACAAGGCAGTGACTCTTTCCTGCAGCAGGTGGCTTTCAGGGTCTTTTTTCAGCAGGTCCTGATAAACGTCCAGTGCCTTCTCCAGAAAGCCCTGTACTTCGTACAATTCCGCAAGGGTAACGGTCGGCAAGGGTAGTATTCCGGTTTCAGTTTCCGGCGTTTCAGCAAACGAAAAAGAATCATCGGCAAACCAGGACTGGTCGAGGGAATTTTCCGCATCGCTAGATTCAGGCACCTCCTCAAGCTGTGTTGGGACAGACAAGTGTGCTTCTTCCGCTGAACAAAAAACTTCGGAAGTTTCTTTGCTGCTATTTTCGACCAAATCCGGAGAAGGGGCAGCAAGGGGGTTACAATCCGCGGACACATGCATCGATTTTTGCAACACCTCTAACGCAATGGAGCTTTCCGTATCTTCGGGATTAAAAGTAACCAGAAGCTGCAGAGCCCGTTCGGCGGCAGGCAGGTTACCTTCTTCCTGATATATCTGACTGAGGATTCTTTGTGCAAGCAAGTTTTCCGGTGTTGCCAGGACTACTTTCTCCAATGCAGCTTTAGCCTCATCACGACTACCCTTCTCATACAAGGCGCGGCCTAATGCCATAAAACCGCCGACATACAGCGGATGGGTCGCTATCCCCTGCTTTGCTACAGCTACGGCATCATCCAGCAGGCCCAATTTACGATAGAGCTCTGAGAGCGGGGCGAAACAATAGGAATTCGGATCTTTTGTCAGGTTATCCTCATACTTCTTAATATCCGCCCAGAAAGAGGTTGATTCCTTTTCCATCACTACACCTCACCTCGAACAACCTGGAGCAGGAAGTCCCAGTCAGATACGTTTTCAATGACGGAATCACCAATCCCTTTATTGAAAACGAAGTTAATACCTTGAGAGCGCATCTTTTTATCTTTCAGTAAAGCCTGATAGTACTGATCAACGGAGAAAGGAACAAGGTCAACAGGTAAGCCGAGGGACTTTAACAGTTCGAGAATAGACGCGGTATCGTGACGATCAGCATAGCCCTTCAACTCGGAAAGCTTTGCCGCTTGCACCATACCGATAGCTACGGCCTCGCCGTGCAGGAATGCAGTATAGTTGGTAAGACGTTCAATGGCATGGGCATAGGTGTGTCCGTAATTGAGAACGGTACGATAACCGCCCTCTTTTTCATCACGCTCGACAACTGACGCCTTGCGTGAGCAAGAAATCCTGATGACTTCTTTTAGGCAAGCCAGATCACGTTTCCGAAGATTCTCCACATTGTTCACAAGAAAAGCAAAAAAGTCCCGGTCACAAACCACCCCATATTTCAACACTTCCGCCAGCCCGCTGAAATATTCCCGGTCTGGAAGTGTGGTCAAGGTCTCAGTATCAATCAGGACCATGCTCGGTTGATAAAAGGAACCAATAAGGTTTTTTCCCAACGCATGATTAATGCCGGTTTTGCCTCCGACGCTGCTGTCCACCTGTGCCAATAAAGTTGTCGGCACCTGAATAAAAGGGATTCCCCGCAGAAAGGTCGCCGCGGCAAAACCGGTCATATCACCGACTACCCCGCCACCAAGCGCAACCAGGAAGGAATCGCGGCCAAGACCAGCTTCGAGGAGAGCGTCATAAATACGATTGAGTGTTATGGAATTCTTATGGGCTTCCCCATCCGGGATTTCGATCAGGTGCGTAACATATCCAGCCTTGTCCAGAGATGCTTGTACTGCCTGGGAGTAAAACTTCCCGACGGTGGGATTCGTCACAATAGCTGCCGTGGACCCGAGAGCCAGTTCAGAGCACAACTTGCCCAGAGAAGAAAGGATTCCGTTGCCGATCTGAATGGTGTAACTTCGCTCCCCAAGACTCACCAGAAGTTTCTGCAAATTTATGCCCCTCTTTCTAAAAAATCCAGGATCTCACGGGCAACATCTTCCACATTTTTCCCGTCAGTGTCAATTCTAATGTCGGCCTCAGCATAGTACGATTCCCGGTCCATGAGCAGTTTTTGAATCTGCGCAATATTTTTGGAATCTCGAAGCAGAGGCCGATTTTCATCCAAGTGCAATCTCTGTAATATCAGCTCCGGAGATGCCGCAAGATTTACGACAACACCCGACTTATGCATGAGATCACGATTTTCCTGACGAAGTATCGCACCACCACCCGTTGAAACAACTTGGGAAGCTTCCTGCAAAACATCTTTTAACAGCGAAGATTCCACCTCCCGGAAGTAGCCTTCTCCCTGGTCGGCAAAAATAGTGTTGATGGAACGACCTTCCGCCTCCACTATGAGTGAGTCAAGGTCACAAAAAGAATATTTAAGTTGAGCGGCAAGCACCCTTCCGACAGTGCTTTTACCTGTGCCCATAAAACCGGTTAAAATAACATTTTGCTTCATATGCCCTTCAAATACTCAAGGTATGCTTCGTAATTCCGGTGTATTTCCGCGATCGAATCACCCCCGAATTTCTCCAGGAAGGCATTGGCAATCTCTATGGCAACAACTGCTTCGGCAACCACAGTCGCGGCTGGAACTGCACAAACGTCCGATCTCTCCACTGTTGCCTCAACCGGTTCCCGCGAGGCAATATCAACCGACATGAGCGGTTTGTACAAAGTAGGAATCGGCTTCATGGCCGCACGGATGACGATATCCTCGCCATTGGTAATGCCGCCTTCGATGCCACCGGCATTATTTGTTTTTCGATAGTATCCCAGTCTTTCACCCTGGGTCAGACGCAAGGAATCATAATAGATCTCGTCATGCACCTGGGAACCTGGCCGCCGGGCAGCCTCAAATCCCATACCGACCTCAACACCTTTAAAAGCCTGAATGCTCATGACTGCCATGGCCAGTCGTGCATCGATTTTCCGGTCCCATTGAACATGAGAACCAAGACCCACGGGTGCGTTAACAACCGTCACTTCTATGATACCGCCGACCGAGTCGCCACCTTCACGTGCATTATCCACCAAGGCCTTCATGCGATTCTCAGCAGAGGCGTCAAAAGTATAGAACTCGGAAGATGCGATCATTTCCTGAAGCGATGCAAGGGAAACATCAGGCCGGACGGCAACGATTCCGCCCAACTCTGATACATACCCGTACACAGCAATACCGAATTCAGCAAGGAAACTCTTGGCAAGCGAGCCAACTGCGACCCGAATAGCCGTCTCCCTGGCACTGGAACGCTCGAGGATATTGCGCACATCTTTCTGATTGTATTTCATCACACCGGCAAGGTCGGCGTGTCCCGGACGAGATCGTGTCACACGAATGCTGTCATCGCGGGATTCTTCCCGAGGAGACATCTTCTCATTCCAGTTTTCCCAGTCGCGGTTTTTAATGGAAAGGGTAACCGGAGAACCGATCGTTGTGCCCCAGCGGACGCCCGAGAGGATCTCGACGGAATCTTTTTCAATCTGCATTCTGCCGCCGCGGCCGTAGCCGCCCTGGCGACGGACAAGGTCCTTATTAATAAAATTATCAGATATTCTTAATCCCGATGGTAATCCTTCCACAATTGCGGTAAGTTGAGGTCCATGGGACTCACCAGCTGTAAGGTAACGAATCATCTTTTCTCCAGCAATAACAATTGCTATAATTTTTTTGTACTATCTCACAAATCGGAATGGTCTACAAGGGGAGGAAAATTCCATAGGGATAAACACGCGACAAAGATTAGACGAAATAAAGAAAGGAAATTCCGTCAGAGCCGGAATTTCCTTTCGAAATATAGTGGTATTAAATAAGTAACTCTAGACCACAGCACCAATTACTTCGATAAAAAAAGTAGGACCGGAACTGTCACGTGCAATGGTGTGTCACTAAAGTCTTCATTCAAATCAAATGTCACTTTAGCAGAGTAACGGAGTTGCTCACCTTGATCCAGAAGACTCGTAACTGCAGGAATACCTTGAACACCGACAAAAGAATCAAAAATAGGCATATTGTCTATATCAATAGTGCCATTTGGATCAATTCTGCCAGAAATACCTGATATTTGATAGACCGTACTGATTACAGGAGAGGTTAAATGCTGTGTACTGTCATACTCCAGAGCATCATACTTCACGCTTATATTGGTAATAGTAACAGGAGATGGATTCACCGCACCACTTACAGCATTATTATCAAGCGTAAAACTAGTGATTGCTGGTGTAAATGTTCCACTACTGTAGGCTGAAAAAACGGCAAGAGGTTCACCATCTTTAACTGTGGCACTGACCTGAGCAGTAGTACCCGTAGTTAGTGAATCAGTAGAACCAGACCCACCACAGCCATAGAAAAATAGGGACAGGATAAGCAATACACAACTAATAACTGGATATCTTTTCACTTTAAAAACCTCCACTAGAATACAATAGTTTTAATAAAAGTATCACATAATTCATCATGCTGCAATTTTGAGGTTATTCCAGAATTTAGCTCACAATCTTTGGCGTTATGAATATCAACAATTCACTTTTGGTCTTTTGTTGATTATTTGATTTAAACAGCCAACCAAGTATAGGGATATCCATCAAGAAAGGAACTCCACTATCAGTATTGGTTTCAGTATCAACATAAATTCCACCAATAACTGTAGTCTCGCCACTCTGCACCAGCAGTTCAGTTGTCGCTTCTTTTTTATTAATTGGAGGAGCAACTCCGGTTGCAGCGCTACCGGCTGAGTTATTGGTAGCCTTGATTTTCATGGAAACATTGCCGTCCGCAGTAATATGTGGCGTAACTTCCAGGGTCAAAGCAGCTTCAACAAATTCCGTCTTCGTTCCTTCAGCGGAGACAGTTGAGTATGGAATCATCTGCCCCTGTGAGATCTTAGCTGATTTATTGTTCAACGTCACAACTTTCGGCGTTGAAATAATTTTCACCTGGCCATTTTCCGCGGCGGCGGAGAGTCTGAGATCAACCTGGATATTGCTGGTTAATTTACCAAAAGAAAGACCCAATGCTCCTCCGGCCGCACTGGCTGCGGGTAACCCGGTCGCTGATGCGACATTTGTTACGATCCCACCAAAGCCGGTATTCAGGCTGTTTATACCAAGGGTGGAAGCAGAAGCGTCACGATAGTGGATGCCCCATTGGATGCCAAGATCCTGGGCAAATGAGGAACTTGCTTCGACGATGCGTGCTTCGATAAGAACCTGCTTTTCCGGAATATCAAGCGCCTTCAATAAATTTGCCATTTTTTCTATTGCAGGTTCGACATCGGTAACAATTACTCGGTTGGTGCGGTTATCTACGGAGATCGTACCCCGTTCGCTTTTGAAAGACTGAAACTGTCCGGCGACATCCGTTACCGAAGCGAAATTGATATCAAAGATTCTGGTACGAAGCTCAAGAGTCCGCTCATAAGCCCGAGTGGCAGCAAGTTCTTCGTCAGCAAGTGATACTATTTTTTCTTTGGGTTTTATCAGGACAATATTTCCGGCACGCTTCATTCCCAAACCTTTGGTTTCCAGAATGACATCCAGCGCCTGGTCCCAGGGAACATTGACAAGTTTAATGCTAATTGTCCCGCTAACATCATCACCAACAAGGATATTCAGATTACTCACTTCAGCGATCAACTGGAAAATTTTACGAATATCGGCATCTGCAAATTCAAGTGTGACCCTTTTCCCGGTATACGCTTTCTTACCAAACTTCTTATTGGTTTCATCCTGAACATACCCTTGATTATTCAACGCAGGGCTAGTTGAAGCTGCAGGGGGAGTTGGCTCGATAATCCTCGCACCTGAAACGACCACGGGTACCTGTCTGGCTGGAGCCATCGCCTCTTTGTGGGAATGCGGAGGATTTTCAATATCAAGGTTAAATACATTTCCTTCTTTTTTCAGCGAGTAGGCTGAATCCTCTCGCAAGCTGACCTGAATTTTTGTATCTCTATGTCCCTTAGCAGTAACTTGATACGGGGTAATTTTTTTTACGACACTTGCAAACGCACTCGTATCAAAAGGACGTTGCAAATGTTTTGGCAGGAGGCATTTGGAAAAGGTAAGAACCAGTCCCTCTGAAGTTTTAGTCGGTCCGGCGACCTCACACTCTCCCTCAAGAGAGATCGAAACGCGAGAGATATCACCTATAACCTTGAAATCAATAAATTCAACAGAAGATGCACCTCTTTTTACTGCCCCTCCCGCTGCAGGTTCTGACGACGCTGATCGGGTAATTGGTGTTGTCCTGACTGGCGCCATTGCGGCGGATTGCTGATCGTCAAAACGCACTAACAAACCATTGTCTGTTTTCTCAAGCGTGTAGCGAGGAAAAACCTTATTCTGAGAGTCAAATACAATTCTGACTTTATCCGGGTAAGCGCCGAGTCTGGCGTTTTCTACTCCAAAACGGCTGATGGGCAAAGATTTGGCAGCAAGATTGTTTTTTACATTATAGAGATCAACTACCAGACGTTGAGGGTTAGACAATTCAAAATACTTATATTTTTGAAGCTTCAAGCCGGTATTAATGGCAATTCCAGTATTTGTGACATCAAGTGCGATCAGAGCTGCCTCTGAAGGGGTTGCCTGAGGAGCAGTCGAGGAAATTTCGGGGGAAGGGTTGGATGAAACTACGTGATAAGATACATCATTATTTACAACTGGCGCATCGGGAGCTGCCGAGGTCAATGAAACAGCATCAACTGAGGATGATGGAGTAACTGCCGCTAAAGATTTCGAAGGCGCTGAAACGCTAGCTCCTGCCACCGGCAGTGAAGGAATGGCAACTACCAGCTTGGTCTTATCATTCGTCTCATTTGAAACAACAAACTCGACTTCTTCAGCTGTTTCAACAGTCAGCCGGGTGAGGGTACCACCAGTCAATTCGGTGCCGGAAAGATCTATTGATTTTATCAGCGAATTTGCCGCAAGTTGCGGAACAACAGCCGTGCCGGGCTTTGTCTGAGATAGATCAATAATCGTCCGATGCGGTTCCTTGAGTGAGTATAAGGTATACGTTAGCGGTTTATCAGCAGATATTACAATTTTGGTTTGATACCCCTCGCCGGCAACAGTGACATCACGGAGAGTAACCGTATCGCTACCAGACACACTATCCTCTTTGACGGAATAGGCATTTTGCGCACACCCGGACACCAGAAATAGGCTTAGAACTACCAGCAGCTTGATTCTCTTGATTGCAGTGAATGCTCTCATCCGTGAATCTCCTTATTCTTTCTTGGGCAACATAAGCTTTGTTGTATTCTTTTTCAACTTGCCGGCTTCATCACGATATTGTTCGAACACTTCAATATACGTTGGGGTAATTCTGGTTATCTTGCCCACATTTCGGCCAATTTCCATCCCCCTCTTGACAACATACGGCTTACCGGTCGGATCGACAATTAAAGCAGTGTTTTCTTTAAGGCCAATTATTATGCCTTTCACGCTGAATTGCGAGAGTTCAAAATTCAATATCGGGATAATTTGTCCAAATCGGTTCTTTTTAGGAGCAGACGGTCCCACAACCAAAGCAGCATAGGGCTTGAATGGATCTTTCATTGTGGAAAAATCGGGAGCCAAAGCCGAATTCAACGAAACCCTTGCGGAAGAAAGTGGTTGCTGAACAACGGGCTTTTTGGGCTCTGGCGTTGTTACGGGAGGAGGTGCTTGCTCTGGTGGCGCTTCTTTTTTGCTGCAGCCCATCAAGCCAAAACCGGCTACCGCGAACAACAGCGCTATTAAAACCGTAGGAATTCTATTTCGTTTCATTTTTCTGCTCTTCCTTTTCCAGGAACCGGAATGTAGTGGCCAGACAGGTAACCTTTAACGTTGTCTCATTCCCACTGCTTTTGATATCAGAAAAGTTTACATTGCTGATGTTCATAATCCGAGGAAGGTTGCCCACTGCAGCGAAGAAATTACCAACACTGCTAAATTTTCCTGAAACGGTGATATCTACCGGGACAGCAGCATAAAAATCCTTCGGCTGCTCTGCTTGTGGCCTAAACACTAGAAAATCAAGACCTGCCTTCTTTCCTTCATCGGTCACACTGGTGAGAAGTTTAGGTATTTCTTTCTGATTTGGCAACTCAGTAAGCGCTGCATCAAGTTGCCGGGTTAATTGATCATATTCCTTTTGCAGAATCGGCAGCCGTGCAGCAAGTATCCTATTTTGCTGTACCTGTTGTTGAAGACTGGCTAATTGTTCACCCAATCCTTTCAACTCTTTATATTTCGGTTGGATGAGCAAAAAGAAAAGCGCGGCAACTTCAGCAAGAAGCAGCAGAATCAATAAGGCAATTTTTTGCTTATTCGGGAGTTTCGCGATTTTATCAATTCCAAGGTCCATGATTTATCCCCGTAACATAGGTGGCTGCTGCATTCAGTTCTAAAGCATTTAGCTCTTCGGTGTCTCAAGGTTAAACCTGAGATCAAATTTCTTCAATTTCATACCGGAAATCAAGACCTGTTCTGAAACAACCAGTTCCACAGTGGCAAAATCGGGAGACTGCTCGATGCTCCGCATAAAGTCAGCGATGAGTTCCTCACTAAATGCAACACCACTCAGCGTCACGGTTGTGCCACTCTCGGAGTAACCAGTTATCCAGAGCCTTTCAGGAACAGCTTGACTTATGGTCTTCAATCTGTTGACCGGACCGGTCTTTTCACGTCTGAGCTGATTTAAAATATCCAGTTTCTTTGTTACTTCTGCCTTCAATTTTTCAAGTTCATTGATTTTACCAATCTGAGCTTTCAATTCCGCCAACTCCTGCTCAGATTTACTTATTTCGTCTTTGGTGGAACTAATTTTAATGAGCAGATACGAATAAGCACCTAATGCAAGCAGAAGTACAAGTACAAGTGTTCCGGCCGCGATAACTGCCTGTTGCCGTGCTGTCTCTTTCCGCTTGGCCGCTCTGACGGGTAATAGATTGATTTTTATCATTTATCCCCTAACCTCCTCATAGCCAGTCCAGCAGCAACCGCTATAAACGGACTTATTTCCTGAAGGTATTCAGGGTCGAATTCTTTATCATTGCAGACTATTTGCTTCAATGGATTCAGCAATTCTACCGGCATGCCCAATCGTTGACTGACAACCTCGGAAAGATTTACCACTTTTGAGCAACCACCGCTGAGATATACCCTTGCTATTTTCTGGTCTTCCGCTGTTGAATTATAGAAGTCAAGGGAGCGATGAATTTCCAAAGAAAGAGTTTCGTTCACACGAGACATTATTTCCGAGAGGCGTGCTTTATCGGGATAATCAGAGGTTAATTTAATGTGCTCGGCATCTTGACTGCTCACAGCAAACTGGCGCTGAATTTCTTCCGTATAAAGGTTTCCCCCCATTTGTACATCGCGTGTAAATAGCGAGACACCGTCCTTTACAACGTTTAAATTCATGATACTTGCACCGATATTTATCAAGGCCACGACATCATTTTCAGCGGGTGCGTAATTGAGTTCAAAAATGTTCTGTACCGCAAAAGAATCAACATCAACGACAACAAGTTTCAATCCGGCTTCGTTAAAGACGGAAACATATTCGTTGATAATCTCTTTTTTACTGGCGACCAGCAGGACCGTCATCTTCCCTGAAGCAGAAAGGTCCGCATCGAGAATTTCAAAATCCAGATTGACGTCGTTAATGTCAAAGGGGATATACTGCTCCGCTTCCCAGGCTATCTGGTCTTCCAGTTCCTCTTGAGTCATTGCAGGGAGCGAAATCTTCCGGATGATTACCGAATTGCCCGAAATCGAACAAGACGCATCCACCGCCTTAGCTCCCAAACTTTTCACCAAATCACGAATCGTTTCGACAATAGAAGTTGTATCCATCAAACTATTGTCGACAATTGCATCACTCGGCAACGGCAGGATCCCGGCATTTTTCAAGCTATAGGTGCCTTTTTGCTCAGAAAGCTGTACCAGCTTTACGGAACTTGATCCGATGTCTATTCCGACTATTTCCCGGTTTTTCATAAAGAGCATGGCTGATTCCTGTTCCCCTTAATCCGTAAAAACCTTGTCTTTATCGGCAAGTGTAAAACCAAGAGCGAAGATTATTTTCCGCTTCGTCTCCATACGGCACACTTCACCTCGTTCAATTCGATCAATGGTTGCCGCAGAAACACCTGCCAAACGCGCCAGTTCCATTTTGCTTACTAATCGCTCTTCCCTGATCTTTCTGACATTATTATGGTGCTTCATGTATTTAATCCTTACACAAGGGGTTTTTGTGTGGAATTTACAACAATTCATACAAATGTCAAGATAATTTCAGAAGTTGATAGTAATTATTTTAAAATTGTAAAAAATAGTGAAGAGGTTAGCTCTTCACAAAAAAAATCTTATATTCGCCAGCACCTTGAGTGGCTTTTCACTTGGGAAGAATAATCAGTACTTCTGTTGCAACGATATCCGTCCTGTCGGCGTAACTTTAATCAGAAATTTCTGAGTAGATCCATCGAGAATGAAAATATTTCCGTCAGTCGGTGTTAGTACCGCAGTACCATTAGAGTTAAATGTAACCGAAATATCCGTCGTTAAAGTACCACCTGCTCCCCCTCTAATAAGAACCGGAGACTGCGCGGTAATATCCTGCAACACCATAGAATTACGTAACATCCTATACGAGTTAGTACTTGGCCTAATCAAGACAGAATGAGTAACATTATTGGCAATGGTAAAACTCCGGGCCTCTCGAAGCATTGAAGTTATCTGTCGAGCAGTTTGACGGTAATTTACATTGTTTCTCCACTGAAAAAAAGGCGGAACCGCGACAGCTAATAAAATACCGGAAAGCGCCATGGCAACAATGAGTTCAATCAGGGTAAATCCTTTATGAGTTTTATTGCTCTTACCGGATTTTGAAACCTTATATTTCATGATACTGTCCTATTTACTCAGGGTGAGATTCAAAGTGTAATTTTGCGATACCTGCGCCCCCTCAGAATCGCGAACGACAATTTCAATTTGATGGACAGATGAATCTGCCACAGGAGCATGCCAGGTAAGAATCCCTGTATCAGCATCAATTTCCATGCCCTTGGGCGAGACGGCAAGCAGATAGGTCAGAGGATCGCCATCTGGATCCACTGCTGAGACATGATAGCGGTACTGACCTTTTTCAATTTTGTCGGGCGGAAATGAAACGAAGTGCGGTTGAGCATTAGGAATCGTTATTTCCTTTGTTATAAATTGGGAACCGAAACCTTCATCGTCCACTGGCCTCACCATAAATGATATCTTGTCCCCTCGCTGAAATGAATCTCCTGAAAGAACTGTGGAGCTTTTTTTCAATTCCTTCCCATTCACAAACCACATTCCTTCAAACTTTACATTGTCGCCATCAGCGTCTACTGCGACGGGGACGGCAGTAATATCTACCCCCCTGAAAACGTAAACCGGGTCCAATGATACCGAGGTAACTTTGGGCACGGTATTCCCGATGACTACCGTAGCGCTGCCTTTTTCATTACCTTTCCACACGACAACCGTGACAATGTCGTGTTTCGCGAAGAGGTTACGGGAAAGCTTTGGGGTAGAAACACCATCCATAACTGTTCCGTTTATTTCCCAGGCATAGGTGATGCCCGGACTTTTTACAAAAGTAGCACGAAGGTCGTCAGCAACGGTTGGTGTCTCCGGAACAATCCTGACAGGCAATGTACCAGAAGAATTCTGTGAACTTTTCTTGCCCTTTGAAGAGTCACCCGTGTTTTCTTTCGAACAGGAAAGCAACTGCGTGAGAACCATCAAAGCCAAAAGGATGAGCCCAATTGCACGAAAAACACACATCCTTCGCTTGGAACAAAAGCTCCCACGGTCGCTCATGATCATTTTTGTCTCCAGTAAAGAGGGACAATACTCCCTCCCGGTGGAGGAGTTTCACCTGCAATAGCACCACCAACACCGGTCAACAACTTGGTCTGTCCGCCCGGGGTAATCAATACAACAACTCCCGAGGGGATACCGGAACCGGTAGTCTTGACTCTGTCGCTTCTTGCAAGAATGCCACCGCCTGCGTAAATTGCGCGCTTATTGGGGAGTGTTCCTGAGTCATTCGCTTTATCATAGTTCAAAACCGCCTCACCAGTCTGATAGTTCAAGGCATATAGGCGAGACGTGCCTAGGTTGCCTGCAACACAAGGGTCTGTGCTGGAGGCGCCGGGAGCGTAGGTGGTAAAATACACCACCTTATTGAAAACCGTAGGTGGCGCCAAAACTTTCTCGCCCGAGTTTTGGTCTAATTTTATATACCAACCGAAGTTTGTGGATGCAGTAAGCTGCGAAAGAAGATCGGCAACCGAACCGATTCCGCTGGCAATGGTGGTGGTCTGGAGAGCGTCACTTGTTACATCGAGAAGGTCACTTTCCGTCTTCGTGGTGGATATGGTGTTTGGATCCTTCAGTGCATACATTCTGTCAACGACATGCGTATTCAGTGGATGTTCCCGGTCGCCCGTACCGAAATAAATCATTCGGTAACCTGGCTCAGTAACAACTGAGGGCTTGTAGAAAAGCTTTCTGCCTTTATCAGACGAGCCTCCGGAACCAGGGTTCGAGCTAAAGATCTTTTTACCTGTCCATAGTGCCGTGTTGGTGTTTCCGACATTAAAACGCCAGATATTGCCGCCGGTATCAGCTGCATACAATATGTCGGCAAAACCGGTATTCTTCGAGTCAATGGCCGAAATCTCGCTGGGGAGCGAAAAAGTCATATTCGGATCGGTAATCCCGCTGGCCGTAGTCGCAACTGTGGCACCGTAAGTGTATCCCCATATCCTTGTCGGACTGGTGGCAACTGTCGGAACCCCCGTACCAGCCAAGGTTGCTATTTGAACAACATAAACCCCTCTGCCTTTCGGGCTGGTCGGGCCGGACGTTCCGGAACTTGTTACCGCTCCTGAGCCGGAATCCGTCGTATCGACACCCGCCGCGGTTGCCGGAAACGTTTGCGTTGCACCATAGCGCCCATCTTCATTGGCGTTGTCATACCCTGCACCAATAATTGCGGCAATCGTAGAGGTGGTGCCGATTTTCATTTTAACTATTTTCGGTTCACTCCATGATTCAGCAAGTTCTGAAAACCCGGCAGTTGCGTTGGAGATTTTCCAGAGAAATACCGGTGACGCAGGGTCGGTGACATCAAGGGCATAATACCCTCCTCCAGTGGGTGCGGCAGCAGTTCCCCCACCTCTTCTAGTTCCGAACAAGAGGATAACCTTGTCACCGTTCGCGGGATTTATATTGCCGTCATTCAGCTTATTATAGATATAGGTGGAAACGGTCGAGTCGACAAAGTAGGAATTATCCGCATTATTGACATTTTGTAGATACGGCAGCACTTCGGGAGGAACAAACGACCACGCTTCACTACCGTCGCAGTCATTGAAAGCATGCAGCATGCCGTCATTACTGCCGACATAAATCAGAGTTTTGTTTGTCGAACAGTTTTCTTCGTTAAGACTGCTGAAAACATACGAAGCATAGTTGACGATAACCGGACGAGAGTGGAGAACATCCCCCATTACCCAATCACGGGTCTCCGTAGTATTCCCGTTTCCATTGGCATCATAGGCGTCCTCTCCATAAGTGAATTTTATAAGTTCAGCACTTTCCGTAGTGTCGGCAACAGATAGCATAGCAGGAGTTATTACATAAGAACCGCTGGAAGTGCTGTTTAATGGGATCAGGCTGGTGCCGGTCGGCGTCAGGGTATAGATGTTTCTAGTCGACGCAGTCCGTGCAGCAAGGAGCGCTCCGATGCCTCCTTCATCAACCTCACCAGCGTCCGTAACAGAATTCCAGAATGATTTAGAAGTTGTCCGGAAGCTTCCATTGACAGTACCTGTTGGCAGAGTTGCGTGAGGCGCCCTGTCGTCATAACCGTCGCCATCAATATCCTCCCATGTTGCGTAGTTGCCATCCGAGTCTACAATATTTGTACCAGCATCAACACCGAACTTTTTCAAGTTACCGATCCAGTTCGTGGAGGTGGGCTTGAAGAATCCCATGTAGATGCGGCTACCGCCATAGGTCCGATTCTGAGGACTTACCGGCACAACAGGAGCGACATAGGAACTGTTAACAGAAAAGATCTGAGTCATGATCGTGGTGAATGCAGCACTCAGGTCGGTTTGGCTGTTAGCAGCGAAATACCCTCCTTTGCCATGGGTAGGATTGGCAGTCCTGGTCAACAGTGCAACGGCATCCGCGTCAGCCCCACTCAGCCCGAAACCGATCGTAAAAGTTACGATATCGAGTTTTTTTCCGTCTTTCGTAAGCTGGCTGTTCAGGTACTTGGCCACATCGTCCATTGAGTGCTGCAGATCCCCAGGTTCAACTCCGTCAGCATCACAGTCCCCGTTGTTACAAATGGACTTCAACACGTTACTATTGTCGGCAGTTGCCATCCCATCGGTAACGAACACAATATAGTGTTTTTGACAGGTGTTCTCTACAGGAGAAGTATACGTTCCACCGTTACTGACACCATTTGTAGCGCCAAAGGCAGGTGTACCGCCGCTGAAATAGCGCCCTGCCTCAAACAGGGTCTCGCCGAGCGGAGTATACCCATTGGGCTGAATTCCTTCAACTGCCTTGAGCAAAGCTGTCCTGTTGGTAATGGTGCCGGTAAAAATATCTTCCATTTTTTTAACTTCCGCGGTGTACGTTGTGCCGATTGCACCCGGAACAGAGGTCGTCGTGACGAGTTCGCCACCATTGGCACCTGAAGCATAGCTCGACGTATAGTAATACTGCATGAGTCCAAATTTCACATTGTTGGTGCTTTGTATTAGGTTTTTGATTACGTCCTTGGCAACAACAATTTTTTGTACATCACCACTTCCGGGTGTATTAAGATAGTTAATATAGTTTCCCGTTGCATAACTGCTGGTTCGCCTTGCATTGCATGAAGTACCATCGCTGCTCAATCTTCGGCCTGAGTAGAAACCGGTTGTTTGCAAAATATCGCGGGGATTGACGCCGTTGCAGGATGTAGAGATGTTGTTGACACTGGAATTAACGTATCCATCAGCGGTCTTATCTGTATCCGAACCAACGAGGTAGACGGCATTGGCCAGGCATGGCTGATTATTTTTCTTACTTGTACTGGAATAACATTTGTTCACTGCGGTATAGCTTGTGGCCGGGTTGTAGGAGCCGCCGGGCACCGTTCCGGTCATACTTCCGGAGTTGTCAATAACGATGAGGACATTGGGCTGCAAAGGAGCCTGAACGCCATAAATGGATGAGTCTCCAGGATACTGGTCCGGTGCAGCTGCCGCCAACGATGCGACCAAGACTGTGATCATAAATACGAAGTTGAAAGTTAGGATCTTTTTCATTTTTTTTTGCGCTCCATAGACTACGCCTTTTCCCTGTGACTATTCTAAAAACCCGCGGGGTGAAAATTGCTGTTAAAGGTTACATCAGTCTGCTGAAAACTGCTCATTGAAGTTGAGCCTGTTACCCAAAGCCCACTCGGCAGGCTCTCCAAGAGGCCCGCAGGTTCCTCCAAGTCCGAAATTACCCCGCCACAAACCAGTCTGCCTGAGACTTTTCAGGGCGTCTTGACAGACAATCGCCTCGGAAATTGTTCCGTTAAGTCCCTGTCTCCAACTGCTTTTCGGATAGCGGGTATAGGCTACGTCGGATTCATAGTCGCCCGGATACACCATGGAAGGATCATAGGTGACCTTCCCATATGGAGGCGCAGCTTGAGCATCGGCAAGCGGTAAGACCATGGTTGCAGTTGCCAGCAAAGTGAAAAACAAAAGAGACATAATTGTACGAGTGTATTTCATGGCACCTCCCGTGAATCCTGAGTTCTTATTGTTGTGGGACAATCCTGGCAACTTGTGATTCGAGCTGGGCTCGAGAGTTATTCGGCCCATAAGCAATGACATTTACCGCAAAACTGTTGGCCCTGAAACCGGTACCCTGGCCCTGTCCGGCATCCTCCTGAGACCCGGTACCAACAGGCAGGTTTCCGGTGGCAATAAAGTCGACCTTCACATCAGCCTTCAAATCCGTACCGTTCGGGCGCTTAATGGTCAGGCGGTTATAATTGAGGTTGCTCGTATTGGCTTCAGATGAGGGTAATGCTTGCAAAGTATTCTCATCGAGTTGCTTCCCCTCACCTGCCTTTGGCCAAGATAGCGTGGTCCCTGGTACAATCGAGGTATAGATATCGCCAAAGGTCATACCATATTCGAGGGCAGCATCGGCGGCATAGAAAGCCTCTTCGTTGTTCCGGTAGTTGCCGGCAATTTTTAACTCGGAGGTAGACGAAGCAAGCATGGTAACTCCGAGGATCGTCAAAAGCAGCAGCATCATCAGGACTATAACCAGTGCGACACCTCGCTCACTTTTGAGCGAATGGGTAATCCTGCCGGAATCTACGCAATCATTCGCATTCATATCAGTAGATTCTCCTGTTCCGCACCTTGATGACGGAAGATATCTGTCGGCTTTTAGGAACCCAGTTAGGATCGGTTTTTTTCGTTGTTACACCGGTAATTGTGACCCTGATTGCCCGAATCTTATTGGGATCTGAGGGATTATTGTCCTCCGAGTTAACGTCATACAAGTAGCTGAATCTCAGTGATGAGAGGTTGCTGGCGATGATTGTTGCAGGGGAGACCCCATTCACCGTCCGGGCAAGACACCTCTGACCAACCGGGCAGTCGCTATTGCCGGCGTTTGTCACTAACGTATAGGTAACAGTATCAAAATCACCGGTCCCGGTTGATTTTGCAAAGACATCACCGGCTTTAATAATTGTGCTGTCACTAAAAGGCACAGCAGATGAAATAGTGATACTTGGCGCAGCAGTGTCAACAGCCGAGACTACAAGTGTGCCAGTTAACGGCCGACTATTATCGAATGGCCTGATTATTCTAACAGTATCCCCTACGGCAAATCCTTCGAGTACGGGAGAAAATGCGACGTTGGCGGTAAAACTCGAGGACCCTGAAACCGTCGAACTATCCTGTGTTATCCTGGAGAATCGACCACCAGGAGAGGTAGCATTGATAGTCACACTTGTGGAATAGTTATTAAGGGGCAAACCACTGGCCAGCGGATTCGTTGTAAGAGGATCCAGTAATCCTGCCATTTTAAAATCACGAGAAAGTGTATCCATCGCAATACGAAGGTTCTGCTGAACGTCAACAACTTCATCTTGATTATATGCATTTCTCATATGAGTTATATAAATCGAATATACTGCCCCGATAGCTATTCCCAAAATGACTGCGACCACAAGAAGTTCTACAAGGGTAAAACCGCGGTTCTTTTTGAGTAAGGTCATCATACAAGCCTCTTGAAACCGGTAAAAGTCACGGTTTTATTATTCGCATAGGTTACTGTAACAACAACCCTCACGACCCCCTGAGGAATGCCATTTACGGATGTGCCAACGGTTCTTGTACACGTTGGAGTGAATTTTCCGGCACCAGGGACAGTAACAAACGCATTGGCAGGGTTCACGGGGTCAGGGTAATAGGCAAAACTCCCATCACTTGGAGGCACCGGGTTGATGCGGGAGTCACTGGAACTCCAGGACATAACATCTTCAAGCACCTGTTGACCGAGCGAAGTGGCTACCGTCAGCTGATTTGCAGTTGAGTTTGCCGTCATTGCAACGGATTGCATTCCAATAACTGCAAAAATTGCAATGGTCATGAGTGTTAGAGCAATAAGAACTTCAATCAAGGTAAACCCTTGATTATTCCTCAGAGGTCTTTCCATAGTCTCAACTCCCCAGGGTTTGAGGTTCATGTTTGCAAAAAGGTCAATCCATTCTATTCATTTTGCCTGCGAGCAGTCCACGCAACGCAACTAAGTCTCGCGCTCCAGATATCAGTCGTCCATCGGGAAAAATCATCGCCGGAGTCCCATCAATGCCCAAAGATTCTCCAACCTTCAACGTCTCATCAACCGGTTCTTTTGGATCCTTTACGCCCGGCGCCGGTAGCGCTTCCTTCGCAAATGCCTTTTCCAGCATCTCCAGGGACCGGGACCCGAGGATCACCCTCGCCTTGTCGTAGGCGTCAGGATGCATCTTGAGAGGGAACAATTTAATGTAAATAGCCAGATCAGGTTCCAAGGCCACTAGTTTTTTCAACTCCCCGTGAAGACGTCCACAAAACGAGCAATCAGGATCGGTGAAAACAAACAGCCGTTTCTTCCCGTTCGGATTGCCCATGACGATTGAATTTGTCAGGGGAATTTTCTCCAGCTCTTCTTTGGAGAGAATTTTCGGCAGTTCCACTGGAGGAGGTGTCAGGGACGTTTTTGTCGAAGTATCGAAGATCGGGCCGGGAACCAAAAGTTTCTTGCCGAAATCCAGATAGGCAACGGCCTGGCGGTTGCCCTGCTGTACGGTCACCTCAAATAAGCCCTTTACCGGCGACATCTTCACCGCCTTTACCTCGCCGAGACCTTTGAAAATCGTCCCGGCTTCCTCTGTGGTCAGTGAGTGACACGAAGCACAATTATGAATTACTGCCTTGTCCGGTGAAGGGGCAGCAGATTTTTGCCTGTTTTTTTTTACCAGGCTTACCGCAATTGCATCGGTTGCACCGGCAGCTAATAGAACCAGAATAATCACAACGGATAAATATCGTTTCACAGAACCTCCACATTAATCTCACCTATAATTAACACCTACCTAAATAAGCAAGCACCATACCAACCCCCCATAAACTCTTCAATATCTGACAACTGCTCAATTTTGCAGAGATAACACCCCTAAAACCAAGACTTCCGGTCAGCTGCTACGCAATTAATGCATAGAACTTCGGAAAAACACGGCTAATCCCTGCAGGTTTTGCGTGGGAAATTGCTCATTATCACATTATCACCCATCCAGACCCATCCCAGCGGCGCAAGGTATAACCAAAATCCGTCGAATTCATCGTCAGTGCCATGGCGCCACCATGGCTTGAACGAATATATACCGTTCCAGCGTTGCCGGTCAGATCAGGATTGCAGATCAAGGTATTGTTGTTCGGGAAGGTAATTCCGTCGTCAGAGTCTGCATACCCTAACCCAGGGATCTTGCCATAACTGCCATAGCCGAAACATAGCCCCCCGCCCTTCTCTTTCAACCACACAGTTCTCACCACTTCATCATCCGGGGTATTCCACTTGCCATCATCACCCCGCCCGGACAAAAGAGAAAAACTTCCCTTGGCAGGATCAAAACTGATGGCATAGTACTTTTCACTCAGGGCGCACTGCTTTGCTTCCCTGACCATGCCGGCAAGCTCCCACATTACCGCCTTGAGGCAACAGGTGCCATAGAACGAAGCAAACAGGGGTGTTGCTATCGCACCAAGTATTATGAAAATAGTCAGCGTTATCAGAAGCTCTAGGAGCGTAAAGCCTCGTCCGCATTTCGCAAGCCCCCTGGTTCCGTTACATCGAAGATCCGGTCGTGAAAGAACCCCCATATAACCTCCCGGCAAAGTGAGTATCCTCGAAAACAACAAAAAAAGAGCCATGCAATAATTGCATAGCTCTTTTTTTATTACAAGTATTTTATTAGTTTTTACTTATTCTCAATCCATCCCGTACTCCTTGATTTTGTACAGCAGTGCGCGATGACTGATCTCCAGAATCTTCGCTGCGTGGGTACGGTTCCCTCCGGTTTTTTCAAGCGCCTTGCGGATATACTCTCTTTCAAGTATTTCGCTGGCACGCTTGAGAGAAAACCCATCGGCAGCCACAACAGAGATTCTGGGAAAACTCTCTTCCTGACGCAGATTTTCCGGCAGACATGCGGTATCGAGACAATCCCCCTCACACAGGACAAGAGCCCGCTCGAGACAATTTTCCAATTCTCTCACATTCCCCGGCCAGGCGTACCCCATAAGGTGTGCCAGGAAATCAGAAGAAAAACGTACGTTACTTTTGCCCAGCAGAACAGAATACTTCTGCAGAAAGTGCTGTACCAGGAACGGAATATCCTCCCCCCGTTCACGCAACGGTGGAACGCAGATGGTAAAGACATTGAGTCGATAAAACAAATCCTCACGAAACCGTCCGGACGCAACATCAGCCACCAGATCACGTGAAGTGGCGGAAACGACCCGCACATCGATTTTTTTCGTCGCGGCCGCCCCCACAGGACGAATTTCTCCTTCCTGGAGCACCCGCAGCAATTTTACCTGGAGAAAAGGCGGCATCTCTCCTATCTCATCGAGGAGCAGAGTTCCGGAATCAGCCTGCTCGAAGAGGCCGGCCTTATCGGAAACGGCATCGGTATAAGCCCCTTTGACATGACCGAAAAGCTCGCTCTCCAGGAGGTTTTCGGGGATCGCCCCGCAATTTACCGCAACAAAAGGCGCTTTCTGCCGGTTACTGTTGTAATGGATAGCCCGTGCGATCAATTCCTTCCCGGTCCCGGACTCACCGAGAATCAGCACCGTCGTCTTAAAATCGCAGACTTTCTTGATCAGCGAAAAAATCTCCCGCATTCGCTCAGTTTTCCCGACGATGCTGGAAAAAGAATACTCCCTTGCCATGTCCTCGCGCAGACGCCGGTTCTCTTCCTTCAAGTTTTCCCGCTCTTCCGCCTTCTTCAGGACCAGGAGGATCTCATCGTTCTTGAACGGCTTCGAGATATAATCATAGGCGCCAAGTTTCATGCATTCGATGGCCGTATCCACCGTCCCGTAGGCCGACATCATCACAATCGTGCTGCGTATCCCGGTGGCAAGAGCACGCCGCAAAAATTCCGGACCATCGACAACCGGCATCCTGATATCACAAAGGATGAAATCATAGGATGAAGTCTGGGCGAAACGCAACGCTTCTTCACCATTGACAGCTTCAGCAACAATATAACCTTGCTTGCCGAGCACGACCTGCAGCATATGCCGAAGGTTTTCCTCATCATCGACAATAAGAATTTTCTTTTTTTCCATCGTTTTTTTCATAGTAGTTGAGTTACTTCCCGATACAAAGACGTGCATCATTTGTGAGGAATAACGGTCAGATGGTTTCAGGGACAGGCAACCATACACTAAAGGTTGTACCTGATTTTAGGGAGCTTTCAACTGTGATTCGCCCGCCGAGAGAATCAACTATCCGTGCGGTTACGGCAAGCCCCAGGCCGGTGCCCTTGCCCGGTTCCTTCGTGGTAAAAAACGGGTCGAAGATTTTTTCAAGATTTTCCGGCTCAATCCCCACCCCGGTATCGGAAACGTCAACCCGTAAATAATGCTGTTTATCCCGGGGATGCAGCGAAGAGAAAAACGCTCCTCGGAAATCATCCTTCCGGCGTCCCCTCACCACCTTTTCCTGCCGGGACACAGCATCAGGGTGGTTTTCGCCGTCAACGGTTACGCAAATGGTCAAAGTCCCGCTCTCCTGCATGGCATCACGGGCATTGATAAATAAGTTTGTAAACACCTGCAGCAATTCCTGACGATCGGCTTTCACGAGAGGAACAGTCGCCTCGGCGGAGAGAGAAACCGTCGTGTTTTTGAAAATCCCCTGACCGTCAAGCATGTCGATGGTGCTCTGCAGGACCTCCCGCATATCCACTTCCTCCCAATCCCTGCGGGATGGACGGGCATAATCCAGCAACCCGTGAATAATCCGGTCGATACGGCCAGCCTCTGCTTCAATTCTCGCAAGATAATCGGATTTCTCCGGGTCATCGCGCACTTCATCTCGTAAAATCCCCGCATAGCCGATGATCGCGGCAAGAGGCGTCCCGATTTCATGCGCCGTCCCAGCGGCAAGCAGCCCGACCGAGGCCATTTTTTCGCTGCGGATCGTCTCCTGCCGGGCAATCTGGAGTTCATTATTGATCCGCTCCAGGGACTGGATATGTTCGTCCACCTCATCCTTCTTCTTACGCAGGGCAACAAGCATCCCGTTAAAGGACTCCGCCAGTTCGGCAATTTCCTTGTTCCCCGGGACGGGAACCTTGCTGCTCAAATCTCCATCCGCAATTTTTCCCGTTACTGCCAGAAGTTGCCGAATCGGTAAAACAATACAACGAGAAAGAAGATAGGAACCGAAAACCAGCAGCAGGAGAAAATCCAGCAGGAAGTACGACAGAAAGATAGTGCGGGTTCTGCTCAGGCGCTCATATTCCGGAGCAAGGGAAAGGGTCAGGCGTGCCACTCCGACAATTTGATCTCCAGTGCGGATCGCTGAATAGCGTGACAGCAGAAGACCGTTTTCTGAAAGCGAAGCGGTTTCGGCTCCCGTGTCCAAAGTCTGCCGGAGACGGGCATCGGCTTTTCTCGAATCGGCAACCCGATAGAGTTCTCTGCCGTTTCGGTCCAGAACAATAATGCCCCGGAAAAACCTTTCCGCTGCCAAGCGCATGGCAAACCGGTGCGCGGCAGGTCCAACACCCGTAGAATGATTTTCCGGCAGCAGATGCAGAAAAGCGGAAAGGAGCAATCGACCCTCTTCATTTTTCTGCGCCAGGAGGTCTTTTTCCGAGGTTTTAAACGAGATAAGACTGAGCAGCAGCCAGGTGAAAATCAGCAGACAGGACAGGGAAGCCAGAATGGCAAAGGTCAGGCTGAACCTGAATTTCCTCATGGTGTGTGCCTACCCCCCGACAGTTCCTCCAAATGAGAAGTACCACTGAATCAGTTGCCTGCCGTAGAAAATAAAGAGTATTGCGCCGAAAGCAAGGAACGGCCCAAAGGGAATCGGCAATTGTGAGTCTTTTTTCCGGACGGCCATCAGGGTCAAACCAACCACTGATCCGAAAAGCGAGCTGGTAAATATAATAAACGGGATGGATTTCCAGCCTAGAAAGGCCCCCATCATGGCAAGCAGCTTGATGTCGCCTCCGCCCATCCCTTCTTTCTTGGTCAGCAATTGGTAGCCATAGGCAACAAGCAGCAGACTGCCGCCGCCGGCAATGATGCCGATGAGCGAATTCTGCCAGCCGAGCCAGGGCAGAAAAAAGGAGACGGCAAACCCGACGACGATACCTGGCAGGCTGATGATGTCGGGGATAATCTGGTGTTCCAGGTCGATGAAGGTGATGACCACCAGCGCCATGCAAAAGAGATAGAGGACAAAAAAGGTGGGTGAGAAGTGAAACTTCAGAAAAAGAAACAGGGTGAGAAGAGCGCTCAGCATCTCCACCACCGGATACTGCCAGGAAATACGCGTACCGCAGCTACGGCACCTGCCGCGCAGCAGCAGGTAGCTGATTACGGGAATATTATCGAAGGCGCGGATTTTAGTGCCGCACTCGGGGCAATGGGAGGCGGGAAAAACAATGGACTCGTCCCGGGGAAGCCGATAGATGCACACATTCAGAAAGGAGCCGACAATCGCGCCGAAAAGAAACACAAATATGCTCATAAGGGTCATGTTGGTCATCTGGCTCTCCGTAGAGGGGTAATCACTCTGGCCGGCAGGGTCAATCTCCGCAGACTGACCCTGCCGGCCAGCAAACAAAACTCAGGTACAACTCAGATCAATCGGCGAATTTTTTCCAGGTTTTCCAGCAGAACCTGCTTCTTATTCGTGAATTCATCCAGCTTTTCACGCTCCTTGGCCACCACCGCTGCCGGAGCACGGCCGATAAACTCCTGGTTGTTCAGCTTCTTGCCCAGGAAGTCGATGTCTTTCTCCACTTTGCCGAGTTCCTTCAGCAGGCGTTTTTCCTCTTCCTCGACGTTTACCAACCCTTTCAGGGGGATGACAATCTGTACGTCAGCCGCCACTTGCACGGCAGCATCAGCCGGCCGCTCGGGAGACCTGCCCATGGCCAGGTCGGAAAGACGCGCAAGGCTCATGACATAGCCCTCATTGCGCTTCAGAATGTGCAGGCTCTCCTCAGAACCACAGTCGAGAATGACCGCGATTTCACGGCTCGGCGGCACTTCCACCTCACCCCTGATGTTGCGGATGCCACGGATCACCTCCATCACCAATTCCATCTCCTGAGCGCCTTCCGTGTACTGCCAGTCCGGGCGCGGACCGGGGTAGTCAGCCTGCATGATCGATGCTACCGGACGTTTCCCCGGCAGACTCTGCCAGATCTCCTCGGTGATAAAGGGCATGAACGGATGGAGCAGGCGCAACAGGTTCTCCAGAACCGTCCAGAGGACATAGCGTGCCGTGGTCTTTCGTGCAGCATCACCTTTGTATAGGTCATCCTTGATCAGCTCGATATACCAGTCACAGAACTCACTCCAGGTGAATCGATAGAGGGAGGAGGCCGCCTCATTGAACCGGTATCCGGTCAGGGCTTCATCCACCTCGCGTGCCGCATCGTTCAGCCGGCAGAGAATCCAGCGGTCGGCATTGGAAAGTTCAAGGTCCTTCCACACAATCGCATCGGGGTCGAAGTCCTCCAGGTTCATAAAGGCAAACCGCGAAGCATTCCAGATCTTGTTGGCAAAATTCCGATAGCCGGCAATTCTCTCTTCCGCAAGCTTCACATCCCGTCCCTGGGCGGCAAAAGCGGCCAGGGTGAAACGGAACGCATCGGCGCCATACTCGTCGATGATCACCAGTGGATCAATGACGTTCCCGCGGGATTTGCTCATTTTCTGTCCCTGTGCATCACGCACCAGGGCATGAATATACACATCACGGAACGGAACCTCGCCCATGAAGTGGATACCCATCATCATCATCCGGGCAACCCAGAAAAAGAGAATATCAAAACCGGTTATCAGACACGAGGTTGGATAGAAAGCCGCCAGCTCCTCGGTCCGCTCGGGCCAGCCCATGGTGGAAAACGGCCAGAGCGCCGAGGAAAACCAGGTGTCGAGGACATCGGTTTCCTGGCGGATTTCATCACTTCCGCAGTGGGCGCAGGAGGTCGGGTCGACCTTGGAAACGGTGACTGCATTGCAGTGGTCGCAATACCAGGCAGGGATGCGATGACCCCACCAGATCTGCCGGGAAATGCACCAGTCCCGGATATTTTCCATCCATTCGTAATAGGTGTTTTCCCACTGGGCCGGAACGATGCGGGTCGTGCCATTCCGCACGGCGGCAAGGGCTTTTTCCGCCAGAGGCGCGACCTGGACGTACCACTGCAGTGACATATACGGTTCGACAACCGTCTTGCAGCGGTAACAGCCACCCACGGAAAGGGCGTGGTCGGCGGTCTTTTCCAGGAAGCCCTGCTCCTCCAGCTCCGCAACGATCCTTTTCCGGGCGGCAAAACGGTCGAGACCTTCGTACTGATGCCCGGCGGCGTTGATGATCCCCGACTCATCGAAGACATTGATCCGGTCAAGATTGTGCCGCTTGCCGACTTCGAAGTCATTGAAGTCGTGCGCCGGAGTAATTTTCACCACGCCGGTACCAAACTCCATATCCACGTATTCATCACCGATAATGGGAATCCGCCGGTTCACCAGCGGCAGCATGACAAAGCCGCCGATCAGGTGCCGATAGCGATCATCCGCCGGATTGACGGCAACGGCAGTATCGCCGAGCATGGTTTCGGGACGGGTCGTGGCTACAACCAGGCAGGTAGCAGAATCAACCACCGGATAACGAAGATACCAGAGGTTTCCCTTCTGTTCCTCATGTTCTACTTCAATGTCGGACAGGGCGGTATGGCAGCGGGGGCACCAGTTAATCAGGCGATTATCCCGGTAGATGAGCCCTTCCTCGTAGAGACGCACGAAGACCTCGCGTACCGCCGTTGAAAGCCCCTCATCCATGGTAAAACGTTCGCGGCCCCAATCGCAGGAGGCGCCCAGACGTTTCAACTGGCCGATAATCTGTCCGCCCGACTCGGCCTTCCATTTCCAGACCCGTTCGATGAAGGCTTCCCGTCCGATCTCATGCCGGCTGGTGCCCTCGGCGGCAAGCTGCCGCTCGACCACGTTCTGGGTGGCAATTCCCGCGTGATCGGTGCCCGGCATCCAGAGAACGTTGCAGCCGGACATCCTTTTCCAGCGGCACAGAATATCCTGCAAGGTATTGTTGAGCGCATGCCCCATGTGGAGCACCCCGGTTATATTGGGTGGTGGAATGACGATGCTGAAGGACTCTTTATCTGAGGGAACCCGGGCGTGAAAACAATCCGCACTTTCCCACTCCCGATACCATTTTTCCTCAACCACCTTTGGTTCATATGCCTTGGCCAACTCTTTCATCACCATATAATTCATTCCTCTGTCACAGGTTGATTCTCAATCAAAAAACACTTTTCGAAGCAGAAACCAGCAAAAGATACCAACTCAATATTTACCGCAGAACATCAATCCAGTTTTTACCGATTTGGGAAAAAAGGACCAGTGCACGGACAGGCCAGCGATGAAAAGTGGGCCACAGAAACGAAAATGGGGATGTATCATCCCCATAAAATTCGTGCATTACTCTCTCAGGATGAGCGAGTAGTACTCTTATCTTCCCATACTCTCTTTAATCTTCCGAATCTCATCTTTAATGAGCGTCTCGGCAAGATCAGGGACAACTTCCCAGGCTATTTTTTCGATGATTTCCCGGGACACCTTGGCTATGGCAGCGGCCAGCTGTTCTTCGGTAAAAGTGACAGCACCCTCCGTTGCGGAAGCAACTGGAGGCAGTGGCTCTTCTTCCGCAGCAGGGAACGCCTCATCCGCGGGGAACACCTCCGCTGCCGGCAGATACTCTTCCTCCTGGGCAAAAGGCAAGTCGGTATACTCGGGAGAAAATCCGAATTGTTCCGCTGGCTGCACTTCCAGCGGTTCCGCAATATCATGTTCGGAAAGGTCAACTGACTCCTGAACGGGAGAAAAATCTCCCAGAGAGATGCTGCCGCTATATGACGACGAAGGAGTCAGGTTTTCCTGAACAGGCTCTTCCACCTCGTCTGTCATGGGCTCACCCGCCGCGGCAGGGACTTCCCCAAGGGAAACACCCGTCTCACCGGGAAGATCCATCTCGTCATGAAGAGAAATTGCTCCGAAGGAACCGCTTGCCGGCTCCTCATCCATCAAGGCAAAGGGCTCAATCTCCTCAACCGTATCAGCGGCTTCCTGCTCCGCATCCGCCGATTCATCGAGGACCTCTCCGAAATGAATCTCTTCACCGTCTTCCACCACTTCGGAGAAAGTACCCCAGGGATCATCTTCCGGTGTTGCTTCGACAATGTCCACCGAGGAGAGGAGAATAACTCCTTCAGGTTCGGCCGGAACAGTCGGTTCCGGAGCTTCGGGCTGAGCGGAGACGGCCTCTTCTGCTACCGGCGGTTTTGCCGCATCACTCCCCAGGTGGACAAAACCCCTGAAGGAATCAAAGAGCTTTGCCGAGGTATCAGCTGTTGCCGCCGGACTCTCCGGTTGCATCGCAGCTATCATGGCTTCGGGAATTTCCGGAGAAATTTCTTCCGGAACATCCGCCTCTATCGCCGGGGAGATCTCCTCTTTTGGCGGGGAAACATCCGGCACCCGAGAAGCAGCGAGTACCAGCAGTGCTTTGACTTTATCGATCAGGCTCTGGGATTCGAAAGGTTTGGTAATATGGTCATCCACGCCGCTCTGCCGTGCTTTGTCTTCATCAAATGGTTCAAATGCCCCGACCAGGAGTAGCAGCGGAATCCCCTTGAGTTGCGGATCGCGCCGGACCTCTTCACAGACCTCATACCCACTCTTGCCAGGCATCAAAGCATCCACGAGCATCACGTCGGGCCTGATCTCTCTCGCCTTTTCAAGGGCGGAGGTACCATTATCAACGACGACCAACTCATAGTCCTCATTGGCGAAAATGATTCCCACGACCTTCTGGATAGTAATACTGTCATCGGCAAGCAACAGGGTAGTGCCCATGGAATGTCCTCCGGCGGGAAAGGTGAAAACGTCGAAACACCTGATGCAGAAACTGGCTGGATACGCGTAAATCGCGAAAAACCTAGCACAAAGACTCCATTGGTGTCAAGTTTTTTACCGGGGAACTTGTGCCCGGTTTTCCCGGCATTTTCACTGGGTTGGCTTTGGGAAGAGGCCCGCGGCAAGGGTTGAAATGGTACAGCGTAACCGATTGAAATCAGCGATTCTACGATAATCCCTGCGGGATACGAGAATACCGACAAAAAGATCGAGTTCGGGATCAATCCAGATCGAACATCCCGAGTAGCCGGTATGGCCGTAAGATGCAGCGGAAAACCTGTCACAACGGGGAGATGAATAGTAAGAAAGAATGTCCCAGCCAAGTCCCCGGACAACCGCGGCGCCATGCAGGAAATTGGGCGAAACCATCTGGCGGACGGTGCGTTCCGCCAAAACCCTGCTGCCGGCATAGTGACCGCCAGCCAGCATCATCATGCAGAAGCGGGAAAGATCCGAGGCCGTACCGAATAATCCGGCATGACCCGCGACCCCGCCAAGAACGCGGGCGATGGGATCCTGAACCGTACCGAAAAGCAGGCAGTCGCCGTCGCTGCGGGTAGCGGCGCATCTCTTCCGCAGCTCGGCAACAGGATTAAAGCGGGTATCAGCCATTCCGAGCGGGAGGAAAAAATTCTCCAGAGCATACCTGTCCAACTCCAGACCTGATGCCCTTCTGACCAACTCTCCCAGAAGGATAAAATTGAGATCGACATATTTGAACTTCTCTCCCGGCTTTGTCCGCAGGTCAAGGTGCGCCGCCTTCTCCACAACCTCCTGCGCCGAACTGTACCCTGACACGGAGAAATCAACAAAACCCGAGGTATGCGTCAGCAGGTGAATCACCTGAATACTGTCCTTGCCCTTGCCGCTGAACTCGGGAAACCAGGTAACCAGGGGGTCTTGAAGGCCCACCCGCCCCTCTTCGACCAGCTTCATTACGGATGGAGCCGTTGCCAGAACCTTGGTGAGGGACGCGAGATCGAAAATGGTGTCCGCTTGAATCAATGGGGAGTCGGGCGCGGGGGAGAAGCGGCCGTAGGCGTTAAGGAAGAGCTCGCCGGCACTGTTTCCAATAAATACGACAGCGCCGTTGATAAGACCAGAGTTGATGGCGTCCTGCATGGTTCGATCAACAGCGTAACCCTGCAGCAGTTTTTCCAGGTCCGCATCCTCGGCATGCACCGGGAAAGACAGCAGGAAAAACGCGAGAATTAGGACAAGTCGAACACGCACTACCGGATTCTCCAACAAAATAGAAAAGAAGTGATTCTTCTCAGTTGAGGATGAATTTCGTGGTTTTCAATAGGTTTTCATCACTATCAAGAACTTCGACTCGCCACTCCCCCGCCATGTCCGGGGTAACCAGTTTTTTACTGTAGGTTCTCCAGGAAGTTCCAGACACCGGAAGGCGAAAACGTGAGATCAATTCATCTTTACGATACCAGGCATGGATAATCTCCCGTTGCCCATCATCGGGAGAAACCACCTTTGTGAAGCAATAGATTTCTTTAATCGCCGAAGAAGATATTCGTTGCACTGCATCAACAGGGTTGCCCCGGATGATGCGCGTTGTTATGGATATTTCCTCAACAGAAAGAGCTCCGTCTTCTGCCAGGAGCTGGCAGGGCAACAGAAGGAGCAGCGAGATCAACAGGCAAAAGAAAGTGAGGTACCGCATAAAGCCTCCGGCAGATAAATGTGCAGCAATCATTCCGGCAGAACCTCAGGTGCGATAATCGGCATTAATGCTGACATATTCGTGGGAAAGATCGCTCGTGTAGACCGTGGCGTGACCCTCTGCCAAACCGAGGTCAATCGTCACGGAAAACTCACGCTTGCGCAGCACCTCTGACCCCTTTTCCTCGGCATCACCACCGGCAAAAACGCCCTGGGAGACCATGAGTACGTCGTCAAAGGAAAGTGAAATCAACTCCTGATCCACCTCAACCCCGGAGTAGCCGACAGCGGCAACGATGCGCCCCCAATTGGCATCCTGGCCAAAGAAAGCGGTCTTGACCAGCAGGGAATTGGCCACAGCCATGGCGGCTTGCTTTGCATCGGTGGTGGAGAGAGCGCCGGTAACCCGGATTTCGACGAACTTGGTCGCCCCTTCGCCGTCCTGTACAATCTGGCGGGCCAGTGACAGGAGCGTCTCCCGCAGACTTTTCCCGAACTGCTCAGCCTCCGGCGTTCCCGCTTTAATAAGGGTGTTGCCGGCCAGGCCATTTGCCATGATAACTGCCGTATCGTTGGTCGAGGTATCGCCATCAACGGAAATGATATTGAAGGAAGCATCAACGGCATCGCGGAATGCCGACTGGAGGTAGCCGGGTTCAACCGCGGCGTCGGTTACCAGGAACGCCAGCATGGTGGCCATATTCGGCATGATCATCCCGGCGCCTTTGGCAACCCCGGCCAGCGTATAGGTTACGCCGCCCGCCTCACCTTTACAGGCAGCAATTTTCGGGAAGGTATCGGTGGTCATGATGGAGCGGGCCAGACCGTCCAGATCGGTCACCGCGGAAGGCTCGAACAGGCCGGGCACCGCTCCGCGAATTCTTTCCATCGGCAGGGGTTTGCCGATGACGCCGGTTGAGGCAACAAGCACCAGATCCTCCGCAATCCCGAGCCGTTCAGCAATCAAACGCGAGGTTTCACGGGCATCGGACATACCCTGACCGCCGGTACAGGCATTGGCATTCCCGCTATTTACCACCAAGGCCTGCGATACTCCTGTAACTGACCGTTCCATGGAGAGCAGAACCGGAGCGGCTTTCACCCGGTTCGTGGTATAGACCGCCGCGGTGGTTGCCGGTGTCTCGGACATGATGAGCGCCAGATCCAGCCGACCCGGCTTCTTGATTGCCGCCTCAACAGCGGACAAAGTAAATCCTTTGATTTCCATGGGGTATCTCCTGAAAGGCGCATGTTTTGGCAGCCGCTTCCCGCCTAATGTGCACCACAGCACTTTTTATACTTTTTGCCGCTCCCGCAGGGACAGGGATCATTGCGGCCGACCTTGCTGCTTTTCGCCGGTTGCTGAGGAACATCTTCGGTAAGATTGAACACCAGCCGCTGCTTGCGCTGCTGTTGCTCCAGTTCATGCACATCCTCTTCTCGGGCAATCTGGACCCAGAAGATCTTTTCAACCACTTCCTGGCGGATGCGGGTAATCAAATCCATGAACAGCTGGTACGCTTCCCGTTTATATTCCTGTTTGGGATCTTTCTGGCCATAGCCGCGCAGGCCGATACCTTCCTTCAGATGGTCGATGGAGAGGAGATGATCCTTCCACTGGGCATCAATCGTCTGGAGCATGATCACCTTGATCAGGTGATCGGTCAACTCAGAGCCGAAAGTTTCGAGACGTCCCTGGAAAACTTCATGAACCTTCTCCCGGAGAAGTTCGCGGAAGTTCTCGGGTGTCAGCCGTTCCATCGTTTCTTCCGGAACATCAAATTGGAAGCCGAACGATTGATGGACGCCCTGGGTAATCCCCTCCCAGTCCCACTCCTCGGCAGATACCTTTTCGATGGCAAACGCTTCCACCAGATCTTCCACGTTTTCATCCATCATCTCGAGGAAGCTTTCCCGCAGATCCGCACCGGAGAGTATTTCGCGGCGCTGGGTATAAATGACCTCGCGCTGCTTGTTCATAACGTCATCGTATTCAATCAGGTGTTTGCGGATCTCGAAGTTGTGCGCCTCGACCTTCTTCTGGGCATTCTCGATCGCTCGAGAGATGAGTCCGTGGGTGATCGCTTCGCCCTCGTCAATTTTCAGCATGTCCATGATTTTCGATACCCGCTCCGAGCCGAAGATCCGCAGCAAATCATCTTCCAGGGACAGGTAGAATTTTGACGAACCCGGGTCGCCCTGACGGCCGGAACGGCCCCGGAGCTGATTGTCGATACGCCGTGACTCATGACGCTCGGTGCCGAGAATGTGCAGGCCGCCCAACGAGACAACTTCAGCATGTTCAGCGGCACACTGCTCCCGAAACTTCTCCAGAACCGCCAGATATTCTTCCTCGGACGCTTCGGGATTGGCGGCCAGCCATTTTTTTGCCAGTCCCTCGGCATTGCCGCCCAAAAGAATGTCGGTGCCGCGGCCCGCCATATTGGTAGCGATCGTCACCATTCCTTTGCGGCCCGCCTGGGAAACGATTTCCGCCTCCTTCTCGTGATGCTTGGCGTTCAGGACATTATGGGGAATTCCGGCTCGTTGCATGAGAGTTGACAGGAGCTCGGATTTCTCGATGGAAATGGTACCGACCAGCACCGGCTGGCCCTTCTCGTGGAGTTCCGTGACCTCCTCCACCACCGCCTTGAACTTTTCCATTTCCGTTTTATACACCACATCCGGGAAGTCGGGACGCAGGAGCACCCGGTTGGTCGGAATCACCACGACATCAAGTTTATAGATCTTATGAAACTCCGCGGCCTCGGTATCGGCGGTTCCGGTCATGCCGGACAGCTTCTCGTACATGCGGAAGTAGTTCTGAAAGGTGATGGTCGCCAAGGTCTGGTTTTCGTTCTCGATTACCACACCCTCTTTTGCCTCGATCGCTTGGTGCAGGCCGTCCGACCAGCGTCGTCCCGGCATGAGCCGTCCGGTAAATTCGTCAACAATCAGGACCTCGCCATCCTTGACCACATAGTCCACGTCACGCTTGTACATGGCATGGGCCCGTAAGGCCTGCTGGACATGATGCAGCGTCTCGATATTGCGGGGATCGTAGAGATTGTCGATCTTCAGCATCTTCTCTACTTTCAGGACGCCTTCCTCGGTCAGCGTGGCTGATTTGGCCTTTTCGTCGATGGTGTAATCGCCCGTGTAACGCTTTTTCTTCCCGGAAATGGTGTTGGCATCCTCTTCAAGCACCTCGCCTTTGATCAGCGCCGGGATGATCCGATCGATATTGTAATATTTGTCCGTGCTGTCCTCGGTGGGACCGGAGATGATCAAGGGCGTACGCGCTTCGTCAATGAGGATGGAGTCCACCTCGTCAACGATCGCGTAATGGAACGCGCGCTGCACGTAATCGTCGAGACTGAACTTCATGTTGTCACGCAGATAGTCGAAACCGAATTCGTTGTTTGTTCCGTAGGTTATATCGGCATTGTAGGCATCCCGCCGCTCGGCATCATCCAACCCATGCACGATGACCCCGACCGACATGCCGAGAAACCGGTAAAGCCGGCCCATCCACTCGGAGTCACGCTTTGCCAGGTAATCATTGACCGTAACCACGTGAACGCCGCGACCGGTCAAGGCATTGAGATAACAGGGCAGCGTGGCAACGAGGGTTTTTCCTTCACCGGTTTTCATCTCGGCGATCTTGCCCTGGTGAAGGACCATGCCGCCGATGAGCTGCACATCGAAATGACGCATCTGCAGGACTCTTTTACCCGCTTCACGCACCAGGGCAAAGGCTTCGGGCAGAATCGAGTCGAGGCTCTCGCCTCCCGCAACCCGTTCTTTGAAGGAGGAGGTTTTCTCCCGTATTTGCTCGTCGGTCAAGGCGGACATCTCGGCCTCAAGGCAGTTGATTTGCTCAACAACCGGCCAAAGACGCTTCAACTCTCGCTCGTTTTTGCTCCCGACGATTTTCTTTATGACTGTCGACACAGCATTTAACATGAAAATTTCTCCTGAAACGGATGGATTAGCACAATGAGATAACGTGAAAAGGTAGCACACCAAGGGAAATTGCTCAACAGAAAAGGAGGTGTACGAGGGGAGTGCGGAGACCCATTAAAAAAGGGGGCCAAGCCCCCTTTTTCTTATTTTGCCGAAAACGCAATTGCGCAGACCTCTTCGTAATCATGCACAAAATTGGCTTTGAGCCCTTTCTTCAGGTATGCGGGCAACTCTTCAAAGTCCTTCCGGTTTCCATCCGGGAAGATCAGGGTCTTGATCCCTGACCTGCGGGCGGCAATGGTCTTTTCCTTCACGCCGCCGATCGGCAGCACCCGGCCGGAAAGGGTGAGTTCTCCGGTCATGGCAAGTTTTTGCCGTACCGGCTTTTTGAGAATCATCGAAATGAGCGCCGTGGTCATGGTGATACCGGCCGACGGTCCGTCCTTGGGCGTAGCTCCGGCGGGGACATGAAGATGCACGAAGTGGCTGTCAAAGTAATCAGGTGAGACACCATATTTTTCCAGGTGCGCCATAACGTAGGAATAGGCGATCTCGGAGCTTTCTACCATTACCTTCCCCAATTGCCCGGTCTGCTTGAAACCCTTTGCCTTGCTCGGCATGGCGGTTGCCTCAATCTGCAGGGTGGCTCCGCCCATGCTGGTCCAGGCAAGGCCCGTCACAACACCGGTCACTTCCTCGAATACCTCATCCGGGTTGAAGACCGGGTTCCCGAGGAATTGGACAACATCGTCGATGCCCAGGGAAATCGGCTCGGTTCGGCCCTCGGCAAACTCCATGGCGGCTTTGCGCATGATTTTCTTGATACGGTTCTCGAGGTTTCTGACACCGGCTTCCCGGGCATAGCCGTCAATGATCTTTATCAGGGCATCCTTGGAAATGCTGACCTGTCCCTTCTCCAGGCCGTGATTTTTCAGGGCCTTCGGCACGAGATAGCGCTTGGCGATTTCAACCTTCTCCTCCAGGATGTAGCCTGCCAGCCGGATTATCTCCATCCGGTCAATGAGCGCGGGCGGGATCGTGTCGAGTTGGTTCGCGGTCGCCACGAACAGCACATTGGAAAGGTCAAAGGGAACATCCAGGTAGTGGTCGCGGAAGCTGGAATTCTGTTCCGGATCCAACACTTCCAGCAACGCCGAGGCCGGATCCCCCTGAAACGAGGCGCCCACCTTGTCGATCTCGTCGAGCATCAGAACCGGGTTCGCGGTTCCGGCGCGCTTCATGGCCTGGATAAATTTGCCCGGCATCGCCCCGATGTAGGTTCGACGATGACCCTTGATTTCCGCCTCATCCCGCATTCCGCCAAGGGAAAAACGATAGAACTTCCGGCCCAGGGCATCGGCGATACTCTTTCCTACCGAAGTCTTCCCCACCCCCGGCGGCCCCACAAGACAGAGAATGGAGCCGGTAATGCTGCCTTTCATTTTGCCCACGGCGATGAATTCGAGAATCCGCTCCTTGACATCTTTCAAGCCGTAGTGATCCCGATCCAGAATCTTCCGGGCCCGGTCCAGCTTATAGGAATCCTCACTGTATTTACCCCACGGAAGTATTGTCAGCCAGTCAAGGTACGTACGGCTGACATTATATTCGGGAGAAGAAGGCTCGATCAGCTGCAGCTTCTCCATCTCTTCTTCCACCGCCTTCTGGGCCTCCTCGTTCAAGGTCAGCCCTTCAAGCCGCTCCATGAACTTCTCCAGCTCCGAGACCTTGCCTTCCTTCTCGAGCCCCAGTTCCCGCTTGATCAGTTTCAGCTGTTCCCGCAGGAAAAACTCCCGTTGCCGGGCGGAGATTTTGTCTTCAATCTGTTTGGTTATCTTGCTTTGAAGGCGGTAGACTTCCAGTTCCTTCTTCAACAGCACCAGCACCCGGTCAATGCGATGTTTTACATCAAAGGTTTCCAGAACTACCTGAAGCTCCTGCCCATCGGCACTGGTCAGATTCGCGGCAAAATCCGCCAAACGCCCCGGATCGTCCATGCTTGACCGGTTCAGGAACAGTTTCGTCTCCTCGGAGAACAGCGGATTCAGATGAATAAGTTCCTTCAGCGTTGAAATTACCGCCATGGAATAGGCCTGCAGCTCGGGGTTGACGGAAAGCTCGGCACTGTTGTGGTAGGTAACCCGGGCAATCAGACCCTCTTCGGATTGGGTAATCTGATCAACAATAAAACGCTCAAGGTTATTGAGCATCAGATGGGCACTCTCTTCATCGGAATGGATCACCTGGAGGATTTTTGCCGCAACCCCGACCCGGTGAAGGTTATCCGGAGTTTCCTCGCCATCAGGTTCCTTGACCAGTACAAGCCCTATGGTCCGGTCGCCTTGTTCCATGACCCGTTTGACCGCTGCGACTTTTTCCGCGCCTTTGACAACCAGCGGGATGAGAATCCCCGGAAAAGTCGGCCGCATTTTCAAAGGTATGATGGGCAAAAATGTTGGCAGCACATCCGCGGCAACAACGATTTCCCCCACAGTCTCTTGCTGCACTTCGCCTTCAATGGGCGAAGGAATCTTTTTCGGCTCTTTATTTCTGCGCTTGGAATCTGTCATTGGTTAGTTGGCCCCTTTGTAGGTTTGCTTTCTGAAAAGTAACCATCAGACAGCTAAAAGTCAACCGTGTATATGGCATTTACAGAAAGGCAGTCGCTCGAGGAAAGGGTTCAGTGCAGATAGTATAATCTCTCGCTAAACAATCTAAGCTGGCTTCAGATTACTTTCCCAAAAAAGCCTTGCGTAATTGCTCCGCAACAGACTATTCCGAAAGTCTGTCTCATCGATCTCTGGAAGTATTCAGAAAACATTCCTGCCGCAGGTTGCAAGTCGGGCAGTGTTGAGGTACATTTTAGCTGGTAAAAGCACTTGCTTTGAACTTACAATAATTGGAGGTACTATGGCTAACGTACTGGAAATTTACAAATGCGAACTGTGTGGAAACATTGTTGAAGTGCTCCATGCCGGCGACGGCGAACTTGTCTGCTGCGGTGAACCTATGAAGTTGATGACGGAAAACACCGTCGATGCCGCAAAAGAAAAACACGTGCCGGTAATTGAAAAAAGTGCTGACTCAATTACCGTCAAGGTAGGAAGCGTTGCTCACCCCATGGAGGAAAAGCACTACATCGAGTGGATTGAAATCATTGCCGACGGCAAGGCGTACCGGCAGTTTCTCAAGCCGGGGGAGGCCCCTGAAGCTGTTTTCAAGGTCTCGGCACAGACGGTTACCGCACGCGAATTCTGCAATCTTCACGGACAGTGGTCAGCCAAAGGCTAGGAAGTTCCGGTAACATCCAGTAAAAAGGCTGCCCCGATCTGGAGGCAGCCTTTTTGTTGTGTCGTTCGCACTATCCGGACAGATTTATAGCAATTTCAGTTCAAGGAGGATCTCAAGGCGGCGAGAATTGAGGCTGCGAGGCGGACTGAAGAGGACGTTGATCAGCCGAAGACGAGCCAACGAAGAGAAGGCCTTGATCTGCAAATGGAATTATTCAACAACGGACACGGAAAGAATCGTAACCGGTTCAACAGGGACATCCGAGTGACCCATCTTTGAACCGGTCTTCACTTGACGAATGGCATCCACCGTATCCATCCCCTCAATCACCTGCCCAAAAACTGCATATCCGAAAAGATCGGGAGTTTTCCCCCGGTAATCCAAGGGAGTGTTGTCAACCACGTTGATAAAGAACTGCGAAGTGGCACTGTCGACCACACCGGTCCGTGCCATGGCAAGAGTGCCTCTTTTGTTGGAAAGACCGTTTGCTGCCTCATTCTTGATGGCAAACTTGGTTTTTTTCGGCTGCATGTCGGCATCCATGCCGCCCCCCTGAACCATAAACTCCTTGATCACCCGATGAAAAATCAGCCCCTCGTAAAACCCGTCCTTCACATAGGAAAGAAAGTTGCGTACGGAAATCGGCGCCTTGTCCTTGAAAAGTTCGATTTTAATACTGCCCATTGAAGTTTCCATAAGTACCAGAGGATTTTTTTCTTCTGTCATGTCCCGCTCCTTTTTCGAAATATTTCCTCTTCTATCATACTTTACCCTTGGCAGAAAATCTTTTTCTGATCCTGCGCGTAGTATTGAAGTTGCGATTCTTTTTCCTTGAGGTATTATTTTACGTTGTTAACATTTATGATTCAAAAAACTTGGAAATTTTTCAAAAGGGCATTAAATCCTGGAACAACAGGCATGATAGAAAAAGGAGTCACTCTCGAATCCGGCACGTCCAAATACCTCCACCCAAGATCTCTTCATGACACTATCCTTTCAATAACTACCTGCCACCAGGGAAGAAATGAAATGTCCCGAATTCAACATCACTCTTAATTTATGATCCGCTTGCGGAAGAATTCCAGGCAGAAGCATAGCAGGCGAGCTTCGTTCTGACCGGGTGACACAATATCCTGCTGAAACCTCACAGCACCAGATAATCTCATTATCAAGGATCATGGCAATCACTATGCAGCTCATGAACAGCAGAATAGAGGAACTTGAAACCGAAGTAACCTTTCTCCGCAAAAGAGTGACGGAACTGGAAACCACAGAACGGAAACTCGCCCAGGAAAAGAAGTCCTTGAAGACCCAACGCCAACGGCTTTTTTCCGTTCTGAACAGACTACCGGCCTATGTCTACCTCCAGGCTCCCGATCACACGATTCGATTTGCCAATCGCTATTTCCGAAAACACTTCGGCGCTCCGAACGGCCGCAAGTGCCATGAGGTCCTGCGGGACAGAAAATCTCCCTGCCCCGAATGCCAGACGTTCCAGGTCTTCAAGACCAAGCAGCCGCAAAGGTGGGAATGGAGTTGCCCCATCGACGGTTTGTCCTATGAGGTGCTTGACTATCCCTACGTGGATCTCGACGGCAGTCTCCTGGTTCTGGAACTGGGACTTGATGTCAGCGGACGGAAACAGGTTGAGAACGACCTCCGTTCACTGCAGAATGATCTGGAGAGACGAGTCACCGGCAGGACGGAACAATTACGCGACATTGTTTCCAAACTTCAGGATGAGATCGCGGAAAGGAAAAAGACGGAAGAGGCCCTGCGCAAGAGTGAAGAACGCTACGCACTGGCTGTTCTCGGTGCAAACGACGGTATCTGGGATAGGGACCTTGAGTCGGGAGAAGTATATTTCTCCCCACGCTGGAAAGGAATGATCAGCTATGAAGACCATGAACTTCCCAACGATCTGTGCGAATGGAAATCGCGAATCCACACGGAAGACTATGAACGGGTGACGAATACCCTGCAATGGTACCTGGGTGGACATATTCCGGTCTATGAAGTGGAGTACCGCTTGCGCGCCAAGGACGGCAGTTATCGCTGGATCCACAGTCGCGGCGCCTGCTTGCGCGACCCCTGGGGCAATCCCTCCCGTATTGCCGGATCACACACGGATATTACCTACCGCAAACGAATCGAGGTGGCGCTGCGGGAGTCGGAAAGGAAATATCGCAAAATTTTCGAAGAATCGCGGGATGTTATCTTTGTTTTTGATGCCGATGCCCGACTTCTGGACATCAACCCCACTGCACAGGAACTGCTGGGATATTCCCGGGAAGAACTGTTCACTCTCGACATTTCCAAAGACCTCTATGTGGATCCGGGCGTACGGGAAAAATTTCACCGGATGCTCTTTACCAAAGGCTTTGTGAAAGACTTGCAGGTTGAGTTGAAAAGAGCGGATGGAGAAATTGTAGTGGTTCACCTCTCCGCTTCGGTGACGAAAAACGATGAGAGTTCGATCACCGGTTATCTCGGTACCATCCATGACATGACCGAGCATAAAAAGCTTGAACAGCAGTTGCACCATGTGCAGAAAATGGAATCCATCGGCCTTCTTGCTGGTGGAATTGCCCATGATTTCAACAATCTCCTTACCGCGATTTCCGGCTACGGCGAAACCATCCGCGAAAACATCGATCCGCAAAACCAGTTGTTGAGCTCAAGCGTTGAACAGGTGCTTCTCGCTTCGGAACGGGCCCGGGAGCTGACCCAAAACCTGCTGACCGTCAGCCGGAAACAGATTATCAATCCGAAGCCGTTGCTGATAAACACCATCATTTCCGAAATCCACTCTTTCATCTCCCGTATCATCGGGGAAGACATCGAACTGACCACAAAAACCTGCAAAAGAAGTCTAACGGTGGTCGCTGACCGGGGACAAATCGAGCAAGTGCTTATCAATCTCGCCACGAATGCCCGGGACGCCATGGCCGCAGGAGGCCGGCTCAGCATCTCCGCCGGCCACAAAACAATACACAGTAAAAGCCAGGAACTGCTTGGTATCGACTCACCGGGGGAATACGCCGTAATTACCGTCAGCGACACCGGCACCGGTATTCAGGAAAAGGACCGGGATAAAATTTTCGAGCCGTTCTTTACGACAAAGGAAGTCGGCAAGGGAACCGGTCTTGGTCTTTCGATCAGTTACGGCATTATCAAACAGCACAATGGCACAATCACCGTGGAAAGCACTCCTGGCTACGGTACTGTTTTTACGATTTACCTGCCCCTTATCCAGTCGGATGTCGTGGTAGCAGCCGCGAGGGAAGAAGTCCCCGCAAAATCGGGCAGCGAAACGATCCTGGTAGCGGAAGATGAGGAGATCGTCAAACAGTTCCTGACCGGGATTCTCCAGAGGGCCGGGTACACCGTCATTTCCGCCGCCAATGGTGAAGAGGCCGTCACCCGCTTCAAAGAGCATAATACCCAAATTTCACTGGTCATTTCCGATGTAGTCATGCCGAAAAAAAACGGCCGGGAAATGTGTGAAGAAATTCGCAGCCTGCAACCGGACATACAATTCATTTTCATCAGTGGCTATACCGCGGACATTATTCTGAAAAAGGGAATCATCGAGGAAGGGGTCGAGTTTGTAACGAAACCATTTTCAAAACACGAGATCCTCCAAAAGATCCGGCAAGTGCTGGATAGGGAACCAGGAGACGGCCTGATCTCAAGGCAATGATTGCACCCGGCCTGCTTCTTGTGCTAAAAATAGCTGGTTTCCGGTGAGAAACCAGCTATTTTTACAAAGGGAAGTGCCGATGGATACCCAAGCCGCCAAAGCTCGCATCAAAGAACTGTACACGCTCATTGAACGGCACAACCTCCTCTACTACCGCGATGATTCACCGGAAATCAGCGATGCCGAATATGACGAACTGTTCCGGGAATTGCAGCTCCTGGAAGAGCACTTCCCCGACTTGGCGCTTCCCGATTCACCTACCCGCCGGATTGGCGCACAACCCAGGGAAAGTTTTTCTCAAGTCCGCCACCGGATCCCCATGCTCTCCCTGGAAAACACCCTGACCGAAGAAGAAATCATTGACTTCAACGACCGGATCAAAAGGTATCTTTCCCTTGCCGATGACCAGGAGATAGCTTATTTCTGTGAACCGAAAATGGATGGCCTGGCCGTGGAACTGGTCTATGAGAATGGCGTGTTCAGCGAAGGCTCCACACGAGGCGACGGGTATATCGGTGAAGATGTCACCGCGAATGTGCAAACCATCAAGCCGCTGCCTCTGCGCCTTTCCGTGAACCCGCCCCCCCGTCGCGTCGAGGTCCGGGGCGAGGTTTATCTGGCGCTCAAGGACTTCCAGCAGCTCAATGCGGAACGGGAAGAGGCAGGCGAACAACCCTTTGCCAACCCCCGCAATGCCGCCGCAGGCTCACTGCGACAGCTCGACTCACGGATTACCGCCAAACGCCCCCTGTCGCTTTTCTGTTACGGCCCGGGCGAAATCGATGGCTACGAGTTTGCCTCGCAACAAAATTTTCTCGACACCATAGCGCAGTGGGGCCTTCCCGTTAACCAGCTGAGCAGAAGTGTTTCCGGTGTCGCAGGAGTTCTCGTCTATTACCGGGAAATGGCAACATTACGAGAAACATTGGATTACGAAATAGACGGAGTTGTGGTCAAGGTTGAATCATTTTCCCTGCAGCGTGAGCTTGGTGAAAAGAGCCGCTCCCCGCGCTGGGCAATCGCCTTCAAATTCCCCCCCCGCCAGGCAACAACCCTGGTGGAGGACATTGTCCCCCAGGTCGGCAGAACCGGCGTCATCACCCCGGTCGCCCATCTGAAGCCGGTTGAAGTCTCCGGCGTGATCGTCTCCCGGGCAACCCTGCACAATTGGGAAGAGCTGGCGAAAAAGGACATCCGCATCGGCGACACAGTCCTGATTGAAAGGGCCGGCGATGTAATTCCGGCGGTTGTCAAAGCCTTCAGCGAAAAGAGGAACGGCAGCGAACGCACGCTTCCGGTGCCCGAATTCTGCCCGGAATGCGGCTCGAAATTGACAAAGCTGCCCGGAGAAGTGGCGATCCGCTGCCTGGAGTTGTCCTGCCCGGCTCAAATCCGAGAGGCAATCATCCACTTTGCCTCGCGCAATGCCATGGATATCGAAGGGCTCGGCGACAAGTATGTGGAACAGCTCTTGAATTTAAACCTGGTGACAACGGTTGCCGACCTCTATACCCTCAGCCGCGCTGACTTCATGCGCTTTGAGCGCATGGGTCACAAGCTTGCCGGAAACCTGCTCAATGCCATCGAAAACAGCAAAAAGAGAGAGCTGTCCCGCTTCATCTTTGCGCTGGGAATCCGTAATGTGGGTGAGCACACCGCAAAGATTCTTGCCGGTGCCTTCGGCAGCATTGAAAACCTTGCCAAGGCAACCGAAGCAGAACTCCTCTCGCTCCGAGAAATCGGCCCGCAGGTGGCCCAGAACATTATCGAATATTTCGCTAATCCCCGGAACAGGGAGATCCTGCAGCGTATGATCCAAGCCGGGGTTCAGCCGATCAGCGAGGAAAAGCGCCTCGGCGGGAAATTTGCCGGAATGAATTTTGTTTTTACCGGCACGCTGAGCCAATTCACCAGAGACGAAGCCAAACGAATTGTCGAAAATGAAGGTGGGCATACGCCAGGCTCGGTATCACGTAAAACAGACTACGTCGTAGCGGGAACCGATGCAGGCTCCAAATTGACGAAAGCCCGAGAACTGGGAGTTCCGATTATCAGCGAAACGGAATTTCTCGAACTGCTGGAGGAAAAGAGCCCATGAAAACACGCGCCTTGGTCACAGTACGTGGATTGGTACAGGGAGTCTCTTTCCGCTACCATACCCGGCAAATGGCCCTGCAACTCAAGGTAACGGGATGGGTACGAAACCTGCCGAATGGAGATGTCCAGGGCTGTTTCGAAGGAGATGAAGGGGATGTGCAGGCCCTGATCGATTGGTGCCGGGAGGGGCCAAGCCAGGCGGAAGTGGAAAGCGTTACCGTGGAAAAGCTGGTTTTCAACAATGAATTCAAAGATTTCCATATCAGGCAATAACACTCGTCATAACAAATTACGCAGAAAAAGGAAGGAAACATACTATGACAATGAAGCGCTGGCTTGGTTTGATCTGTCTTTCCGTGGCACTCTCAAGCGGCGGGTCGCTGGTTTCCGCTGCACAAAAATCACTGAAACCTCAGGATGAATTACGCAAGATATTCCCCAAACTCAAATACACCAGTTTCACGAAAACTGAAATCACCGGACTCTATGAAGTAATTGCCGATGGGAGAATTGTTTATTTTTACCCTAAAACCGGTTATCTGTTTGTAGGAGAGATCTACACGAAGGATGGCAGAAACCTGACCCAGGAACGGGTACTGGGCGAACGGTACCGACTGCTGACCAACGAAGACCTGAAAAAGGCCATCAAGGTTGGAACGGGAAAAAACATCGTGGTCGAAGTAACAGACCCCGACTGTCCTTACTGCAGAAAGATGCATGCCTACTGGAATTCCAGAAAAGACCTGACCCGCTACATTTTTTTCAAGCCTCTTGACATGCACCCCGATGCCGTAAAAAAAGTTACCTATATCCTTGCCGCGGACGACACCGAAAAAGCGCTTTTCGAGGTTTATTCCGGGCAACTCGATGGGAACCGCAAGATCCTCGATCAGAAACACGACGACAAGGGACTTCTCAAAGCACAGAAGGCCATTACCGACAAGTTGCAGGTTAATGCCACGCCCAGCTATTGGGTGAACGGCAAATATGTCAGTGGCGCCAATATTCCCCTCGTCGAAAAATACCTCGGCAAAGTACGCTGACATCCTAAGCACAACAGCCTGTTGAAGGACGCCATTCAATTCCGGAAGATTTTGAACGACTACCCGCCCTCGCCTTTCCCGGTGAAGGGCGGGTTTCATTTGAGTAAACTCTGCTGTCAGCCCATTTCTACAACTTCAGGAGCACCATTCCCGAAGCAGGATCCAACTCCCGCACCGCGGTTACCCCCGTAATCTCCATAACCACCGCTTCCAGCACCAGGAAGGCCTCTGAGGCCTCCCGCAGACAACCGACCCGGACACTATCCCCCTTGCCATACGCTCCATGCAGATGAACCTTCGGCACAGTACCCTGGCAGAAAATAGTCCCAAAGCCCAGAATCTCGTGGCTTTCCCCCAAAGTCCGCCACACCGGTACCGGCGGCAGTTCCTCCCGCTCCGGACCAACCACGAACCGGCCACGTTTCATGCCGCCCACAAGCTGGAATGATCCCGCACGAATATTTTCCTTTTCGGCAAGCGAGACTAATCCGCCAAGCACATCATCCCCATCCTCAAAGCGCACGACAAAAATCCGGCCAACTTCACCACGCTGATATTTCATGGCACTCCATCCTTTACATTTAGCTTGCTGTTAAAGTAATCGTCTGCTGTGATGTTTGGTTGAGCACAAGACGCACGTGCTAACCACCCGCTCTTTTTACCCGAAAACCGCGGCGCTCCAGTTCCTGCATAACCGTCACACAGTGATCACCCTGTATTTCGATGACACCATCCTTCAGTGCCCCGCCGGCTCCGCAGATTTTCTTCAACTCCGCGGCGAGGACCTTGACAGCCGGACTGTCCAAGGGCACACCGCTGATAACCGTAACCGTTTTACCACCACGCCCCTTTGTTTCACGCCGGACCCTGACAACGCCATCACCTGCGGGGGACAAGCGGTTATTCCGGCAGATACATCCGGCGATCGGTCGGGAGCATTCCGGACACATCCTGCCATGTTCCGACGAATACACCAAAGAAGCCTCCGTTGACTTTCGACTCTTCACCCTATTCCTCCTTGGATTGCACACTTTCACAAAGCTTTACCGGGGAAATATGCCCGGCAGCCCTGAACCTGCTTTTCCCTGCTCAATTGACCAGAATCCTCTCATGACTTGAAAGCCGGCAACTGCATGGTACGATTAAATCCATCCCAGGGAACAGCAAAATCATTGTCCCGCCAGATACTTTTCCCTTGACACTTCACCGTTACAAATGGTAGAAATTTAGCTTTCTACAACTTATACAAACCCTTACACATATCTGGAGGTGTAGTTTGGCTCATCACAAGTCGGCTCTTAAAAGAATCAAGCAGAATGAAAGAAGAAATGCACGAAACAAGCACGTCCGCTCAACCCTGCGGACTCACATAAAGCGTGTTCGCGAAGCAGTTGCGGCAAACGACGTGGCCCTGGCCAAGGAAACCCTTCAGGCAGCGATTCCCTACATCGACTCAGCTGCATCAAAAGGTGTTATTCACCGCTCGAACGCTTCCCGCAATGTTTCCCGCTTGAGCAAGCTGGTCGGCACTCTCGGCTAGTCCGCATAGCTATTCAACCACGACAGTCTCTGCGAACCTAACCGTAATCAAATCATACAAAAGGGACCTCTTAACCGGGGGGTCCCTTTTTCGCGTGAGAAGTTTCCCCGAGATGCTCAGCAGGAGTAAAACTCGTTCGGGATGAGGCAGCATGGCTCGCCCGGCCGAAAACGTCTCCGGCTACCGTGCGCCGAGTCCTGAAGTACAGACATCCATCAGAAGCTTTTCCAACAGCACAGAAGGTTTGCCCCCACCGGTTTTCAGTGCCCCATCAATCTGAAAAAGCTTTTCAAATACCCTTCGGAGTTCCTCCAGGGAATAATTCCTTGCCTGCGCGATAATCCCCTGCAGAAAATACGGATTGATTCCGGCAATTTTCCCAATCTCCTGCAAGGGCGTTTTCTTTTCCAGCAGTTCCCTGATTTTCCAGAGCTGACGAAAATGCCGTGTCACCATGGCCAAGACCAAAAGAGGCGCCTCACCGTCACCGAGCAAGCTGTCGAGGCTTCGTAACGCCTTGTCCAGCTTCTTTCCCCCTAAGGCGTCGGTTAACTCGAATACGCTATTGACCCGTGTATCAGAGACAATTGCCCGGATGTGCGACACCAGAATCTCCCGAGACTCCCCTACATAGAGAATGGCCTTTTCCAACTCGGAAATAAGCTCCTGAAGGTTATTACCAACCAGATAGACCAGCATTTCCGCCGCGGCCGGCTCGATTTTCCTCCCGCGCAGTGAGGCCTCATTCCTGATGAAGGTTGGTAACTGGTTTTCATAGAGACGTTTGAATTCGACCAACTCACCGTTCTTCTTCAGTTCGGAAAAGAACTTCTTTCGCTGGTCAATCTTTTCTCCCTGCAGTAATAGGCAGGTCGAGGGAGAAGGATTCTTGACATAGGCAGAGAGGACTTCCAGGGAAACAGCCGAAAGAGCATCAGCCTTTTTTACCACCACGACCCGCCAGGATGCAAACATCGGTAACGTTGCCGCGGTTTCGGCTATTTCATCGCCCTTGCATTCGGTGCCGTAATAGACATTCAGATTAAAGTCCCGCAGGTCCGCGGAAACAAGACGCTCCAACAGCTGCTGGATGCACTTGTCCATCAGGTATGGCTCATCTCCATACAGATAATAGAGGGGCCGCACTTGCCCCTTCTCGATTGCCTGGACAAACTCTTGGTATTTCATTGGATGACCCGTTGCATAGCGAGATGCCTAAAACACCCCGGTCGTCCCCAGGAAGAGACGACCGGCAGATCTGTCTTGAAGGCGAGAATTTCGAGTAGCGCAACAGTTGGCCGGCGCTGCGGATTATTGCCAAAAACCGGTTAAAAATCTTCGTTGATCCTCAGATACAACTGCTGGGCGAGCCGCTGGCAGATAACCTGAATCGCGGCATCTTCACTGTTCTGCTGGATGGCAATATCGGAGCTTGCAGGCAAATCCTGGCTCCAGGACAGCTGCCCTTTCCAGACAACCATCTGGTTGCTGCTTTTCCGCAATGTCGCAACGATGGTCAAGGTAGCGGTATACTCTTTTATGATATCCTGACCCGTATAAGAAGCAGCAGTCTTTACGTAGTTGAGCAACTCTCCGGACAGGGTATAATCGGATTCCCCACTCTGCACAACCCGCAGCCCTTTTCGTTTTGCGAACTCCCCGATCAGGTTGTTGAGTAAAATATTTTCCAGATTCGGCTTATAGGTCTTGTTCGCAAATATCGGTATGCTGACCGTTGCCGACTCACCAAAGCGCTGTTGGGTATCCTGGGCAAGGGTATGATAGCCACAGCCGGTAACCAGTGACGATAGCAGTATAAGTAGCACTGAAAACAGCGAAATTCGCACAAATCCCCCTTCCCCGGAACTGCCCGGGTGTGTTGAAGGTCTTAGATGATGATGAGCGACAACAAGAGTGGGCACCCGGTTTCAGGGCGGCAGACAACTGAACCTTCCGGAAGAGTGAAATGCTCCAGCCATCCGTGACCGGAGCATTCAGCAACTTCAGGCAACGACAATGTTCAGGAGTTTTCCCGGAACATAGATAATCTTCCGGACTGTTTTGCCTTCGATATGGACAACAACCTTGTCTTCGGCAAGCGCGGCGGTCCTGACCTGCTCCTCGGTTGCAGCGGCGGCAACCGTTATCTTGCCGCGAAGTTTGCCGTTGACCTGCACAACAATGGTCAACTCGTCTTCCACAACGGCCTCCGCGTCATAGACCGGCCAGGAAGCGTTCGCGATGCCGCCGCCATGCCCAAGCCCTTCCCACAATTCTTCGGCAATGTGGGGAACAAACGGGGCAAGGAGTAAGACCACCGACTCTAACGCCTCTTTGAGAACCGATGCACAGGACGGATCTTTTTTCGCTTCAAACGACGAGATACTGTTAACAAGCTCCATTATTGCCGCAATTGCGGTGTTAAAGTGGAACCGCTCCTCCACATCTTCGCTAACCTTCTTGATGGTTTTATGAATTGCCCGGCGAAGTTTACCCGCATCTCCGGACAAGGTTTGAGCACTCGCTGCCGGACCGGCACTGCTGACCAGCGGAGCAAGCTCAAATACCAGCTTCCAGACTCTGTTAAGGAAGCGATAACTGCCGTCAACGCCTTGGTCGCTCCATTCCAGATCACGCTCCGGAGGTGAGGCGAACAGCGAAAAGAGCCGGGCGGTGTCGGCGCCATACACCTTGATCAGCGAGTCGGGGTCCACGACATTCCCCTTGGATTTGCTCATCTTGGAACCGTCCTTGATCACCATCCCCTGGGTCAGGAGATTGAGAAACGGCTCGTCGATATTGATGAAGCCCAAATCTCGGAGGGCCTTGGTGAAAAAACGTGCATAAAGCAGATGAAGCACGGCATGCTCGATGCCGCCGATGTACTGATCAACGGACATCCAGTATTCCGCTTCCTCCCGGTCAAGTGGGCCCTGCGCAAAGCGCGGCGAGCAATAACGCAGGAAGTACCAGGATGATTGCACAAAGGTGTCCATGGTATCGGTCTCGCGGCGGGCCGGCTTCCCGCAGGTCGGGCAGGCAACGGAAACGAATGATGGCACCTTCGCCAAAGGGTTGCCCCCTTCACCGCTGAATTGAGCATCCATCGGCAGAACAACCGGCAGGTCGCTTTCCGGAACCGGAACGGCCCCGCAACAGTCACAGTAAATAATGGGAATCGGGTTGCCCCAGTAACGTTGGCGGGAGATGCCCCAATCACGCAACCGGTAATTTGTCGTCTTTTTACCGAACCCTTCTTTTTCCAGGTAGTCGGCAATCTTTTCCTTTGATTCGCTGCTCTTCATGCCGTCAAAGGGTCCGGAATTGACCATTACCCCGTCCTCGGTAAACGCGGCGATCATGGTGGCTGCGTCAAGAGTTTCCCCCTCCGGTTGAATCACCACCTGCAGCGGCAGGCCGTATTTCCGGGCAAATTCGAAATCACGCTGATCATGGGTCGGCACGGCCATGACGGCACCGGTTCCGTATTCCGGCAGGACAAAGTTGGCAAGATAGATCGGCATTCTCTTCCCGGTTACCGGGTTAAGGCAGTACGAGCCGGTAAAAACGCCTTCTTTTTCAAGGTCATCGGCGGTTCGCACCTGTTTGTCGGTTCTTTTCACCTTATCGATGAAGGCAACGACCTCTTCGCGCCGCTCGGAAGTGGCCAACTCCAGCGCCAGGGGATGTTCCGGCGCCAAAGACATGAAGGTCGCACCGTAAAGGGTGTCCTGCCGGGTCGTGAAGACCCGGACTGCTCCGGCACCACTTTCAAGGGCGAAATCGATCTCGCAACCGGAACTCTTGCCGATCCAATTGCGTTGCATGGTCAGGACCCGCTCCGGCCAACCCGGAAGCTTGTTGGTATACTCCAGCAACTCCTCGGCATAATCGGTGATACGCAGGAACCACTGGTCAAGTTCCTTTTGCACGACTTCGCTGTCACAGCGCCAGCAGCCGCCGTTTTCCACCTGCTCATTGGCCAGTACCGTCTCACACTTCGGACACCAGTTGACAAAGGAGTTTTTCTTGTATGCCAGCCCCTTTTCATACATCTTCAGGAAAACCAGCTGCTCCCAGCGGTAATATTCAACATGGCAGGTGGCGATCTCACGATCCCAGTCGTAGGAAAAACCGAGTTTCTTCAACTGGCTCCGCATATATTCGATATTTTCGTAGGTCCAGGTACCCGGATGGCTCTTATTCTGAATAGCGGCATTCTCGGCCGGCATGCCGAAGGCATCCCAACCCATCGGATGGAGCACATTGCGGCCGCGCATCCTCATGAAGCGGGCGATGACATCCCCGATGGAATAGTTGCGCACATGGCCCATGTGAATGCGGCCCGAAGGATACGGGAACATTTCCAGCAGGTAATACTTTTCTTTATCATCATTTCTGGTCGCCCGGAAAGCCGAGCTTTCCTCCCAGAATCGTTGCCACTTTTCTTCTACATTCTTGGGGACAAATTTCTCCTCCACGACAAAACACCTCCGGTTATATTCTCAACAGTTACAGTATGTTGTTTACAAATCAGCTTCGGCACTACACCTCTTACCCAACCAGCCCTGACGTCCCGTGGCGACTAGGCCGGCTTGAGAAGAGTCCGTGCCAGTTCCAGAATCCTGTTGGCCTGGATCGGTTTGGTAATGTAGTCATTTGCGCCAAGGGAAAGGGCACGGTCGCGGTCTTCCTGGGCCCCCTCGGTGGTTATTACCACGATCGGGGTAGTACGATAATTGGCGTCATTGCGGACCAGGCTGACCAGCTTCAGACCATCCATGACCGGCATGTTGATATCGGTCAGGATCAAATCAAACTTTTCGGAAGAAAGTTTCCGCAATCCGTCCACACCATCATTTGCCTCGACAATCCTAACCCCTTGCAGCCTCTTCAGGGCAAATGCAATCAGCTGCCTCATGGTCGGGGAATCTTCGATAATCAAAATCTTATATTCTGGCATACCGGCATCTCCTCCGCAGGGGTCTCTATTTCGTCAGCAATTGGATAAAACCCTGAATAGTCGAGAGCTTTCGCTCGGACTCGGAATACAACTTGGAGCTGAAGATCGCCGTGGCTGCATGGCCAGCCAGGAGGGTGAACAGCTCATAGTCGACAGGGGCAAAATTCTTTTTCTGAATAAGCAGCTTATAAATGACAATCACGCCAATGACATGCTCTTTGATCTTCAAGGGAATGCAGACCATCGGATTCTGGAAATCACGCGCATAACCGGCCATATCCTCAACGAAATAGTTGTCCCCGGTTTTCGCCACCGAACCGATGATCCCGCTGCCCATCACCATCGAAGGTATTTCCTCACAGGTGATCCCTTCGGTTGCCACCGCGTTCAGTTCGTTGGTCTTTTCGTCAAGCAGCAGGATGGCAAACTCTTCGGCTCCGATCAGATTGATGATGATCTCGGTGATGATTTGCAGAACCTCTCGAAAATCAAGGGTCGAGTGAAGTTGATAGCTGGCAATGTAGAGGTTGGCAAGATTGTTGTTCTCCGCCTCCACCTCCACATAACGTTCGGCAAAATCCTGATTCTCCCTTTCAACCTGAAGGATCCGCTCGAGAATCTCGGCCTTCTCTTTCTCAAGGGCCTCAATCTTCTCGACAAGTTTTCTGTTCTCATCAGTAACGATCATCTCATCATCCGTGCTCTGGAGATTCTTTTCCGCCTGGAGGATACGAAACCGGAGACGCTCGTTCTCTTTCAGAAGATCCTGGGTGAATTCAGCCCCCTTTTTAAAAAGTTGCAGAAACTCTTCAGCGTTGTAGGAAACCCCTTTTTCATCGTCAGTCGCCATAACATGCTCCTCTCAGTTTCTCTCCCCACTAAAACCGCAACGTACCAAAATTTCGTCAGTCATCTTTTCCAGGGGGACTATCGAATCAACCACCCCGGTTGCAATTGCCGCCCGCGGCATACCAAAAATTACCGCCGAATCCTCTGACTCGGACAGAACCTGACCTCCGGCTTCCTTGATGGCGCGGACACCGAGACTTCCGTCATTCCCCATACCGGTCAGAACAACTCCCAAAAACTTGGAACCGAAAACTTCCGATCCTGATTGAAACATTCTGTCAACGGAGGGAAGGTAATTTTCCCCCGGTTCCGGGTCAAGCAACTGGACCGTCACACATCCGTCCGCTTTCCTGAAAACCATGTTCTTCCCGCCCGGTGCGATCAACGCACAGCCTGGCCGCACCTGGTCACCCTCGCAGGCCTCGACAACCTCTAACGCCGATGTCCTGTTAAGCCTTTCGGCAAATGTCCGGGTAAATCCGGAAGGCATGTGCTGTGAGACAACAATCGAAAAAGGGATGCCCCCGGGAAAGGCGGAGAACATGCTTTGCAGTGCCGGTGGCCCCCCCGTTGATGCGCCGATTGCCACCACGGAAATAATTTCCTGGCCCCGCTTCCGCGGTACCGTCAGCGGTGCTATTTTTCTGACAGGTCTGACCGAATCAGCTTCAGAGCTTTTCCGCAGGAGTTCGCCCCGCTTTTTGACGCAGGACATGTTGAGGTTGAAGACTTCCCGCACCTTTTCATGCAGGTCTTCACGAATCTTGATCAACTCCTCGAAAGCACCGGCCGTCGGCTTGAGTATGAAATCAACCGCTCCCAGCTCCAGAGCCTTGAAGACACTCTCATCACCACCCTGGGAGCTCACGACGATAACCGGAGTAGGACAGTTGCTCATAATGATCCGCAGCAGGGTAAAACCATCCATCCGCGGCATTTCGAGATCAAGGGTGACAAGGTCGGGCTTCAGGGCCAGGATGCGACGCATCCCCTCTTCCCCATCCACCGCATAGCCGATCACCTCCACCTCCGGAATGGCCTCCAGGATTTTGGTAATCGTTCTCCGGTTGAAGGCGGAGTCATCAATGACGAGAACCCGGATCTTGCTCACGTGAGTCCTCCCCCGAGAGTGGACAGCGGTTTCTGGTAGACCATGTCGTTTTTCAGGTGTTTCAATGCAAATGCGGTAGTGGTATTCAGTAACGACTCAGAATGTCCGAGCAGGAGATAGCCACCCTCACGAAGAGACCGGTAAAAAGACTCGATAACCGACCTCTTCGCGACCTGATCGAAATAAATAATCACATTTCGGCAGAAAATGATATCCATTTTCCCCAACAGGATCATTCTGTTCTCGTCAAGCAGATTGAGATGGCTGATGGTGACGAGTCCCCTGACTTCATCGCTGATGCGATAGAGCCCGTCCTGCTGGTGGAAAAACCTGCGGAGCCGCTCCGGTGAAGTCGTTCTGAACGAAGATTTCCCGTAGAGTCCTTTTCGGGCATGCTGCAGAACCCTGTGGCTGATATCGGTCCCGATAATTTCGATTTTCCAGTCTTTGAATGCCCCTGTCTCCATGATAAGCATGGCAATCGTGTAGGGCTCCTCACCGGTTGAACAACCGGCACTCCAGATGCGAACCGTGCGATCCCCCCGCTTTTCCTTCACCGCCTTCAGCTCCGGCAATAATTCCCCGACAAAGGCATTGAGCTGAAACTCCTCACGGAAGAAATAGGTCTCGTTCGTGGTAAGGATATCCATGATATCGGAAAGTTCCTGTTCCCTGCCGCGGCTGTACTTGAGGAAATGGTAATATTCCCTGAAACCGGGAAGCTGGTGCTGCTCAAGCCTGCGCGCGAGCCGCTTTTCAAGCAGAAACTTGGCATCGGTATCAAAATAGATCCCACAGTGACTGTGAATGAGGTCCCGGACCAGCCGGAATTCCTCTTCGGACATGGAAGTTTCTGGCTCTTTCCCAAATATCATCGATATCTTTCCAGGATCTCGACTATCCTGCCCCGCACCAGGTCATCTGCTTCCGTTTCGAGCACTTTCCGGAGAAGGGGCAGCGACTCCTGCCCCCGCTTTTCCGCCAGGTAGCGGACCACCATATTTCTCACATCCCAATGGGGATGCTGGAGGAATTCCTGCCAATGTTCATCAAGCCAGGGGTCCTCCAGCTCAGAAAGGAGCTCAATGGCCGACTTCACCACATCGCCGTTGACAGCAGTTGTCGCCCGGCGGGCCAACTGCCGGGACCGCTCAGTATCGAAATGCTTCAGGGCATCCAGAGCGGCCAGCGAGACCAGCCCGTCTGCTTCATCAAGAGCGCCTTCAATCGCAACCAGAGCGATATCGCCGCCAAGCTTACCCAGGCTCCTGAGCGCGGCACACCTGACCCACGGATCAGGATCAGCCATGACCAGAACCAGCGGCTCCACGGCATTCTGCTTGCCCGTTTCGCCAAGGGTCGAGGCAGCTGCAATGCGAACGCCGGAATTTTCATCCGTCAGCGCCATGGTAAGATGGTGCACGGCATCATCTCCACCGAGACGCGCGAGACTCTGTACCGCGGCTCTCCGCACCAGATCGTCAGCGTCTTTCATGAGCAGCAGGAGTAGCTCCCGGTCATGAAGCACTCCGCATAGGTAGACGGCATCCCTGCGCTTGTCCGGTTCATCCGCACTGGAAAGTGCCGCGGCAATCTTCCCGATTGACTGCGCATCCCGCCCGGCCAGGAGCGCCAGCGTCTCCAAAGCGGCAATCCGGACATCCTGGTCAAAATCCGTCAGAAGCGCCGAAATTTCAGGAATCAGTTCAATCAAGCCGATTTTGCCCGCCGACCGGATGGCAGCCTCCCGAACCTGCGGAACAGGCTGATCCAGCGAACGTCTCAGTAACGGCGCGGATTCTCTCAAATCCATTTCGCCGCAGAGACGCAGGATATTTATCTGCTCACCTTCATTCCCGCCGTCAAACTCTTCTTCGAGAAATTCAATGGACACGGCCCCTTGGGCACGCAAGGCCTGAATACAATCAGGCAGCAGCTGCTCACTCCGGCAGGAACGCAGAATTGCCTTGGTGGTTCGCAAATCCCCGATAAACCCGAAAAGCATGATCAGAGCACGGCGCAACGCATTGTCGGAGGTCTCCAGCAGTGCCAGCAGACTCTCGATAACCGGAGTATCCGCCATTCCGCGAAGCTGTGCATCGGCGTCATTTTCCGCCCACTCGTCCGGAAACCGGTCACGAATGGCCACCAGCGCCTTGACGGCAGCTGCACGAACGCTTTTCCCGGCCTCGGCGAACCCTTGCAGCACAAGCGGAACAGCATCGACCCGCCCAACCGAACCGAGACAATCGTACACGGCTTTTTTGAGGAGTCCTTCCCCAAGATAAGGAGATACCGCCTCCAGAGGCACCGGTTCGCCAATTTTCCCAAGAGACTCCAGAATCGTAAAACGCAGGCTGATGTCATTACGGGAAAGCGCGGCAAGCAGCGACGGAAGTGAATCCGCACGGCCAATATTTCCCAGATTTTCGGCAGCCGCCATGGCAACATTCGGATCGCTGTCACTCAGGGCCTGCACCAGAAGCTGGACAGCCGAGCTCTCCCCAATGGCGCCGAGAATATCGATGACAAATTTGCGGACATCCCTGTCATCATCCCGGGCATGCAGCGCCAGCACCGGCAGGGAACATTTCCCCAGCCGCGTAAGCGCTTCAGCCGCGGAATTCCGCAATCCGGCATTATCCTGCGATCGCAGCAGGTTGAACAAACTCTCGCTGTACTGAGCCGCATCCGCCGCGGAAAGAAATATTTCTACCGCCTCTTTCCGAACCCGCCAACTGGAATCTCCCATGGCACGAAAGAGAAGTTCTGAAGACTTTTCCAGGGCTACGCAAGAAAGGGAAACCACCGCATTGCGACGAGTCTCCTCTTCCGCTGAAGAAAGGGAGTTTACAATGGCGTCGAAAGAATCCGCGGGATGGTTCTGGGTCATTATCCTCTAGCCTCCGAAAACGGGGGGGTAATTTGTATCAAATGCAGCACGGTAATCTGCGAACAAAACACCAGGGAGAAAACAGGCTTCGGCTTTCCGAATTAAAGATCCGTCTCATCACCCGCACAACAGTCCAGATCCGATTTCTTCTGGAAGATAAAATCCGCAACAGCATCTTCCAGATACCTGGTCCCCTCACGCACCTGTTCAGCAATCCGTCGATTGTAGAAGATCCGCCCATCATTCAGCTCTTCCTCGAACAGTTCGTAGAAGGTTCCGTTTCTGACCGCCTCTTCAATTTTCTTCTGGTTATAAAGTGCAATGTCGGTCACGATAATGCGGGCCAGGCGCCGGGCCTTGTAGTGTGCATCCGAATCCTGCAGGCTTTCGCGCGAGCTGGTTTTTGCCTCCTCATCCCGGCGAAGCTCTTCCCTGACCAACTCCTGCGCCACCATCTCCTGCTCCGACATATCTTCGAGATCGGTCGGTTTTTCCTCTTCGGCCAGTGAGCTGTCGTCCAGATCCTGATCGACCGTTTTCTGCCCGAACACCAGCCGATAGATCTTCGCTGACAGGGAGTCGGGAATGTGGTGCTTTTCGATGTAATCATCCGCTCCGTACAATGACTGTGGTTCCCTTTTGTAGCGGGTTTTATCGTAGATGGAGGCGATGAGTATCGTCTTGACCGCGGAAAGCGCGGGAGTGTTCCTGATGGTTTCACAGATCTCGAAACCATAGAGGGTTGGAAGTGCGACATCGAGCAGGACCACATCAGGGCGGTGCTCTTCGATCAGATCCATGGCCTCTTTGCCGTCATGACAGCAGAGTACCGTAATAGGTTCTGATGAAAGAATATGGGCCACGGAAGCGCAGAAATCCGGGCTCTCGTTGGCCACGAGCACCGTAACAGGTTTATCGGACTGCCCGGGAGATCTTTCGGCCAGGGCGCGAAATTGCTGCGGCGTTTTCCCGCCGACACGGAATACCGTGCGGCAGCGGCAGCACTGCAGATGAATTCCCTCCGCCTGAATCCTGGAATCGTCAAGCCTGTATCGTGTCTTGCATGTGGGGCAGCCCAGCAGCATGGATATCCTTTCAGTGCCTCAACTCAAATTCACACGCTTCGGCAGCAAAACCGGACACTTCGCCCAGAACGTCGCCGTCAAAAATCTTGTCCAGATTAACCAGCATCACCATGACATCTTTCACCAGACAGACGCCGATCAAATACCGGTAGCCGGCGACCTTTACCACAGACGGTGGTGGCCGCAGGTCCCGAATCGGGATGGTAACCACTTCGCTTACCGCATCGACTATCAGGCCGACCAACTGATGGGCAACAACCGTGATCAGCAGCCTGTTTTCCCGGCTGGAGCTGATTTCCGCAAATCCAAACCGTTTGCGCAGATCAACAACCGGAATGATGGAGCCGCGCAGGTTAATGACACCTTCCACAAAAGCAGATGCCTCGGGAAGTCCGGAGAGCTTCTGAAGCTTGACGATCTCCCTGACCCGCATAATATCGAGAGCATAGATATCCCGGCCGAGATAAAAGCAGACTACTTTGATTTCCTGAATATCCCTCTCCAACAGGATTCCCCCCGACTATCGGCCTCTGGAAACTGCGGGCACGATGTTAACCACCTTCGACCTCTCCTCGGCAAAAGCCTCACAGGAGAGAGATATCCACTATTTTTTCCAGCTCCAGGAGTATGAGCATTAGCTGCCCATGCCGGCCAATCCCCGAGACGAATTCCCGGTCAATCCCCTCCAGAACAGCCGGCGCAGCCTCGATTGCCGCTGCGGAAAGATTGATTACCTGGAATACCTCGTCAACGATCAGCCCGAAGATCCGCTCCTGCATTCTGGCGACAATGATCCGCTCGCGGCCGGGGGCTTCATTAACCCCGAGACCGAGTCGCAAACGCAGATCAAACACGGGGATAATTATGCCCCGCAAGGAGAGGACCCCTGTCACAAAATCAGGCATGCCGGGAACTTCGGTGATCTCACGGAGTTTGATAATCTCCCGGATCTCCAGGAGATTGACGCCGTATTCCTCGTCCGCAACGCGAAAGCGGAGGTATTTCAGCACTTCTCCCGAAATTGCCGCGGCGTCCTGCTGCTGAGTGTCAACCACTTCCGAGGCGAGACCCGCGCTCTGGCGCCCGGCAAGAATCAGCGCCGCGGGGTCGAAAGACGAGGGTAATTCAGCCGGGATCTCGCTGGCGGCCGGCAACTCAGACACGTCCTCGCCAGAGGTTTCTGAAGAAACCTCCTCCGCCAACACCTCAGGGATGTTCTGCTCCGCCGCGTCAGAGGAGCGAACAGAAACCTGATCCGGCGGCGACACCGGTTCTGAGGGATGAACCTCCGTGTTTTTTTCCAGATGCGCCTTTTTTCGTATTTCCGCCAGGTTCATGAGCAGGTCCCGTACTTCACTAGAGAAAAACTCTACCTCAATATGCTACACAAAAAGCTCTTCACTCACCGCGTCAATGATTTCTGCATCGATCAGGGCAGTATCCCGAGAAAAACCTTCCAACAGGGCATTGGTCGCGATTGTGTTGATCCTGCGGGGAACCCCGCCGGAAAGCTGGTAAATCCTGAGAACCGCATCAGGCAGGAACAGCCCCGGTTTTCCCCCTGCGACGGTCAGCCGGAAATCAAGATATTCCAGCGTCTCCTCCAGGTTCAGGGAATTGAGGTGATACTGGATGCCGATCCGCTGACGAAGAGGCTCATAGACCGGATCGGCAAGTCTTTCACGCAGTTCCGGCTGCCCCATGAGGATCACGGATAACAGGTTCGTGTCATCAAGCTGAAAATTTGTCAATAACCGGATCTCGTCAAAGACCTCCCGGCCCGGAATCATCTGTGCCTCGTCAATGACGATTACCGGTACGATTCCCCCGGCATGGCAGCGATAAATCTCCTCGGTAAGCTCCTTGAGCAGGTCGTCCTTCGTGGCCGCCGGAGAATCCAGGCCAAGGTCTCTGGCCAGCAGCCGCAGGAATTCCAGCGCTGTGAGAATCGGATTGAAGACGAAACAAAAACGGTATCCCGGGCCGACACTATCCATCAGGGCCCGCGAAATTGTGGTCTTGCCGCTGCCGATTCCCCCCGTGAGCAGCGCCACATCCAACTCCTCCACCGCATACTGGAGACGCGCGAGCGCCTCCTCATGGACGCGACTCATGAACAGGAAGCGGGGATCAGGGGTCTTGCTGAACGGTTTCTCCCTAAGTCCGTAGAACCCCTTATACATGGCTATGCTCCGCCTTTTGTCGTCTCGGACACGATCCCGCTCACATCGAGGATGAGGATGGTGCGCTGATCACCCAGGTCGGCTGCCCCGGCCACACCCCTTACCCCCTTGAAAGTGTCGCCAAGGGATTTGATCACGATATCCTGCTGTCCGAGAAGATCATTCACCATAATACCCACGCGGCGATTCTTCTCGCCGACCACCACTACATAGGAATTGTCGGAAAGTTCAGCGCAGGTGGCGCAATTGAAAAACTTTTCCAGGCGCAAAAGCGGCAGAGTTGATTCGCGCAGCTGCATTACCTCCTTGCGCTCAACGGTGAAGATCTCCACATCTTCCAGGGAAAGGGTCTCCCGGACCGACGTAATGGGGATGCCATAGGAACGGCCGGAGGTTTCCACCAGCAAGGCTTTTATGATGGCCAGCGTTATCGGCAGGGTGATGATTACCCGGCTGCCCGCCCCGAGTCTGCTTTCTATCTCTACCGTGCCGGAAACTGCGGCGATATTGTTTTTGACAACATCCATCCCCACCCCGCGCCCGGAAATATCGCTGACCTCGGCGGCGGTGGAAAAGCCGGGCAGGAAAAGGATATCGAGAATATCTTTTTGCGAAAGGCCGGCACCGGTCTCGATCAGCCCCAACTCCAGCGCTTTCCTGACGATCTTGTCCGGGTCGATGCCCCGGCCGTCATCCTCGACCTCGATCACAACGTGGCTCCCCTTCTGATAGGAAGAAAGCCTGATGGTGCCCCGTTCATCCTTGCCGCCAGCACGCCTCTCCCCGGGAGTTTCGATGCCGTGATCGATGGAATTGCGGATGATATGCATCAGGGGGTCAGCAATATCCTCGACGATCATCTTGTCCAGTTCCGTATCCGAACCGGATAGTTTCAGTTCAATCAGTTTGTCTTGCTCACGCGAAATTTTCCGGACAATCCGCGACATTTTTTCAAACAGTTGCCCAACCGGAACCATCCGAACATCCATGACCCGTTTCTGAAGCTCATTCAGCTTGCGTTCCATCCCTTTGGCTGCTTTACCGAGCTCGACGGCAAGGCCGGAAAATCCCTGGCCGCGCATTTTTTCCGAGATGGACGCGACCGTACCATGAAAGAGAATGAGTTCACCGACGATATTCATCAGATCGTCAAGCTTCGAGATATCAACCCGCATTGAGTGGGACATGCTGCGAGCGGTAAGCGGCACGGCATCACCCTCGGCAATTGCTGTCTCGGCATTTTCCTCCGGTTTGGGCAGCACGGCCGTTTCTTCAGCGGGCGCCACCGACCCCGAAGGGGAACCACCCAACCGGAGATACGAGGCGCCCTTCTGGTCCAGCACAGCGAAAAGTTCAAGCGGCTCCTGAGACGCGCCGAAGAGGATGTCGAAACCGATACTGTTTTCGAATCCCTCTTCAGCACTCGGCAGCGTACTGATAACCTCGCCGGAACCTTTCAGCAAATCGATCAGCTCACCAAGTTCCCGGTCAAAGGTATCAAGACTGTAGGAAGCATGGATAAGGCAGAGGGATTTTCCCCGGGCGATATTCTCTTTGAGGCGATGTTCCTCGTATTCCGTCAGGGATTGGAGAATCTTTGCTGAAACACCCAGATCAGCAGGAGAGAGCGTGGCGGCCGCCACGCTTGCGCCGGTAATGCAGGCAGTTATTCTATCGAGAACCGGGGTAAGGTCAGCCTGGCCGCCGGCTTCGGAACTCGCAGAACGGACCAGGGAACCGAGCACCTCGACAGCATCAAAGAGAACGGCCAGGGTATACTCACTCAACTCGATTTTGCCAAGACGCAGATAGTCCAGCAGGCTTTCCAGATTATGGGAAAGTTCGGCAATTTCGCCATAGCCGAACATGCCGGCCAGTCCTTTGAGAGAGTGCGCACTGCGAAAGATCGAGTTGACGGTATCCGGGTCACACTCTTCCTTGCCGACGGAATCACCCAGAGACAGGATATCGCCGCTCAGTTGGTCGAGAATTTCCTCGGCCTCCGCAAGGAAATCTTTGGCAGCCTTACTCAGGGGATCATGATAATCCGTCATTGCTTCCTTTCAGTCGGTTCACAAGACTATTTGAGCAGAGCATTAATGTATAACCGGCCCTCTTATCCGAGGTAGGAGAGAATCAGCTCCTGCAGCCTCTCCGGCTGGAAAGGTTTCACCAGGTATTCATTGGCACCGAGCGACAAACCGCGCTCCCGATCTTTTTCGCTGCTTTCGGTGGAGATAATGAAAAGTGGTATGGAACAATAGTTCGGATTATTTCTCACGTAACTGATCAGTTCCAAGCCATTAATATCAGGCATATTTATATCAGTTATGATCAAGTCGATCTGCTCCCTGGGCAAAAGACGCAGCGCATCAAAACCACTGGTAGCCTCGACGACCTCATATCCTTCCATGGCCTCAATGGTAGCGGCGAGAAAAGAGCGTGTTGCGGAGGAATCCTCAGTAATGAGTATCTTCTTCACATCTCCTCCTGAACTTTTACTTTCAATCTTTGCTGCAACAGCGTCTTTTCCATTGCCAGTCCCGCCTGGGCAAGAAAAATCTCCAGAGAGTCCGTATCGGCAATGGGAGTTTTCTCCGGCAGATTATCTCCATATAACAGCGCCACTACTTTTTCTTCACTTATCAGCGGGCCGAGATAAATCTCCCGCGGCTCCCCGCCGCCCAACTGTTCGAACAGATAGCGGCTCCAGTCGGTCAGCACGGGAGGCTCTTTCACGGTCATCCTGGTCGAAATCACGCGACTGAAGGTCGGGTCGGCATCGAGAGGGATATGAAGGTCGCGGACATGGGCATCGGCAAGCCCATCCGGAGCAACAATACCAAACTGCCCAAGTCCCCTGATGCCGTCTTCCCGCACGGTAAAAACCACCGCCCGATTCATGAATTCCGCGGCATAACGGAGCACAAGCAGCAGAATACCCCCATCAAGTGACGGATTATTCAGTTCTTCCAGCATACTGCGTAAAAGGGAAACGCCCGGACCGTGCGCATCGGAAACGGAAATCGGCATAAACTCCTCGCCGAATTCCCGGAGCAGTTCGTCCCCCAGGTTGATGGTTTCGTTCGCCGCTTCAACCTGTTTTTCCGGATTGAAGACCTCCAGCTCCGACTTCAGATTCTTGGAAAAAGCCCGGAAGGTGTCTTCGTCAAGGATCTCCGACCTGCGCGGCTTGATCAGAAAGGGGTAGCCTTTCTCCCGCACCTTCTGCTCGGCATTGTTTGTGTGGTGGTCGGCCAGGACGATGACCGTCAAATCGGGAAAGTTGTCATGGATCAGATCAATGAGTTCCAATCCGCCCAAAATTCCGGAACCATCCATTCTGGGCATGATCAGGTCAACCAGCACCGTTGGCCGGAAACCGTCACGATAGAGAAAATCGATTTTAATGAGGGTGTCTTCGGTCTTGGCAAAATCATGGACGGTAAAACCACAACCGCTGAGCAGCGTGGCAAGCTGTTCACGAACCAGTTCGTCATCATCCACCAGGACAACGATGCGGTCCTCCAGCGGCACGGAAACAGGGGGATTCTCGTCCGGAATAAGATCGAAAGCAAGGTCGCACGTGTCGAGAAAGGAAGCCTCGTCCGTGTCGTGGCCAGCTTCAGGAATTTCACCACGGTGGCGCCGCTCGTCGAGTATCCGGGAACCTTCCATGGCGAGGAACTGCGGGTTCAGGCCCTGTTCCAGAAAACACTGGGACAGATCCTGGGGAGGACCTTCAACGGCGTCCACATTATCCCGCAACTCGAAATCGAACGACCCTTCCGTCCAGGCAAAAAGGGCATAGACGGTATTTTCAATCTGCTGGCGCACGACATTTTCAACAAGGTCGGCCGGAACGGAAAAACGGGAAGTCAAAAGTTCACCGAGACGCTCTTTTCCCCCTTCCTGGCCCTGGAGGGTCAAAGCCTTACGCAGCGTAGCATCAGTAATGACGCCGTTCTTGACCAGAAGTTGCCCCAAGTGTGACTGCTGGCCGTCGATCGTTGCCCGGATAACCTGTCCCTGACGGAAAACGATTATCCCCTCGCGACCGCGACTAAAAAGGGAAAGAACTCCCGACTTCCTGCTGAGACTGACGATCTGGAGAATCTCTCCGAGACCAAGATCTTCCAGATTACCAACAAGGCTCATAGTGGCAGGGCTCCGCTATCCGGTTTCGAAAACGGGCGGCATTGCTGTTGACCAGCCGCCCTGACAGCACAGCTGGTTCCTTCGAAACCGCATTCCATGAATATCCGCACAAAAACCTCGGGTAAAGCAAATTAATCAGGTATTAAAACTGATCTTTGCCGGCCTGTCAGGGCCCGAAAAAAGCAGTGCCAGCATAAACCATACGCCCTTCCAAGTAAAGAGTTTTACTCCCGATTCAGCGTTCCCTGCCCCTGAAGAGGAAACGGATTGGCGTACCGGAAAAGCCGAAAGCCTCCCGAAAGCGATTGGCAAGATATCGCTCATAGGATTCCTGGATTCCTTCGGGGGAATTGGTGAACACGGCAAATTTCGGCGGCTTCGTTCCCACCTGGGTCGCGTAATAGAATTTTACCCGCCGACCCTGATGGAGCGGATGGTGGTGTGAGGTTACCGCCTCAGTGAAGATCCTGTTCAGATCAGAGGTCGTAATCCTCTTTGTGTAGTCTTCCATGACTTCATCGACCATCTGCATTATCTTGCCCGTTCGCTGACCGGTCAGTGCCGAGACAAAGACAATCGGCGCATAGGAGAGATATTTGAGCTCAATACGAAGGTTTTCGATGAATTTGCCGGTCGAGGAGTTATCTTTTTTCACCAGGTCCCATTTGTTCACCACCAGGATACAGGCCCGGCCAGCCTCACAGGCGTAACCGGCAATCCGCACATCCTGCTCAGTGATTCCTTCTTCCGCATCAATGACGATCAGCGCCACATCCGCCCGGTCCAAACTGCGCAGGGCATCCACCGCGCTGTATTTCTCCACCTTCAGGCTGATCCTGCCCTTGCGCCGGATCCCGGCCGTATCGATGAGCTGGTAGCGTTTCTTATTGCAGGTGAAATAGGTATCCACGGAATCGCGGGTGGTTCCCGGAACCGGGTTGGCCACCACCCGCTCGAAGCCAAGGAGCCGATTCACCAGGGACGACTTCCCGACATTGGGGCGACCCACCACCGCGATCCTGGTTACCCCCTCATCTTCTTCCGAGTCTTCTTTCCGGGGAAAAGAGGCCAACACCTCATCCATCAGGTCATCAACACCACGGTTGTGTTCCGCGGAAATAGCATAGAGGTTATCGACGCCGAGAGCATAAAAATCTCCCAGTTCGGTCTCCTGCTTTTCACTTTCCACCTTGTTCAGCGCGAAAAAGACCGGCTTATCGACCCGGCGCAGCATCTCCGCCACTTCACGGTCCGCTGCCGTCAGACCCTGCCGCGCATCCATGATGAACAGGATGACATCCGCCTCTTCCATGGCCAATCGAGACTGCTCCCGCATCTGCTGGAGCATGCGATCATCGCTTACCGGTTCGAAACCGCCGGTGTCGATCAAAGTAAAAGGAACGTCAAAACGATCCACCTGGGCATAATTCCGGTCACGGGTTACCCCCGGCATATCGTCGACGATTGCCTTGCGCCGCCCCACCAGCCGGTTGAAAAGGGTCGACTTTCCCACATTGGGACGCCCTACAATTGCTACTATCGGTCTCATTCGTACCCCAGCTCTTTCATCATCCGGCGGTTTTCCCGCCAGTCCTTGCTCACCTTCACAAACAGCTCCAGAAAGACACGTGCGTCGAGCAACTGCTCAATCTCCTGCCGAGCCTGCCTGCCGATTTTTTTCAGCATTTCACCCTTCTTGCCGATGATGATCCCTTTTTGGGAATCACGTTCCACGGTAATCACGGCGGAAATCGAAACCAGTCCGTCAGCACGTTCCTTGAAGTTGTCGATGGTTACCGCCGTCGAATAGGGAACCTCGTCATGGGTCAGGCGGAAAACCTTTTCCCGGATCATCTCCGCAACGATAAAACGCTCGGGAAGATCAGTGAGGATATCGTCGGGAAAGTACGGCACCCCTTCCGGCAACATCCCGGCAAGAAGCTTTACCAGCAACTCCACGCCATCTCCCGAAGCCGCCGATACGGGAATAATCTCCCGGAAGGGATAGAGCCGGGCATGGGCGGCGATGACCTCCAGAAGCTTTTCTTTCGGCAGCAGGTCGATCTTGTTTAACGCCAGCACCACCGGCACGTTTATGCCCTCGAGGACCCCCAGGAGCAGGTCATCCGGATTTCCCGAAAAAGTGCTGACATCCACCAGGAGCAGCACCACATCCACCCCTTTGACGGAAGAAAGCGCCGCTTCCATCATGAATTGGTTGAGCCGGGAACGCGCATTATGCATCCCCGGCGTATCGATAAAAACAATCTGGGCACCGGGAAGGTTATGAATCCCCTGGACCCGGTTGCGGGTCGTCTGGGGCTTATCCGAGGTAATCACGACCTTTTCGCCGAGAACCTGGTTCAGGAGTGTCGATTTTCCGACATTGGGTCGTCCGATAATGGCAACGAACCCGGAGCGGAATGGTGTATCAGGCATGGGAATTTTCCTTTTTCTGGTTTCTGTCCGGTGTTTGCGAATAATAATCATCTGCCGAATAACGGAGGTCTTGCATAATAGTGCCCCTGCGCGTGCCGCTCGCATCTTCCACGACCAGGTCGAAGGGCGTAAGCCGGGTATCTCCCAGCACCCGCGCAACCCGAAGGCCGCGTTCTCGCAGCAGGCGTAGCATGTTTGAACGCTTCTGCCCCACCACATCGGCAATTCTCGCAGGTGAACAGGTAACGGTATACGGCCCAGCGCCATCCGCAGCGGACGGAATCAGCTTATCGAGGAGATCGTAGCACAGTTCCGCCTCCACCAGCTGGCGGAAGGCCGGATGGAACGGTCCGGCAAGAATTGTTCCGGCCCGCTCAAGATCCGTAGTCGGCTGCAGTCCCATGCGCACCACCGGAACCCCGGCGAGGAGCGCCTGGTGAAGCAGCATCTTGCAGAGGCGTACCGCCTCCGCCAGCGTAAGGGGGGTGTAGCGCCCCTCGGCATAGCGCCGGGCCAGGGCAGTGCCCGCAATCACCAGGGTGGGATAGATGCGCAGGAAATCCGGCCGCAGAGCCAGTGCCTTCATGAGAGTCACAGCGGAGATCTCCGCTGTATCGCCGGGAAGTCCCGGCATCAACTGGAGTCCCACCGAGATTCCTTCATCCTTGAGGCAGGAAACGGCTCTCTCGACATCCGCGGCGCAGTGACCCCGTTCGGCTTCCGCGAGGACCTTGTCATCAAGGGACTGGACGCCAAGTTCGACGGTACGGACTCCTGAAGCAGAGAGGAACGCCGCCGCGGGGGCATCAAGTGAATCCGGCCGGGTCGAGACCCTGATGGAAGAAACTTCGCCGCTGGCAAGCAGGGCCTGCAACGGTTGCAAGAGGCGAACCTGGTCTTCACGCGGGAGACTGGTAAAACTTCCCCCGTAGAAGGCCACAGCCACTTCGCGATTACCGCTCGTGTGTTGATAGGCCGCGACGGTGTCCCGTATTTCCTCTGCCGAGGGCAGGTCTCCGTTTGTTCCGGCAATCTTTTCCTGGTCGCAGAAAACGCAGCGATGCGGGCAGCCGCGGTGGGAAATAAAAAGCGGAACAATCGCTGTTTTCTTTACGTCTCGGATTTTTCCATCTCCTCAAAACGGCCGAGGGCCTCCTTCGCAGCGGCCTGCTCGGCAATCTTCTTGCTCTTGCCGACCCCTTTGCCGAGAAAAGTTTCTCCGATGTGTGCCGTTATGACAAATAACCGGTCGTGGTCGGGACCGGACACCTCTTCCAGCACATAGTGAGGGCTCTTGCCGTGGCGAGCATGACAGAGCTCCTGAAATCTCGTTTTATAGTCCCGGTCAACCGCATCGATCCCGGATGTTTCCAGTAACGGCCCGAAGAGCAGGTCAACCAGGCGCTCCGCGGCCGGAATGCCGCCATCAAGATAGACCGCGGCGACGAGAGCTTCCAGTGCATCAGAAAGAACGGATTTCTTTTTCCGGCCACCGGTCTTTTCCTCGCCGCGACCGAGAAGAAGATATTTTCCGAGCTGAATTTTTTCCGCGATTTGGGCAAGGGCCGCCTCATCAACCAGAGCTGCCCTGAGACGAGACAAGTCTCCTTCGCCCGTAGACGGAAAGCGTTCCAGCAGCCTTCTGCTGACAAGTAGACCCAGCACGGCATCGCCGAAAAACTCCAGGCGTTGATTATCCCGGGAATCCGTTTCACGTAATTCATTGACAAAAGACCGGTGCGTAAGCGCCTCGAGCAGAACCTCCCGCTTGGTGAATCGGTAATCGAGAGCCTCTTCAAGGCCTTTCAGCAACTCTTCCCTGCTCATCTGCATACCGAAAAAACCCTTTCTTTCCCGCTGGGCGGGCTTTGCTGAACGACGCTTTTTTCAGGAAAGTGGAGTATAAACCATCTATGCCCATTTTATCAACACGATAAGGGGTTGCACGGGTTTTTGGCTTGATTAATTCACCCCTCTCACCTATAATTCATCATTTCTTTACGAGCATGGTGGAGTGTCCTCAGTGGCCTATTTTATCACTTTTGAAGGTATCGAAGGATGCGGCAAGTCTACCCAGGCAAAAATCCTCTCCCGTGCCTTACCGGCGGAAACAGGCAGCCAGGTTGTGGCGACCCGGGAACCGGGCGGATGTCCCATCGCAGACAAGATCAGGGCGATACTCCTCGACGCGGACAACAACGCGCTGGTGCCCCTTGCCGAACTGCTTCTCTATGCCGCTGCCCGTGCCCAGCATGTGGCCGAAGTGATCAGGCCGGCCCTGGCGGAGGGCAAAATCGTCCTCTGCGACCGCTTTACCGATGCCACCGCCGCATACCAGGGACACGGCCGGTCTCTCGATCTGGCGCTCATTGAAAACCTGGCACAGCTTGCCACCGGGGGACTGACCCCTGACCTGACAATCCTTCTCGACTGTCCGGAAGAAGTCGGCATCAAAAGAGCAATGGCGAGAATCAACGCGACCAGCGGGGCCCGTGAAGAGCGCTTCGAACAGGAATCCCTCCGTTTCCACCGGGCTGTTCGTGAAGGCTACCTGAAACTTGCCGCGGACAATCCCGCCAGATTTGTCGTCATTGATGGGACACTCGGGATTCAGGAAACCGCCGAGGCGATACACAACGCGGTAGTACCTCGCATTCTCCAAGGATAAGGCATGTCCTTTTCCCGAATTATCGGCTACGACCGGAATGTCTCGCTTCTCAGACGTGCCTTGGCAACCGGAAAGTTGTCACACGCCTATCTGTTCTACGGGATTGACGGCAGCGGCATGAAGGACGCCGCCCTCGCTCTTGTCGAAGCGATTTTTTGCAACGGCACGGATGGTTGCGGTGAGTGCCCGTCGTGCCGAAAAGTTGCCGGCCTGCGCCACCCCGACCTGCACCACGTGCAGCCGGACGGCGCTTTTATCAAGATCGACCAGATCAGGGAATTGCAGAAAGAGTTGTCGTACCGCCCCTTTGAGGCGCCTAAAAAGGCCTGCATCATTGAGGAAGCGGACAAAATGAATACCTCCGCGGCGAATGCCTTTCTGAAAACACTCGAGGAACCTTCCGGCGATGCGATCCTGATCCTCTTGACAACCCATGTGGACGCAGTGCTCCCGACGATACTTTCCCGCTGCCAGCAACTGCGTTTCCCATCGCTGCCAACGGAGACGATTGCTTCGCAGCTGAGGGAACAAGGGGCTGATGAAGACTCGGCACGCATTGCCGCTGCCCTTGCCGGCGGCAGTATCGAACGTGCCCAGGAAATTGTGGCTGGGGACTGGCTTCAAATGCGAAAATCTCTTCTGGAAAAGATTACCGCTCTTTCTCCCGAGGAAATCATTCCCTTGTTTGCCGCCGCGGAAGAAGCCGCCAAAGACAAGGACAGTGCCATTCATCTCGTGGATCTGCTGAATGTTTTCTGGCGTGATGTCCTGCTCACACAGAGCGGCTCAAGCGAGATCGTCAACACTGACCTTTCCCAACTGATCCGGAGTGTTTCCGAGCGGAATTCGTTGGATCGGGTGATCGAAAAGCTGGAAAGGATTGCCCGGACACGCCAGGCATTGACGAGAAACGCGAATCCACGTCTGGCGATCGAGGTACTCATTATGGGCCTTGCCGATTGATTACGGCCAGATGAAGCAGCCCGAGCAGCGTTGCAGACCTGGTCCCGGAATATCTGCCAGAAGAATGCGGCACGGCACGATCCGGAATGAGCACGGAAAGCGTAATCCGGCAGCAAAAATCGAACACTGGCACCATTCACTGCGCGGCAGGATGCGCAAATCCATCGAAGAATAAACAGGGGCTTGCCCCGGAGGCAGTTGTGGCAACAATCGTTAAAGTTCAGTTCCAAAAAGCCGGGAGGTTGTACGACTTTCTTTCCGGCGAACTGGTACTACAGAAAGATGAGATGGTTATTGTTGAAACGGACCGCGGCAAAACCATCGGACAAGTAATAAAGGGGCCGGTCACCGTTCCCGATGCTGAGATTCCGGAAGGGATCAAGACCGTTGTGCGAAAGGCCCTGCCCGAAGATATCGAATCGGCGGCCAAGAACCGCACCAAGGAAAAGGACGCCTTTGCCTTCTGTCTCAACAGGATCAAGGAACGGGGCATGGATATGAAACTGGTCAAAGTCGAATACCTGTTCGACGGCAGCAAGGCCATTTTCTACTTCACCGCCGACGGACGAATCGATTTCCGCGAACTGGTCAAAGACCTGGCCCATGCCTTTCATACCCGAATCGAGATGCGCCAGATCGGGGTCCGCGACGAGGCCGGGATGGTCGGCGGGATCGGAATCTGCGGCAGGGAACTCTGCTGCTGTTCTTTCCTGCGTGAATTCGAACCGGTTTCGGTGAAGATGGCAAAGGAACAGAACCTGGCGCTGAACCCGACAAAAATCTCGGGACAGTGCGGCAGACTGCTCTGCTGCCTGGCCTATGAATACGAGACCTATTGCTCCTTGAAAAAGGGGATGCCGAAATGCGGGAAAAAGGTCAAGTGCGGCGACGTCGAGGGGGAAATCGTCAAGACCAATATTCTTGACGGAACAGTGACCGTGAAGACGGCCGATAACCACGAAGTGATCCTGCGCGGAGACGAGATCAAGCCGGAACACACCTCCGACCGGCCGAAAAAGCCGGCAAAGGAACCGGAAGAGTCCAAGCCGAAAAAACAGCAGAGGGGGCATCAGCGCCCGGAATCATCCCAGTCCCGAAAAGGACGTGGAGAATCCGGTGGGGGTGCAACACAGAAAAAGGAGAAACCATGAGCAAAAGCTACTATGTGACGACCCCCATCTACTACGTAAACGATGTACCCCATCTTGGGCACGCCTATACCACCCTGGCGGCAGACGTTCTGGCACGGCACAAACAGCTGAAAGGCTATTCCGTTTTCCTTCTCACCGGCACCGATGAGCATGGTCAGAAGGTCGAAAAAGCGGCAAACGCCGCCGGAGAAACGCCTCTTGAGCTGGCAGACCGTGTCGTAAAGCGTTTCCAGTCACTCTGGGACAAGCTGAACATCTCCTACAGCGACTTTATTCGCACCACCCAGGAACGGCACAAAAAGGGCGTCCTGGAATTCTTCTCACGGGTCATGGCCCAGGGCGATATCTATCTCGGCGAATATGAGGATTGGTACTGCACCCCTTGTGAAACGTTCTGGACCGAGACCCAGCTCATTGATTTCAAGTGCCCCGATTGCAATCGTCCCACGGAAAAACTCAAAGAAGAATCCTATTTTTTCCGGATGAGCAAATATCAGGAGGCGCTCCTGGCCCACATCGAGGCCAACCCTGATTTCATCCAGCCGAAAAGCCGGCGCAATGAAATAATTTCATTCGTAAAAGAAGGGCTCCGGGACATTTCCGTCTCGCGGACGTCCTTCACCTGGGGCATTCCCGTGCCGGGCAATCCCCGCCATGTCATCTACGTCTGGTTCGATGCCCTGACAAACTACATAACGGCACTGGGATATCCGAACGAATCCGAAAACATGACCAACTTCTGGCCGGCCGATGTTCACCTGATCGGGAAAGACATCCTGCGCTTTCACGCCGTCTACTGGCCGACGTTCCTGATGGCCGCGGGACTGCCCCTGCCGCAGAAGGTCTTCGCCCATGGCTGGTGGACCGTGGAAGGCCAGAAAATGAGCAAGAGCCTGCAGAACGTAGTGGAGCCGAACATGCTGGTTGATCGCTACGGAGTCGATGCCGTACGCTATTTCCTGATGCGTGAGGTTCCATTCGGCCTCGACGGTGACTTCTCCCATTCGGCAATGATCCACCGGATCAACTCGGACCTGGCCAATGACCTGGGAAACCTGCTGAACCGTTCCACGGCCATGGTGAACAAGTACTTTGGCGGCATCCTGCCGGCACCCGAAGAGTTGTCCGAAATCGACCAGGCCTATCGAACAAAAACCGAGGCGCTTCCGGGACTGGTTGATGCCTGCCTGGATGATCTGGCCTTCAGCAAGGCCCTGCAGGCAATCTGGGAGGTCATTTCCGCCGGCAACAAATACATCGACGAGACCGCGCCCTGGTCCCTGGCAAAGGATCCCGCCCTGCACGGCCGGCTTGCCACCGTCATGTACTGCATTCTGGAATCGCAGCGCATCGTATTCCATCTCCTCTCGCCGTTCATGCCGGAAACCGCGGTCAAAGGCCTCGGCTATCTCGGCTGGCAGGATCCGATCCGTGAATCAGGACTCGCCTGGGGAGGCCTGCAAGCGAACACGAAAATCACCAAAGCAGAAGCGCTCTTCCCCAGGATCGACGAAAAGGGCGAGGCATAACGACGATCAGGCACCCCTGACGGTTCTTAACTCGTTTGGAGCAAACAGGAAAAATGCCTTAAAGAGACAGTATTTGTAAAATTCGCTGAACAGGAGCCGGAAGCTGCCGCCATGTGACCACCAGGCCGGCTTCAGATTTTTACTGTCGACGGGATACGGATACACGGCAATGTCCTTCGGTAGTGTTGATCTGAAAATGAGGACAGCGCGCTTCATATGATAGCGCGAAGTGATCAGCAGGAGTGATCTGCTCTTATGGCGGGCAATAAGATCGCGGGAGTAGAGGGCGTTTTCCAGGGTATTTCTGGACGACTTCTCCAGGACAATCTCCGCCCCGCCCCGGGAGCCTGCCCGGTCCGTAAATAGATCGCTTTTTCGTACCGACGGATCGACGCCCACCAGGTACAGCCAGCGGGCCCGGTGGTCACGGTAGAGACGTATCCCTTCCTCGACGCGCCCCCTGCCGCCGGTCAGCACAACAATGGCGTCGGTTTTCACGTCACGCTGACGCAGGGAGAAAGTCGTATAGGTAAAGTCGATAAACAGCATGACTACAATGCAAAAAAACAGTAGGATAAAGGCAAACAGCCCTTTCAGAACCGACATCAGTGTAAGTCTCCGTACCAGGCAGCACCCTGTGCGTGCCGCGTTTCAATAAATTTAACTTGCAAATACCGCATCGATCTGATATACAAAAATGCTTCAGTCAACGAAGGAGGACAGTAAAAAATGTCTAAAATATGCGACATCTGTGGAAAAGGCCCCAGCTTCGGTAACAACGTGAGCCATGCAAATAACAAATCATCCAGAACCTGGCATCCGAATCTCCAGAAAGTTAAGGCTGTGAGAAACGGCTCCGTTTCGACCATCAAGGTTTGCACACGCTGCATCCGCTCCGGCCGGGTAACGAAAGCTCTGTAACTGCTTGCAGGGAAGCTTCACCTCGAGTCCCTATCGTTCATTCGTCCACCCAAATGAAGAAAGCCGCGGTGATCATTGTCTCCGCGGCTTTTTGTTCTAGCCGGAGAAAGCGACGACTTCAATCTCCACTCGCGATCCGCGCGGCAACCCCTTAACCTCCACGGTAGAGCGAGCCGGGGGTTCCTTCTGGAATCTTCTGCCGTACACTTCATTAACGGCGGCAAAATCAGCTAGGTCGACGAGAAAAATCGTGGTCTTCACCACATCCTCGAAGCCGAGACCGGCAGCGGAGAGAACGGCCTCGATATTTGTCATGACCTGTTCGGTTTGTTCGACACTATCGTTTCCCGTTATCTGCCCGGTCAACGGATCAAGTGGAATCTGACCGGAAAAGAAGACAAATCCTCCGGCCCGAACACCCTGGGAATAGGGACCAATCGCCTGAGGCGCCTTGTCCGTCCGCACTATCTCTTTCGCCATAGAACCTCCCCTTCTCTGCCTAACGAACCAAAAATGTGCACGCTGAACGACAATGACGTTTTCGTGCAGGTCAGCCCTTCAGCCGTTCGACCTTGATCACACCGGATACATGCATAATATTGTTCAGCACGCGATTCAGGTGCTCCAGGTCGGTCACCTCGATCTCGAACAGGTTCTCGCCTTTCTTGTCCACGGTACTATGGACTGAGGCACTGGAAATATTCGCCTCGCAATTGGCGATTACCTGCGCGATATTGGCAAGGATACCCTTCTGATCGTGACACGTTACCCGGATTTTTACCGGCAGGGCGGTTTCCTTGCCCTTGTTCCAGGTAACTTCCAGACGCCGTTCCGGGTCGCTTTCCATGGCAAAGGAACAATCCGCAGTGTGAATCGTCACCCCTCGACCGCGGGTGATAAAGCCGACGACCTCATCGCCGGGCAAGGGATTGCAGCACTTTCCGAACCTGACCATCACATCGTCAATCCCGTTGACCTGGATGGCACTGGAAGACTTTTTGCTGAGCTTGCCGATCGCCTTTGAAACCCGGCTTTCCTTCTGTTCGCGGGTTTCCGCCAATTTTTCCTCGGATAGCAGCTTGCCGAGAATCTGGTTGCAGGAAAGTTTGCCGTAACCGACCGCGGCCAACAGATCCTCTTCCGCGACAAAGCCGAACTCCGTGGCCACCCGCTTAATTTCGCCACTCTTCTGCAGCTTATTGTAATTCAGCCGGTAGCGCCGGAAATCCTTCTCGCAAACTTCCCGGCCGAGGATAATACTCCTTTTCCGCTCTTCGGTCTTGATCCAGGCCCGGATCTTGTTCCTGGCCCGGGTGCTTTTGACGAGCTTCAGCCAGTCCTTGCTCGGCGTATGGTGCGGAGACGTGACGACCTCGACGATGTCGCCGGTTTTCAGTTCATATTTAAGGGGAACCAGCTTACCGTTCACCTTTGCCCCGACACAGCGGTGGCCGACATCGGTGTGGACGCTGTAGGCAAAATCGATCGGTGAAGCCCCTTTCGGAAAGCCCTTTACATCCCCATCCGGAGTAAAGACATACACTTCCTCGGGAAACAGCTCGACCTTCACCGTGTTCATGAACTCTTGCGAGTCCTGCAATTCCTGCTGCCACTCCAGCAACTGACGGAGCCAGGCAAAGCGCTTCACATCCCGTTCGTCGTAACCCTTCCCTTCCTTGTATTTCCAGTGAGCAGCAATACCGGCCTCGGCAACCCGGTGCATTTCAGCGGTCCGGATCTGGATCTCCATCCGTTCACCCATCGGTCCGATGACGGTGGTATGGAGCGACTGGTACATGTTGCTCTTGGGCATGGCGATGTAGTCTTTGAAGCGGCCCGGAATCGGCTTCCAGGTCGAGTGAATGACTCCAAGCACCGCGTAGCAGGACCTGATGTCCTCGACCATGACCCGGATCGCGATCAGGTCATAAATTTCGTCAATGTCGACCTTGCGGCTGTCCATCTTTTTCTGGATCGAATAAAGATGTTTGCTCCGCCCGGACACCTCGCCCTCGATACCATGCTCGGTAAGCTTTTGGGAAATGATCTCCATGACCTCTTCGACGAACGACTCCCGCTCTTTCTTTTTCATGGCCACTTTGGAGGCCAGATCATAATAGAGTTGCGGGTTCACATAGCGGAAGGACAGATCCTCCAGTTCGCTTTTGATCCAGGAGATCCCCAGTCGATTGGCCATCGGAGCGTAAATATCGAGGGTTTCTTTCGCGATGCTGCGTTGCTTGATTTCCGGCTGATACTGCAAGGTCCGCATATTGTGCAGGCGGTCGGCCAGCTTCACCAGGATTACGCGGATATCGTTCGCCATGGCGAGAAGCATCTTCCGGAAGTTCTCCGCCTGACTTTCTTCTTTGGTTTTGAAGTGGATTTTGCTGATCTTGGTCACACCATCGACCAGATTCGCAATCTCGGAGCCGAAGATGGTCTCCAGTTCTTCAAAGGTTGTGAGGGTGTCTTCGAGGGTATCGTGCAAAAGCCCGGTGGCTACAGTCTGGACGTCAAGCCTGAGATCGGCCAGAACCGCGGCCACCTCCATGGGATGAACCAGGTACGGCTCTCCCGAAAGACGCACCTGTCCCTGGTGAACCTTGGCGGAGAAAACATAGGCTTTCCTGACAACATCCAGATCGGCAACCGGGTTGTAGGAAAGAATTTTTTCGAGAATGTCATTGAGCCTGATCATAGGAGCTGAGCCGGGTGCGGAAGTTGCTACGGTGCATTGAATTGATGGGAATGCGGCAGATCCAAGAAGAAGGGCGGCGCCTTCCGGCACCGCCCCCCTGGAAGAGTGGAATTAGCGACCCTTGCGAGACATCATCTGAAATTGCAGCCTTCCGGAAGCAACCTCGCGGAGTGCAATAACCACATTCTTGTTTGCAGCCTTATTCTCTATCAGCGGAGTTGAGCCTTTATACAGCTGCTTGACCCTTTTCGAGGCAAGCATCACCAGCAAAAATCTGTTGTTCACTTCTTTCAGACAATCTTCTACGGTAACTCTGGCCATGAAATATACTCCTCTCGCACTCGCTGTGCGAAGACGTCTGGAACTCGTCTCTTTGAATTCATATGATAGTAAAAGTGCCGGAAACGGTTTTCACGATCCTCTCCGTCCGGCATTGCTCCGCAATGATTATCGACTTCAGCTTTTCGAGGGCACGGGTGAAGTCATCATTGACAACCAGGTAATCATACCAGGCAGATTCCTTCACCTCATCCATCGCCACACGCATCCGGCGCTCGATAACTTCCTGCGAATCGGTATTTCTGCCCTCAAGTCTCCTGCGCAGCTCCGCAAAACTTGGCGGCAGAATAAATATATATACGGCGTCACGATAGCATGACTTCATCTGTCGTGCGCCCTGGCAATCGATGTCAAGTATTACGTGAATCTCTTGCGAGCAATATTCTTCAAGCGTCCTGATCGCGGTCCCGTAGAGATTGCCGTGCACCTCGGCCCACTCGGCGAATTCCCCGGCAGCGGACATCCTCTCGAATTCTTCGCGGGAAACAAAAAAGTAATCAACGCCATCCCTCTCGCCGGACCGGGGCAGGCGTGTCGTGTAGCTCACAGAATGCCGCAAGTTCGGAAAAATGTCAATTAACTCATTGCACAAGGAAGTTTTCCCGGCACCGGAGGGAGCAGAGACGATATAGAGAAGACCATCTTGTTTCATGCACAATCCTTTGTTTCATTCCGTTCCGGTCCGAGATAACGACCGATCCGGTTATTCGATATTCTGCACCTGCTCGCGGATTTTTTCCAGTTCAGCCTTCAACTCGACAACGCACGAGGCTATTTCGCTGTCATTCGCCTTGGATCCGATGGTATTCACCTCTCGCCCCAGTTCCTGCAGGAGAAAATCCAGTTTTCGGCCAACAGGCTCACGGGATTCCAGCGCGGCATCAAATTGCACCAGGTGACTGGCAAAGCGCACCAGCTCCTCGGTAATGTCGCAACGGTCGGCCATCAGCACCACTTCCTGGGCAATCCGGGCCTCGTCGGGCATGTTTTTCACCTGGAATTGCGCCAGACGCTGCGAAAGTTTTTCCGCATACTCGGCAGGAACCAGCGATGCTCTCCGGGTAATTTCGTCGATAAAACGCGTCAGGATTTCCCGTCGGGCCCGAAGATCTTCGCTCAGCTCCCGTCCTTCCCGAAGCCGCATCGTTTCCATGGCGTCGACGGCGCTCTCCACAACGGCCAGGAGTTCCTCGCGCATATCTTCCGCTTCCAGATCGTTTTCCGCGACCGCAAGTACATCTCTCTGGGAAATAATCAGCGGCAGGGTTATCGGCTCACGGATTCCGAGCTCCTCGCTCAAAGCGGAAAAGGCCGTATAATAATCGCGTGCCAAGGAAGTGTTTACCACCGGAGGTTTGCCGGCGGCTATGGTATCCAGCTGAATAAAGACATCTATTTTGCCCCGCTTCAAGCGTCCGGAAACAAGCTTGCGCACCTCATTTTCAAAGCAGATGAGCGCTCGGGGAAGTTTCACCGATATCTCTCCGTAGCGATGATTCACCGCCCGCATCTCAACGGTAATTTTTCCCTGATCATGGGAGGACTCGGCCTTGCCGTATCCGGTCATACTTTTTATCATGATTCCCTCTATCAGCCGATGAAACAGGTCATCGTCAGGTAATCGGCGTGACCGGAATTCGGGTCACGCGTCGCGTTTTGCAAGCAGCTGCCCTGGTCAGGACAGTACGGTGCCGGATGGGTTACCGGTTTCTAGGAGCCTGTCGGACTTAGGGCAAATCTGCTGCAAATCCGTCTGGACGGTCCAAATTTCGCCGCTTTCTTGGGTAATAGAACAATTATTACCCTGCAAAATCGACAAAATCTGTCCTCGCCCAGCCAAATTTTCGCTTCGATTTCCTAAGCCCGACAGGCTTCTAGGATTGCCAGAATTTCTGCATGGTGCTCGATTCGCGCCAACCCCGGAAGATGGGACTTGTAGGCAACAAAGGGCACCCCCGCAGCCTCGGCGGAGCGCTGGTCAAGCTCCGAATCGCCAACAAACAGCGCTTCCCGGGGAGAGATGCGGTAGTGCTCGAGAATCTTCAACAGCGGCTCAGGGTGAGGCTTCGGATTCTCAACTTTTGCGGCGGTCATGACAAAGCCGAAGTACGGGGTCAGGCCGAAATCCTCCAGAAGCAGATCCATTGAATTCGAGCGGTTGGTACAGACGGCCAGGTTGACCTTCTTGTACAAGATTTGCAGGGTCTCGATGAAACCAGCCTCCATATGCATGTACGGCAGAAGCTCCCGGTAATCAATGGAAGCGGCAAAACTGAGTGCCGCCGCCAGTTCCCGGGGGTCACCGGCAAAGAAATGGGCAAGGACATCTTTACTGGAATAGGTGTGGAGCAGGTGCATGATCTCCTGACTATTCCGGTCGAGCGGCGGTTTACCGAACTTCGCCATGACTTTCGAGTAGAAGGCGAAGTTTGCCTCAAATGACTCAAACATGACGCCATCGCAATCGTAAATTACTGTTCTGTAACTGTTTATACCCTGCGGCATCACTCTTCCTTCCTCACGGAGTTCAGGTACTCCTCCCACTCCAGAGGAAGCAGATAACCCTTCTTGCTGTTGCAATCCTTGCAGGCGGGCACAACGTTACCCTGGGTGCTCCTGCCACCGCGAATGATCGGGACCAGATGGTCCATGGTCAACTCTGAAGGAGAAAATGTGCCGCCGCAATAATGACAGATCCCGCGAGCCACCCGGTTTTTCCACCAGCGTGATTTGCGGAGCTCGCGCCCTTTTTCCTTCTCCCTGCGGATTTCCTCTTCCGATACTTCGATAATAAACTGATTCAACTTTGATTCACTTCCCCGGACATTGTTACATTCTGTTGATAGCTTGCCGCGCAAGCTCGTCGCAGCGCTCGTTTTCCGCATGGCCGTTATGGCCGCGGATCCAGACCCACTGAACTCGATGCACCCGGGTAAGCTCCAGAAGCCTTTCCCACAAGTCACGGTTCAGGACCGCTTCTTTCTTGCTGTTTTTCCAGCCCCGCTTGAGCCAGCCGTCCATCCACTCCGTCATCCCTTTGACCAGATACTGCGAGTCGGTTGTCAATACCACCTCACAGGGCCGTTTCAGCGACTCAAGTGCCGTAATGGCAGCCATCATTTCCATGCGGTTGTTGGTAGTGTGGGGATCGGAGCCGGACAGCTCCTTTTCTTTGCCGCCGAAACGAAGGACGCAACCGAAGCCGCCGGGTCCGGGATTGCCGCTGCAGGCGCCGTCACAGAATATTTCGACTTTCACTGGATGAAAGCTCCTTCACGCTTCAAGAGCTCGGCAATCGCATCCATGACCCGCTCCACGATGAGGATGTGGGTTTCCTTGATATTTTCACGCTGGTACAGATCGGAGAAATCCAGCGGGGCGCCAAATACCACTTTGGCTTTCTGGCCGAAGCCCGGGAATTTCCACTTATTGAGACCGATCAGAGCAGTGGGTATTACCGTCGGACGGGTATCGTAAATGATCTTGCCGACGCCACGATTGCCTTTACCGAGAATCCCCTGCCGATTCCTGGTTCCTTCAGGGAAAAGCATGACTTTCTGGGTTTCCAGCAACTCGTTAATGACCCTGCCGGCCCGCACATCACGCTTCCTGCGGACGGGGAAAGCTCCCCAGGAGCTGTAAATCCAGCGCTGAAAAGGCTTCACAAAAAGCTCTTCCTTGGCCGGGGCCCAAATCATCTGGAACGGAAACCTGCGCACAATGGCCCAGGGCAGGAAGATCGTGTCGTAGGCCGAGATATGGTTGGAAGCGATCAGAACACCGCCGGAAGCGGGGATACCCTCATCGCCACTGACCGTGAAGCGGTTGAGTAGCGACGCATAGAAGCCGACGACATATGCCGAGAACGTGACCCAAAAACGGCGGAGAAATGATACCTTCAAACAAACCTCGTCAGATATGGGAAATGAGTAAAGATACTGTATACCATTTTCAGGTGAGTGGGGCAACCATTATAAACTTCGCCGGGTTAGCCCTCTCTCTCCCATTAATCGCAACAAAACGGCGACGCGACGTCTCTCCAGAGGAAGTTCAGATTCGTACCGGAAGCCGACTCTCCACAATCCGTGTGGAGAAGCTGTTGACAAGTATGTTAAGGGATTCGCAAAGCGCAACATTTCCGGCGAACATTTGCTCAGTGCCCATTTTATGATCAGTGCAAACACAGCAACGGATGACGAAAACGTCTGCAGCGCTGAGATCTCAGTGCAAGAGTGTCGGGACGGAATCCGGATATGAGGCTGTAAAGGCTCCTACTCCCAGACACCGGCGAGTTCAAAACCGCAGGAAGAACACTTCCCGGCGCGGATCGCAAGATCCTGCACATGGAAGCCACTTCGTGTGACCAGTCGGGCATGACAGACGGGACACAGGGTATTTTCTCCACCATCTCCCGGCACGTTGCCCTCGTACACATAGCGGAGTCCCGCGGCAAGACCTATCTGGCGCGCCCTCCGTACCGTTGCCAGCGGAGTCCAGGAACGATCAGTCATCTGAAAATCGGGATGAAAGCTGCTTACATGCCACGGAGTATCCGGACTGACTTCGTCAGCGATAAAACGGGCAATGGCGGCCAATTCCTCGTCAGAATCATTCAGTCCCGGAATGATCAGCGTGGTGATTTCAAGCCAGATGCCTAGACGCTTGTGCAGCCGGATCGATTCGAGCACTTCATTGAGCACCGCCCCACCGGCCACCTCACGGTAAAATGAGTCGGTAAAGCCTTTCAGGTCGATATTCACCGCATCAAGATAGGGCCTGATAAAAGAGAGAGCCTCTTCGCTAATGTAGCCATTGGTGACAAAGATATTCTTCAGACCATTCCGCTGCGCCAACACGGCGGTGTCGTAGGCATATTCAAAGAAGATGGTCGGCTCGGTATAGGTGTAGGAAATGGAGCGGCAACCGGCAGCATGGGCCTTGGCAACAATTTCCTCCGGCATCAGCGGTATTCCCAGTATTGTTCCGCCTTCGCGGGGAGGCTGGGAAATCCTGTGATTTTGACAGTGCCGGCAGCGAAAGTTGCAGCCCATCGTGGCAACCGAATAGGACAGGCTGCCGGGCAGGAAGTGAAAAAGCGGTTTTTTCTCGATAGGATCCACCTGCTCAGCCACGCATTTTCCGTAAACCAGGGTATAGAGAACACCTTCCCGGTTTTCCCTCACACCGCAGATCCCTCGCCTGCCGTCTGCAATAGGGCAACGGAACCGACAGAGCCCGCAGTGGACCTTCTTTCCCGCCAGCTTCTTGAAGAACATCGCCTCCTTCATGGCACCCTCCTTTCTAACGTGTCGAAATTATACCAGTTATCACTAATAAGGCAATCTTGACAAAAGTTGGCGGTTTGACTAGAGTGTAGGTAAAGTTTGAGATTGAGCCCCGCACCGTCCAAGGGGGGTGAAAGCCCGTGAAAACCGTAGATATGGACATCTTCTCGAAGATGAAAGCGGAACTAAGTCAGCTGCAGAGTGAAAACAAAGAGCTGCGCCAGAGAAACAGTGAGCTCGAGCAGCGCCTCAACGAGCTTCATGGGGAATATATGCTGCTCCGTTATCAATTCAAGGGAATGCCGAGCCCAAGTGAGTACTTGAAACTGAGACAGGAAATGCAGGCATTGAAGAAGGAGCTGAGAGACCGGGGCTGGAGAGACCTGGCTTGAATAGTGACCCGGTCCTCTCGTTCGGAACTGACCGATTCGTATGGAAATTTCCTGCGTTCGGCCGAACCGGTTGACGCATGGCATAACATTTCAACGAACGGCGGTGAGTCATGATCGTTTTTGCCCTTCTGCTCGGTGCTGTCATCGGAGGTGCCCTCTCAGGAATGAGCGGAGCACTGGCCGGCCTGCTTTTCGGTTACGCTCTTTGGAGCATTTTCTCCTACCAGAACAGACTTTCCGCACTGGAACTTGAGGTCCGGGAGCTCCGGGGACTGGTTGAGCGCAGTTCTCGCATCTCGCCCCTCCCCTCCCCGACTCCGGCGGAAAAAAGCGAAACATTTCCCGGTAATCCAGAAGCAGATTCACCTCTCCCGTTCGAGAAAACAGTCAGCCCCGACAATTCTGACATCCCGGAGTGGACTCCCGATTGGACGGAGATTCCAGTTCAGACACAACCTGCGCTTCAACGAGACCCCCAGCTGCAACCTTCAGCATTCAGGACCATTCTGAAACAGGTCCAGGACCTCCTGGCCGGCGGCAGCCTCCTGGTCAAAACAGGGGTGATAATCCTCTTCGTCGGTGTCTCATTCCTGGTAAAATACGCCGCGGACCACTCCCTGCTGCCCATTGAGTTGAGACTCTCCGGCGCGGCCCTGGCAGGAGTTGCTCTCCTGATCCTCGGCTGGCGGCTGCGCATTCATCGGACTGTCTACGCCCATGCTCTCCAGGGCGGCGGTATCGGCATCCTCTACCTGACAACCTTCGCCGCCTTGCGTCTTTATGGGCTGATTCCCCCGTCATTCGCCTTCTCCGTCCTCGTTGCCGTGGCGGCTCTCTCCGCAGTCCTGGCGGTGCTGCAGGACTCCCGCTCCCTGGCGGTGCTCGGCGCCTCGGGAGGCTTCCTTGCCCCGGTGCTCGCATCCACAGGCAGCGGCAGTCATGTCGCGCTGTTCAGCTATTACGCGCTCCTGAACCTCGGCATTGCCGGAATCGCCTGGTTCCGGGCCTGGAGAATTCTCAACCTGCTCGGCTTTGCCTTTACCTTCATCATCGGCATCTCCTGGGGCTGGAAATATTACCGTCCGGAATACTTCGCCACAACCGAGCCGTTCCTGATCCTGTTTTTCCTGATCTATACCTTTATCGCGGTCCTTTTTGCCCTGAGACAACCCCCGAATCTGAAAGGCTACCTGGACGGAACCCTGGTCTTCGGCACGCCGATCGTGGCATTCGGGCTGCAGGCCATGCTGGTGGAATCCTACCACTTCGGCCTGGCCTGGAGCGCCTTGGGACTCGGCCTCTTCTACCTGCCGCTCGCCTGGCTGCTGTTCCTGAAACGCCCCGAATTCATGCGCACGCTGACGGAGGCTTTTTTCGCCTTCGGCATCATCTTCGCGACCATGGCAATTCCCTTCGCCCTGGAAGGCCGCTGGACCTCCGCCGCCTGGGCGCTGGAAGGGGCGGCGCTGCTCTGGGCCGGAGTCCGCCAGGGTCGCAAATCGGCACGGGCCTTCGGCATGCTCCTGCAATTCGGCGCCGGACTGGCCTTTCTCACGGACATCTACGGGACAGCAGACTCTCTGCCACTGCTCAATGGCCTGTTCCTCGGCACGACTCTCATCTCGCTCACCGGAATTTTTTCCGCCTACCTCCTGCATCGCCACAAGGAAAAGGTCCTGCCATGGGAAGCGCTGACCGGCATCATCCTGCTGACCTGGGGGCTCCTCTGGTGGTTTGGCGGCGGCCTGGCCGAAATAGACCGTCACGCCGTGGCGGAATACCGGATGGGCATTGTGCTGGTTTTCCTAGCGGCATCGTCCCTCTGCTCGGACTTTCTGGAAAAACGCCTGAGCTGGCCGACACTGGCCTGGCCGGCCCTGGCCCTCCTGCCCGCCATGCTGCTCTGCCTGCTGGCAATGGTTGAAGATAAGCTCCACCCCCTTGCCGAAGGCGGAATAGCAGGATGGCCGCTTGCCCTTGCCGCATTCTACCTGATCCTCTACCGTCACGAGAAGCTCCTCTCCGGCATACGTGCCATCTTCCACAGCGGAGCACTCTGGCTCCTGACCGCGCTCCTCTCCCTGGAGCTCGGCTGGCAGCTCGACCACTGGATCGCTGGCGCTCCTGTCTGGCCGCTCATTTCCTGGGGGCTGAATCCTGCCCTAATGATTCTGCTGATAGCCAGCCGTTCGTTGCGCAGTTCCTGGCCGCTGGATCGGCACGAAAATGATTACCTGTCCCTCGGCGCCGGCCCGCTTGCCCTGACGGCCTGGGGTTGGTCCCTCTACGTTACCGTCAGCTCGCCGGGCGATCCATTCCCGCTCAGCTATCTGCCGTTTCTTAACCCGCTCGACCTGACCTTCGCCCTGCTTGCCATTGTGCTGCCGCTCTGGTTCCGTCGTCTGGCAGCGGCATTTCCGGAAGCATTCTCCCGCAACCAGTTCAGCAGCTGGTTCTACCCGGCCTATTTCGCCACCCTCTTCGTCTGGTTGAACGGCATGCTCATCCGCACGATTCATCACTGGGGAGGAGTCCCCTTTCAGATAGGACCGCTCTATCATTCGGTTCTGCTGCAGGCAGCGCTTGCCATTTTCTGGAGCTTCCTGGCCCTGTGCGTCATGGTCTTTGCCACGCGAAAGGGCATCCGCACGGTCTGGCTTTCCGGTGCCGGCCTCCTGGCCCTTGTGGTGGTAAAGCTTTTTGCCGTTGACCTCTCCGGCACCGGTACCGTGGCCCGCATCGTTTCCTTTGTGGGGGTCGGAATACTGCTCCTGGTAATCGGCTACTTCTCACCGGCACCGCCACGCAGCTTAAAGGAACCCAGTCCATGAGACAGCTCTGCATCGCTTCCATACTTCTGCTGCTGTTTGCCGGTAGCGTATTGGCCAGGGATTCCCGGCCCGGCGACTTCGCTTATGGCATTACCCTGCAAACAGCGGGAACGGAGGCCCTGTACCAGTTTTCTTTGCCCGATGTTGTCTATCGATCGGTAACGAGAAGCGACCTGGGCGATCTATGCATCTTCAACCGCCTGGGAGAGGTTGTCCCCTTCACCCTATCGCACATCACCGCGCCCTCCCCGGCCATTCCTGAAAGGCGAAAATTGACCCTGTTTCCGGTCTCAGGCTCCCGGCTTCAGGAACCCGGCAATGTCTCCCTGCTGGTCAAAAAGGGCGACGGCGGGTCGCTTGTGAGCGTGCAAACGGCAGAGCCGGGGACACGATCGAGCCGGATTACCGCCTACCTGTTGGATGCAGCCACGGTGAAAGCACCACTCAGAGACCTTATCCTCGAATGGGCAGAACAGCCCGAAGGAACTGTAACCAAAATCCGTATTGAGGGCAGCGACAACCTTGAAGACTGGACGCTCCTGGCCCCCTCTGCCGTTCTCATCGATCTCCGCTACGGTAACCATCGCCTGGAGCGCCGCATCATCGACCTGAACGGCTCGATGATGAAGTACTACCGGATCTCCTCCGCTGCGGAAACGGATCTTCCGAAATTCACTTCGGCAGCGGTGCACCTTTCACCAGCCGCCGCAGAGCTGCCCCGGCACTGGACACGCGTCACCGCCGCAGCTCGCTCGAACCGCACGGGCGACTATCTCTTCACGACCAGCGGACTGATGCCGATAGACCGGGTCCGGGTCCAGCTTCCCCAGGAAAACACTCTCATCCAAGCCAGCTTTTTCTCGCGGGCAACGGAAAAAGATCCTTGGAAGCAGGGGCCTTCCGTACTTCTCTACCGCCTGAGCATCAGGGGCGAGACGCTGACCTCACCCGATGTTGTCCTGCCGGTCTCCAGCGACCGCTACCGGCTCCTACGGATTGACCAGGCCGGTGGCGGTATCGGGAACGGCCTGCCGCTGGTCGAGCTGGGCTGGCTGCCGGCGCGCATTCTCTTCCTAGCCCGCGGCGGCGGTCCCTTCCAGCTGGCATTCGGCAGCGGGCGTCCGGGAACGTGCGCTCGTGGCGACAACACTCTGTTTCGTCAATTTTACGACCAGCACAAGGAACGCTACATTGCGGGAACCGCACTGGCAGGGGCGCCGGTTCCTCTGGCCGGGAAAGCGGCCCTCCGGAAGCCGTTCCTCCCCTACGACACAAAGACGATTGTACTCTGGTCGCTCTTATTCCTCGGTGTCGCGACCCTCGCCTGGATGGCCCTGCATCTCCATCGCCAAATAAACATTACCAAGAAGGGGAATGAAAAATGAACCCGGCCCTGAAAGCGGTCAAGGATTATCTTGAATCCAAGGAAATCAAATATGAAGAAACGGCCCAGAACACGATCTGGTTTTCACTCATCGTGCCGACGCCCGATACTCCGGGACTGCCCAGCCGGGTCGTTTCGTGCTCCATCAGAATTCCCCAGGCAATCATTCAAACGCTCAATTTTACCATAGCCGTGATGGCCGTTGAAGTTACCGATGAGATGTTTCAGCAGATCAGCGCTTTCTTCATGCACTACCAGAGCACGGAACTGAAAGTCGGCAGGATCGTCGTGCAGCCCGATGGCTCAGTACTCTATCACTACAGCCAATTTCTTGGTGCGGGAGGGAATGTCGACAGATTTTCGGTGGCGGCCATGGTCACAACGGCCATCATTGAAATTTCCTCAATCTACAAGGCAAAAAATGAAGCCATCAGGGTCCTTCCGAAACCTACCGTACCCCATTTCGGGTTGGCATAATCTTCTGTCCGGGGAGAAATCGTCATGAAAAAGGTCTCGAAGTATTTTACGGTGACATTATCGGCGTTGCTATTGGTTTTCTGCGGATCCTGTTTCGTCACTTCAGCCGAGCGGCACTTGACACCTCCGGCAACGGCGGCCAGCCTGGAGACTGCAACCTTTGCCGGAGGCTGTTTCTGGTGCATGGAGCCACCCTTCGAGAAACTGGCCGGAGTCATCAGTGTGACCTCCGGCTATACCGGCGGCAAAACCGGTAATCCCCGCTATGAAGAGGTTTCCGCGGGCAGCACCGGTCATGCCGAAGCGGTCCGAATTCAATTCGATCCGGCGAAGGTCAGCTATGCCCAACTGCTCCAGGTTTTCTGGCACAATATCGACCCAACCGTGATAAATCGGCAATTCTGCGACTCAGGCAGCCAGTACCGCACCGCCATTTTCTACCATAACGAGCCGCAGAAAAAGCTCGCGCTGCAGTCAAAAGCGGCCCTGGAGAAATCAAGACCATTTCCGGAACCAATTGTAACGGAAATCACCCTGGCAAGCAGGTTTTACCCGGCTGAAGAGTATCACCAGGACTACTACCGGAAAAATCCGCTTCGCTATAAATATTACCGGCATTCCTGCGGACGGGACAAGCGGCTCAAAGAGTTGTGGGGAAGCAAGGCAGGACATTGAGGTGTACTACCAATTCCAGATCAAGGATGATCGCAAGGCGAGGATTGAGGCTGAGAGGGCATACGGAAGAGTACCTTGAGCAGCTAAAGACGAGCCAACACGGAGAGGACCTCGATCTGGAATCGAAATAACGGAAACACCGTTGTGTTATACCATCGTGTGTAGTACAACATTCCTCGCAGACAACATTCATGCATGCGAGGACCACATGACGCGCTCCCTGTCCCGGCAAGCACTGCGCTATCGCTGGCTGATCTTCTGGATTCTCTCACTCGGTTATCTCCTGGTATTCTTTCACCGCCTCTGTCCGGCGGTGGTTGCCGTGGATATGATGCGCGATCTTCACGCCGGTGGCGGGCTCATCGGCCTGCTCGGCTCTGCCTATTTCTATCCCTACGCCATCATGCAGATTCCGGCCGGCCTGCTTTCCGATTCATGGGGACCACGCCGCACCATCAGCCTCTTTCTCGTGATAGCCTGCGGGGGCTCGATCCTTCTTGCCCTGGCGCCAGCCACCTCCTGGGCCGTCACCGGCAGGATTCTGGTCGGCCTCGGCGTGTCGACTCTCTTCGTCTGCACCCTCAAAGTTTTCTCCCAGTGGTTCCATGCCCGGGAATTCGCCTATATGACCGGCATATTCATGGCCATGGGAGGGCTCGGTTCCTTTTTTGCAGCGGGCCCGCTCGCCTACGTGAGCACCTGGGTCGGCTGGCGCAGCTCGTTTCTCCTTGTGGGAGGCGCCACTTTCCTGATCGCGCTTCTCGTCTGGCTGCTTGTTCGCGACACACCCGCGGAGCTTGGCCAAAGAGAAAAAACATCGACCCCCGAAACACTGCCTGCCACATTCTCACTGGGCAAAGGAGTCCGGACAGTTCTCACCGAACCAGCTTTCAGGCCCTTTGCCGTCTGGTTTTTCTGCAACAGCGGCATCTATTTCTCTTTCATCGGCCTCTGGGCAGGTCCCTACCTGCTGCATGTTTATGGAATCAGCAAAGCGGAAGCAGGAACTATTCTCTCTCTCTCTGCGGCCGGTCTCATGGCGGGAAGTCCCCTGGTCAGCTTCCTCTCCAACAGAATCTTTCGCGCACGCAAGCCAGTGCTTATACTGTCAAGCATCTTGTCCCTGTGTCTGATAGCACCGTTGGCCTTTGCAACCGCATCACTGCCACTGCCTGCTCTCTATTTCATCTGTTTCGGAATCGGCGCAACGACCGGCTCCGCCGTTGTCGTCGCTTTCACGGCCGTAAAGGAGCTGTTTCCCTTGCAGATAGCCGGCACTGCCACCGGTTTGATCAACCTCTTTCCCTTTGCCGGAGGTGCGGTATTGCAACCGCTGCTTGGCTATATACTGGAAAAAAATGGCCGTATCGCGGAAAACTTTGCCACGGCAGGCTACACGCAGGCCTTTCTCATCCTCTTCCTCTGTGCGGCAGTTGCCTGTGGCTGCAGTATCCTGATGCGGGAGACTTTCGTTGATGAAGGTACCGTCAGCTGAACGCTCCCTTCCGCGCCCTCACCAGGATATTCCGGACAAAAAAAGGGAGCACTCAGCAAAATGCCTGAATGCTCCCGGGGGAAAGAGTTAAAAATGGCTACCATCAAACCGCAAGCTTGAATTTTCCGACAATACTCCTCAGTTCTTCGGCCATCACTGTCAACTCCCCGGCTGCTGTTGCCGAATTCTTTGCCGCTTCAGCGGTCCCCCGCACGACATCAGTGATCGTCTGGATATTGTTGCTGATTTCGTTGGTAGTCCCGGTCTGCTCCTCGGCGGCCGTTGCAATCTGGTTCACCTGCATGCTCACCGCATTGATCTGTTCCAGAATCTCTTCCAGGGCATGTCCCGATTTCGCCGCCTCGGCAGTGCCGCGATCCACCTCGATGACCCCTTCCTCCATGGAACTGACCGCTTCCCGGGTCTGCTGCTGGATGGATTTGATCATTGCGCCGATCTCCTTGGTGGCCTTGGTGGTCCGTTCGGCCAAGGCCCGCACCTCATCCGCGACCACCGCGAAACCTCTGCCCTGTTCCCCGGCCCGGGCAGCCTCGATGGCGGCATTGAGAGCCAGAAGGTTCGTCTGATCGGCAATATCCTCGATGGTGCCGACAATCTCACCAATCTGGTCAGACTGGGCACCGAGATTTTCCACTGTCCCGGCGGACTTCCTGACACGCACGGCAATACTGTTCATCATTGCAATGGTTTCCTGGACTACGGAAGATCCGGAAAGGGCCGTAGCACTGGCACGATGGGAGCCATCCGCAGCCAGGGCGCAGTTCTGAGCCACGTCATTGGACGTCACCGCCATTTCTTCACTCGCCACTGCCACGGTTGCTGTCTGACTGGCAACTTCATCGGCACTGCCGGCCATCATCTCGGAGGCGGAAAAAAGAGTCCCGCCCGATGTTGTCAGTCTTTCAGCTGACCGGGCTATGGTCCCGATGATATCCGTCAACTTGTCGAGGAACCCATTGAATGCGCAGCACATCTCGCCGACCTCATCTTTTTTCAGATAGTCGAGCCGCTGCGAAAGGTCATCCTCCCTCTGGGCGGTAACCAGCATTTCACTCATCCTCACAACCGGAGCAAATAGCCGGTGAATAAAGAAGCGGATCACCACTACAGCAACCGCAAGCAAAGCGACTGCAAGTCCGACGATCAGCAGTTTGAGTTTGTCATATTGAGTAAAAAATTCCTTCTTCTGGATGCCGACATACAAGACCCCGATTGTCTTGCCCTGCGAATCTTTTATCGGGTCATAGGCAGTGAAGTAGGGGACACCGAGAATCTTCGCCTCCCCCCGATAAGGGATGCCTTTCGTTATCACTGCATCATAGGCCGGCCCCTGAAGGCGGGTGCCAACGGCACGGCTGCCGTCCGGCTTCAACACGTTGGTGGAAACCCTTTCATCACCCAGGAAAATCGTCGCCGTACCTCCGCACAAATCCTTGAGACGGTCAGGCAAGGCAGTATCGCCATTGATGACGAACTCTCCAGCCAGCAGTTTGCCGTCAACAATCCGGAACTCACCACCCTTTTGCCGAAGAAGTTCCCAGAACGTTTTCAAACGGCTCTCCTGGGAAATCATCGCCTGACTCTGCAGCTCCTTGCGGAATTCATAGAGGCAGATTCCGGTTACCGCGGCGATAGTTGCTACCATAATCAGTACATTTACGACAATAATTTTTGTCCGGACTTTCACGAAAACCCCCTGGGGAAATATTGCGGAATAGAAGTGGATACAGGTATTGAACCTTTTCGGTCTCCCGCCGGCTTTCTTGAATATTTTTTCCATAGAAAAAATTATCCGCAGCAACGAGCCAACTCAAGTCAGGCATTAGTTCAGTCAGGGGGGAAAAGACACCTTTTCAATTGCAACGCGTGAACTTGTTCTTGCCTAACCGCACAGAACTGAAACAATCAATTGAAATTACGGAATCACTAAAGAGTTACAACGGGGGCAGGATTTGTTACAGAGAAGATGATCGAAGGCGGCCAAGGCCGAGGAGGAAGCGCTGCCCTTCGAACTGCGGGTTCCGCCCGGGCCAGATGGAAGCGGTCCTTAAAGCTATGTTTAGCGGTTCACGCACCGGCAGAATTCAAGCTTTCAGATTGTCAGAACATGAATCTTCGCATCCGGATGTTCAGCAAGATTCCGACACCTATCATCGAAGTAATCATGGAAGTCCCGCCGTAGGAAAATAACGGAAGTGGAACGCCAACAACCGGGAAGAGACCAATCACCATTCCGATATTGATCACGATATGCCAGAAAAGCATGGCCGTCACCCCCACAGCCATGAGTCTGCCAAAGTGATCATTGCACCTGCGGGCAATATTGAGACCCCAGAGAATCAGAAAAAAGTAGAGCAGCAGCACAAACAAACATCCGAGGAAGCCCCACTCCTCGGAAAAAACGGAAAAAGCGAAGTCCGTGTGCTGTTCAGGGAGAAAGCGGAGTTGTGTCTGCGTTCCCTGCATGAATCCCTTTCCGGTCAGGCCACCTGACCCGACCGCGATCTTGCTTTGGATAATATGATAGCCGCTTCCGAGCGGATCTCGCTCCGGTGAGAGAAAATTCAAAAGCCGCTCTTTCTGGTAATCTCGCAGGTAATAATGCCAACCAAGAAATACCGTTGGCAAGGCCGCAAGCACAAGGGTTACGATCGCCTGCATGCGAACTCCGGCATAAAGAATCATGGAAAACGCAATGAGAACGACAAGCGATGCCGTTCCAAGATCCGGTTGTTTCATGATCAGTACCGCCGGCGTGCCCAGGAGTAAAAAAGGTTTTACGAGGTCTTTGAGAGACAGACCACCCGAACCGGTAAAATTGGCCAGATAGCTGGAAAAGACCATGATAATAACGATCTTCATCAACTCCGACGGCTGGAAGCTGATAAAACCGAGATGCAGCCAACGGGTCGCCCCCATGGAAGTTTTCCCCATGATCAGCACCACGAACAGCAGGAAAACCAGTATGCCGAAGCACCAGTAGGCGATATCCTCAAAGAGGTGATAATCGATACTGCAAACCTGTATGACGATGAATAGACCGATCAGCACCCAGTACAGCTGTTTCACGGCATAGGAGGTGTCCTGCATGGAATAGGATGCGGCGGCACTGGCAATATTCAGCACCCCGATTCCGGCAATCAGCAGGACCAGCAGGAGAAAGCCCCAATCGAAGTTGATAAAAAGTCTGCGATCAATCATTCCCGTTCTGCTCCTCTGGAACCGGCTCAACAGTTTCGGCTATTGGGGTCCCATCCGGCACTGCTGCGGAGGAATAGTGTTTCTGCGGCACCGGCTTTTTTATCACCCCTTTTGTCTCGAAGTAGGTACGCAATATCTTCCCCGCAATCGGCGCTGCCGCGGATCCGCCATGCTCGCCATGTTCAACGACAACGGCAACGGCAATTTCCGGCTTTTCATAGGGCGCAAAGGCGACGAAAAGAGCATGATCGCGATATTGGTACGGTATTGCCCCCTTGCGGTCACGAAGCTTCACGACCTGCGAAGTACCGGTCTTCCCGGCCACCTTGACTTCATAAAGCCTGGCAACCGCTCCGGTACCGCCCGGTTCATTGACAACCGCAAAGAGTCCTCTCTTGACGGCACGCCAGCTTTCACCCTTGAAAGCTGCCCTTCTGACGACGGTGGGATAAAATTCCCGCAGGACCGTCCCTTCGGGACTCACAACCTTTTTCACCAGGTGCGGGGCATACACCGTCCCCTCAGTGGCAACCTCGGCTGTCATCACGGCGAGCTGGAGCGGCGTTGTCAGCACATATCCTTGTCCTATGGCCACGGAGAGAGTCTCGCCACTGAGCCATTTCTTGCCGTAGCGCTTTTCTTTCCAGGCCTTCGTGGGAATGAGACCCGACTTTTCGTTCTCCAGGCCGATGCCGACCGGCTCGCCAAGGCCGAACTGCTTCGCATAGAAAGCAATCTTGTCGACTCCCAGCTGTTCCCCCAGACGATAGAAATAGACATCACACGACTCGCGAAGCGCCTTTCGCAGGCTTACCGTACCATGGCCCTTCCTTTGCCAGCAGCCGAAAGATCTGTTTCCAAACCGATAGGAACCGTTACAGGTTACCGAAGTATTCTCATCGACCAAACCCTCTTCCAGACCAGCAAGCGCCGTAATGATCTTGAAGGTCGAGCCGGGAGGATATTGTCCCTTCAAAGCCTTGTTTTCAAGAGGGTGGCGTTTGTCGTTCAGGTAGGTGTTCCAGATCTCGGCCGGAAGTCTTCCGGCAAACAGTGCCGGGTCGAAAGAAGGGTTGCTGACAAAAGCAAGAACTTCTCCGCTATTGACTTCCAAGGCAACCGCGGCTCCGGCCTGCTCGCCAAAAGCCGCTTCGGCAGCTTTCTGCACGGCAAGATCAATGGTGAGAACCAGGCTGTTGCCCGTGGTCGGACTGCGCTCGCTGACGGTTCGCAAAAATCTCCCCCTGGCATCGACTTCGATCTGGCGACCGCCGTCGGCCCCGTGCAGTTCCTTTTCCCAGTTCCGCTCAATACCGCTTTTGCCCACGTAATCGCCGGGATTGTAATCCTTAAAGCGCTCGTTTCCAATTTCCTGTTCGGAAATTTCACCCAGATGCCCGAACAGATGTGCGCCAAGAACACCATAATAGTAGGCACGGATCGGGTGCATAACGACATCCAGGCCCGGAAGGAAGAGACGGTTCTCTTCGAGAATTTCCATTTGATCACGCGTGATGTTTGAAGCAAGTATGATCGGCTGGTAACGGCTCCCTTTCCTGGCTTTATTCCACTTCTCCAACAATTCGCCTTCACTCATCCCCATCAGCCTGGAGAGATTTTTCACCAGTACTTCTTTATCGGTGACCTCCTGGGGAATCACGGCAATACTGAAAGAGGGGCTATTATCGACCAGGATCACGCCATTCCGGTCGAGAATCGTTCCCCGCGAAGACGCAACGGGAACGAGTCGCAAACGATTATTCTCCGAAAGATTCTGAAAGTCCTCGGCCTTGACAATCTGCAGATACCAGAGACGCATCAGCAACATAAAAAACAGTACTGAAACACCAATGGTCAGCAGGAGAAGACGCCGGGAAGGATCCCGCATCTCACGGATGATACGTTGCCCTTTCACGGGAACTCCTCTTTACCGGCTCGCGGAAATTGCGCGATAAGCACTGAAACAAGTGCCGTTGTCAGCACCTGGGGGAATATGACCCCGAATATCGCGAAAAAGGCGCCATCAGAAGCTGAGAAAACCAGGAGCAGCAGAAACTGGACAGAGGCGTTTATAAAAACGGCCAGCACCGTGCCAAGAACAAGCAGGGTTTTGCTGCCGGTGTACAACCGGGCAGCCACCACATGGTACAAGATAAAAATAAACAGGAACGAGAATGCATTCAAGCCGAAATACATTCCGCTGAAGGAATCCTGGAGAAGACCGAGGAGGAAAGAACCAGGCGCCCCGAACCGAAGGCTGGAGCGAAAACCGAGGCACACGACAAAAATCAGCAGCACATTCGGCTTAAAGGGATCGGCGAGGTAAGCGGGAAAAATGTTTACCTGAAAAATCACCCCGATGACAACGAGGACGAGTATATTAAGAAACTTGAGCATAGCGATTGGTGATAGACCCGTTTAAAATTGTTGCGTATGTTGATTCCTCCATCACGGTGAAGGTAACGGCCGGCAGGAATGATCCGCCGTTTACCTGAGGAAGAATCAGCCGGCTACTGGAGAAGCACCAAGACTTCTTCGAGATGCGACATGGAGACGAACGGCCGCAATTCCACGGTTTGAAAGATTCCGTACTCACCCTTTTTTACCATGGTAACCTCCCCCACAGGCAAAGCACTCGGAAAAACTCCGCCAATTCCGGACGTGACGATCACATCCCCCACCTTCACATCTTCCCCCCTCTGGGAAAATTCCAGGGAACAGAGTTGGCCGCTTTTACCCTTCACCACACCCCGGGCCCGGGAACGTTGCACCGTTGCGGCAATGGCGCTGGCATTATCCGTGATCAGAAGCAAACGGGAACTCGTGGAAGCAACCCGGACGACACGCCCGACAACGCCGCCCGAGGCTACCACCGGCATGCCTTCCCGCACCCCGTCAATAGAGCCCCGGTCGATGATAACGGTCCTGAACCAAGGGGTTACATCCTCACCGATGACCCGGGCAGCAATAGTCGGCACATGCAGGGCATTGCGCAGATTCAGCAACTGTTGCAGGCGCTCGCTTGCCAGAACCGCTTCGCGATCCCGGATTACCTGCGCATTCAACTGCTTGACCATTTCCCGCAGCTGATCGTTTTCCTTGCGAACGTCGACCAGGGAAATGTAGTTATTCCAAATCCCGGCAAAAAAGTCGTTGACCCGGAAAACCAGTCCGCCAACCGGGGCCGATAGCGTGAGAACAGCCCTTTCGAAGGCAGTCGTGTGTTCTTTCTGCCGCAGATGCAGCGAGTAGAACAGCAGGGCTGCCAGCAGAGCCACCCCGGCTACGATACGAATGTTGTGTTTCCTGATAAAATTGATCATTATTTCAAAACAGCGAAGGGAGGAGAATCATCCCCTCCCCCACATCACGTTAATTCCTTTGAAAAACTGTCATCAGTCGAGAGAAAATGGCGAGCCTTCCGCCTCTTCGTGACGGATTTCATCAACGGGAGCCTGCTTCCCTTCACCGGCATAGAGCGCATCAGGGGCATTGAACACCAAGCCGTTTTCAATCCCGACATTCTTATAGGCATGGACAACTCCGGGAGGAACGATGACCATCCTCGGGGAATCCAGCCCGGCATAAAAACTCTGGCTGACGCCGAAAGTCGGCGAATCGGAGCGGGCATCCCAGAGATAAATCTTGAAATTCGACGGGCCGAGAAAACAGAAAAAATCCGTTTGCGCCAGATGCTCATGGGGGCCGCGGGCAATCCCCGGCTTGGTCATGGACAGGTAGGACATGACCGGAAGCATCTGCCCCTCAAGCTCGTCGTATCGAAACAGCTCCGCAAGCCAGCCCCTGTCGTCAAGGAACTTCGTCAAGGGCCTGACCACAACGTCATGAATTTTCCCGGGTTTGAATCGAGTCGCCATTTCCGTCACTTCACAACTCCTTGTGCACTATTTCCGTAAAGACCCGGGCAAGGTAGTCACGATACCCTGATTTCGGCGTCTCGGCAATCGTCTTTTCCATTCCGGCGGCATCGATGAAGCCGAGACGGAAGGCAATCTCTTCCAGACAGGCGATTTTCAGCCCTTGCCGCGCCTCAAGGGTCCCGATAAAATGACTGGCCTCGAGCAGACTCTGGTGCGTACCGGTGTCAAGCCAGGCAATGCCCCGGCCCAACTTCTCGACCCGCAGCTGCCCGCGTCGCAGATAATCGAGATTCAGATCGGTAATCTCCAGTTCGCCCCGGGCCGAAGGACGCATCGTCTTGGTGATTTCCACCACTTTGTTGTCGTAGAGATAGAGTCCCGGCACGGCATAATGGGTCTTGGGTTTCGCCGGCTTCTCTTCGATACCGATCGCCTTCCCGGTCTCGTCAAACTCGACCACCCCGTAGCGTTCCGGATCCTGCACGTAGTAGCCGAAGATCTTTGCGCCGCTTTCAAACTCCGCCACGGCCTTGTGGAGATCCATCTTGCCATAAAAGAGATTATCGCCGAGGATCAGGCAGACCGCATCATTGCCGATAAATTCCTCACCAATCAGGAATGCCTGGGCAATCCCCTTCGGCTCCGGCTGAACCCGGTAGCTGATCCGGATTCCCCAGCGGGAGCCGTCTCCGAGCAGCGCCTGAAAGCGCGGGGTGTCCTGGGGTGTGGAGATGATCAGAATGTCCCGCAGTCCCGCCATCATCAGCGTCGCCAACGGGTAGTAGATCATCGGCTTGTCATAGACCGGCTGCAACTGCTTGCTGGCAACAAGGGTCAACGGGTAGAGCCGGCTACCGGCACCGCCAGCAAGGATAATACCTTTTTTTATCGCCATATTCGTGAACACCTTCAGTACATTCGTGGAGTTGCGGGAATATTCAGCGCTCCCTGTTTATTATCACAGGGAAAGAAAAACCGTCAAATTATTATCTTTGCTGACCGAAGATTCAGCCGCATTGGCCAACTTGCTACGTCGATCAATTTCAGGAAATTTCCTCGCCAAGAATGAATCGGGCAGCGGCCGGAAGATCGTCCACGATGGTGACATCCTGCGGGACAGACTGCACGACTGCAGCACCATACCCGGTCCGCACCAGCAGTGAGCGGCAGCCGGCGGCACGACCGGCCTCAATGTCGCTCAACTTGTCACCGATCAGATAGGAGCGGGTGGGATCAATCCGGAAATCGGAGATGGCCCTTTCTATCATGCCGGGCAGCGGCTTGCGGCAGTTACATTCTCCCGCGGAATCAGCCGATCCGTGCTCCGGATGATGGGGGCAGATATAGAAACCATCAATCGTAACCCCGGCAACCACCAACTCGCTCTGCAGATGACGATGAAGCTCGTGGACAGTCTCCAGTGAATAGTAGCCACGCGCAACGCCGGACTGATTGGTGACCACGACCAGCAGAAAACCTGCCTCCTTCAGGAGACGCAGGGCCAGGGGAACCCCGGGCAGGAACTCGAAGTCCTCGATCCGGTGCAGATAGCCTTTCTCGACATTGATGACCCCGTCCCGATCGAGGAACACCGCCCGTTGCAAGGTTTTTCCGGCATTATCCGCAACCATTGCCGACACAATACTCCTGTAGGGGCGCTGCTTGCCGCGCCCTGTTGTGAGATCGATCGGGCGCGGCAAGCAGCGCCCCTACATCATCACTGCCGTTAACTGTAATTCTGGAGAATCTTTTCGATGATATTGGTCGTGGACTTGCCGTCAACGAACTCCACCAGTTCAACCCTGCCGCCGTACGACTCGACCAAATCCTTACCCACCACCCGGTCCGGGGTATAATCCGCTCCCTTGACCAGAACGTGAGGACGCAGGGTCTCGAGAAGTCTGATCGGGGTGTCCTCGTCGAAGATCACGACATAGTCGATACAGTCGAGGGCCGCAAGAATGTGCGCCCTCTCGCTCTGACCGATCAGGGGCCGTTTTTCCCCCTTCAGGCGGCGAATAGAGGCATCGCTGTTCAGGCCGAGAATCAGGAGGTCACCGTAGGTCCTGGCCTTCTGCAGATACTTGACATGCCCCACGTGCAGCAGGTCAAAACAGCCATTGGTAAAGGCAATGCGCTTCCCTTTCCTTTTTTCTTCCTCGATGCAGGAAGCAAGAGCGTCCAGGTTCTTGATTTTGATATCGCTGTCCTGGTGCTCGTGACTGATGGATCCGATAATCTCTTCGGGAGAAACCGTCGACGTCCCGACCTTGCCGACCACGATCCCCGCCGCCACATTGGCAAGTTGCGCCGCCCTCTCAAAGGAAAGCCCGCAGGCCAGACCGACCCCGAAGGTTGCCACCACCGTATCCCCGGCCCCGGTAACATCGTACACCTCCCGCGCCACGGTCGGTATGTGGACCTCCTCTCCGGCATTCAGGAAAAGCGACATCCCCTCGGAACTCCGCGTAATCAGCAGTGCCTGGTACTCACCTTCGGCCAGCAGGAAGTCCGCGGCCCGGTTGAGGCTCTCAGCGTCAGTTATGGCGATATGCGAGGCGACCTCGGCCTCTTTGCGATTCGGGGTAATGATGGTGGCGCCGCGGTACTTGCGATAATCGCTCCCCTTCGGATCGACGATTACCGGAATACCCCGCTCCTGGGCGGAAGCAATCACACCGGAAAGCACCCGTGAGGTAAGCAGTCCCTTGCCGTAGTCGGAAATCAGGAAAAGATCCCAGATGTTGCGAGTATCTCTGACATGGGCCAGAATCATTTCTTCAAACTCCGGAGAAATTTCTTCCCGGGTTTCCCGGTCGATCCGGACAATCTGCTGATTGGCGGCGAGCACCCGGGTCTTTTTGCTGGTCATGCGCATCGGGTCCTCGAAGACACCCGATACATCCACGCCCTTGCCGGTAAAGGCGTGGCGCAGAACCGTGCCGTTCTCGTCGCCGCCGATCACGCTGCAGATGGAAACGCACGCACCGAAGGCCACGAGATTATTCACGACGTTCCCGGCGCCGCCGAGCCGCATATCCTCGCGACGCACATCCACCACCTGCACCGGCGCCTCGGGAGAGATGCGTTCGGCCTTGCCCCAGAGATACTCGTCAAGCATCAGGTCGCCAATAACCAGGGCGCGGAGACCCTTCACCCGCATGAATATCGATTCAGCATCTTTGCGATCCATGGGCATTTTCTTTACCCTCCTGTAGAATCCGGGATACTCCCCAGGCGGTCAAGAATGCCTGCCGCCAGCAGGGGAATCATGATTTCATGGTGGCCGGTAACGGTATAACCCTTGCTCGCGCCGGAGGTGGGTCTCTTCACCACGTTCTGCAGCGGGCGGTAGTGCTGCTGCATGTCGAAGTTCGCCGTGGTGAAATTATCCACGTGGTGGCCGAGGTTCTGCACGATGGAGAGCGCCTTGAGAAACACCTCGGGGAGAAGCACCGCACTGCCCACATTGAGATAGACACCACCATCGCCCAGCTCGGAAATCACCGAGGCAAAAATCCGGAAATCGGTATAAGAAGCCTGACCGATCACCGCACCATCGGCGGTCGGATGCTGGTGGACGATATCAGTACCGATCGCCACGTGGACGGTAACGGGGATATCGTGTTCCCGGCAGGTTGCCAGGAGACTCCAATCCTTGTGGGGATTGCCGTTATCGAGGATAAACTGGCCGACGGCTTCGCCGAAACCGATCCCGCGGGCAACGCCCTCACGAAGGGCACGATTGATGTCCCGTCCGGTTTCTTCGGCCATGCCGAACAGTCCGCAGTGCAGCACCTTGCCCACATCCTCACTTGTTTCGCCGATCAGGGAAAGCTCGTAGTCGTGAATGGCGACCGAACCGTTGACGGCAAAGGCGGTAATGGCGCCCGCTTCGATCAGGTTCTTCAGCACCGGCTGGAGTCCGCACTTGATCACGTGCCCGCCCATCGCCAGCACCACCGGCTTTCCCGCGGCTCGGGCCGCAACCACGGCATTGATCACCGCCAGGAGGTTTTGCGAGCCCAGCTGGGCCGGCATGGAACGCAGCAGTTCGTCCACCGACATCCCCGGCCGGACCCCGGCGGCGGCATCCCGTGTCATCACCATCTTGTTGGAACGCTCCGCAAGCGGATAGGTCTTTACCCCGGCCAGATCCAGCGGTTTATATTTCATTTATTTTCTCCCCGAACAGCGCCTGCTCAACCAACTCGCAGAGAATGTGAATTATCGTGATGTGACCTTCCTGGATGCGCGGCGTATCCTGCCCCGGTACCGTCAGATCTATGTCAACCAGCTCCCGGATGCTTCCGCCATCCTTGCCGAGCAGGCCCAGGGTCCGGCACCCCATTTCGCGGGCGAGGCGCAAAGCGGAAAGCACATTCGGAGATGAGCCGCTGGTGGAAATGCCGATCACCACATCACCTTCCTGGGCAAGCGCCTCCACCTGACGGCTGAAGATCGCCTCGAAACCGTAGTCATTACCCACCGCGGTAAGAATCGAGGAATCGGTACTCAGGGCTATGGCCGGCAGACCTCGCCGCTCAAGGCGGAAACGGCCGACAATCTCCCCTGCCAGATGCTGGGCATCGGCAGCAGAGCCGCCGTTTCCCATGACAAGAATTTTTTTCCCGCTCCGGAAGGAATCCACAAGCAGATTCGCAGCCTGGACAATCTTCGGGCCCAGTTCACGTTCCAGAGCATCCATAACCTCACGATGTGAGAGGAATACGGCTTTTATTCTCTCTTTCATTCAGACCTCCGCGGCAGAAATACTCTTTTCAACTTCGGCAAAGGAAACCCGTTTTTCATCCTCAAGGTCAAGAAGACCATCCAGACCGGTCAGCACGGAAACGTCACAATGACGGGCTTGGATCCGGGCAAAGGCGGTACGACAGGCTCGCTGAGGGAAGATCCGGGGAAGTTTATGCACCAGGATAGTTTCATGAAGCAGGTGAAGTGAGGCGGACAGGATCAGGCGATACACGGAAGGAGAGGCGTAGACAAAAAAATGATGGCCGCGGCGGGCAGCTGTCAACATGGCGGCAAAAGCCTTCCCGAGAGTCTCCTGATCAGTGCGGGAGGCAAAAAAGGCACAAAAAAACCGCGCCTCCCCCCAGCGGGCGGTATAGGCAGCGATGCTTTCTCTGACCATTTTTTCCCGGCGCTCACGTGACCCATAGGTGATTGTTTCCCGGGAGTGAAGCGGCGGTCCGGCTACACGAAGGGTGGTGAATCCGGCCCGGCCGGCTCGACGCGAGTAATCCTTCAGGCACCAGACATCGCCGTCGAGACTTTCATCGAAACCGCCGATGGCAGCATAAAGGTCGCGCGTTATTCCCAAGGCGGAAAAGGAGCCGTGGTGTACCTCTCCGGCAGCGCGAGCGCATTTTCTCGTCGAAGAAGATCCTGAGCCGAACGGCTCGAAGCAGGGAACCAGAATCCCGGCCTCCGTCTTGCATGCTGCTTCCAGGATCGGGTCAAGCCAGCCGGACGTGACGCGCGTACTCGAACGCATTATCACGGCAAGAGGCGCCTCGGCCCTTGCCAGTCCACGGTTCACCGTAGCAACAAATCCCTGGGCACTTTCACTGCGCATCAGCAGTGCCCGGTTGTCCAGAAAATCGGCAAATTCATGAAGCAGCTGCTCGGTTGCCGGCTCGCTGCCGGTATCCAGGAGAATCAGACGGAAATCAGCGGAATGCTCCACGAGAGACGCAAGGCATTCACGGGTCTCTGTAGGGTTATTCCATACAGGAATGATGATATCGGTTCCAGCACTGCTCATGCACGTGTTCCGGGGATGCGGGACAGGGGCCTCCGCAAGCGGAGGCATGAACTCCAGAGATAGTCTGATAGAATGTTCGACAACAGGTGGGCGGTTTTCCGTGCCTGTAATGAACAGAAGGAGCTGTTCATGATAAAACGATCGTCCCGGTAATGCCGGGAGACCTTCGTCCTGGCAGAATCAGGAATTGATCGCCACCCGGCGAAGCAGGTTCAATTCATCAAGAACCTTGCCGGAGCCGAGGACAACGCAGGACAGCGGATCTTCGGCAATCACCACCGGCAAACCGGTCTCTTCACGGAGCAGTAAATCAAGGTTGCGCAATAGAGCGCCGCCGCCCGCGAGAACGATCCCTTTGTCAACGATGTCGGCAGCCAGTTCCGGAGGAGTCCGCTCCAGGCAGATGCGCACCGCTTCCACAATAGCATTTACCGGCTCGGAAAGAGCTTCCCTGATCTCGTTGGAATCAATTTCCGTGGTCTTGGGAATTCCGGAAACCAGATCGCGGCCTTTGACCTCCATGGTCTGGACAGTTTCTCCCGGGTAGGCTTCACCGATCTCAATCTTGATGTGCTCGGCCATCCGTTCGCCGATCAACAGATTATACTTGCGCTTGATGTACTGGACAACCGCCTCGTCCATCTTGTCGCCACCAACGCGGACGGATTTCGTATAGACGATCCCGGCCAGCGAGATTACCGCCACCTCGGTTGTACCGCCGCCGATGTCGACAATCATGTTGCCGCTTGCCTCGGTGATCGGCAATCCGGCGCCGATCGCAGCAGCCATCGGTTCCTCGATCAGGTAGACCTCACGGGCGCCAGCAGATTCAGCGGACTCCTTGACCGCGCGCTTTTCCACCTGGGTAATGCCGGACGGCACACAGATGACGATGCGCGGGCGAACCAGGGTTTTGCGGTTGTGCACCTTGTGAATGAAGTAGCGCAGCATCTCTTCGGTAATGTCGAAATCGGCAATGACACCGTCCTTCATCGGACGAATGGCGGTGATGCTGCCCGGGGTGCGGCCGAGCATCTTTTTTGCTTCCATGCCGACCGCCAGAACCTTCTGCTGTCCGCCATAAGTCTTTTGCACAGCGACCACCGAAGGTTCCCGGACCACAACACCCTTGCCCTTCAGATACACCAGGGTATTTGCTGTTCCCAGGTCAATTGCCAGATCGCTTGAAAACATGCCGAATATATAATCAAATATTTTGAGCATCCCTGCTCCCTTCATCATGAATTTTAAGAATTGTGACTGGTCTTAGCTGAATGGTGAATCCTAACAAAAACCGCAACAGCTGGCAAGGAAGAAAATAGGGGCAATCTCCAGTTGCTTTTAAGCCTTGAATATATTAGTATGCCGCCCGTTACCTAGCAATTTTTCTCAATAATTTCCTCACAAGGAGTCCTTAGGCAATGCTTGGAATCATGAGAAAGTATAAGCAGTCAATCATTATAAAAATCGTTTTCGGTGTAATAGTTCTCTCTTTTGTTGGAACAATCTTTCTCATTTGGGGTAAAGGTGAAGAAGGTCTCGACAGTTCCGGCTACGCAGTGAAGGTAAACGGCGAAAAAATCAGCTACGATGAGTACGTAAAAAACTACGAGCGCGCCAAAGACTCGCTCCAGCAGATTTACGGTCAACCGGTTACTCCCGAAATCGAGAAATTGCTGAATCTGCGCAAAAGTACTCTGGACAATCTGATCAATTCGGCACTGATCAGACAGGAAGCCAAGCGCATGGGCATCAAGGTCTCCGATGACGAACTGGTGGACGCAATTGCAAAGATGCCGTACTTCCAGAAAGATGGTGTTTTCGACAAAAATCTTTATGATCAAGTCCTGAAAATGAACCACGTCACTACCAGCAACTTCGAAAACAGTGTTCGACAGGACATCGCCATTTCCAAGGCCGGCAGATCAATCGCCGACAAGGTGACCCTCAGTGACCAGGACCTTCTCGACTACTTCAAGAAAACACATGACAAAGTCGAACTGCAGTATGTTTCCTTTTCACCAGCAGAGGTACGAGGCAACGTTTCGGCAACCGAACAGGAACTGACCGCGTACCTCCAGCAGCACGAGAAAGACTTCAAGACCAAGGAAGAAATCAAGCTCGACTACCTGCTGTTGAATCCGGCCAAGCTCTCGCCGGCACTTACCATCAGCAGCGAAGAAATCCAGACCTACTATCAGAAAAACATCGACCGCTACCAGGGCAAAGACGGGATACTTCCTTTCGAAGAAGTCAAAGAGCGGGTAAAAGAGGATGCCCTGAAATTCAAGGCGGCGAATCAGGCGTATGAAACGGTCGCCGTCGCCCTCAACAAGAACCTTGCCGCCAACGATCTCGCCGGTGCCGCCCGCATGCTCGGCGTTCCGGTTGCCGGAAGCGGTCTTTTTACGCTGCAGAACCCTCCGGCAGCATTTGCCGGAGAAACTGAGCTTATCAAAAAGGCTTTTGCCACGAAACAGGGAGACCTGGGCGGACCGGTTGAAACTTCAAAAGGGGTTTACCTCTTCAAGGTGACACTCAGGAATCCGTCCGTTGTCCCTCCCTTGTCCAAGGTCAAAGGCGAAGTGGAGAAAAAGGTGCTCGCTCAGAAGTCGGTTGAACTGGCACGGAAAAAGGCCGATGAAGCCCTGCAGAAAATGCGGAGCAATCAATTTTCGGGAGCACTTCAGACTACAGGAAGCTTCACCTACGCAAGCGATGGCAAAATCCCCCAGATCGGCACGTCAAAAGACGCCATGGAAACTGCCTTTCAGCTGAAACCCGCCAGCCCCGTTGCCGCCGCGCCATTTAATGTCAACGGCCGCTGGTATGCCGTGCGCCTGAAACAGCGGATCGAAGCCGACCGTGGCGGCTTCATCCAGGAAAAGGAAAAAATCCGGGCAACGCTGCTGCCGAAGAAACAGCAAGAGGCCCAGGAGGCCTGGTTAAAGGGTCTTCGGGATAAAGCGAAGATCGAAATCAATCCCGCACTGGCAAACGACTAAAAAGTATCTTCCACACCTCAACCGATCTAACTACTCAAGGGGATGCCATTTGGCATCCCCGCTCTATTTCCAGGACAAAACAGGAGGCCACTTTGACACAACTCGTTCTATCAACCGATTTTCCCGACCTTCCTTTGGCAGCACGCGGCAAAGTCCGCGATATTTACGACCTTGGCGAGGCGCTCCTCATCGTCACCACCGACAGGATCTCCGCCTTTGACGTGATTATGAACGAAGGGATCCCGGGCAAGGGAGAAGTTCTTACTCAGATTTCCGCCCACTGGTTCCGCCAGATGGAAGACATCATTCCCAACCACCTCATCGCCACCGAGGTCAACCAATTCCCCGCCGCGTGCGCCAAATACGCCGAGATACTGAAAGGCCGCTCTATGCTGGTGAAAAAGGCCCGTCCGTTGCCGGTGGAGTGCATCGTCCGCGGCTATCTGGCCGGCTCCGGCTGGAAGGAATACCGGGAAACCGGCGCCGTCTGCGGCATCACCCTCCCCGCGGGACTCAGCGAGTCTTCCCGCCTGGATGAACCGATTTTCACCCCATCCACAAAGGCGGAACTCGGCGAGCACGACGAAAACATCCCCTTTGAAAAGATGGTCGAATTGTGCGGGCAGGACATCGCGGAACAGGCCCGCAAGGCAACCATCGACATCTATTGCAAAGCCCGGGAAATTGCCGCCGACCGCGGCATCATCATCGCCGACACCAAGTTCGAGTTCGGCATCTGCGACGGCGGGCTGATTATCATCGATGAATGCCTCACCCCCGATTCCAGCCGGTTCTGGCCGAAGGATGAGTATCGTCCGGGATGCTCCCAGCCCAGCTTTGACAAGCAGTTCCTGCGCGACTACCTCGAAACCCTCGACTGGGACAAGCAGGCCCCGGCCCCGCCGCTCCCGGAAGAGATCATCCGGAAAACCGCCGAAAAGTACCGGGAAGCGCTGGAAAAGCTTACCGCGTAAATACAGCAAAGCCCCGGAGATGATTTCCGGGGCTTTTTGCCCTACTGGAGAGCCGCACTCCCTGAAAGAACTGTCAAGGTCAAGGTCGGATGGCGGCAATCACTCCGGCGCCATTAGGCAGTTGCAGCGGCAGGCGGTGCAGATTACGGAAACCTGCATCTGACAGCAACGCCTCCAACTGCCCCCAGGAATAGGACTGCCCACCCTTGGTACCCAAGAGCATATTCAGAGAAAAAAGCGCCGGAAAAACCGGTCCATCCAGGCTATCTTCAAGAATGAACTCCTGAATCAGAATCATCCCTCCCGGCTCAAGCGCCTCCTTCGCCCTTTCCACGACCACCGCGCATTCTTCCGGGGACTGCCCATGCAGAATATGGGAAAGCCAGGCAACGTCATAGGGCCCCTGCAGCGGCTCAGCCAGAAAGTCACCCTGAACAAAATCAATCCGCCCGGAGAGATTGAACCGGGCAATCGTCTGCTCGGCAAATGGCCGGGTCGAGGGAAGATCAAAGACGACGGCGGAAAGGCCGGGGTTGTGCTGACAGAAATGCATGGCATAGGTCCCGGGTCCTCCCCCAAGGTCCAGAAGCCGCCGACGGCCGCCAAGATCGATCTGCGGCACGATCCGTGGGGCCATCTGCATGGCGAGGTCAAACATGCCCATCTCAAAACTTTCCCGCATTGCACTCTCATCTCCGCTCTGGTAAAGCTCCCGGACCGGGCCGCCACTCCGCACCGACTCGTCCAGATGAGACCAGGAAGACATCAGGTAGTGATGGTGGAGGATGATATGACCCAGGTAGCGCGGCGACGTTTTTGAAAGAAATTCGGCGGAAATAGCGGCAACCGTATAAGAATCGTCAATCCTTTCCAGCAAGCCCATGGCCGTCAGGGCATGGAGCAGCATTCCAAGTCCGCGCTCATCGCAGTCAACCAGTTCGGCCAATTTCTCCGCGGTAAAGGGACAGGCGGAAAGAGCGGTGAAGAGGTCAAGCTTGACCCCGGCATGGAGAGCACAGGTGTGCCAGTAACCATTCGAGAGGGTCAACAGGTCGGTTGCGGATCTTATTTCCTTTTCCATGTGGGACTCCTTGGCAGAGTGCAAAATAGTTGGCAGTTACCTTTCCTGTAACAGTTTCCGCACGAACTGCAAGGCAGATTCGTGAATGCCGGGACATTTCGACTCACGCGGACCGGCAATGTTCAGCACCTTCACCCCCCGTTCGCGGATCCATTCAGCCACGGCAACCGGATCGGCATTCTCATCCAGTTGCACAACCAGGAAGGGCTTCCGGTGCTTCCGTGCCAACTGGACAGTCAAAGCAGTGCCATCGGCCAGTTCGCCACGGTTCAATACCAGGGTAGCATCGGAATCAACGACATTCCGCTCGGTTCGAACGGCGTAAACCGGAGAGTCGAGCTCCAACAGAGGGTAGCAAGAAGGGATCATTCCATCTTCCGCACGCCGCCCGGCCGGACAGCAGCCACCGACAGGAACGCCGCTCGCGAGTCCGGCATCGAGGGCGGCCCGATCGACACCTGTTTGACCTCCGGAAACTATTTTCATCAGCATGAATGCGGTGCTCCTGAAAGTACCGTTGCTGGCGGGTCGAGGCAGACTGTGCCTTCAGCCGTGCACTCTGGCATAGGCGCGGCAAAAGGGGCAGATCCGCGCTTCGACCTTCCGCACAATCCGGCTCGCCCAGCCATCAGGTTTCCGGCGGGAATGCCGGCACAGGGGGCAGCTGGCACAGACCGCGGCCAATGCCAGATCCAGCCGTCTTCTCTTATCACTCTCCATCTAGACACCTCTCCAGTTTCCATTCGTAAAGCCACGACAGTGGTTAGGCTGACTTCAGCCGCAGCCCACCGAAACACCGTGCGTTACGCTTTGCTAACGTACCCTACAATGATGTCTGTTTAAAGGCAAAAAAGAACATGCAACGGTTGAACTTGTCTACCGAGCGCAATTCCTGCTATACATGGTAACGTAACCTGCCACAATGACAACTTCCCGTTTCCTTCAGGAACCAACTGGGCAACATCCAGGCACACATGAAAAAACCAGCGACAAATTCTCAAACAACCGGCACCACCGAATTGAACCAGGTGGCCATTCAACGATTTCAGAACGAGATCTACGCATACTACCACGCCCATCCCCGTCCCCTGCCCTGGCGCGAAACCGAAGATCCCTACCAAATCCTGGTATCCGAGATCATGCTCCAGCAGACCAGAGTTGAGCGGGCCATGGGAAAATACCAGGAATTCCTGGCCGCCTTTCCCGACCTGGCCTCACTCGCCCAGGCGCCCCTGCGAGAAGTTCTGCACGTGTGGCAGGGCCTCGGCTACAACCGCAGGGCCATTGCCCTGCAGGAAACGGCAAAAATTGTCGTCCAGGACTTCAGCGGCGTCCTGCCCAACTCCGCGGATCAGTTACGCGGCCTGCCCGGCATCGGGCCTTATACCGCAGGAGCAATCGCCGCCTTCGCTTTTCACCAACCGGTGCCGATCATCGAAACCAATATCCGGACAGTCTTTATCCACTGTTTTTTTGCTGACCGGCAGGACGTGAAAGACAGCGAGATCATGCCGCTGGTCCATGCGACACTCGACCGGGACAACCCCAGGGAATGGTACTATGCCTTGATGGATTACGGTGTCATGCTGAAACAGACTCATGATAACCCCTCGAGAAAAAGCGCGCACCATACCCGCCAGAGCCGCTTCGAGGGCTCAGACCGCCAGCTACGGGGAGTGATCCTGAAGCTCCTTCTGCAAAAACCGCTTTCCGGGAAAGAAGCAATTTTTCAGGCAATCCAGGAAGACCCGCAACGACTGGATAAAATCCTGCAGGGATTGAAAAAGGATGGGTTTATCGTCAGAAAGGGAACGAAATTCACCATCGCCGGGTAGCCCCGCGACAGCACTTCCAGCGCTCTTCGAGATCCTCTTCCGTATTTCTCAGCTACTCGAAAAAATTCTCAGAAAATTTTTCCCGGCAGCCCTTGCCAGCCCGCATTCGGCATGATACGCTTAAAATCAAGAAAGGAGGCGATGATTCACGACCGTTGTCTCACATCCTATAAGAAGTGCAGATGTCGGGCGGGATGAAAATCCTTCCTGAATTTTCCCCAGATCGGGGAACAGTTCAATAGAAATGACGAAAGGCTGGAAGCGGGTGCTTCTGGCCTTTTGTATATGCGACCACAAGGATAAGGGGAAAAACCATCGTTAGCGATTTTGATCAAATCATCGAGCGGAGGGGCACCTCCAGTGAAAAATGGGATCGGTATCAGGGAAGGGACATCCTGCCTCTCTGGGTGGCCGATATGGACTTTCGTTCACCCCAGCCGATTATCGATGCCCTGCGGGAAAGGGTCGAGCATGGAATTTTCGGTTACACCAGGCCGCCGGAAGGACTTTCCGTCGCGGTAATCACACATCTGCGGGACGAATACGGCTGGAGCATCGAGGAAGAATGGATTGTCTGGCTTCCGGGACTGGTAACCGGCCTCAATCTGGCCTGCCGGGCTGTCGGAGAAGACGGAGACGAGGTTCTCAGCGCCGTGCCGGTCTACCCGCCCTTCCTCAGCGCACCGCGCAATTCTCTCCGCAACCTGGTTACCACGCACCTCGTGGATGACGGAGACCGCTGGGTTTTCGACTTTAACGGCATGGAGCGGGCAATCACCGGCAGGACCCGGCTCTTCCTTTTCTGCAATCCCCATAATCCGGTGGGACGCGCCTTCAGCCGGGAGGAGCTCAGCACGGTCGCGGAGATCTGCCTGCGTCACCGGCTCTTCATCTGCTCCGACGAGATCCACTCCGGTCTGATTCTGGACAGTGACAAAAAACACACCCCGCTCGCCAGCCTCTCCTCGGAGATCGCGGCCCACACCATCACCCTCCTGGCCCCGAGCAAGACCTTCAATATCCCCGGCCTCGGCTGCTCCTTAGCCGTGATCCCCGACCCGGGACTTCGCGGGCGATTCTGCTCAGCCATGTCCGGCATCGTGCCGTCGGTGAATGTCCTCGGTTATGCCGCCGCGCTCGCCGCCTACCGCGATTGCGGGGCCTGGCACCGGGAGCTTCTCGAGTACCTGCGCGGGAATCGCGACCTGGTCCATCAGGCCATCAACAGCATCGAAGGCCTGTCAATGCACCACCTGGAAGCAACCTACCTGGCCTGGATCGATACGCGAAAAAGCGGCCTTCACGATCCACCCTTGTTTTTCGAAAAAGCTGGAGTCGGATTATCCCGGGGCAGCGATTTTGGCGACTCCGGTTTTGTCCGGCTCAATTTCGGCTGTCCGCGAGCCATACTCACCGAAGCCCTGGACAGGATGGCAGCTGCCTGCAACACGATCGTTTCCTGAAGGAAATCCGCCCCTCCCATACACTACTGCATGACCCCGCTGATATCGACAAAACCGATAGCAGTGCGAATATGGTTTGATATTATCAATTTGACTTGTGGAATGATTCCATTACTATCGTCCGTCGATAAGAAACATTACACAGCAGCACCTGATCGAGGCGAACGTGCAATCCGGCCTGAACACTTATTCCAAATGGTCCTATCATCTTCTTAGAATCGCTCTCGGCGGCATCTTCATCTATTCGGGCGCCATCAAGCTGCTGGACGTCAAGGGATTCGCCCGGATGATCTCATTATACGACCTTGTTCCCGAGCAGATGCTGGCAGCGGTAGCCATTGGCCTGCCGTCACTGGAACTCGTGGCCGGTATCGGCCTTCTGTTCGAAATTCCCGGAGCCCTTTCTGCGATTTTTGCCATGCTGCTCATGTTCTGCACCATTCTCTGGTACGCTATCCTGCAGGATCTCGACATCGATTGCGGCTGTTTTTCCACAGAGGAACTCAAGGGGCAGAACAGTCTCCGGCAAGCCCTTTATCGCGATTTCGTCATGATTGCCGTCTGTTGCTTCCTCTATTACTACCGGTTCCTCAGGACCCGGCGAGAACAAGGCTCCGCACCACGACTGAAATTCACTACTATCATCTAGGAGGAAGTATCTATGGCTGAAAAAATGAAAACAATCATCCCCGCTACACTGACCTTTATTTCATTGACACTCCTGGCTACTAACGTTTTTGCCTGGGGAGCCAAGGAACTTGAAAACGAGAAAGACGCCATAGTCTTCTCAGCGGAAGTTGCACGAGGAAACTATAAAGTCGTTTCCACTCCGGATGTGAAGAAATGGCTGGATGAGAAAAAAGACCTGCTCCTCGTCGATACCATGCCCTATGAAGACAGCTTCAAAAAAAATCACATCCCGGGAGCAAAACAAATGGAATTTCCCATCCCGGAAATGACCTCCCTGGACGACAAGACGAGAGCCAATCTGGTAAAACTCCTCGGTATGAATAAAAACAGACTGATCGTTTTCTATTGCGGATTCACCAAATGCACCCGCAGCCACAACGCCGCGATGTGGGCGGTCAAGCTCGGCTATAAAAACGTCTATCGCCTGCCCGGCGGCATCAAGGCATGGAAAGAATCTGATTACCCGGTAGGCGAAGTCAAGTAGAGTCCAAATCCTCATGCAACATGCCTGATACCACACAAGGGGCCTGATAACGGAAGGTAGAAATGCTTCCCGCTGTCAGGCCCCTTTTCTGTTCGCTCCGATCAGGTCACCTTTCCGAAGTGAAGTTTCCTTTAAGAGCCGGCTGAATACCGAAACGCTTCCGCACAGTCCTGACGAACAAGTCGTTCATATACCGGGAAACAATCTCAAGCGGGGAAAGCCCCTTTCTCCAGCTCTGAAAAAAATAAAGATGAGCGCCAGGAACGTTATGGCAAAGTTCTGCCAGGAATTCAAAGCCCACTGGTGTGCCCAGACGATATCCCCGGCAGAGGAAAAAGGCCGCAGATACGGCACGGACCAGGCCTCGTCAGGACCACGTGAACCGAGGATGTCACAAATCAGGTGCAGGTGAAAGACCAGGAACGCCGCGATACCTGTCAACACCCGGCGCGTGGCCCAGCCGCATACGTCTACTGCTTCCCGACCTTGACACTGATGGCGTACTTCAGATAACGCCCCTCCGGAAAGGTGACCGGATAGGGAAAATCCTCCGGCTGACCGGCCAGGCTGATCACCCGCAGGTCACTGCCCGCTTTGAGTGCCCCGCGCCGCAGCTCTTTGAGGTAGTCGGCAACATCCAGTTTCTGATGGTTGGATGAGCTGATCAGCAAACCGCCGTCGTTCAGTATCGGCAGCGCCGCGGCAACCAGGTCCGAGGTCCCGCCGCGGGTGGTGAAGCGGCTCTTGCCGGTGGTGGAAAAAGACGGCGGATCCATCAGGATGATATCGTATTCTTTCTTCCGTGCCGCCAGATCTCCCAACACGGCCAGACAATCACCCACCAGGAACTCATAACTCCGGGGATTGAGGCGATTGCAGCCAAAATTGGCTTTGGCCCATTCGGTATAGCCGGCCGAGACATCCACATTGGTCACCTGGCTCGCCCCGGCAGCGGCGGCAGCCACGGAAAAAGCGCCGGTATAGGCAAAGAGGTTCAGCAGCCGTCTCCCTGCCACGCGCGCCATCAGATCGCGGCGGTTGCGGCGCTGGTCGAGAAACAGCCCGGTATTCAGTCCCTGCTCCAGGCTGACCAGGAAAGTCAGACCGTTTTCGCTCACCTCCAGTTGCTGCGGTGCCTGTTTACCGCTCAACAGCTTGCCGTAGCGCTTGCTGTCGCTGGCCGCCTCCAGTTCCCTGGTTTTCTGCGGGCGGCTCTTTTCGTAGATGCCGGTTGGCGAAAGCAGTTCCTGCAACGCCCGGGTCACCAGCGAAAGATGGGGACGCCAGCCGGCGCAGTACAGCTGCACCATGAGAAAATCGCCGTAACGGTCGACGGTCAGCCCAGGCAGACCGTCCCCTTCGCCATTCACTAAACGATAGGCGTTTGTCTCCGCAAGACCGGCATGACAACTTCGCAGCCCGATGGCCGTTTCCAGCTGCCTTGTCAGCCAGGACTTATCCAACCTGATACGCTTGCGCGACAGCACCCGTGCCACAATGCGGTCGGCCGGATCGAGCAGTGCCGTGGCCAGAAAACGCCCGGCACTGTCCGTTAACGAAACCACCTGGCCCGACTGACCGGACGGCCAGCGTTTCGTGTAACTGTCGGCAATCACCCAGGGATGACCTAACTCCAGCATTTGAACTGTTTCCGGCCCAACTATTCTATTATCCTGCTGCATCAAATGGTACTCCTGTCAGGTGGTGTGATTTTTTGACGGTATCGCCCTCCCTACTAAAGCGCAAGCATTTTTTCAGGCAGCAAATCTCCGCTAATTTGAATAGTGAGTTCCAGGCCACGGCTCTTTCTTGATTTGCCTGAAATAACGACGATTGACTTATAAAAACTTGAATAACAAGTTTTTGCCATTCCCGCGGCTTACGCGACGCAACCTAAGCGAAAGAGCAAAACGGGAAAACCGGAAGTTTGAATAAACTCCGCATTTACAGGACCCTCTGGCAACCCCAATTAAATCCCTTGACAATACCTCCGGAGCGGATAAGATAGTAATCAATTACTATCTTTAAGGACACCGATCATGAACTCACCTCTGAAACATCTTCCGGCGCCGGAACGCCGGGCGCTGACCGTTGAAACGGTTATCGCGCTGGCCGCTGAGCAGAATCCCAGCGAGATCACCACCGCGTCCATTGCCAAACGCATGGGGTTGACCCAGGGCGCGATCTTTCGCCACTTTTCCAGTAAAGAGGCCATCCTCGAGGCAGTTATGGAGTGGGTGGCGGAAAAGCTGCTTTCCAAGCAGGAGAAGGTGATGCAAGAGGGACTTTCGCCGCTGGCTGCACTCGAGGCGATATTCATGGCACATATAGATTTTGTTGTGGAACACCCGGGCGTGCCAAGAATACTGTTTGGAGAGTTGCAGCGAGGGGAATCAACCGCTCCCAAGCGCATGGCGCAATCCCTTATTCGCCGCTATGCCGAACGGGTGCAGCAACTGCTCGAAGCAGGCAAGGAATGCGGTGAAGTGGACACCTCGCTCGAATCCGAGGCGGGTGCCATTCTCTTTATCGGCACGGTCCAGGGTCTGGTCATGCAGTCGCTGTTGGCCGGCGATGTGGGGCGCATCCGACTTATTGCGCCAGGAGCCTTTGCCATCTTTCGGCGCGGTATTGGGAGGCCACAATGAAACGGCTGCACTTTCAGACTCGCACCCTGGCGATTATGGCCGTGCTTCTGCCGCTGCTGGCGCTCTTTGTTTATGTCGCCCTGCGCTCAGGTCCGCTGGCACCGGTTACAGTGACGGTCAGCAACGTGGAGGAACTCTCCATTGCGCCGGGTTTGTTCGGGATCGGGACGGTCGCGTCGCGCTATACCTATAAAATCGGTCCGACCTTTGCCGGACGGTTGACCAGGCTGGATGTGCAGGTGGGCGATCAGGTACAGGCCGGACAACTGCTCGGAGAAATGGACCCGGTTGATCTCGACGAGCGGATCCATTCCCAGGAGGCTGCGGTCAAGCGCGCCGAAGCACAGCTGCGGGATGCCCGGTCGCGACAGGCCTATGCGCAAACCCAGGCCCGGCGTTTTGAGCAATTGCTTGCAGTACGCTCGACCAGTGAGGAAATTGTCACCACCAAAAAACATGAACTGCAGGTTGCTGATGCAGGTCTCGATGCGGCGCGTGAGGAACTGGCTCGGACCCGTAGCGAACGGGCCGCTTTGCTCGCGCAACGCAACAACCTGCGCCTGGTCGCCACTGCCGATGGCCTGGTTGCCGTGCGCGATGCAGACCCCGGCACCACGGTTGTTGCCGGTCAAGCGGTGGTGGAGCTGATCGACCCAAAGAACCTCTGGCTCAATGTGCGGTTCGATCAACTCGGCGGCCAAGGACTCGCCGCGGGCCTGCCGGTGCAGATCGTGTTGCGCTCGCGCGCCGGTCAAACTTTGGCCGGACATATACTGCGGGTAGAGCCGCTGGCTGACGAAGTGACCGAAGAAACGCTGGCCAAGGTGGTATTCGATCAACGTCTCGAACCGCTGCCGCCGGTGGGCGAGCTTGCTGAAGTCACGGTTACCCTGCCGGCACTCCCCGAAACGCCGGTAATCCCCAATGCAGCCATCCAGCGGAGCAATGGCCAAACGGGCGTCTGGCAGGTAAAGAACGGCGATCTTCACTTTACGCCGGTCACGCTGGGCACAGCCGATCTGGAGGGGAATGTCCAGGTGCGCACCGGGCTTGCGGCTGGTGACCGGGTAGTGGTGTACAGCGCAAAAGCCCTGAGCACGCGCAGCCGCATCAAGGTCGTTGACCGGATTCCGGGAGTGAGGCGATGATCAGCCTTGCCGGCCGTGACATCATCCATTCCTGGGGAAAGTTTGTCTTCACCGGGGCAGGATTGGGGTTGCTGATAGGCGTTACCCTGTCCATGGCCGGTATCTACCGGGGCATGGTAGATGACGCCAAGGTGCTGCTTGACAACAGTGGCGCCGACCTCTGGGTGGTGCAAAAGGACACCCTTGGCCCCTATGCCGAGCCGTCAAGCATCTACGACGATACCTGGCGCGGTATCGGCAGCATGCCGGGAGTGGCTCGAACGGCCAACGTCACCTATCTCACCATGCAGGTGCGCCAGGGAGAGCGCGACGTGCGGGCGATGATCTCCGGCGTCACGGCCGGCGAACCGGGGGCACCCGGCTGGCCATCGTATCTCGTCGCCGGGCGGCAGATCACCCGCGGCCATTACGAGGCGTGGCCGATGTTGCCGCCGGCTTCAAACTCGGCGAACGCATCAAGATCCGCCGCAACAGCTACACGGTGGTTGGCCTGACCAGGAGGATGGTCTCCTCAAACGGCGACCCGATGGTGTTTATCCCGCTCAAGGATGCCCAGGAAGCCCAATTTCTCAAAGACAATGACGCCATCCTGCAGCAGCGCCGCCGCGCCGCCGCAAATCCGGCCTTCAATCGGCCGGGAGTGCCGGGATTGCTCGATGCGGTCCTCGCGTCGCAAAGCACCAACCCTTACGTAAACGCGGTTCTGGTGCAGGTTGCCTCCGACCATGGCGCGGAGGAAGTGGCTGCATCCATCCGCCGCTGGAAGCGACTGACGGTGTACACCCGCAGCCAGATGGAAGAGATCCTGGTGGGCAAGCTGATCGCCACCTCGGCAAAGCAGATCGGTATGTTCCTGGTAATTCTTTCGATTGTCAGCGCGGCAATTGTCGCGTTCATTATCTACACCCTGACCCTCGGCAAGATCCGAGAGATCGCGGTGCTCAAACTGATCGGCACCAGGAACCGCACCATTGCCGGCCTGATCATGCAACAGGCCATCGCCCTGGGGGTGATCGGTTTTGTGGTGGGCAAGATCAGCGCTACCCTGGTGATGGCACCGATATTTCCGAAATATGTGCTGTTGGAACCGCTCGACTCCGTCAAGGGCTTCGTTGCCGTGGTCGTGATCTGCATTATATCGAGCATTATTGCCATCCGCGCGGCCCTCAAAGTTGATCCGGCCGAAGCCATTGGAGGTTGACATGACCGGCACCGGAATTCGTATCGAGGGATTGCGGAAACGCTATGGCAGCGGCGACACCGCCGTCGATGCCTTAAAGAAGGTGGATATGCAGGTATTCCCCGGCGAGGTGGTCGGTCTGATCGGCCCCTCGGGCTCGGGCAAGAGTACGTTGCTCAAATGCCTGGGCGCGGTCATCGAGCCGACCGCCGGGCGCATGATTCTCGATGACGAGGTGATCTTTGACGACGGCTGGAAGGTCAAGGATCTGCGGGCACTTCGTCGCGACAGCATCGGCTTCATCTTTCAGGCACCCTACCTGATCTCCTTCCTCGACGTCACCGACAACATTGCCCTGCTGCCGATGCTGGCCGGAAAACCCAACGCCGAGGCGCGCGGTCAAGCGCTTGACCTGCTGAAAGCGCTCGATGTGGAGCATCGCGCCAAGGCCATGCCGTCACAACTTTCCGGCGGAGAACAGCAACGGGTGGCCATAGCGCGCGGATTGGTCAATCACCCTCCGGTAATTCTCGCTGATGAACCCACCGCGCCGCTCGACAGTGAGCGTGCCTTGGCGGTTATCCGGATTTTGAACGAGATGGCCCGTACATACGAGACAGCCATCATTGTCGTCACTCACGACGAAAAAATCATCCCGACCTTCAAACGCATCTACCATATCCGTGATGGGGTGACCTACGAGGAGGCCGGCCAGGGGCAGGAATTCTAATGATTCGAGCATCTTCGTTGAAAAACAAAGCCGCTAGTGATATGGGCAACGCACAAACGCTCGGCAGGCAGCTCTGCATTGCTTTCATCCTTCCCTCCCTGCTGACGGGATGCTCGGTCGGTCCCAATTTTATTCGTCCGACACAACCTGAGGTGGCAACCTATACCTCAGCCCCCTTGCCTGCGCAGACAGCCTCCGCGCCTACGGCATTGGGAGGAGCACAACTGTTCGTCGAAGGCGGCCGGATCAATCCCCACTGGTGGAAGGAGTTCGGCTCACCCAGGCTGGATGCCCTGATCACAGAAGCCTTGCAGGCCAACCCCACCTTGGCCGGGGCACAGGCCGCTGTGCGCCAGGCGCAGGAGTTATATGCGGCGCAGTCCGGCTCGACCCGTTATCCGCTCGTTGACGCCACCGTCGGCGGCCAGCGCCAGCGATTCAATCCCAATACCGTGGGACAGGCCGGCGAAGCCCGGGAATTCAGCCTGTATACTGCCGGTGTCGGCGTGCAGTACACGTTTGACCTGTTTGGCGGCAACCGGCGCGCACTTGAGGCCCTGGCCGCCCGCGTCGACTATCAGCGCTATCAATTGGAAGGCGCACGCTTGACCTTGGCAGGCGCCATCGTAACTGCCGCAATTAGCCAGGCAAAGCTGGCCGGTCAAATCCAGGCCACGGAGGCAATTCTCAGTTCCCAGGAAGAGCAGCTGGGGTTAACCCGGGAACGGCTTCATCTCGGCAACGCTGCTCCGGACGAGCTTTTGGCCTTGCAACCCCAGGTGGAAGAGACGCGCGACGCCATCTTGTTCCTGCGCAATCAGCTTCAACAGAACAAACATCTGCTGGCCATGCTTGCCGGCAGAGCACCGGGGGCAGAAAGCGTGCCCTCCTTCACCCTCGAAGAGTTTACGCTGCCGACCGAACTGCCCTTGGTAGTGCCCTCCGAACTGGTGCATACCCGTCCCGACATCCAGGCCGCCGAAGCCCTGCTGCATGAGGCAAATGCCGAATACGGCGTGGCGATTGCCAAACTGTATCCACAAATCACCCTCAGTGCCGATCTTGGATCTCAGGCTTTGACCACAGCTGCTCTGTTCGGCAGCGGTTCCGCTGTTTGGAGCCTGGTCGGGCAACTGATTCAACCTCTGTTCAACCCCGGACTGCCGGCAAAAAAACGAGCGGCGCTGGCCGCATTCGATGCCGCAGCGGCCAATTACCAGACCGTTGTCCTTGAATCCCTGCGTTCCGTGGCCGACGTGCTCTGTGTCTTGGACAACGATGCGCGAAGAATGGCCGCGATGTTTGCTGCCGACACCGCAGCGCGAGAATCCATGAATTCAACGCAACGACGATACGCCCTGGGCGCGGCCGGCTATCTGGAACTGCTGATCGCCCAGCAACAGGCGCAACGCATGCGCCTCAACCTCATTGCGGCCCAGACGCAGCGGCTGGTTGATTCCGCCGCACTGTACCAGGCGCTGGGCGGTGGATTCTCGGGCGATCATGCCGCTATTGCGGGTTTCTATCCAGTGAAAACCACTTGAATTGCCGCGGAGGTCGGCATTTCAGGGGCGAATTTTTACCGGCATTTCAGGAACAAGGAAGAAATCCTGAAGCTGTCACCAGCATGACCATCGGAACAATAACCTTTACCGTCATCCGCTGGACGCTCAGTAACTTTCAACTCGATATGGAAGCGGAGGGACACGTTCTCTGGTAAACTTTTATGAAATCTATCGAGCACAGCCCGCCGCTTGTTCCTGACAGCTGCTTCCTGCTGCACCCCGGCCAATCAAGGACAGGAAATCGCTCTGTTTTCATTCACCTTGCACAATGTCTGGAGGAAATGATGGAAAATCAACACTCGGATAAACAGCTGAAGGATAGTGCCGACAGGACAATCGGCGAGATCGTTGCCGACGACTATCGGACCGCCAGGGTCTTCGAAGACCATGGCATTGATTTCTGTTGTGGAGGCAAGATTGCCCTTTCGGCGATCTGCCGGGACAAGGGCATCGAGCTTGCTGTCATAGAGCAGGAGCTTGCAGCGGTAAAAGTCGCGTCCCTTGACAGAAGCCTGAACTATTCAGCATGGGAGCTTCCTTTTCTGGTGGATTTTATCGTCAACACCCACCACGCCTATCTTCATGACAATATGGAGCAGATTGCCGGGTACACCCGGAAGATCGCGGAAGTTCACGGATCCAACCATCCCGAAGTACAAGAGATAGCCGAAATTTTCAGCAAGATGGTAACCGATTTGACGGATCATTTGCAGTATGAGGAAGGGGTTTTTTTCCCTTCCATCAAACGTTGTGATGCCGCCGGTAAGTCTCACGCAGTTCCGGATGCCATAGATTTGGAAACAATCAGGGCCGGCCTCGAAAAACTCCAGCAAGAGCACGAAGAAGTGGGCGACGCAATCCACCGCATCCGCCATCTTGCCAGGGACTATGAAATCCCGGGCGATGCCTGCAACACCTTCATGCTCACCTACCAGAAACTGGAGGAATTCGAGGACGATCTGCACAAACACGTGCATCTCGAAAACAATATACTTTTTCCGAAAGCGGCGCAGCTGTTTTCAAATGAAAGGACAATGTAAATGAGCATTACCATCAAGGATCACATTACCTGGGTAGGAAAAATTGATTGGGAGCTGCGGAAGTTTCATGGCGAAGAATACTCAACCCATAGAGGCTCGTCGTACAACTCATATCTTGTCCGCGATGAAAAAACGGTACTAATCGATACCGTGTGGAAACCTTTCGCGCATGAATTCATCGAGAACCTGAAAAAAGAAATAGATCTGGCAAAGATTGACTACATTATCGCAAGTCACGCCGAAAGCGACCACAGCGGCGCCTTGCCGGAGCTGATGCGCCTGATCCCCGACACCCCCATCTACTGCACCGCCAATGCCGTCAAATCGCTAAAGGGTCATTATCATCAGGACTGGAATTTCAGAACCGTCAAGACCGGCGACCGGCTCAATATCGGCTCGAAGGAGTTCATCTTTATCGAGGCGCCAATGCTGCATTGGCCGGACAGCATGTTCTCCTATTTGACCGGAGATAATGTCCTGTTCAGTAACGATGCCTTCGGACAGCACTATGCAACAGAACATCTGTTCAATGACCTGGTCGACCAGGCGGAACTGTTTCAGGAGTGCCTCAAGTACTACGCGAATATCCTCACGCCCTTCAGCGCTCTGGTTGACCGGAAGATCAAGGAGGTCGTCGGCTTCGGCCTGCCGGTTGACATGATCTGCACCAGCCACGGCGTCATCTGGCGGGACAATCCGCTGCAGATTGTCACCAAGTATGCGGAATGGGCTGCAAATTACCGGGAAAATCAGGTGACCATCATCTATGACACCATGTGGGACGGGACTCGAAAAATGGCCGAAGCGATTGCCGGGGGTATCCTTCAGGCGGATCCCGATGTGGCCGTCAAGCTCTATAACGCAGCCCGCACCGACAAAAACGACATTATCACCGAAGTCTTCAAATCAAAGGCGATCCTGGTCGGTTCGCCGACGATAAATCGCGGCATTCTCTCGGCGGTTGCCGGGATTCTCGAAGAAATCAGGGGTCTCGGTTTCAAGGACAAGAAAGCGGCGGCCTTCGGGGCGTATGGCTGGAGTGGCGAATCCGTGGCCATGATAACGGAACGGCTGCGCGAAGGAGGCTTCACACTGATCACTGACGGAGTAAAGGAGTTATGGAATCCTGATGAAGAGGGCCTTGTGAACTGCGTAAGCTTTGGCAGAGACTTTGCTCAGCAACTGAAATGAAACGATGTTGAACAGCCGGGACGCAGCGCCGATAGCGTCAGACACCGAACGGAATCACAATAAAGGAGAGTAGGTTATGACGATCCAAGACGCAGCAGCATTCGAGAAAACCAAAGCAGATTTTTCGGTTGAGAAAATGCTGGAAATCAGGGCAAAGGCACAAGAGGCGGTTGACCGGATCGCTTCCCGGGTTCAGGTCGGCATGCTGGAAGAAGATGCCAATAAACTGGTGGTCGACACCTTAAAGGAAATGGGAGCTACGAAAGCATTTCATAAACCGTATATCCGCTTCGGCAGCAACACCACCATTACCTTTGGCGCGGATTCGGTACCGGGGATCCGTTTAGGTGCAGATGACATTTTCTTCATCGACATCGCACCGGTTTGGGATGGCTACGAAGGCGACGCCGGCGACACCTTTGTCACCGGGAGTAATCCGGAACTGAAGCGTTGTGCGGTTGACGCAAAAAAGATCTTCGAAGCCGTTGCAAACAAGTGGAAAAAAGAAAAAGCTACCGGCGTCGAACTGTATGACTTCGCCCAAAAAATGGCCAAAGATCTGGGCTGGGAATTGAACATGGATCTGGGCGGGCATCGCCTGGGCGACTATTCCAGTGCCGAACACTACGAGGGACCGTTGCACGAAATCACCTTTCACCCCAAGGCAAATATCTGGATGGTTGAGATCCATATCCGAAATCCGCAGAATACCTTCGGGGCCTTTTACGAAGACCTGCTCATCTGACACACGGTAACACTGCCCCGTCGCCACCTCATTCACGCTTCGCGAGTGAGGTGGCGATTTGACTCCCTCCTGGCAGCGTAATCTAGGAAACTTTATGCAACAGATGAAAGGAGATTGTACGATGAAATGCACAGCGATTATTGGCGTTGTAGTTCTGTTCTGCTGTATGTCTGTTACCTCAGTGTCTGCTGATTCGAACAAAAGCATGACCGAAATGGCCAAGCAGGCGCCAGCACTCAGTTTGATAACCGAAACGCCGGAACAAGGTTTCCAACTCGCGATCGCGCTGTCTCGAAAGGCAGTCAAAGCTACGCAGCACAATAAAGAAATCCTGGTAAAGCTGCGCGATGTCTATTCAAAAAATGCCGATTCCTTGATTGCAGTCTCGCAGGTTGTGGCCATTCATTTTCAAACCGTTGCTGCAGCCAACAACTATTGGCGAGACAGAAAGTGAAATTCGCTAATCCTTGAGTCATTTCTGACTCAAGGAATCTGTCCAGCCTCTTTCCGTGCAGCACGGAAGATACGCAAGTCGGGAAAAACAAACTGAGAACTTACCCTGGTCAAAGCAATAGATTTTCTCCCCAGCGCCCAGAACCATCCACGCTGGGGAGTCACTTTTTACAAGGGCTTAGCGTAGCTGTTACGTTAAGCCCTTTTTTGTTTCCTGTGCTCTCCGGTTGATCTATAATTTCGAACTTTCCCAAACGACTTGATCCTTGCATTTCCCCTTCAAGTGACATATCCTTCCAGAATCATTCTTGAAGCCCCCTTCTTCGTGTTCACGGAACGACCACGGAGAAGGAGGCTTCTTTCTTTTTTCCCGGAAGTGCAAAACCCGGATACGCCCTTTGGAAGAGAACAGCCCATGATCCCGACCGCCTTCGACACCCTGCCGCTAGAAACGTCGCTGCTGCAGAACCTTGTTTCTCTCGGTTATAGCGAGATGACTCCTATTCAGGCCCACAGCCTGCCGTTGATCCTGGCAGGCAGCGATGTCATCGCCCAGGCGAAGACCGGCAGCGGAAAAACCGCCGCCTTTGGCATTGGTCTCCTGGCGCGGCTGGAAGTAGCCAGTTTCCGGATTCAGGGGCTGGTGCTCTGTCCTACCCGCGAACTCGCCGACCAGGTCGGCAAGGAGTTGCGGCGGCTCGCCCGCGCCACCGACAATGTCAAGATTCTCACCCTTTGCGGCGGCGTCCCCTTCGGTCCCCAACTCGGTTCCCTCGAGCACGGCGCCCACATTGTAGTCGGCACCCCCGGCCGGATTCTCGATCACCTGCGGCGCGGCAGTCTCGACCTGAGATCCCTGAACATGCTGGTTCTCGATGAAGCCGATCGCATGCTCGATATGGGCTTTCAGGAGGATCTCACCACCATCGTTGCCGCTACGCCGAAACGGAGGCAGACCCTGCTCTTCTCGGCCACCTACCCGGAATCGATTGCCGCCATGAGTGCGACGGTACAGCAGGAACCGATCGAGGTGAAAGTCGAGGCGCTGCACGAGAACGGACAGATCAGGCAAATCTTCTTTCCGGTGGAAAACTCCGGGCGCCAGGCCGCTCTGGCCAGGATTCTCGGCCATTACCGTCCGGAATCGACCCTGGTCTTCTGCAATACCAGACTGGAATGCCAGGAAGTGGCCAACGCACTGGCCGGGCACGGCTTCTCGGCGCTGGCCATTCATGGCGACCTGGAACAGCGCGAACGCGACCAGGTACTGGCACGCTTCGCCAACAAAAGCGTCTCCGTTCTGGTCGCCACCGATGTTGCCGCGCGCGGTCTCGACATCAAGGAACTGACCGCCGTGGTAAACTATGAACTTACCCGTGACCCGGAAGTGCACATCCATCGGATCGGCCGCACCGGACGCGCCGGGGAACAGGGTTTGGCCTTGAGCCTGGTGACCGCTGCCGAAAATCGGCGGATCGCGGCAATTGAGGACTATCTCGGCGAGACCGTCCCTCGCGCCGACCTGGAATCACTGACCATGCCGTCATCCGCCGGTCACGAAGCACCAATGGTTACCCTCTGCATCGATGGTGGGCGCAAAAACAAGCTGCGTCCCGGCGATCTCCTCGGTGCGCTCACCGGCGACGCCGGTATTCCGGCAAGCGAAGTCGGCATGATTACCATCTTCGATTTCCATACCTACGTCGCCATTCGCCGAAAAAGTGCCGCCCTCGCCCTGGACCGCCTGAAGGCGCATAAAATCAAAGGACGTTTTTTCAAAATCCGCGCCTTCACCTGAGGCAGGCGGAATCGGGAAGCAAGACACACCTTTGGAGAGAATGTGAAAGAATCGCCACGACTCTATTTGCTGGACGGCTCCAGTTACATCTACCGCGCCTTTTACGGTGTCCGTGACCTGGCCACCTCCGGCGGCATGCCGACCAATGCCGTATTCGGCTTTACCAGGATGCTGCTGGGTCTCCTCCAGGAGCATACCCCCGAATACCTGGCCGTGGTCTTCGACCGCCCGCGGGACGAGACCTTCCGCCGGGAAATCTACCCCGAATACAAGGCCAATCGCGACGCCATGCCCGAGGATCTTGTGCCGCAGATTCCCTACATCAGAAAGGTGCTGGAGGCACTCAACATCCCGACCCTCGAAGCGCCCGGTTTTGAGGCAGATGATGTCATTGCCACCCTGGCGCGCCGCACTGCCGAGGAAGGAATCCGGGTGACGGTGGTTACCGGCGACAAGGACCTGATGCAGATTGTCAACGACAAGATCTGCCTCCTCGATACCATGAAGGACAGCTGTTCCGGACCACAGGAGGTTCTCGAGCGTTTTGGCGTGCCCCCGGAACGGGTTCCGGATGTCCTGGGCCTGTCCGGCGATACCTCGGATAATATCCCCGGTGTTCCGGGAATCGGCGAGAAAACCGCGGCAAAGCTGGTCAAGCAGTTCGGTTCCCTCGAAGGGGTCCTGCGCTGGCGAAGTCTGGTAAACGGCAAAAAGTGCCGGGAAAACTTACACGCTTATCAGGACCAGGCTCTGCTCTCGAAAACCCTGGCAACCGTCCGCTACGACGTTGATTTGCCGGTATCGCTCTCAGATCTGCAACGCCGGCAGCCGAACCTCACTGAACTGCTCCCCTTGCTGCGGGAACTGGAATTCGAAGCGCTGGCGGTCGCCTTCACCCCACCGCCGGCAGGCGTCGTGGAAATCCACTGCGATGGCTCGGGACAGACCTCGGGACCCGGAGGATACGGTGTGATCCTCCGCTACGGGGAACATGAACGGGAGTTGAGCGGTTTCGAGCCGTCAGCCACGTCCCAACGCATGGAACTGCTGGCGGCGATTCGAGGTCTTGAAGCCCTGAACAGCCCGAAGACGGTACGCGTATTCAGCGATTCGCAGTACCTGGTCCGGGGGATGAGCCAATGGGTGCAGGGCTGGATTCGTAAAGGTCGGATGTATACCCCGGGTGCGCTCATCAACCAGGACCTCTGGCAGGAACTTGTTTCCCTGGCCTCGAAACACAGGATCAGCTGGGAATGGCAGCCGGGTCATGCCGGGCACCCGTTCAATGAGCGCTGCGATAAACTGGCAAAACGGGCAGCAGCAACCGGTATGCACGCGGCGGTGAAAGATCGGCCTGAACCGTTGGATCAGAAAGAAAAGCGGCCTCCTTTGCCGCCACCTGCCCGGCAGTCACCAGTTTCATTACACAGGGAAGCAGTGGTATTCGAGTCCGATGAGGATGGTCAGCTGAGATTGTGCTAGGAGAGATTCACGATGAAAATACAGAAAGTAACGGAAGAAACCCGCGTCAAGGTATACGCACTCTTGCGCCGCGCCTTTCCCGACAGTGACTACGAAGCGGAGCTGGTGCAGAAATTTCACGAAAACGGCAAACCGCCCTACGAATGGGTCTGCATCCATACCGGCAGAGTCATCGCCTACCTGGCATTCACCCATGCCTATCACGGTCCTGAGATTTGCGGGCTGCACCTGGCGCCCATGGCCGTGATGCCGGACTTTCAACGGCAGGGGGTGGGCTCTGAGCTACTGCGGTTTGCCTTGCGGCAGGAAGCGATCAAAAACCAGCCGCTGTTCGTCCTCGGTGCACCCGGCTTTTATGCAAAATTCGGCTTCGAACCCTGCAGTATGCCGATCTGCCCCTTTGACAAAGACAATAAGCACTTCCTCAGCATGCGCAACGAGACCACCAGCCCCTTCACCATCGGCTATGAAGCGGAGTTCAAAACGGTGGGACAACCACCCGCCCCCAAAGGCAAGAAGCGCCGCTGACGTAAGGCACCTGGTACGATTACGCACTGAACCGACGGACTTCGGGCGGGTTTCCAACCCGTCTCTACCGTACTCGTGACAAAAAAAGGCCTGCGGGAAAGCAGGCCATCAAAAAACCACATTTACTTCGGCTCCACCGGATAACCGGCCTTCAGCCACTCATTCCAACCACCCTTAAGCGCGAAAACCTTTGCGTATCCCGAATCGAGAAGTTTCAACGCCAAACTGGCGCTGGTGCCTTCATTCCTTCAAGCGCAATAGAGTACCAGGGTTTTCGTTTTCGGGTATTTATCACGCCAGCCATCGAAGTTCCCGGGATCCTCCCTGATTGCTCCTGCGATCTTGCGATCGCTGTTCACCAGGTCTTTTCCCTGTCTCACATCGAGAAGAATAAGATCAGGAGAACCAAGTATAGCTTGCAACTCTTCCTTTGCCATGCGAGGAGCATCGCCCTTGGCGGCACTGTCTCCCATTGCCGCACAACCTACGGCAAGAAAAATCACTAGAAACGCGAGCCATATCCTTGACATGGATTCACCCCCTTTCCCGGTAGATCTGAAACAAGAAACTACATGGTGTAATTATACCCCAAGCGGACAGAATAAAAACCGGACACGAGGAGCCACACAGCTGGAAAGATTCCGCTGGCACAGGGTGAGATCACTATGGCTTGAACAAAAACGATTTCCGCTTTGCCCAAGCCACTACCTGCCGAAAAGCCCACGAATGGTTGTGCCCAGATCCTGATCTCCCGGCGGCTGCCCGGTCCCCGTGCCTTTGTCCAGTTTTTTCAGGAGGGTCTCTCCGAGTTTTTCACCGATCCTGCGGCCCAGCTTATTGCCGCTCAGGGAGAAGCGGGGTTTGCCGACTGTCCCGGTAGCCTTCAGGGGGATTTCACCCCAGCCCTGATCGTTGGTGACGAAACTCCCCACTGTGCCCCGTGCCACAGTGCCGGTGATGCGCGGGGCGATCTGGGTGTCGAGGTCCAGGTCGAGGCTTTTATCGAAGCCGATCCGGCCTTGGGGTCTCATGCGGATATCGGAACCGTCCAGTGCGGAATCAAGATAAACCTGCCCGCCTTTTATACGATAGGTTCCTGCAAATGAACTGAAACGGACGACCCGCAGGCCCGGGCTGCCGAGAAAAGCGGCCAACTCGCCCATGAAACCGCTGCCGGACAGTTTACCGTTTTTCAGTTCGAAGGAGCCGCTGCCGGTGAGGTTCCGCTTCAGGCTGGCGGGAGTGGCGCCGCTGACCGACAGAGCGGCTTTGGCCGACAGAACGCCGGAGACGCTTCCGGCGGCCTTGGGCGCGAATGCGGCAACGATCTTTTCGGCCTGAACACCGTGCAGGGAGAGCCTGGTGGTGTAGGCAAATCCGCGGGTTCCGAGATTGACCGTAGTGGCATCAAGAAAGGTTCCACCGGCAATGCCGCCCTTCAGGTCTTCAACCGTGAGAATACTGTCCGCGAGCCGGTAGCGGAGTGAAACCCCGGACATGGCCAGACCTTTGAAAGTCAGCGCTTTTGCAGTGACCGCACCACTCAAGGTCAGCGGTAGTTTCAGCGGACCCGGTCCCGTGGAATCGGCGCCCGGCTTTGAGGGTGAAGAAGCTGCCTTTGCTTTTTTTGCCGACGTCAGCGGATCGAGATCCAGCGACTCGCTGTTTGCGTTCAGTGCAAGGGCGAGCGGCTTTTTGTCCAGCGGAGAGGTCTTCAACTGCAGATCCAGCCGGTTTTTCCCCAGGACCACTATCAGGTTCCGCGAGGTAAGCGCCCGGTCGGCAAGAGCAACTGTCCCGGAAATCACCGGGTTCTGTCCGGCTGCCGCCAACGAAATACCCTCCAGCTGCGCCTCACCGTCCTTGAGCAGGGCTAGCGGCGCTTTGACCTCACCCGCAAGGTGGACATTCGCTGCAATCTTTCCGGTTGGAGAAAGTGCGCGAAGCTTGGCCGAGATACCGGGGGGCAGACCTGACACCGCTTTCGCCAGGTCGGCAATGCTAGCCGTTAGCTGGCCATCCAGCGATGGCCCGCTGACAAGATGCGCCAGGGTCCCGCTGAATTCAAGTTCGACACCCGGTGCAGCAGCCTTGATTTCGAGGGGAAACCGTTTGTCTGGAGTAAGGTTGTTGATCTCAATACCGATCTCCCGCAGATTGTAGCTGAACGGCGAGCCGAAAATTCCCTTCCGGTCGTCATAGCGCACCTGACCGTCTGTCACCTCAACTTTGGCAACGGCAAAGGTAAAAGGAGTCTTTTCTTTCTCCGCGGGGGGAACCTCCGGATGTTTTTTCTTGAGCAGATCGCTGAAATTGAACGATCCGTCAAGGTTTCTGACGACATGAACATCGGGAGTATCGAGCACTACCTCGTCCACCACCACCCGACGGGACAAAAGCGGCAGAAACTGGTAGTGGAGGCGCGCTTCCGCAAACGAAACGAAAAGTCCCTTGCCATCTTTCTCGTATATTTTCAAACCTTTCAGCGCTATCCCGGAAAAGAGCCCGATTTTCGCGTCGCCCATTTCGATCCGGCGCTGCACCAGCTTTTCCACTCGGGGCAACACGTTTTTCCGGAGCATTTCCGGAGTCACCAGTATCTTTACCAGGAGCAGTGCCCCTCCAGGAAGCAGGACCAGGATGCCGCTGACAACTGCGATAATAATTGAAAGTTTTTTTGAATTCACAAGCGGTTCTCCTTTGGATGGTGTCGCTCTCCGGGGGCAGGCAGCTGATTTGGCTTGTAGTAATTTTGGCCAAAAGTAACTAAAAGTCAATAAAACCCGGAAGACTTGAAAACATTAGCCCCCTTCTTGCCCCAAACATTTCTCTTCCTTTTCCCGATAAACAGAATTTGGCATTAAAGTTTTTCATATCAGAGTCGATAAGCTCTAAAAGACAGAACACTAACATCACAAATTTGATACACGACAATACTAAACCATCCGCGAGGATGGGACGGAAAGCCTACAGGGTCTTTACGAGACAGCCGGGTTGCCGAAATATCCAAGGATATGAGGGCCCGGCTTTTTTGCGTTTTTGCCGGGAGGGGAAATTTATCTTCAAACCGGAAAATGGAACTCACATTTTCCACACAGCACGACAAGGGGGATCGGCATGAAAGGAAAGATTTTACTGGCCTGCGCAATGACGCTGATGATGGCAACGCCATCGCTCGCACTGGAATTCCAGCAGATGGGTACCTTCGGCATGGGTGGAGCCGGCGTTGCCCGGACCTTTGACGGCAGCGCCGCATACTGGAATCCCGGTGCACTCGCCTTTGACGGGGAAAAGACCGTGATCAAACTTGGGGCAAGCGTCGGCTACAAGATCGATGATAATCTCGCAAACAACGTGGACCGTTTGTCCCGGCTGGAAGACCCGACCACCGGCGACCTCGATCTGGTGGCGGATCCCGCGACAAACCTCAACCGGGCCGGCCAGGCTACGCAACTGATCGGAATAATGAACGAAATGCAGCAATTGGGCAACAACTCCCTGCACTTGAATGGCGACGCAATCCTCGGGATGCGCATCCGGCATTTCGGTACCGGCATTTTCGGCACACTGCAGGGCGCCGGCACTCCCGATCTCGACCTCACCAATATCAGACTGTCGGGCATAGGTTCGCCCGCCGATCTGGCGACCGCTATCGGCGCCAGCTCAAGCGGCGCCCCGCAATTCTTTACCCAACAGCAATTCCTGACGATTGCCAATGCCTTCGGCGGAGGTGCGACAGGCGAAAATATCGCTTTTGCCTTCGACCAGCAGCTTTCCTCCTCGAATGTCACCAACCTGTCCTCTGCTTCGGCCACCAATGCTCTTATTCAGATCGGCAATTCCATCAGCAACGGCTCGATAGCGGGAGACATCGATACCAACCAGTCGAGCATCATAACTCGCGGACTCGCATTTTTCGAAGTACCGCTGGCCTACGGCTATCCCATCGACCTGGGTCGCTTCGGTACGCTGGGAATCGGCGCTTCGGTCAAAGTCATGGCCGGACGGGTCTATCTTTCCAGAACCACCCTGTTCAATACCGATTCGGGCGATATTTTCAATAATATCACCAGCACCCACCAGGACAGCGTCACCTGGGGCGTCGACTTGGGCGCTCTCTGGAAGTGGCACGATCTGAACCTGGGAATCGTGGCCAAGAATTTGAATTCCCCGGAATTCTCCACCTCTGAGCTGGAAAGCTCCGCGGATGGTTTCAAAATCAAGCCGCAAGTGCGCGGCGGCGTTTCGGTCAGCCTGCTCGATTGGTTAAGCATTGCGGCGGATATCGACCTGACGAATAACGAAACAACCCAAGCCGGGGTGAAGAGCAGGAATCTGGGTGGCGGTGTGGAACTGACCCCGGCCGATTGGTTTGCCTTCCGCGTGGGGGCCTATAAAAACATTGCTGCAAGCGGCGTGGGTCCCGTAATAACGGCCGGACTGACTTTCGGCCAAAATTGGTTGAGCATGGACCTGGATGCCGCCGTATCCCCGGAAACCGGAGAATATAAAGGGCAGAGATATCCGCGTGAAGGGAAGGTGCAGCTGTCGCTGAACAGCCGTTTCTGAGTTGTGCAAATTGAGGAGGCATGTAGTCCCACGGCTTGACGGCGGGACTACATGTCGCCTCTCTGCATCGGCATTGTCCTGGATCAGCCGATCCAGATCGTCTGGATATTGACGAATTCCCGGATGCCGAATCCGGCCAGTTCCCGGCCGTAACCGGAATCTTTCACCCCGCCGAAAGGCAGACGCGGATCGCTCTTCACCATGCCGTTGACAAAAACCGCGCCGGACTCGATCCGTGCTGCAAGAGCGGCCCCTTTGGCCGCGTCAGCGGTCCAGAGTGACGCTCCCAGGCCAAAGGGGGTATCATTTGCCACAGTCAGGGCATGCTCTATGTCGCGCACTGGCATAACCGTGGCCACCGGACCGAACAGTTCCTCATGGTAGGCACGCATCCCGGGCTGCACACCGGTCAGCACGGTAGGCGGATAGTAGCAACCGGGTGACGCCAGCTGTTGGCCGCCAAGTATCGCAGCGGCGCCACATTCTACCGCATCGCTCACCTGGCTGTGCAGATCCGTCACCAGGTCCCGCCGGGCCAGAGGCCCAACCTGAGTGACCTCATCCAGAGGGTCGCCGACTACAAAAGCGGCCATCTCTCTGACGAACAACTCCAGAAAACGGGAATAGGCAGGCTCTTCCACCAGAAAACGCTTGGCAGCTATGCAGCTTTGCCCGGCATTATTGCAGCGAGCGAGCGCCCCGACCCTGGCCGCCTCCGCCAGGTCGGCATCAGCCAGAACGATGAACGGATCGCTCCCTCCCAATTCCAGAACGGTTTTCTTCAACATCCGGCCGGCGGCTGCCGCTACCTGGCGTCCGGCGGCATCGCTGCCGGTAAGGGCGACCGCCTTCACCCGACTGTTCTCAATTACGCCCTCAACCCGGCGGGAACCGATCAGCAGGGTTCGAAAAACGTTTTCCGGAAAACCGGCCTTGCGGAAGACGTCCTCGATGGCCAAGGCACAGCGCGGCACATTGGAGGAGTGTTTCAAGACCAGCACATTACCGGCCATCAGAGCCGGTGCCGCACAGCGGAAGACCTGCCAGAAGGGAAAATTCCAAGGCATGACCGCCAACACCAATCCCAGTGGCCGGAACGCCACAAAGGCCCGGGAACCGTCGCTCTCCGCCGGCTCATCGGCCAGGTACCCGGCGGCATGGTCGGCATAGTACTCACAGCCCCAGGCGCACTTTTCCACTTCCGCCCGCCCCTGGGCCAGCGGTTTCCCCATCTCCAGGGCCATCAGTTCGGCGTATTCGCCCGCGTGAAGGCGCAAAACCTCCGCCGCCTTTCGCAGCAGAACGGCCCGCTCGGTAATAGAGCTGTCGCGCCAGGCGGGCCAGCTGTCGTGCACCTCCTCGACAACCATGTCAGTTGTAACAGCCGACCACTCCTCGAAAACCTGCATAACTTTGCCGGTGGCCGGATTTATTGATTCAAGCGGCATTGTAAACTCTCCTGAATTTCTCGTATTAACTTGTTCCGTCCCGCCCCCAGCATTTACCATCTGAGATCGAGAACAGCGTCCTCTTTCAAAACCACGCGGGATTGAATCAGATACAAAGACCTGCCAGGTTTTGAAAACCTGGCAGGTCTGATTTATTCTTCAAAAACTCCTGCTCAATCCGTCGATAACAGGGGAGGCGATTCCGCATGGATTTAACGAAAAAAGGACAAGTTCCTATTTTCCGGGCAGCCCTTATTTCCCCTGCCCTTTCAGATTCCCGCCCGTAAATTTTAACCAGTTTTGATCAGCCTTTTTGATATTGCCGGGAAGGTCCTTGATCCACTTCTGATATGCTGACCTGCTGCAGTTCAGGTACAGCTTCCCGTCGACTATTCTCCATACTTCCGGATCGGTGATGGCTTTCCGCGACTCGGTCATGGCCCAGGCGCAATACCCGTCATATTGCGGGGCATATTTCTTTGGACTGGCCGCAAAAAGGTCTCGATTTTTAGCGGTCCTAAAATACCACGTCATACCGTGCCACGGGAAGGAAAATGATTCGCTGCCTTGCAGGGCCTTTTCGTCGGTGAAATAGGCGACGCTGTCATAGCCCTTGATGGCGACAGGACCTGCCGGTGACGCTCCGGCAGCTATGCCTTCGAATCCGATCAAGAGTACTACGGTGTAAAAGAAACTCTGCAGTATCCATTTGAGTAAGTGCGGAGATTTCATAGCAAACTACCCCCTTATTTCAATTTATACAACAGCGCGGCACTTACCCTCTGAGCACTTGTAGGGCATTGCCCGACATGCCCGAATTTTACCCCAAGATTCCCGGACTGCAAGACCGACCCCGGCTCAACCTGCCCTTAGATTGACAGTAGCCGGTAGCATGGGAAAATGGAGAATAAGCACAAGGAGGTGTAAAATGAATCGCATATTCAACATGTTCCATCCCCGGATTGGTCTGAAAAGCACCCCTTTCCATGTTGCGCTGCTCATATCCTTACTCGTCCTCGTTTCCTGCAGTGGCGGCGGAGGCTCAGCTCAGTCTCCCCCTCCCGATAACCCGCCTGCTTTCCCGGCCATAACCCTGACAAGTTTTGCTGCTGGTTTTAATCAACCGGTCAACATTGCCCATGCCGGGGACGGCAGCGGACGTATGTTCGTGGTGGAAAGAGCGGGGGTAATCAAACTGGTCAGGAACGGGACCGTTTCTGCCACACCTTTCCTCGACATCAGTGGACTGGTTCAATCCGCGGGTGGTGAGCAGGGCTTACTCGGTATCGCTTTTCCGCCCGGCTTTTCGGCGAAGCAGTATTTCTACGTGGATTACACCGGACTGAGCGGAGTCACCGGTGATACTGTCATTGCCCGCTATCCCGTCAGCGTGGACCCGGATGTCGCCGATCCGGCCGGAGGAATAACCATTATTTCCCAGGCGCAACCCTTCGCGAACCATAACGGAGGCCACCTGGCCTTCGGACCGGACGGCTTGCTCTATGTAGCTTTGGGTGATGGCGGCAGCGGCGGCGACCCGTTCAACAACGCGCAGAACCTTGCCGTGCATTTGGGCAAGATTCTCCGGATTGATGTGGAAGCAGGCAGCTCCCCCTATGCAATTCCGGCAAGCAACCCCTTCAACAGCGAGGTCTGGGCCTATGGTCTGCGAAATCCGTGGCGTTTTTCCTTTGACCGGGGAAGCGGGGACCTCTATATCGCCGATGTGGGTCAAAACCAGTTCGAAGAGGTGAATTTCCAGCCTTCGGCAAGCAGCGGAGGAGAAAATTACGGCTGGAACATCATGGAAGGGATGCACTGCTTCACTGATCCCGCCTGCTCACAAGCCGGCCTGACCCTGCCGGTTGCGGAGTACGACCACCTGAACGGTGACTGTTCGGTGACTGGGGGCTTCGTCTACCGTGGCGCCCAGTACCCGTCTTTGCAGGGAATCTACCTCTACGGGGATTTCTGCAGCGGCAGGATCTGGGGATTGCGCCGCAATGGCCTTGTCTGGGAAAACCAGCTGCTGCTCGATACCACCCTGAATATTTCCAGCTTCGGCGAGGATGAGGCAGGTAACCTGTATGTGGCTGATATGACTGCCGGCGTAATCTACAAGATAGTTGTTCCTTGACGGCAGCTAAAAATAAAAAAGGGAAGTCACACGTACCGTGTGCCTTCTCAGCTCCGGAAGTTTCTGAGTCCATCAGGGTGCAGAGGCCATGAAAAACCTGGAATGGGGGGACCCTTTCTGTCAGGAAACGTTCTCGTTTAGCCATGCTTCGAGTGCGTGCAGCCTGGCAGCGTCGGGTACGAGCAGTTTGGCCAATTTCCTTTGTGAACCTCGCAGGGTTTTCCCCATCAGGTGCAGCGGCTCTTCGCCTCCGGATTCAGGCGAAACATCCGGCAACGGCGCCACGATGCCACGCCTCTGATAGTCCAGAATATCCCGCACCTCCGCCGCCCTGCCCACATACAGCAGCCGTGACAAGCAATCCAGCAGAAGCCAGTGATCAGCTCGTTCGGCAACATCACCCAGGTTGAAGCTCATGAGATGGGGCATGACGTGCGGGTGGTGGCGCCAGATGCGATAAGGTTCAGGATTGCCTACCCGCTCCAGGAATCCATCAATCAGCATTGGTGAGCCTATCGCCCGCACCCAATAAAAGGCGATCAGGCGCCTGGCCCCTGGACAGCCAAGCGGATCATCAAACAGCTGCCGGGGAGGCGGTCCCATCCGCAACTTTTCCAGCCTGCGGATCGCCAGCGGAATGATGCCGGACGATGTCTGGCGGAAGCTTTCAATGTCTTCAACCATGCTGGAGGCTCCTTTCCCGACAGCCAGCGCCGCTAAGCGAAGAATCCCTTTCGTTGTCTGTCTGCCCTAAGTATACACTCAAAGGTGATGATTCTGACCGGCATTGAATGGTTTTTTTCTGGTTGGCAATTCTTTTCATCTCTGTCAGTATTTTAAAAAATGAGTTGCCCTGATACTTTCAGCTTTCTCCGGTCAACTGCAGAGACCTGCCAGGTTTTGAAAACCTGGCAGGTCTTCAGTGAACGGAGCAAAAGTAGTTGACAAATATTTTGTCGAAGGGGACCAGATAAACTTATGGTCCCTCTGTCCTCCCGGGTAATTATAAGGTCTACATTCTGCGCAAAATGGAAAATGTAGACGCGAACCTTTTATCTCACAGTTGATGTTTGAAGATTGGCTCATATTTACTGGATTATTATAATTTACTTGCAGCTAAAATATCCGTATAGTTTCGAATTAAAATCTAATCTGATTGTTCCAAGTACTCGTTACGATTGTTTTGTTGCCGCTTTTAATAGCGATAAGAAGGATATCACTGCTTTTAGTACGAAGTAGAAACCTACGTCCTATGAATGTGGTAATGTTTGTTGTCTATGCCGGTCCCGGACGGGAATGGCCGTCTGGCAGTATTAACGGCACAACCTGAACGTAGTTGATGAGCCAAGGTATTAAGCGGGAGTAGCAGGAACTGTTACGATTACGGAAATGCCGCTATGCCCCCCCTATGGGGGGATGCCCTTAAAGCCGCATCCTATGGGCGCGGATTCTTTACTGAGGTAGAGTTTTGCCGGGTAGAACCCCCGAGAATCCCTGGCAGATCAATGTAGGGGGGTAGTGTAAGAAAAATGATTTGTTCTATAATTCCGATGTTATATTCTTTGTCGCTATCGGGTTAAATCCCGGCAGGCCGAGTGGTGAATTGGGGGCGAACCTGCAAAATTGCAAAAAGAGAGTAAAATGCAGCTTTGCATGACCAACTTGACCATCGCGCGATCACACTGCCGGGGAAGGATGCTGAGGGAGTGGCAGAGACAGCGAAATATGAACGCCAGGTGTCTGTCGGACTTAAGGTGACTCTGCTGCAAATCCGTCTGGAAGGTCAATATTTCGCCGCTTTATTGGGCAATATAACAAGAATCACTCTGCAAAATCGACAATATCTGTCCTCGCCCAGCCGAATTTTCGCTTCGATTTCCTAAGTCAGACAGGCTCCTACGGAGTAGGTAAGCCTTAACCTGTTGCAACGAAAAGAACCGAGACCTTGACAAAAAAAATAAGGTGGAGTGAAGAGACGTTCAATGAGTGAGGGAACTTCTGGCTTTGCTCAAGAAATGAAATACAGCCTCTAGCCATTCAATAGAATAAAGGAGTGAAAGTGGAAATTATTAAGCGAATTAGGCAAGTACTTAGACGGTTATTTGAGAAGTATTTTTACTTGTTGATTGCCGAAAGAGAAAAGGCAGAGTTGCGGCACAAAGTATTGACTTTACCGATTACGCATGAATATCCATTTGATCCTGAACAAAAACTGTTACGGTCTATCGGTATAGAATCTCCGATGCTTGATATTGGAGCAAACACCGGCATCTACAGCGCCACTTTTGAAGATATCGTCGGATCCGAAAATTTATTTATTTTTGAACCACTTCCGCATCTCCAGCGACATCTGAGGCAGAAATTTAAAAAGTCTCATGTATTCGATTTCGCGATATCAGACAAGGAAGGTACACAGCGTATTCGTGTGCCCTATATAAAGGGGAAACGATGTGATACTCGAGCAACCTTCAATAGCCATTCTGAGCTCAATCAAACGGGCTTTGATGAGATAGAAGTGAATTTTTTCAGCCTTGACAGTGTTGTCAAGGAACTCCAGTTGGAGTCTATCGGTTTCATCAAGATTGATGTGGAGGGGCATGAGTTGCAAGTGATTGATGGTGGTATCGAAACATTCACTCGGTTTAAACCTTTGATTCTCATAGAGATTGAGTCACGACATCATCCGTTTCCCATTAGTAATATATTCTCCAAGTTTGAAGATATCGGTTACGCAGGTTATTACATAGATCCTCAAACCTACAAGCTTTTGAAAGTAGCTCAATTCGACAATGACCGAGATCAGGATCTTGAGAATCTCACGTCACGAAACTTTATTTGCTACTTGAATAATTTCTTTTTTGTTCATGAGACATCGGAAAATGATTTTGTGACGAAGGCGGTTGCTTTCTTGGATTCAGAAAAACGATGTGTCGAACATGTCGCTTCAGCGGACACTCGTATCGCGCATCGCTGAGTTCTCGTTATGTGAGTTTCACGACCACATGAGGAATCAACCTCACTTCAACTTTTCCAGCCCCATCCTCCTCCTTGACGGCCCCCATTTCGATCAGCGTCACGATCAGGGGCCTGCGATCCTTCCCGGCCAGGAGTTGGGCCTGCAGAGCCTGGGACAGCGTCTCCGGTGAGATAATGTTGTGGTCGACGAGGATTTTTCCGATTCGGACTCTGCTGTTCAGGTTATTGGCACTGACAATGTAGCCGTCCTTGAAGACCAACTGGCTTTCCCCCGTACGGCTTGCGAACCGCAGAATGCCCGATTTCCTGGTCGAGTGGAGCAGTTGTATGACATCGACAATCGGCGGGTGTTCGAGCTTTCCGATAAAAGACCTCGTGCGGTCTCCTCATTTGTCGGCAAGGAGGGACAGTACTACTTTGGTCAGCGGATTCTACGATGATATTTCCGGGCCAGGCAAGACACTTCAGGGGATTTCGCCAAAAAAAAGAACAGGGTTTGCACGTTGAAAATACTTCATAATACGGAATGTTGGATGAGGTTGTACTGCCCGGGAAAAGGGAGTTTTCAAAACCTGTCAGGCAGGTCTTGTCTTTTCGTCGACAGGAAGCTGCGCAGTGTACACTCGTCAATTCTGGGCCCACCTTGAACTGTTCACACCAGTCTTCCCGCCAATAGTCTGATTTTCGCCCGGGCACCTTCAGTCAGCTTCGGGTGTTGCTGCTTGGCAATCATTCCGGTATAGAGAGAACCAACTACTTCAGCACCGAGCACCTTAGCCGTCATTTTAAGCTGCTTATCGGTTCCGAAAAACCAGCGCGCTAAAATTGCCGGTGCCGCGAACGAGGAGACCAGCAGGGCTTTTTTCTTTGCTGCCTGCGCTTTTCGATACTGTGGCCCATTCAGCTCCCACGGCCAATAGGCATAACCGGCCAGTCGCTCCATAAAACGCTTGAAGATGGCGGTTACCGAGCCGAAGTTCGTCGGCGAAGCGAGAATAAAAAAATCCGCCCGCTCGATCTTGTCAATCAATTCCTGCATTCCATCATTGTGCAGACACTCACCTGGCGCTGCACCAGGCCTTTGGGTACAGGCACGGCAATTCAGGCAAAACCGAATTGGATAATCGCGCAGCAGGATAATTTCGACCTCTGCACCCGCCTCCTCTAAAACCTCTGCCAAGGCCTCGACAGCCTGATCGGTCAGCCCTTCATTCCGATATGAACCATTAATTGCCAGCACTTTGCTCATGATCGCCCTTTCTTTGAAGATAGTTCTCCGGATTTCCCTGATTCAGCCTGAACTATTTCAGGATGCCTTCCATGCAATACTAGAAGTAATCGACGCAACTATACCCGCAAACGGCGAAAAAGGTGAACGTGATTTTTTTCGAACTTATCACTTATTTATTTTTAATTCAACCAGGCTAACCTTGCCGGCCAAGCACGATAGCAACCTTCAAAACCCCACTGCAAGCCAAACGAGAAGTCTAAATATTCTCATGAATATTTCAGGAAAACCCGATCAGGTAGCGTAGGAATTCAACGACAAAAAGTGGCATTGACACAGTTTTTTTTGGTGATATTTGTAAAAATAAATTCCGGTAAAATAAAGGGTTTATATTCATTTGCATATGAATCCACGATGAAGCCAAACCTTCCGCAAGGGAGGGACGGAAAGCGGCGGATCTTCTAAAGGAGATGGCCGAGCTGCCACGGATTATACGAGGCAGTTCGGCCATTTTTTCGTTTGACGCGGAGAGGAATAAACGGCAGTGCATCGTGGGTGGCCGATCCGCTTTTCAAACGCATAGGCACACCTACTCGCTGACAATCAGCGCCAGGTGAGGTCCGAAATCGGAAGAAAACCATGCGGGTGAAGAAGTGGACCTTCGGCAGCCCTTTTCCTTTCGAGGAAGCAACCGCCACTGAAAGGAAAAGGGGCCGCCAGTTGACAAGGAGGGTAGCAATGAGACTTGGATGCGCCATGGTCGTGATAGCGGCGGCACTTTGGGCAGTTCCGACGAATGCGATTTCCCAGGAATTCACCCCGGGGAGGTCGTACCTGGCGCCGGGGAGAACGCCGGAGATCACGACTTATTCTTTGGACGCCAAAGCCTCGGGGGTGATTCAGGCAATCAACAACATCGTCAATCTCACCGTGGTATCCAGGGACACCAACGACCTGAAAGCCGAGTACCGGGCCGGGTTCGTCCAGGGGAAGCTGCAGGGGAAAACCATCTTGTCGGCCAGGGACAACTCCTGGGACAATGCCTACCTGCTCGACCCGTCCCACACCTTTCCCAAACAGCACGGCCCGACCACGGCAGAGTTGTCTGAGGCTGCTGATATGCTGAACGCAAACTACGCTGCCTTTCTGGACTACCTCAGGAATCCGGACACCGGCGCGCTGACGGCGTACCGGCTGAAAAGGCTGCTGTTTCGCCTGGTCGGCATCTATCACGGGGTCGTGCTCGAACAACCGGCCGAGCTGGATTTTTCCGGGAACTGGCTTCCCGACGGCAGTTATTTCCAACCCGCGGAGCTTGCCCTCGGCTATGAATCCGCGGGCCTCACCTTTCTGGACCTCTACTTCGTCAATGCCTTCTGCGACCTGCTGGATGTCATCTCCTTTTCGCCGGAGCTGACGCCCGGCGGTGTCAGGGCCGCCGAGCATCCGGACAAATGCTCCGCTTTCCTGAAACGCGTCGGCAACGAGGTAATCCTGACCCACAACACCTGGGCGGGATTTCTTTCCCAGAGCATGACGCAGACCCTGGTCATCAATGACGACATGATCACCGTCAACGCCGGGACCGCCGGCCTGATCGGCTCAACCACCGATTTCGGTTACAACAACAAGGGGATCCTGTTCAACGAGACCACCCACCGGGCGTCCCGCAGCGTGGTCAAGCCGTTGGGGCTCTGGGTCTTTTGGCGGGCGGCCCTTGCGGAACAGTTTGCGGGTTCCATCACCGAGTTCTTCGACTATATCTCCCTAGACAACACCGGGACCTACCAGAACGGCTACATGCTGGTGGATGCCAACACGGGCGAAACCGGGCTGGTTGAGATGTCCTACCGCTGTTTCATTTACTACCGGTCATTCGGCGGTCCCTACACGGTCAGCAGCAAATCGATGGACGGCGGCCTCTGCGACACCGACTATGACGCGGAAATGGTAACTCCCGACTACCTGATGGGCATCAACTATCCGGCCTCCATCCAGGTACGGAATGACCTCCAGTCCACCGACAACCGCCCGGAACGGCGGGTGCAGTTCAAGAACCTGCTGCCCAAAGTGAAGAACCTGCAGATCGCCCGGAACGTAATCACCTATACCGATCCGACCAACCCCCTGTCCATTTTCGGGCGCTGGGATCTCGGCTACGGGGTAACCGATTATCCCAAACAGATCCCGGATGGATCTCTTGACGCCAAGGTGGCAGACACGACCATGGTCCGCTCCTTCATGGGCCTATCCGGAATCCTGGACACCGAATCGCCGGCTTCCGGATTCTGGATGCTCTACGGCACCCCCTGGGTGAAGGGCAAACCGTTCATCTGGAGCGAGTCGCTCTGGAGCTGGCAGCCGCTGCGGGATGTTCCCGACCGGCTGGACGGAAAATTTACGTTGATGCCACTGTATTTGCGGTGATGTGAGCGGCGCGTAGTGCCGTTCCTCTCCAGGCTCACGGGCATGCGCCCCAGGAACACGGACCGGCGCTTCAGCAGGATCGCCGACCGGGGCAGGAAAGGAGAACAGTCATGATGCTGAATTTGATGCGCCGTTGCTTGTGTATCGCTCTTCTGCTGCTGGCAGTCATCGGCACGGGATATTCCTTGTCTCAGGCCCAGAATCTTCAGAAAAACGATGCCTGCAAACAGGAGAATACGGTTGTAACCGCCCCGGAAAAACGTCCGATGAAAACCATCGGCATCATCGGCGGAGTCAGCTGGGCTTCATCCATTGAATACTACCGCATCATGAACGAACTCGTCCGTGACAAGTTGGGTGGTGTGAATTCAGCACAGATACTGATGTTCTCCATCGAGTTCGGTGAATTTTCCAAACAGGAACGGTTGGCGGATAAAGGCGACTGGACACTGATGACGCAAACTATCCTTGATGCCGCACGACGGTTGCAACGGGGTGGTGCGGATTTCATCGTCATTGCTTCCAATACGCTCAACTCGCTTGCGCCAACGGTCGAGCAGGAAGTCGGACTTCCCGTTCTCCATATCGCCGACGCAACAGGAGCAGCGGTCCGCAAAAAAGGACTGCACACCGTGGCCTTACTCGGAACCAGATATACGATGGAACAGCCGTTCTATCGGGACCGTCTCAAGAAATACGGGATCAGGGTCGTGATACCCAGCGAGAAGGAACGGGAGTACATCAATGCGGTGATCTTCGATGAGCTGTGCGCCAACAGGATCAGAAAGGAATCCAGAGAAGGTTACCAGAAGATCATCGAGCGTCTCAGAAAAGAGGAAGGTGCGGAAGGGGTTATTTTAGGCTGCACGGAGATTCCACTGCTGATCGGGCAGAAGGATGTTGCCATCCCCGTTTTCGACACCACGGCAATACATTCCGAGGCAGCGGTTGACTTTTCGCTGCAAGGGAAATAGCTCAGCCACCTCTTCCTCTCCCACCAGGGGAGAAGGAGAAAAACCCAGGCTCCTTACAGAGTCTGAACTCAGGAAAGAGGATGCGATATGAAAGCAAACGTACTGAAGGCCTTTATCCTTTTTACTTCTATTTTATTTCTGGCGCCCTGCGCATTTTCGCAACGAGCCGGACTGGGGGGTGGAGACCTGGCCGGGTTCCGGGATGCGCTCACGCAGGACGGGTTCGACGTGACCCCGGGCGCCGTTGTCCCCTGGAACCCGGCGGCAGCGTGGTGCGCCAACACCCCTGGCGTCGACAGCGCCCTCTATTTCAACATTGAACCATATATCCAGGTGCAGGTCCCCAAGTCCGCGCAGGAACCGAATCAACTGAGCGGTCAGTTCCAGCTGAATCCCCGGGAAGCCGTCGTTTTGATCGGCCTGACGCCTCCACCTGAAAAATACTTCAGCATCACCCCCTATCTCTGGTCAAGGGTGTACCCCGACGGGAGCAGAAAGGATGTTACTGCCACCCTGGGAGACTCCGTGAATGTCGCCACGGTCGAGACCATCGGTCCGACGCCTTTCAATGCCCCCGTGGCGTTGATCTTCACCCCCGACCGGACGACGGAGTCCCGCGTTCGCGCCGCACTGCGACGGGCCGGCTACCCTGCGGCCATCATCAACACGGTCGTCTTCCCGGCATCGATGCTGAACCTCGGTCGGGGCGAAACCGCTGATCTGCTGGCGATCGCCATGCGCAATGCGATCTGGACGGATCCGGCCGCCGGCAGCGACTACGTCAACAATCCTCCGCTCAGCGTTTTCCGGGTGACACCGCATGACCAGGCAACGGCCAACTCGTTCCCCGCGCCGCCTCTGCGCGTCCGCGGTACGGGACGGACCGAGATGGACCTGGCGAACAAGCTGGGCGAACTTGGCCGGGGCATTATCGCCGCCAATCCGGGGTTCCAGGCGACCGACATCACGTTGATCCCCATGTGTTACGAAGGCTATGACCTGATCCAGCGTGGCCTCGAGTGGTGCGGTGACAGCCGGGATGCGTTTTACCTGGGCGCCGGTATCCCCGAGTACGATACGATCAACCGGATCACCCTGGCCGACGGCGAATTCCTGATGGTTTACGGCCCCAACCACGTTGCCACCGGCAAGGCGACCTACATGAACATCAACGTCTATGCCAGCGAGACGGCAAAGCTGACCCTTGGCGCCTTCGACGACCGCAAGTTCACGGGAAAGGGAACAGCCACGTCCTATCTTCCGGCCGGCGACCCTGACGCGGACGTTATGTACGCGTACAAGATTTCGCGGGACTGCGGCGGCGAACCGAATTGCCTGCAACTGGTCGTACCCGATGGCTGCACGCGCCTGACGCTCGATGACACCACGCTTCTGGGCGTCTTCACCAGGATCTATCTCGAGCCGGAGACCATGATCGGGCCCGCGATGCCGGAGATGCTCTACGACCGCGTGCTCAAGTTTTCACCGGGGCCCTGACCGGCAGGGGATTGGCGGCAAAATCGAGCGCACAGTCGATACACCAAAGAAGGAGAAATGAGCATGCGCGCGAGCATACTTTTATCCGTTACCTTCTGTACGGTGCTGCTTCTGGTGCCCTTCGCCATCGCGCAACCGGCCGGCAGCCATGTCAGCGTGTCTGAGTCTGTTTCCGACCCGGTCACCGAGGCGCTGGTCCGTGACCTCACGGCGAGCGGGTTCCAGGTCAACCCGGGCTACCCGATGCTGTACGAGGATGCCTGTGCAGATTACACCTACCCCACGCTGCAGAGCTGTTTCGGCAACAACCCCGTTTCCCCCTATGTGATCCCGGCCGTGAAGGCATGGCCGGATGAATACATCGGGCCTACGCCGGTGAACGTGTTCGGCAATGTGTCGCCCGGCTACATCCCGACCTACCGGCTCGAGCCGCGGGATGCGGTGGTCATCTACGGCCAGATGCCGCCCCCAGGAAAGTATATGAGCGTGATGACATACGTGTGGACCCAGCACGGACGCTGGAAGGCCAAGGATTACAACCAGTGGGCAAACACGCCTGACCACCCCCCCATGCGGTATGTGTTCAGCACGATCCCTCCCGACGACACCAGGTCCGGGCGGATCTGGAGCTTCTCAACGCTCGGGGACAGTGTCAACAACGCGGTCATGCAGAAAAAGTCCGGTGACCCGTTCGGGAAAAACCGGTACTTCATCATCACCCCGAGCGCCGGCACAGACCAGGCAATCCGCCGCATACTGCAGGACCGGGGAGTTCCTGATGACGAAATCTTCACCGAGCAGATTCCCTCCAGGGATGATGTCGGGCCGATCGGGCCGCTGGGGATGGGCGAGAACGCCATCGATTTTCTTACCTTCTTCCGGTACGCCCTCCCCAATCCCGGCGAGGAAGCTGCAGCAGGAGAATGGTGGGATAGCTTTAGAAAAGGGGACACACCCCGGCTGAAAGTGATGCGGGTACGTGCCCCTTCTTTCCTTGGCCCGGCGAAGCGCTACGACCTGCTGACCTATGACGAGCGCACGGCAATCAGCGAGGAATACCTGGCGGATGACCTGCAAGGCCTAGTCAATGCGGTGTGCGATCGTGTTAGCAGTATCACCGCCTTTTCCAGCGCCGACTGCACCCGGCCGGCGCCCGCATCTTCCTTCATGGCTGATCCGTTGAGGGACTTCGGGTGGGCCGGGCCGTACTGCCGCAAGGTCGACATGGTCTGCTTCGACCAGACCGATGCGGGCCTCTTCTTCACCGGACCCCTCCGACTCGATTCCGGGCAAGTCTATGCGGTGGTGAGTACCCTGGCCACTGAGACCGGCAATGCGACCTATGTCGGCCTGTCGATCAATAATGCCTCGACATACCTCGCACCAACTGGCGGGGGCGTCACGGACGCGATTCTCAAGGGCTCTGCGGATGGCTTCGCAGACACCGTGAACAACACCGACAAGTTCTTCGTGCACTTCTTCGCCCGCAACTGCGGCGCGCTCAAGAACCTGCTGCCGCTCGACAGGTCTCTGGACTGCACCGAGATCACCGAGTCGATGGTGCCGAAGGAGGGCAGCACCACCGCGCTGGGAGATCCAACCCTGTTCGGCATGTTCTGGCCTGGGATTCGCGACTACATCAAGCCGGGATCCGAACGTGGCCCGGACACAAAAAAGTTGCTGACGCCGAGAATCCTTACTTTTACTCAGTAGTAGGCTTTTTTGAGGAGACAGAGGAGCCTTCCTGCCGTGGCAGTGGATGAGATGGGTCCCTGGTCGCAAACGGGAAGGAGGAAAGGCTATGAAGGCAAATATTCTCTGATGCCAGGTCATTTCAGTGTTGGTGGTTGGGTGGCAGTGCGGTCTAACGCAATGAAAAAAGGGAGAACTGATATGAAAGCGAAAATAATACTGTTCTCAATGATGCTTGCAGGATTGGTGGCTGCACATCCCGCCCTTGCCAAAGGACTGGGGAAATCCCCGGTACTGGACAAAAGGGTCGCTCTATTCCAGAACCAATTGGAACGGCAAGGATTTAAAGTGACCCATTGGGAAGATGCTTTCGGACCTATTAATCTTCCCTGTTTAGTTTGCAACGGATTCGAAGACATTGCATACGGCAATAACGCCGCAGCGCCCTACCAGGTGATAAGCGAGACCTATGAGGGAGTGCGGGTGGGGCGGGGAATCCAGCTTGAGCCGTATGATGCGGTGATTTTCGTCGGGAAGACGCCTCCCCCCGTTGCGTACTTCAGCTTTACCGGTTTTGTTTTCGATCGGTACAACGGATATGGAATGGACCGGTTGCAGATTTTCTCAAGCATCGGAGATACCATAAACCAATCCCGCATCAAGACGCTCGACAAGAAACACCCGTTCGACAAAGAAGTGATGATCGTCATGACCGCGGACCGGGACACGAATGAGAAGGTTACCAACGCGGCCAAACAGGCGGGGTTTCCGCAAGAGATCATGAATACGATGGTGGTTCCTTCATCCGTCGTGAAGTTGGGGAAGGATGAAAAGGCCGACTATCTGCTTTTTGTTGAACGGATGTATCTTCCTGCCAACCTGGATGACCTCACCACCTATATGAATACCTCAAGCCAATGGGCAAGCATATTGTACGTGACCTATCCGGAAAAGCCTGCAAAGCTGGACCCGTATCCAACACCGGAGATAATTGTGCGGGGGACGGGGAAAACGGAAGGCGATCTGCTGCCTGCCCTTGACCGCCTGGAATCCGCAATCATTGCGGCCAATCCCGGCTATCAGCCCGACAAACTGCAAAGCGGTATCTGGTTGCTCGAGTGGTTGGATGGTTTCCAGAGAGGTACGAACCTCCTTGGCGAATGCAGGGATACAGTCTACCTGAAAACGAGGAATTTCAAGCTTGGCGATAGCCCTGACGATTTCCTGATCGTTTTTGGGGTGAATCATGAAGCCTCGGGGAAATCGACGTATGCGAATTTCACGCTCTATCATGCGGCGATGGAAATGGGACTTGCGGGGAAAAACAGCAGGGAAATCGGCGGAAGTGCAGATCGTTACGATCTCGGAAAATATCAGGCTGTGTCCAACAGTCTGTATGCCTTCAAAGTGGCACGAAATTGTGGTGGTCTTCCAGCGACGGAATGCCTGGAGGTCAGACAGATTCCGACAGGCGACTGCCCGTTCGGGGATTGCTGCCCAAAGGGTAGCCTGGATGATGATCTATTCCTGGGTTACCGTGCCTATGTTGAACCTGAGACGGGTGTCGGGCCTTACTGGTTCGAAATCCTGTGGGACCGCGCGATTCACTTCAGGAAATAGCCAGAGAGATGGGTATATGCAGCCCGGGCAGAGAACTTACTCGAATTTTCACCGCGGCCCTGAGCGGCCGAGAATGAAGGCAGAGAAGAGAGTTCAATCGATAGGAGGAAAACCATGAATGCAAGGATACTGCTGGTAACCATCATCGTTGCCCTGTTTGTACTTGCACCCGTGGCGTACGCTCAGCCGGCCGGTAAGCACACAAGCGTGTCGATTCCGGCTTCCGACCCGTTTACCGACACGCTGATCGACAGCTTGAAGCAGGGCGGCTTCCGGGTCAGCCAGGGCTACGCGAAGCTCTACACCCAGCAGGACTGTTACGACCACACGTACCCGGTCCTGAAGAACTGCTTCGGGGCCAACCCCGCGGCCCCCTATGTTCTGCCGGTCGTGCAGCCCTGGCCGGAGGAGTACGTGGACCCGGCTTTGGTGAATGCTTTTGTCGAAACGGATCCCGGATACAGCGCCACCTACCGCCTGGACGAGCGCGAGGCGTTGGTGATCTACGGCCGGATGCCTCCAGCGGGCCGCTACATGGGGCTCCAGACATTTGAATTCAGCGAGCACGGACAGTGGCGGCCCAAGGATTACGACCTCTGGGCGAACACGCCGAATCTGTCTATCCCCTTGCAGTACCTCTTCACTACGATCCCGCCGGACGACCCCACGTCCCGCCGTATCATCACCCTCTCCTCCCTCGGGGATGTGGTCAACAGCGCGGTCATGGAGCGGCAGTTGGGGGGCGAAGATCCCTTCGGGCAGACCCTCTACTTCATCACCACGCCGAGCGATTCGACGGACCGGGCGGTGAGAAAGGCGCTGCAGGCACAGGGGGTTGCGGACAGCCATATCTTCACCGAGCAGATCCCCCGCAGGGACAATCTCGGGCCCATCGGTCCGCTCGGAATGGGCAAAAATGCCATCGACTTTTTCACCGCCTTCCGTTATGCCGTACCCGCTGACACGGATGCCGCAAAGACCTGGCGGGAGAATCCTCCCCTGACGGTGCTGCGCGTACGCGCCCCCGACTCCATCGGCCCCGTGCAGCGCTTCGGGTCGCTGGCCTATGCCCCGAGAACGGCGAACAGCGAACTCGACATGGCGGGCGATCTGCAAAACCTTGTCGATGCGGTCTGCGACAGCGTCGGCAGCACTACGAACCTCACCGGCACCGATTGCGTGTCGCCACAACCTGCATCCTCCTTCCTCCGGAACCTGGTGAGCGACTTCGACTGGACCGGGCCGTACTGCCGCAAAATCGGCATGGACTGCCTGGGCGACCAGCAAGAGGCAGCCTACTACTTCTCGACGCCCCTCCCGACCGGTTCCGGGGAGGTCTACGCCGTGATCGCCCCCCTGGCCACGGAAACCGGAAACGCCGTCTATGTCGGCCTGTCAGCCAATGACGCCGCGATCTTGGGTGGCGTCCCGGAAGGAACCCTCCTGGACACGCAACTCAAGGGATCCGCAGACGTCTATGCGTCCACGGTGAACAATACCGGCAAATTCTTCGTGCGCTACTTCAGCAAAGACTGCTCCGTACTCGCGACCGTACCCGGCGCTGCGGATAACTGCACCACGATCAGCGGCATGTCCACCCAGGGGGACCCGGCCCTGCAGGGGATGATCATTATCAGTCTCCGCAACTACATCGCTCCAGGAACCACCAGCGGCCCGGACGCCTCCCTGCTCCTGACGCCGAGGATCCTCATGTTCACGCCGTAATAGCAGGCTCAGGCTTACATACAGGGGCAGGTTGAGAGGAGGACTGCCAAGATGAAAACACCTATAGCCAGAATAGCCCTTATGACCTTGGGGGCGGTTTGCGTTGCGTTCCTGCTTCCTGCCGAAACCTACTCCTGGAACCAGGCCACCCATGCCTACATTGCCGACCGGCTCGGAGCTCGCGTGGGCCATAACAATCTGAACGAAATGTGGGGCAGCGCCGCGCCGGACATGTACAACTTCGTCTTCGCCCCGGCCCTTTGCCCCGGCTGGATAGCGGAACAGACCCAGGGAACGTATACCGAGACGTTCCTGAAAGTCCGAGACGCCGCGGGCACCGACGCCGAAGAGGCCCTCGCCTACGGGTTCGTCAGCCACAATGAGCAATGGGGCGCCGATCACATCGCCCATGAAGCTTGCCTTACCTGCGGCCAGCCCGGCGGCTATATCATCGTCAAGGCCAAACTCCTGCTGACCACGCCGGTGAGCCTTACCGAACCGCAGCAGTCATTCGGCGAGGCCTTCGCCGCTCTCGGCATCGGCCCGGACGAGGGTCTGCTCATCGCCCATCTGATCACGGAATATGCTGTGGACATCAGGCTCACAAAAGAGGTAGCCCCCCGGCTCGGACGAAAGCTGGCAACAGCGGCCCGCAGTGTCACCAAGGGATTCCCCCCCCTGCTCATCAAGGCCTTTGCAGCTGATTACGCGGCCGAGTGCTTCGGCGGCGACCATACGACCGCCGCGTCGGTATTGACCTCCGTCGAGAAGGGGCACCGAAAGGACATGATCTTCCTGGGGCAGGCCATCTCCCAGCCCGAACCGGTAGCAGAGCAACTGCTGGCCGAACAGATCGTCGGCATACTCCCCGATTTTCTGGGAGCGCCGCTTCCCGTCTCGGATGAGGAGGCTGTCGAGATTATGAAGGCGGCGATCGCTGCCGCAGTGTCCCTGTGCGACGATTACCGGGCGGAGATAGAGGCTACGATCGAGTTCGTGGGCAACAACCTGAAAGATCACGGGATTATCCACAGTACAAAAGCGGCGGCAGAAAGACAGGAAGCGACTGCCCCTAGTGGGAAGAAGGAGAAAACGCCATGATAACAACTCGTACACACCATCCGAAGTCAGAAAGGATGAAGGTACTCAACCGGTTCGGCATCCTCGCCACTTTTATGGCCCTGATGTTCCTGATCAGTCCCGGTGTGGCCGGTGCCCAGAATTACCGGAACTGTGCGTGGCCGGTCGAAATCTCGCCCGAGGGAATCGGCAACTGGCTGGGGCCCGAGTCTCTTGCCCGATACTGGCTCATGCCCATTGAAAAGCAGGACGAAACAATGACGTTCAAAGGAACGTATCCCCATGCCCGGTATTTTTCCTTCGTTGCCTATAATACCAATGCTGACGGCGGTCCAACCGAGGTGGCAGGCGATATCTACGATGCCGCAATCGCTCCTGACCCGGGCAGCAAGAACCCGTTCGTTTACCCCGGCGGCAGCGACGGAACCTATACGGTCGTAATTTCACGCACCGGCGAGGCCTCCGGGAATACGATCAAGATTGACTCGGATTTTGGCTGGGTCCTGTTGCGGGTGTACGTACCGACCGCCGACCCTTCCCTGGGCGGTGAAAGCTTCACGGGGTCCGTGCCGCTGCCGACCATATTCCTGACGAGAGACGGCGTTACCGAGGAGTTGCAGCAATGCCCATCAGTCAACAAGCTTGAGGACATTCGTGAGGTTTACCTGAAGTTCTTTCCCCCGGGGCAGGACCTGATAGGAGACGAAGGCACACCGTCTTCCGACCGGTTGTGGTTCGGGGCGCCGAGAGTTACGCCGCCGGTACTGCTGCCCAATCCGCACAATAAATATATCGCCATGTTTCCGGGAAACGAGTATCAGCCGGGGCGGATCATCGTCATACACGGCAAGGCTCCCGGTTTCCCCGACACCTATGACGGCACGCCGATCTGGGAGCCGGCCCGGACCTTCCGGAATGTCGATGTCAGGTTCTGGTCGGTCTGCAGCACCGACCTGGCGTTACCGCTCGGCACCGTCGGCTGCAAATCCGACATGACAACGAAACTTGAAGGCGGCTACTACACGATTGTCATCTCGGATGATCCGCTCCGCCCCGACTGGTTACGGCCGAACATCGAATGGCTGCCGTGGGGCGACAAGGGGTATATGAAGTTGGTGTTTTTCCGCAACATGCTGCCGCGGCCGGACTTTCCTTTTGCTATCCAGAAGGCACTGGAGGCCAGGTGCAACTTTGAATTCAACCTGCCGGTTCTCCCGTCGCGCGAAGAGGTGGACAGTGCGGGACAGTGTGCCCAGGACGTGATGGGTGAGTATTACCCGGTCGCCGTCTGGTGCGACAAGGCGACCTTCCTTGCAGGCGGTTGGCAGGCATGTGTAAAAGAAAAGCGTCATTGAATCCAGAAACGGCAGCCAGCCACAGAGGTCACAGAGAACACCGGGAATTTGCATCAGGAATGCATTTGTTCAGGGTCAGCAGTTTGGTGATGAGTTCGATATGAACATCTGTTTGGTTTTTCTCTGAAAACTCTGTGCACTCTGTGGCACATGCTTTTCCCAGGTTGAAAGCTTTTGAGAGCTGAATGAAGCATGGGAGAGGAAGAAAGGAGAATGGCGATGAGACTTCAATTGCTGGCGATCACGTGCATGACCTGGATGGCAATGAGCTTTGGGACGCTCTGTTTCGCGGAATCAGGTGAAAAAGCGGATGGCAACAACCGCAACCGGCCCCAGGAATTTGTCGTGTGCACCGGATGGCACGCCCTCTGTTCCGCATCCTTCGACTGCCGGATGAACGGGGACATGGCCGACTGCGACTGCATGAGGGTTGATGAAACCCATATCGTGCTGACAAGCGATATTCAGGATCCTGCCGTCAAACGCCTGACACTGGCAAAATGCACCAATAAACATCCGTGCGATACGGATCAGGCACCCGTTTGCGAGGCCATCAGGAGCGGACGCTATCAAGTGGATAACGTCACGTTCGATTGGGTGTCGACTTTTTCCTACCGTGGATGGTGCAGTCTGTTGGAGATGAATCCGCAGCCGTGTGATCCGAAACAGGCAGACTATGTCGGTGATTCATATTGGGCTGTCTGCGACGGTGCTCCCTGCACGGAAAACCCGAATCCGTACGACCCGGAAAGGCCCCTGACTTGTCAGTGCCGGGTGATGGAAGGAGCGTTCGTGGGAATCAATGGCAGTTGCACCGGCACCAATGGGGGGATCATGTCGAGCTCTCCCCTGGAGACATGGGATTTCCAGGTCAACACCTACCGGATTCCCGTCCCCGGTCTGGACTACGTGCAGGGGGCATGTGCACCGTTGCAATCCGATCCGTTGCCGCAGCGATAATCGGATTTCTCCTATGCATAATGGCTATACCGTTCTGCAGACAACGGACGACAAACCTGCAATCGAAGGCTGGTGCCTGCCCAAAGATGCAGCGGGTGAAATGGACAACCCGATCCCAGATACGAAGGAGGATCCGTCATGAAGGCAAAAATAGTGCTGTCAGTCATCATCTCCATCCTGTTGTTTCCGATTCCCTGCGTATTCGCGCAACAGGCGAAACAGGACCTTGGCGATCAGGCCGCGTTTCGCAATGCGCTCGCGCAAGACGGATTCACTGTCCAGCAGGGCCACAGCATGTCCCTCGACATGTGGGAGCAGTACTGTAGCGGAGTGACCTCCAATGCCAGTTACAACAACAAGGGCGCGCCGTATTTAGCCGCAGTGGTTCCGCATCTGCCTGGCGATCCCACGATTGTCCCGTATACGTATCAACTCCGTGCCGACGAGGCCATCGTGTTCATTGGCATTACCCCGCCGCCCGAGACGTACTTCTCCTACCAGCCCTATCTGCTCAATAAACATTACGCGCAACCCGTGCCCGCGGATCTGCTTACCCAGCCCATCCAGGGATGCTGGGGAGACCCCCATTGCCTGGACGTCGGTACCAGCCTGGGGGATACGGTGAACGTTGCAACAATCAAGACCATCGGTCCGGATCCCTACAGTGCCCCGATGGTTCTGATCTTCACGCCCGATCAGGGAACCGATGCACGCGTGCGCTCCGCCCTGCGGAAGGCCGGCTATCCGCCGTCAATCTTCAATACAATCGTCATCCCCTCCTCGCTGGCGAACCTGGGTATCGGCCAGGGACACGACCTGCTCATGATCCTGGGGCGAAATGCGCAGTGGCTCAACGGCGCGGATGGCGAAGCCGCGGGTTTGGCCTATATGGACAGCCTGAATTCCACCGATCCCGCGAATCCGTCGCCGGTATCGGTTTTCCGGGTGACGCCGAATGTCTTCTCGGCGGAAAACCTGCATCCGTTTCCGGCTCCGCCGCTGCGGATCCGCGGAACCGGAAAAACCGAGATGGACCTCCTGGATAAACTGGAGAAGGTTCGCGTCGAAATTATACGCCACTACACTGACAGGGGGTACGCAGTCGCCGCCGAATACATCTCGTCGCCGGGCAGTTACGACGGCTACGACTTCATCCAGCAGATGAAGCGCGCATATCTCGATTGCCGCGACACGATCTATATCGGCTCCGGCGCCAAGGTCTTTCATGACGATTACGACATAAAACTGTCCGATGACGAATTCCTCGTCATTTACGGCGTTAATCAAACCGCCACGGGCAAGGCCTCCTACATAAACCTGAATGCCTATGCCGATCAGGCAAAGCTGGCCATCGGCAGCGTCTTCGATACCGACTTCGTGCACAGCGCCGATGCATATCTTCCCGGCGATCCCGCAGCGTCCCTGTTGTTTGCCTACAAGATTTCCTGGCAGTGCAATGGCGAGCCTTTCTGTCTGCAGATGTCAAGCGGCGGGTGCGCCAGATTGCAGCTCGACGGTCCCGAGCACGTTGACGATCGCAAAAATACGCAATTGTCTTTCGGCACGCGTTCCTATCTCGAGCCGGCTACGGAAATCGGGCCGGCATTCACTGAAGTCGTGTACCAGCGGATGATCAAGTTTGCGCTGCAACCTTGACCAGCTGAGGGGTCAAATCCACAACATGGAGGAGGAAAATCATGAAGAGATCAATTGCTTCGTATGCATCGGCAGCGCTGGTTTTCGCCATAGTTGTTTTTATCGCCGCTCCCGCTCCGGGCGCAGAGGTTTTCCAGATACCAGCGATCAAGATCCCTAATTCATCGATTCTTCCCAACAACAAGGTTGAGCCGGTTCCGTTGTACATCGGCCAACCGGCAACGGCACAGCCGATCACCGGCACGATGCCCGTTCCGCAGAACCCTTTCATGGCGCTCAACCCGTGGAACTGCATGCACAACGACAGCTACATGAGCGATGTCTACCCGAACGCCGGGCCGCTCGGGGTCAACCCGGTCGTGTCATCCACCTGGCTGGGGCCGCCGGATGATCTCGCGGCCATCGTCGTCGGCTTGACCGCCGACAGCGTCAACAACCTGTTGATTGCGGCCTCCATCAAGGTGGTCAGCGCGCAGCAAACCGCATGGGTCCAGCTGACGCTGATTGACGCTGCAACCCTGGCGACGCTCGCCAAGTTCGACCTGCCCAAGGAGGCGGCCGCCATCGGCACCGGCTTCCGTCCCTCCGGGGCCTATTTCTACATGGCCCAGGACAACCGGATCGTGATCGGGACCAGAGAACGGACCGTGTGGCTGGTCTCCTATTCCTTTGACAGCGGCACCGGCAGGTGGTCCTTTCATCACGACAACGAGGCCAACCCGTGGGATCTGAGCGCCGTCATCCCCGAGGGGGATGCCATCCAGGCTCTGCAGCCTGACTGGTCGGGCCTTCTCTGGTTTACCAGCAAGGGCGGAGTGGTCGGCACCCTCGACATGGGGACCGGCGAGGTGATCGGCTTCCTGCAGCTTCCGGATGAGCGAATCGTCAACGGCCACGCAGCCGGTGAAGAGGGGGGCGTGTATATTGCATCGACCCTGGCAATGTACCGCTTCGACGCCGATGCTACCGGATTCCCCGTCGTGACGTGGCGACAGACATATGACGCCGGAACTCATGTGAAGGAAGGTCAGACCGACATCGGCACCGGGACGACCCCGACCCTCATGGGAGACAGATATGTGGCCATCACCGACAACGGCCAGCCGCAAATGCACGTCCTGGTGTATGACCGTGCCGATGGAACCCTGGTATGCGCCGAGCCGGTATTCCAGCCCGGCCAGGCATCCAACGAGAACTCGCTGGTCGCCACCGACAGCTCGATCATCGTGGAGAACAACTTCGGCTACAAGAACGCCATGAAGGATACGACCCACGGACGGACCAGTGTGGCGGGGATCGCCCGCATCGACGTGGAGAACGGCGCGTGCCGGACGGTATGGACGAACGACTCGATAAGCATTCCCACACTGATAACCAAGATGTCGCTGGCCAACGGCCTCATCTACACCTACACCAAGCCGAAGGGTCCCGCGACCACCGATCCCTGGTACTTCACCGCTGTTGACTTCCACACCGGCGAAACCGTCTGGAAGGTGCTGGCCGGCATCGGGATCCTCTACAATAACCATTATGCCGGTGCCTACCTCGGGCCCGACGGGACCCTGTACGTCGGCGTGCTGGGCGGCATCGTGGCGATGCGCGATGTGCCGGAGGAGGGAATCAAATGAAAACTGGTGCCTCCAGCCTGGTCCAAACCGCCCTGAACGCAGGTGTTGAAATCTGCTTTGCAAACGCCGGTACCACCGAGATGCCGATTGTCGTGACCCTCGACCGTGTACCCGGAATGCGAGTCGTCCTCGGCTTGTTCGAGGGTGTCTGTACCGGCGCTGCCGACGGGTGGGCACGCATGACGGGACGGCCCGCAGCGACGCTGCTGCACCTCGGTCCCGGCCTTGCCAACGGCATCGCGAACCTGCACAATGCCCGGCGCGCGCGTACCCCCGTCGTCAACTGGGTCGGCGATCACGCTACCCGACACCTCGCCTTCGATGCGCCCCTCACTTCGGACATCGCGGCCCTCACCGGCAGCGTGGGCTGGACGCGCACAGTCAAATCCGCAGGCGAAATGGCGGAGGCGAGCCTTGCGGCGATCGAAGCGGCAATCGGCCCGCCGGGGCGCGTGGCGTCGCTGATCATCCCGGCAGATTGTCAGTGGGAACCGGGGCCCGAGCCGCTCTCCGTAACCCCAACGCCCAAGTTGCGTGAAACCCGTTCACCCGCGATCCAAGAGGCGGCGCGCCTGCTGCGCGAGGGGCGAGGCAGCCTCCTGCTCGGAGGCACTGCACTCACCGAGACCGGTCTGCGCGCAGCCGCGCGGGTGGCGGCCGCAACAGCTTGCGGAGTCTGGATTGAGACCTTCCCGTCGCGCCAGGAATGTGGCCGTCACGTGCCCCTGTTCCCCGCCTTGCCCTATTTCCCGGAGCAGGCCACCGAGGCGCTGGCCAACGTGGCAAGCCTGGTGCTGGCGGGTGCGCGCGATCCGGTCGCCTTCTTTGCCTATCCTGATCAGCCTTCACGGCTCCTGCCGGACGGCGCGGCGCTTCACACGCTCGCAAGCCCGGAGGAGGGCATTGACGCGGCACTCGCGCTGGAGGCACTGGCGCATGAGCTGGATGCGCCCGCGATTGTCATGCCGCCGCGGACCATAGCAACGTTCCAACCGAGCGGACTGCCCCTCACCCCCGATACCCTGTGTCGCGCACTGGCAGCCTCTACGCCCGAGAATGCTATCGTCGTGAACGAAGCTGCCACGACCGGCTTAACCTGGAACGCGGTGCACTCATCGAATGCAGCGCCGCACACCATGCTCTTCATCACGGGCGGCGCGATCGGCCAGGGCCTGCCTAACGCCCTCGGTGCCGCACTCGCGTGCCCGGACCGACGTGTCATCGCCTTCCAGGCAGACGGAAGCGGTCTGTACACGCTCCAGGCTCTCTGGTCGATGGCGCGCGAGAACGCAGACGTGACTGTCGTGGTGTGCGCGAATCGCCGCTACCGCATCTTGCAGGTGGAACTGCAACGCAGCGGTATAGCAGAACCGGGACCCAAGGCACAGGCCCTCACCGACCTCACGCGACCGGTGATTGACTGGGTTTCGCTGGCAAAGGGGTTCGGTATGCCGGGTTGCAGCGTGCAAACCGAAGAAGAATTCGCTGGCGCCCTCCTGCGTGCGTTCAAGGAACGTGGTCCCAGCCTGATCGAAGCGGTTATCGCCTGAAGTCCAGGGACGCGCCGCCCAACAGCAAGCGTCCCCGAACGTCAACAGTGTCGGGGAGCAAATGGACAGGGTGACTCCATACTTCAGGGAAAGTTGCGAGACAAATCAAAGGAGGATGGCTTTATGAAAAGATCATTACTCACATTATGTTTGTCAGTCATTTTGTCACTCATGGCCATTGGCTCCTCAGGTACGGCGTCTGCACAACAGCCCGCGCAAAAAATCCCGGTTTCACAAGGCCAGTTAAAGCAGATCAACAAGTATTTCAGTACCCAGGACACAACCTACAACGACGGCAGCGTGCATGAACGTGCCATCATTCACGGCCCGCCGAAGCCGCCCCCCGGTTACCTGACACGTGCAACAGCCTTGCTCCCGGCACCCATGCCGGAATTGGGGGCCAATAGCCTGGCTGATGTACCGACCTTCACCTGGGTCTTTGGCTGTTCGGCGGTGTCCGGGTCTATGATTGCCGGATACTACGACCGAAACGGCTTCCCGAACATCTATACCGGCGCCACAAATGGCGGGGTTATTCCATTAGTGGAAGATTCTGCCTGGGGAAGATGGACTGACAACACGGGGGACAACTATCCCAACAATCCGCTGATCGCCTCCCATCAGGGACTGGATGGCAGGACTGACTATGGCTCAATCGACGATTACTGGGTCTCCTATTTGAGTAACTCCAGAGATCCCTATAGTACCGGACATTGGACGCAACATCCCTGGGGGGATGCGGTCGGGGATTACATGAAAACGAGCCAGTACGCCTATAACAATGTCGACGGCTCAACCTCTTTCTACTACATCAATTCGGCAACGCCCCTTTCCTGTGCGGCCATGGAGGTCTACGGCGAAGCACCCTATGACGGGACGTACGGCAGGAAACTTTTCTACGAGGCACGGGGATACACGGTCACCGACTGCTACACGCAAATGACGGACAATAAACACGCGGGAGGCTTCTCTTTTGCCCAATTCAAGACGGAGATCGATGCGGGCCGTCCTGTGCTGCTCAATCTCGACGGCCACTCCGTCGTCGGGGTTGGCTATGACGACTCCTCGAACACGGTGTACCTCCACGACACTTGGGACAATAAAGATCACACCATGACCTGGGGCGGCAGTTACTCGGGAATGGGCCTCTGGGGAGTGAGCATCGTCAACCTTGCTGCTACGTCAGGGGACCCCGATATTTCCGTTTCGCCCGGTTCTTATGACTTTGGCAATGTCGGCGTTCAGTCCACAGCCACGAAAACATTCACTATTGCCAACACCGGTACGGGGAGCCTTATAGTCGGCACCATCACCATCACTGGTTCTGACTTTACCCTCGGAACGGACGGTTGTTCCGGTAGAACGGTGGCGCCCTCCTCCAGTTGTACGGTACAGGTGGCATTCACGCCAACCGCAGTTGGATCAAGATCGGCAACACTGAGCATTCCGTCCAACGATCCTGATGAGAATCCGGTAACTGTCGCTCTCGCCGGCACCGGGGCTGACCTTCGACCGGACCTGTACGGCGTGTGGTCAAACATCACCAAGAGTGGCCCCAAAAAGGGTGTCTTCACCGTCACCGGCAGCTTCACCACCACGAATGGGGGACCAGCAAGCGCCAGCAACGTCGTAGTGAACTTTTACCGTTCTGACGATGGAACATACAATACCGGCGACACCCTGGTCGGAACATACAAATCCAAAATTCTCGCCACGGGCGCCAGCAAAACCACGACCATTCGCTTCACCAGCACCACGGATCCCGCAGGGAAATTCGTGATCGCCGTTATCGACCCTTTGAACAAGATAACTGAGTCGGATGAAAATAATAACTCCGCATCTGCTTCCATCCCCTAGCAGGCTGTTGAAAAAATAGAGGAGGGATTTTGTGATTGAGGAGCGGTCAAAGACGGTGTAAAAACAGGCGTAATCGCAGTATTCATCTTGCGTACAGCCACCAAATGTGCAGCCCCGTTGGAACGATCACAGCAATTTTCCCGCCAACAACGAGATCTTTGCCCGGACACCTTTCGCTAACTTCGGGTGTTGATCTTTGGCAATCATCCCCGCGTACAGGGAACCAACAACTTCTGCGCCAATCGTCTTTGCCGTCATTTTGAGCTGCTTATCGATGCCAAAAAACCAGCGCGCTAATATTGCCGGTGCCGCGAACGAGGAGACCAGCAGGGCTTTTTTCTTTGCTGCCTGCGCTTTTCGATACTGTGGCCCATTCAGCTCCCACGGCCAATAGGCATAACCGGCCAGTCGCTCCATAAAACGCTTGAAGATGGCGGTTACCGAGCCGAAGTTCGTCGGCGAAGCGAGAATAAAAAAATCCGCCCGCTCGATCTTGTCAATCAATTCCTGCATTCCATCATTGTGCAGACACTCACCTGGCGCTGCACCAGGCCTTTGGGTGCAGGCCCGGCAATTCAGGCAAAATTCGATGGGGTAGTCGCGGAGCAGGATAATTTCGACCTCGGCGCCTGCCGCCTCCAAAGACTCGGCCAAGGCCTCGACAGCCTGATCGGTATGACCATTCTCACGATATGAACCATTAATTGCGAGGACTTTGCTCATGATTGTCCCTTTCTGAAGAAATTTCTCTGGAGTCACCTTCGCCAGATACTGTAAGTACAGAGATCTGCCAGGTTTTGAAAACCTGGCAGGTCTGGTTCAGGATTTCGTGATCCACTTTCTATCGGGATTCTTGACGTGCAGCCGCAGGACCGTGCCACACTGCGTGCAGAGATCGGCCAGAAGAGCTTCCGTTCCGATGAGCATTACGGCCGTCCTGTACTCGAGGCCAGTGGACCCGACTTCGACCGATTGCGATACGGTGATGTTTCTTACGATATCAGTACTGCCACAAGTCAAACATTTGCTCGAAACGGAATTTTCCATTTCATCTCTCCTGGCTCAACGGTGCGGAAACTGACCAGCATTGGAAGGTTTTTTCCGGCAACTCTTTTCGCCGTTCAAAATCAAGTAATAAGTCCAGCACCCTTAGCCCTACCAGCCGCCACCACCGCC
>SBEG01000028.1 GCA_009668975.1 Deltaproteobacteria bacterium | reverse complement strand
CCGCCTCCACCACCGGACGAACCGCCACCGCCTCCTCCCGAGCTTGAACCGGGGGGCGAGGACGAGGATGAAATGCTCGAGGACATTGCGGTCAGACTCGCCGCCAACCCGGCTGCACCGGTGCTGGTGAATCTGTTGCCGGTATACCAGGAGTTCGTGTACCTGTTCTCGGCACGGGCAGCCGCCAGAACCTCGGCGAACCGTTCGCACCACTCCTGCTCCACATCCAGGGCCAAGGCATAGGGGAGAAACTTTTCGAAGACTTCTGGAGTTTTCTCTTCCGGTGGATGCAGTTGGTTGAGCCGGTCCTGCTCCGCAACGGAAAGATAGAGCTTCAGGCCCTCGATCTGGTCCATGGTCTGGCGCCCCTTGATGGTGGGCGCCTTCATGAGGTGGTAGAAGAGGATATTGAGCAGCACGATGGTGAATATGCTCAGGACCGCGGGTATCGAGGTGGCATTTGCGAAAACCCACAGGCCGAAGCCTTCGCCCGCGAGGAACGGCAGAGCAAAAAGGCTGGTGAACAACGCCATGATGAAACTTAGGAACTTCTGTGATGTGCCCGTCAGCGCCGCCTTCCATAACGAGAAGGCCCGATAGACGAGCAATGCGCATCCGACGGTCCAGATGGAGAGCCAGAGTGTCATGAATCCCGCCTGGGCCAGGCTTCTGCCCAGAAGTACAATTATCACCAGGGCAAGCACGGAAATGACCAGGCCGGGGATCAGGATCCCCCTGTTGCTCAGGAAATAGATCTTTTCATGGTCGACGGCAAGGCTCTTCCGGTGATCCGTGAGCGCCTTCTTGAGGGTAGCATGGTTCGCGGTCTTTATCTCAAGAGAGTTCCTGTTGAGAAAGAGCTGCTTGGCAATCCGCGCCTCGTCCCGGGAAAGCCCGCTGTAGTCCTGACCCTTCCGGGTGAGCGTATAGTCTCCGCTCGGGTCCTCGTCAATGGTGAGAAAACCCTTGACCGCCATATTCACGAGGGCCGAGGCAAATGTCTTGTCATCGAAACCCATGCGCATGACATAGCGCACCGCCGCAGGCGAGAAACCCTTTGGCGCTTCATAGAGCGGGATGATCACACCCTCCTCCGGATCCTTGCCGACCTTGAGCCAGGTAAAGAAATAGTAGAGGAGCAAAACCACGATACCTGCCGCGCCCGCGACAGTACTCCGGTTATCCGTAAAAAAGGCCTTGGCTTTCTCAGCCCTGGTCGGTTCTCGAACAAAGCCCTTGGGCCACATGACCACGATCGTCACCCCCTCCCGGGGAGTGAGGACTCTGCCGGTACGGAACACGGCGCGGCCATGCTGGTCACGGCCGGCGGTGAAAGCCGTGCCCTTTTCACCGGACAATCCGGTATAGGCCTCGGTCGAGAGGACCTCGGCCCCGGGCGGCAGCTCCACCGTGGCAGTGACCTCGTCGATGGGGAATTCCCAAGCGTTGCCGGTCACGTTCCAGTACAATTCATCATGCTTTTCGAAAAAACCGAGCTGCCGGTCGGTCCGGTAGGTCAGCACGAAGGTATATTCGCCAGGTTCCAGGGTGAGATTCTTGTTGCCCAGATAGACCCTCACGCCGTTACTCTTGTCCTCTGTCCACCACGGCTCGGGCAGGCCATCTTTCAGAACGGCCTGAACCTCGAAGGCCACCTTCAGAGAGTTGCCAGAGCCGTCCTGGTAACGGGTGGGAAAATCGCGGTAGATGCCGTGTTTGATCTTGTTGCCCTCGCAGACAACCGTGATGGTCTCGGTCACGGTCATATCCCCGGCAGGCTTGACCTGTATGAGCGAGTCAAAACTGAGAATCCGCTCTTCGCCCCCGGCAAATACCAGTCTAGGCAAGAGAACAAGGAGGATAAGCAGAAGCCTTTTCATTTTTGACTCTCCATTCTGATCTGCGGAGCCTGCCGGTCATTATTGTCGTCAATGGCGAAAAATTCCGCCTGGACAAAGGAAAACAGCTTGGCAATCAGGTTACTCGGAAAGGATTCGACGGCAATGTTAAAATTGCGCACCGTGCCGTTATAGTAGCGTCGCGCCATTTGAATCTGGTCTTCAATGCCGCTGAGTTCCCTCTGGAGTTCCAGAAAATTCCGGCTGGCCTTCAGGTCAGGATAACCCTCCGCTATGGCCAGGAGATTGCCCAGCGACCTGGACAGGGCGATCTCAATCGCGCCCTTTTCGCCGACTTTTTCGGTCCGGAGGCTCCGCGATCTCAGGTCAGCAATCTCGGCAAGCAGGTTTCGTTCATGCACCATGTAGCCTTTGACCGTCTCAACCAGGTTCGGAATCAGTGAAGAACGACGCATGAGCTGCACATCAATGCCGCTCCAACCCTCCCAGACCATATTGCGCAGCGTGACCAGCCGGTTATAGGTCAGGGTCGTTGCAAAGAGGACAATAAGAAAAAATACAGTGACAACTGATATTCCCATTGAAATTTCCTTTTCTAAAAGGGCGGGTTTGAAACCCGCCTTCTCACTCCAACCAAGCCTCCTGCGACGTTTTCAACAACCGGAGCGGTCATGGCGCCGTCGAAGAAAAACTCACCGTCATCAGCAATTCTCCCGGCTGTCTCTCAACCTCCACGTTCCTGGTTGCGGGATCAAAACGATACGTCAGATACAGATGATTGCGTGGATTTGAAAGTATGCTGGGATTAAAGACGGCAACGTTCACTCCCTTGCAACGCGCTGACGGCGCCCGTAAGCCGGGATGCCCTTCCCTGGCAAGCCGTTTTCCGATACTCTGCGTGTAGGAGTAATCATCCGAGGTCAACTGAGGGTAGTTTTTCTCTCTTCCCACCAGATCAAGCAAAATACCTTCGCAGAAAACGAGGTACACCGCCCGTTCCCTGACAACAATTTCACGAAGGCCTTGGATATTCAACTCGTCCTGGATCATGTGATACGCGGTTTCATAGAGGGTAGTTTCCAAGCTGTCCACGCTGCCGTACCAGACGCCGAATGTCCCGTCTCCGTAGCGTGAGGCCATGAATGACTGGGTTTCGAAGGGATAGCCAATGGCCTGGGAATAATGGAACCCGCGCTCGATGAACCCCAACGGGATGTTCTCCTTGACCCGGGCTTCAGCCTCTCGTGCAAAAACCGACAATTCGGCGTCGCCTTCCGCCAGGTCGTCGAAAAGATCCTGCTGCTCACGGAGGGAAACAATATTGCGGAACACATCCTTGCGGAATTCGGTCACCCTGGTGAACAGTTTGTCCACTATCTCCCCCTCTGATAATCAAGATAGCGTGACACCTTGGCAATACCGATAATGCCATCGTCACGCATAACCTGCAGGGGGGTCAGATTCTCGAATGCCTTGTTGCGGAGGTTGATCCAGGCATATCGCAGTGTTTCATTGTGAGGATAGAGCAGACGAAGCGACTTGTGAATCGACAGAAGCCAGCCGACGCGATCCAGCAGGTCCCTGAGATTGGGCAATGGCGCGCCATTGCGGTATTTGGTCAGATTCGCCCTGCTGTTGGGGCTCTGACCGAGCAGTTCAAGCCGGTCGGCAGTCGAAAGCTGCCACAAATCGAACAGCTTGGTAATGAGTTTCGCCAATCCGCTTCTGGCCTCATCGGACGTCAGGTCTGGTCCAGATTGACCGGTTATGTCGGTACTTTCCTTCAGGCGGGGTAGCGACATTATCATTCACCTCCCATCAGAACATGTTTCCATATTAACAGATTATGTTTATATGTCAACAAATGTCCTATGAAAGGGTGATAGGTCGGGATGGATTTTATCCGGCAATAGGTATCTGGTCCGACCCGCAACCTCTCTGGCAGAAAGCCTGAAGCATGGTATTCTTTCCTAAAGTCAGTCTTCCAAATTCTTTTCACTCCTCCATCAGCAACCAGCCAAAAAGGAGACCCGGCCCATGCCTGTAGAAGTGGTTCTGCTCAGCGGAGTGCGCACAGCAATCGGCAGATTCGGCGGTGCCTTGAAGGATGTATCAGCCTGTCACCTGGGCGCGACGGTAGTCAGGGAAGCGATTACCCGGGCAGGCGTCCCGCCGCAAGAGGTGCAGGAAGTCATCATGGGCAACGTGCTCTCCGCCGGTCTGGGCCAGAATCCCGCCCGGCAGGCGGCCGTCCGGGGAGGAGTTCCGGTTGGCGCAGGCGCTTTCACCGTCAACAAAGTGTGCGGTTCCGGTCTGAAGGCGGTCATGATCGCGGCCCAGAGCATCCGGGCGGGTGATGCCGAACTGATCGTTGCCGGTGGCATGGAGAACATGAGTGCCGCGCCTCATTTGCTGCGCGAACTGCGCTGGGGGGTCAAAACGGGAGCAGCGCAGATCCAGGACGCGCTGCTGCGCGACGGACTGCTGGATGCCTACCATCACTACCACATGGGGATTACCGGCGAGATGGTTGCCAAGAAATACGGCATCACCCGGGTGGATGCCGACAAGTTCGCCCTGGAAAGCCAGCAGCGGGCGCTGATTGCCGATCTCAACGGACTGTTCGAAGGGGAAATCACCAGCATCGATATCAATGGCCTTGCTTTTTCCCGGGATGAATGCCTGCGCAAGGACAGCTCGTCGGAAAAACTGGCTTCTCTGGAACCGGCCTTTGTTCAGGACGGCATCCTCACCGCGGGCAACAGCTCTAAAATCTCCGATGGCGCCGCCGCACTGGTGGTGGCCTCGGCCAGCAAGGCTGCTCAGCTGGGGTTGGAGCCGCTGGCGAGGATCCGCGGCTATACCGTGAGCGGCATGGAGCCGGAAGATGTCATGGAAGCGCCGGTTCCGGCCGTGCGTAAACTGCTCCGCGACAACGGCTTGACCATGGCGGATATTGACCTGGTGGAGCACAACGAAGCCTATGCCTCCGCTTCCCTTGCCGTTGCCCGCGAACTGACCATTGAGCGAAGCAAGCTGAACGTGAACGGCGGCGCAATCGCCCTCGGCCATCCGATCGGCTGCAGTGGAGCCCGGATCCTCGTGACCCTGCTGCACGCCCTCATAAACCGGAGACTCACCCGAGGTCTGGCCACCCTCTGCATGGGCGGCGGCAACGGCTTGGCACTGATCATCGAGAGGGGGTAACCGCCCGTGTACCATAGTGAACTGAAAAATTGCATTGCTCTGCTCTACCCGGAGGCAGCCGACTACAACACGCTGCTTGCGTCGCTCGCCGATTTTATCAAGCGGGAAATCCGCCCCGGCGCTGCCACCATCGACCGGGAAGAGATCTATCCCCGGGAAAACCTCTACAAGCTCGCCGAACAAGGGGTACCGGCGCTGCCGTTCCCCCGGGAACTGGGTGGCGGCGGCCTCCCCTACCCGGTCTTCGTGGCGGTGATGGAAATGCTGGCGGCGGGCTGCGCCAACACGGCCCTGCAGCTCTCCATTCAGGCGATGGTCTGTGAGGGCATCCTCCTCTTCGGCAACGAACTTCAGAAAGATCTGTTCCTCCGGCAATCAGGACTCCTGGCGGGCACCAGTCTGGCCGCCTTCGCCCTCACCGAACCGAGCTGCGGTTCCGACGCCAAGGCGATCAAAACCGAAGCACGCCGCTCGGGCGACAACTACCTGCTGAAAGGCATCAAGACCCTGATCACCAGCCCGGGAGAAGCGAACTATATCATCCTGTTCGCCGTGGCCGAAGAAGGGATCTCGACCTTTATCGTGCCGACAACTACCCCGGGATTTCAGGTCCTCAAGGTTCTGCCGAAACTGGGCTGCAAAGGCCACCCGCTCTCGACAATCCGCCTGGATAACTGCCAGGTGCCCGCGGCCAACCTGCTGGGAACTCCGGGCAAGGGACTCACCTACGGCAAACACTTCCTCAATTGCGGCAGGATCACCATTGCCGCGTTGGGCGTGGGCATTGCCCAGGCTGCCCTGGAGAAAGCGCTGGCCTACAGCAAACGCCGCAAAGCCTTCGGCTCCAGTATCGCGGAATTCCAATTGGTGCAGGAAAAGATTGCCGATATGGTGACGGAGATCCAGGCTGCGCGGCTCCTCACCTTTCAGGCGGCCCAGCTCAAGGAGCGGGGCCTGGAATACACCGCAGCGGCGGCCACGGCAAAACTGTTTTCCTCGGAAATGGCCCAGCGGGTCTGCGACAAGGCCATCCAGATCCACGGCGGTTACGGCTACATCGACGGCAGCGATGTGCACCGGCACTGGCGCGACGCGCGCATGCTCAGCATCGGCGAAGGGACCTCCGACATGCTCAGACTGCTGATCGCCCACCTTGCCCTGAAAGAGGGCAGCTAACCTGCAGGGGAAAAAGACACTATGTAGGAGGCAAGTAACTTGAACATCGAAAAAATTATGGTGGTGGGAGCCGGGACCATGGGCAGCGGTATTGCCCAGACCGCGGTGGCCTGCGGCTGCAGCGTTGTCCTGGCGGACATCGATGAACAACGGGCCATCGCGGCCGTGGGACTGATCGGGAAGCGACTGGAACGGCGCACGGCGGCCGGCAAAATCTCCCCCCAGGAGAAGGAACTCCTGCTCTCCCGCATCTCGACGACCACCAGTCTGGAAGACTGTGCCGCGGCCGAGCTGATTATCGAGGCGGCCTCGGAACGGGAATCGATCAAACAGGCGATCTTTCGCCGGCTCGATGCCCTGGCCCCCACAACAACCATCTTCGCCAGCAACACCTCGGCCATCTCCATCACCCGGCTGGCCGCGGTCACGACCAGACCGGAGAGGTTCATCGGCATGCACTTCATGAACCCGGCCCACATCATGGAATTGGTCGAAGTCATTCCCGGACTGCGGACCTCTCCGGAAGTTGTTGCAACCATTCGTGCCCTGTCCGAAAGGATGGGCAAAAAACCGGTGGTGGTCGCTGACGCACCGGGCTTCGTTGCCAACCGCCTGCTGATGCCGGCCATCAACGAGGCGATCCAGACCCTGCAGGAGGGCATCGCCACCCGGGAGGATATCGATCTCATCATGAAGCTCGGGGCCGGACAGCCGATGGGTCCACTGGAGCTGGCCGATTTCATCGGTCTGGACGTCTGCCTGGACATTCTCGAAACCCTGCACCGGGAGCTGGGGGAAAAATTCCGTCCCTGCCCGCTGCTGCGCAAAATGGTCGAAGGCGGCAAATTTGGAAGAAAAAACGGCGAGGGATTCTATGACTACCGATGAGCTGCTGATTGTGGAGAAAAAGGCCCGGGTCTGCATCCTCACCCTGAACCGCGGCGCGGCCCGGAATGCACTCAACTCCGCCATGCTAAACCAGTTGGATGCCGCCCTGCTCGACTGCGAGGAAGACCAGGAAACTCGCGTGGTCATTATTACCGGGGAGCGGGACTTCTGCGCCGGAGCCGACCTCCGTGAACTGGGCCAGATGACCCCTGACCAGGCAGAGAAATTTTCACTGCTCGGCCAGGCCGTTTTCCGGCGCATCGAAGCGCTTTCCAAGGTCGTGATCGCCGTCGCAGCCGGCAACGCCCTGGGAGGCGGCTGCGAATTGGCCCTGGCCTGTGACATCCGTTTGGCCGGAGAAAGCGCCCGCTTCGGCCTGCCTGAGGTGAACCTGGGACTCATCCCCGGCTTTGGCGGCACGCAGCGGCTGTCCGCCCTGGTGGGACCAGGCAGGGCAAAGGAGCTGATTTTCTCCGGCAGGATCATCGACGCGCGGGAAGCGGCTGCCATCGGCCTGGTCAGCAGCGTGGCCGGCGACCGCAACCTGCCGGAGCAGGCGGCGAAACTCGCCGCCCAGCTTGCCCGGAAAAGTCCCGTGGCCCATGCCGCCGTAAAAAAGCTGTTTTTGGAAACCTCGCGACTTGACCAGGGACTGGCCCTGGAAGTGGCGGCCTTTCACGAATGCTTCGACTCACAGGACCGCAAAGATGGCATAGCCGCGTTTCTGGAAAAGCGTCAGCCGGACTTCTGATCGAATTTTCCCTATGTCACCCTGCTCAGTCCCCGCTACTGCACTCTCCCAGGTTCGCCCAGAACTCGGCAACTTCAGCCAGGATACCGCCGGAAACAAGTTCCGTCACCTCCGACTCAAACCAGTCGGCGGGCATGGTGCGGCTGTAGCCCGGTTCCATGAATCTGCCGTCCATCAGCACGATCAATCCACGATCGGTCTCGGAACGGATGACGCGCCCGGCAGCCTGAATCGCCTTGGCCATGGCCGGTATCACATAGGCATAGTCAAAACCGGCACCGTACTTCCGCTGATAGTAACCCCGCATCAACTCCCGTTCGAGGTCGTAACTGGGCAGCGGAGGGCCGACCACGAAGGCTCCGATCACCATCTCCCCGGCATAGTCCACCCCTTCGGAAAAGGAGCCGCCCTGCACGGCAAAGACGATTGTCGGTGAGTCCGCCTCCCGGAGGTGCTCCAGGAGTGCCTCCACCTGCGCCCCCTTCATGCCCCGCTCCTGTCCCAAAATCGTGAAACCATCCGGCGCCTGAAAAAGGGCCATAACCCTGTCCAGGAACTCGAAGCTCGGCAGAAAGACGAAATAATTGCCGCAACGCAAGGCCGTGATCCGCTGAACCGCATCCGCGATCCGGGCATAGTTGCGCTCGCGCTGGCTGTACTTGGTGGAGACTTGCGGAATGATCAGCAGCTTGCGCCGCTCCTTCGGAAACGGGCTAGCAAATTCCGCGGTCCTCACTGCCTCAGAATCCAGCCCGGAAAGACGCACGTAGTATTCGAAGGGCTTCAGGGTCGCCGAGAACCCCACCACCTGCTGATAGTCAGCATAGCAATCCTCGAGCATGGCCGAGGCATCGCAACAGGTAATTTTCACCGTACCGCCGCCCGGATGCGGATGGTAGGTGGTGAAAAACTCCTCGCGCTCCGGCGTGCCGGCCAGCTCGAGGATTTCCGTGAATTCGGACCAGTAGAAGCAGAGACGCAGGACCACGTCCTGGCGCCCAATCTCCAGATCGGAATCGAGGTAGCGGGACAGGAAGGCCCGCAGCCGCCCGTCCTGCTCCAGAAAACGCTCCGCGGGGGGATCGATCAGCTTCGGTTTCGGGTTTTCATCCCGGCGGCAGGCGACGACGGCCAGAAGGCAGCCGTCGAGCAGATCCTCCGCCTCGCGACGAAAATGATCCGGCAGTGTGCGGATCTCATCACGCATCTTTTCCAGGGTCAGCGAAGAGAGCAGCGGCGAATAGCAGTCCATGGCCCGTGAGGGCAGATTATGGGCTTCATCGATCACCAGGTTCGGCTTGCCCGCCTGGTCAACGGCAAGCTCGGTCACGCGGCCGAGGGCCGAGCGCGGAGCAAAGACATAGTTGTAATCGCAGATGATGATGTCTGCTTCCCGGGCACCGTCGATCTGCAATTCAAACGGGCAGACCTGGTACTGTTCGCCCAGGGCGCGAAACACGCGGGCGGTCAATTTCCGTTTCTGCGCCAGGAGATCGAGAATTCCCTGGGCATAGAGCTTGGCGTAGTAATCGCGGGCATATTCGCAGTAATCGGGGTTGCAGAGCGGCTCGTTCTTGAAACAGATCTTGGCTTTTGCGGTGATGGAAAGGGATTTAACCCGCGCGCCGGTTTCCTGGAACCGGCTCACCGCGTCCTCGGCCACGGAATGCTGGCTGTTCTTCGGCGTGACATACACTACCCGCTGCCCCCGGCCCAGCGCCTCCCGGAGCACCGGGTAGAGGACGCCGACCGTCTTGCCGAGACCGGTGGGAGCCTGGATGAGCAGGGGCTTTCCTTCCGCCATGCCCTGCTCGATCTCTTGCATCAGCTCGATCTGGCCCGGGCGGGGCTTGGGAAAGGGAAAGGTGAAGCCGGCGGCAATCTTCCGTCTCCGGGCGGCACGCTTTACGGCCTGCTTCGCCTCAATGACCAATTCGTCAAGGCGGGACTCCAGCCATTGTTCGTAGAGGGGAAGGTCGAGCGATATGTCGAGATTTTCGGCTTCTCCGCTGCGGGAAGAGACGAGATGGAAAGACAGCGCCGGAGAGACCTGATGTTCACGCCAGTGGAAATAACCGTAACTGAGCAGCTGCAGGCCGTACGGATGGTCCAACGGATTGCCGGCCAGCCGGCGGGAAAGTTCCCGGACATTGAAGGCGCTCTTGATCTCTTCGATTCTCGGCAGATCGTGCCGGAAGATGCCGTCCAGCCGTCCTTCGATCCGGAAAGTAAATCCACCCCGATCAAACTGGCAGCACACCGGAACTTCCGCCTGGTACAGGGGATCGGCCTTGGTCCTTTTCTTCTGCACGCGCAGATGGATTTCCCGGCCGTCGGCAGCTGCGCGCCCATACCCGGAATGGGCTTCGATGCTCCCGCTGCGCGGGACCGGCAGGGCAAAACCGTGCACGGGGATGGTGATGAGTTTGTTCTTCGTCAAGGTCTGCATCTCGTTCACCACCATACCTCATCCGCGCTGCAGCTGTAAATTCTGAAAGTCTTGCGGTGTCTGTCGATAACAGTCACCAGCAGAATAATGCGCTCGTCGGCGGGACAATTTCGGCAGCGGCAGAACATGATGAAGGCTCAAAAGGCTTCCCGACACACGTGAAAAAGAAAACCCGGGAAAATATCAGAACCGAAACGGCCCCTCGCAGACGGTTTTCTTCACTGGCCGGCGATCATTGGGCGCTTCAATCGCCTGGAGCTTTTCGGGCAGCATCTCCGGATCGCCCGGCATGCCAACGGCCACCATCGCCTCCACCTGGTACTCGTCCGGAATCTCCAGCGCCGTTCTTGCCCGTTCGTAGTCGAAGCCCTGCATGCCGTGAACGACATAACCGCGCTGCGTTCCCTGCAGGGCCAGGTTCTCCCAGGCGGCACCGGTATCGAACGAGTGGGTACGGGCCGGTTTGCCGTTGTGATCGAAAGTCGTCTTCGAGATAAAGAGCAGCAATGCTGCCGCCTTGCTCGCCCAGACCTGATTCGACTCGACCAGCAGGCTCAGGAACAGGGGCCAGTGCTCGCTCTCACGGCGGGCAAAGAGGATCCGCCACGGTTGATTATTGTACGACGACGGCGCCCAGCGTGCCGCCTCAAAGAGCACCATCAAGTCCTCCTGAGCAATCGATTCGCCCGACAGCGCACGGGGCGACCAGCGGTCCAGAAAAAGACTGTCGATCGGATGATCAGCCTGACGTTTCTCGCTTCCTTTTACCATCTGCATGACCTCCCGCTTCTTGTACGATTGTTAACGTCGTGCGCCCACAAACGAGACTTTCCAAAAATCCACATCACGAGCATTGTCCGGCAATGTTTGCGACTTCCAGGAGACCCCTCCATCGCGGGTATGATAAATCACACCACGCGGAAGGTCAGGAGCTGCAAAAAGGGTTTTCATGCCGACCAGCCACGCCGTCTGATTATCCCGCAGCGCGGAAACGCCCTCCATCATGTAGTTTACGTCGGTAAAAATATTCGAGTCGAATGCGCCATCGGTTACGGTGATACGCGCAGCCACGCCGCCACTGGTGAGGCCGTTGTTCTGGGCAACCCAGACCACATTGGCGCTGGAGGCACAGATGTCGTCGAAATCCGCCGTGCCAGAAATGGCATCGCTGCTCTTGGCCCAGGACCGGCCGCCGTTGCTTGTGGACCAGAGAAAGCCCTCGGAATTCACCGCAGCCCAGGCTACCAGCGAATCATAGGCCGATATGGACAATGGTCCGGCCCCTTCACCGATATCCAGCAACTGCTCCTGCCACCAGGTCACACCGCCATCCGGAGAGTGGATAACGCCGAGATTACTTGCAAGGGCATCGACAATCCAGATATCCTTGCCCGCCACATCCATCCGGTTAACCTGTTGAACAGGGATAATCTGACTGTTGGCACCCCTCATTTCGACGATGCCCCAGTGGCTCCCGCCATCGGTTGTATGCAGAACGTCACCGCGTAAACTGACCGCCCAGGCCTCTGTAGGACTGACACCCTTGATTCCCTTGATATGACGGTTCGTCATGCCGTCCGGCAGCGTCTGCAACAGCCAGGTGTTGCCGCCGTCAGCGGTATGGAGTATGCCGCCGTCCACATTTTGGGGATCACCCATTGCTGCCCAGGCGACCTGGCCGGTTACCGCGCTGATATCGTTTCCCCCGAATCCGACGCACTCAGCGGGCAGCGTCTGCAGCGTCCATGACACTCCGCCATTGGTGGTTTTCAGGATCTTGACCGACGGTTCCAGCGTCACGGCAGCGGTTGTCGTGCCAATGACCCAGCCGGTAACCGGCGCCGGTGGAGATTCATCGCCACAGGACTGCACCAGCAATACCAGGCATAGCAGCAAGCGCAAAATCAATTTTTTCATGGGGAAATCCTCCTTTTATCGTGCCGACGCAACATGTCCACGCGGTTCCCTGCCGCAAGCAAGACCGGGCACGCGAGGTGATGCCGCCGTTTTACCGGCAAATTTCCTGATGTGTCACACGCAGTTACTGTCTTTAATCACCAAGCATATTGAATCAGGTGAATTTTGTACTAAACTTGTAGAGAACACAGCATGAAATTGCAACGTATAGTACGAACAAATTTGAGGAGTCACCCCTCCAGATGGAAACTTGAGCTCCAGTGTGCGCCACAGGTTTGACGCGCAAAGAGGCTTATACATGCAAGGAGGAAATACCATGAAAGAGCAAAGTTGTTCGGATGCCGTTAATGGCGTGGAAGTCGGCAAACTGAAAGAGACAATCCAGGCGATTCGAGAAACGCCGTCCCTGGCGGATTTCAAATTTCGCATAACAAATGAATGGCAAGGAGCCGGGCTCAACAAGACAACCGTACGAGCCTCCTCCGGGGCCGGACAGGTGTTCCAGGAGCGCGACGGCAAGTTCACCATGGAGGCGGATGAACCCAAGATACTGCTGAGCGGCGACAAGGCCGCCAATCCGGTGGAACATCTCCTTCATGCCTTGGTATCCTGCGTAACCACTTCGGCAGTCTATCATGCCGCGGCACGAGGGATACAGGTGGACGCGGTCGAGTCCTCGCTGGAGGGTGATCTCGATCTCCACGGGTTCCTGGGATTGGACCCGAATGTGCCGAAGGGCTTCAAAAGCATTACAATGATTGTTCGTGTCACCGGCAACCTCAGCGAAGAGCAAAAGCTGGAGGTCGTGCAACGGGGCTGTGAATTCTCTCCCGTGTACAACATGGTGTCGAAGGGTGTTCCCATTACCGTTGAACTTTCGAAATGAGTCAACTGTGACAATGGTCACAAGAGGCACGCGGGCGCCCGCGATCCCAAGTACCCGGGCTCCACGCTGTTTCGGGCAACCCGCATTTTCCGCTAGTCGCCGCTCTCCGTGCAGTTGTCGTAGCGGAGCTGCCAATCGCCGTTCTGGTCCCGCATCTCGGCGAAAGCGGTGGTTCCTTTTGCCCACCAGACCAGTTCCCGTTCGTCGGAGTAGCGGACACCCGACCCGGAGAGTACCTGCGGCAGGGTAAACTCCCTGCCGTCAGGGAGGCGCACCTTGACAAAATCGAGGCCCTTGTCGGAAAGCGAGAAGTAACGGGCAACAATTCGCTCACCGCCATTGCATTGATAGGTGATCGCTGCGCCGCCGGTAACCGTGAGATTGTATTCTTGTGCCTCGGCACAGTCGCCTGCAACGGCAAAGACAAGGGTAAACCAGAGTGGAATCAGGTAGATGATTTGCATGATTGGCTTTCCTTTTGCTTTATTCCCGAAAGAAAAATTCTTCACCGCACCCTATTGAAATAAAACCAGCTTCGCCAACAAGTCAACGTCCGGACGCCATTTTCGAGAATTGACCCCAAAATGGCAAGAAGCCGCCTCAACACGGTGCGAAGCAAGGGATACGGCATCTTCCTGCGGGCAGCAGCTTTTTCCGGTCAGCTGATTGGAGAGGATTTTATGACCGCAAGGAACAGCGCCAACACCAGACCCGCGGCACTCGTGCAGCAACTTCTTTTCAGGGAATATCTCATATCATCGTACCTCCGGTTGCACAGAAACTACTCCCAATCTGCCTCAAACCATGGGTTTCTTCCCGCACTCCCGGCAAAACTTCCCATGGACATGGGTTGGCTTGCTGCAGTGGCCACACAAGGTAAACTGCGCGAATCCGCAAAAAGGACACGCGTTCGCTCCGGCAGGCAGATGCTTTCCGCATTGTTGGCAGTCACCTTTCGAGATCCTGCGCTCAAGCAGCTTTTCACGCGAAAACAGCTTCTTTTGAAAAAGATAGATCAGGACAAGTGCAGCAATGACAGCTGCTGCAATTACGAGGTAATGCCAGATAGCAACGAGCTTGAGTGACTCGAGCAGATCGATGATCTGCTTCAGCAATTTTTTCGGAATGATATCATAGATGGTTTCGATGATTTTGCAGAAGATCGGGATAAATGAGACCACGAGAAGATGAGAAGAAACCAGGGTCTGGACCCCGTGGTTTTTTCTGATGCTCAGGGCGTTCCAGGCATAAAAAATCGCAAAAAGCGGCAGCAGGAAGATCAGCTGCATTCCCAACTTTTTCACCGGATACCAGAAGTTCAAGCGACGCAGATCAGTCCGCACTTGCTGCCGGTCGGTTTCGGTAAGTCCCTGGATCTTTTCCCAGAGCAGCGTAACCTTTGCATCCCGGTTGATCGTCTCTTCCAATGATGCGATCCGGTTCTTCAGAATATTCAGGGCGCTTGTTTTCTGCTGAAAATCCTTTTTCGTCGCATCGACTTTTGTTTGGCTTTCCTGCTGCTGCGCTATGGTTTCCAGCAACGAGGTATCGTAGGCGCCTTTCAGATTGTCGATGCCACGCTGCAGTTCCCGTGCTTCAAGATCGGATTTGTTGCGATCTTCGAAAATTCTGGTCAATTCCTTGTCTTTCTCAATTTGACCAATGAGATCGATATAGGGTTTGCAGACCGGATGCAGATCTTTCTTTTTCTCATCAACCGGGTAATAGATGGTACTGGAAGAAAGTACGAGGGAAGAAAGGTTGTCCATCCGGTTGGTGGGATTCCAGTGGCGTTCGATGACGATTTCCCGGCAGGAATACGGGATGTATTCTTCGGGTGATGAAAGCTGCCGGGTATGTGCGGCAAGACCGTTGAAAATGGCGACCAGGATGAAGATATCGAGGAACAGGACGATAACAAGCGCCGCCTTGCCCAATGGCTGGTCATCCAGGCTCGTAAGATGGGTCCTGACCTTGCCGAACTTTTCCTTGAATTTTGCGATCACATTCACAGCCATTCGGGACACCTCCCCATTTATCTAAGCTGAAAACAGGGAAGTATCCCTATTTCCCCTCTATTTTTTGCAAACATATACTTCTATTTTCATGCAGTTGGCCATAATCAAGGTATCAAGTCCTGACCCTATGGCTCCCCTAGACTGTCATTATTGGGATCGCTTCCGATGGTTATGTGTCGAAACCGAAAGTCGCAGTGGGTTGCCCCCTGCATTATGGTCTGAGTTCGCCTGAACTCCAGGTCTGAGCCCAGCCCTTCTGCTATTGCGTGGTCCTGTTCGCACACAAAAAGGAATCCCAGATCCGGCTCACCCATGGCTTTATAGAAATCCGCGTAGGCACATTTGGTGACATTAAAATCGAATACCTCGGAGGTGTGAACGATTACCTCGTATTCCAGCGCGTCCTCCGCAAACAAGGCAATGCCGCCGGGAATGAGTTCGACCGGATTGCCGGGGTTCTTCTCGCGAAGCTTTGCATAGCTCTGGCGGACCGAGTTCTGAAGGGCTTCCCTGGCGAGTGAACGAGCGCGGTCTGACCCGAGTTCACGTTCAAAAGCTTTGATGAGCGGCACCAGAACCCGAGCCTGAATCCTGACTTTTTCAAGGAATGTGATAGTGCCTTGCTTGTTCATTGTTTGACTCCTTGTGCAGTGTCCTGATCGAGCGAAAATTACATCTCTGCGTTTCTCTGACACCCTTATGTTGTGGAGGCGAGTCCAGAACGGCTCTCACTTTCCTTACAAGATCTAATGGCTCATCAAGATAATAAATTCGCATTCGGTATGATTTCCTTGTCCAACGCGCTAGGAGAACACCGGCGGTTTTAGGCCGGTGCTTCTTCCTTGTTGACAAATCCTCTTTCCGTTGCGCATTTGAATGGGAAAGTACCCCTTATTCTCCTTAATTACTTGCGGTTGATTCCCAGATCTTTCTTGGCAGACTTAATGTAGCGACCGAATGCCTTATCCTTGTTTCGCTTTTCAAGATACGACAGATCGTGAAACTCTGATTCAGTCCTCAGTTTGATAAAGTTTTGATAGTGTGCCCGATGGAGGCTTCCTTCCTCAACTGCAGCCAAAACAGCACAACCTTTTTCATTCGAGTGGGTGCAATCACGATATTTGCATTTCGATGCTAACACATAGATATCAGCAAAGCTGTCGCCCATTCCTTCCTCAGCTCCCATAATGCCAAATTCACGCATTCCTGGGTTATCTATCAGCATTGCACCATTACTCAATAGTATGAGTTCGCGACGCACCGTCGTATGTCGCCCTTCTCCAGTACCACTCACCATTTTGGTCTCAAGTATCTTACGGCCAATCAGTTGGTTTATCAAAGTGCTTTTGCCAACCCCTGATGAACCTAAAAGACTGTAGGTTTTCCCGGATTGTAGAATGTCGCGCACATTGTTAACCCCTTCTCCGGTGATATTACTAAACGCGATTACCTCCGTGGTTATTCCAGCATTTCTAATTTCATCAATTTGTTCTTGGAGTGTTTCAGGACCGACCAAGTCAGTTTTTGTGAGTAAAATGACAGGGTCTACGTGCCCATTCCTTACCATTACCAAATAACGTTCAAGCCTGTTAACATTGAAGTCGAACTGACAGGACTGGACGATTAATGCTACGTCAATATTCGACGCAATCATCTGGTATTCAATGGTATCTCCCGCAGCCTTACGACGAAGAAACGACTTTCTCGGAATGACGTCATGAATTATTCCAAAATCGTCAGAGCCACGGTGCTGAATGGATACCCAATCTCCAACACAAGGGAAGTCACTCGGCTGCTCCATCGCATATAGAAAACGGCCAGCAAGCTTTGCGCGATATTCGCCAGTTTCATCTATTACGAGAAGTTGCTCACGATCAACTGCAATAACACGTGCAACACGTTGTCCTTCCGAGATGTTATCTTGCGCCTTTGTTTCAAACCATTCATCCCATCCCAATTGATTCAGTTGTTCAGAAACAGATAACATTTGATATTCCTCAAAGTGTAAAAATTATTCTTCTCATTTTTAGCGGCCAACGGATCGGGAGGACAGCGGCGGTTTTTGGCCGCTGCTTCTGCATGGTTGGGATTTCACATTATTAGCCGTCTGCTTTTTTGTCAAATGTGTAGCTTTGACACCCACCTTCTTTGTTGTCAATTATCCTCGCTCAACTCCCTTTTTTCAATTCTGCCGGGGATTGGGCGCACGGGTGCGGCTGTGAGCGTTTGCATCTGGCGAATGGCGATCTGGTTGAGACGTTTCAGGCGGTCGCCTGGCGGAAGGTTCATGTGGATGAATTCAGCGTTCATTCCCTCGATGTTGGCGAGCACGAGTAACTGCTCTACGGTGGCGTGGTCGCGCATGTTCCCGTCAAGCTTGGGATTTGCGTCGCGCCACTCTTTCGCGGTCAGGCCGATGAGCGCCATGTTTAGCAGGTCGGCTTCGCTGGCGTAGGTGATGGCCGCTTGCGAATGCGTGATTTTCGGCGGGATAAGATGCTCGCAAATAGCGTCGGTATGGATGCGGTAGTTAAGCTTGGACAGGGTGCGGTTCAGGTTCCATGTGAGTGAGAGTCGGCGGTTTTCGTCTTCCTTGGGGCGCTGGAACTCCTTGATGAGGTAGAGCTTGAACTCAACGGAGACCCAGGAGGCGAACTCGAAGGCAATGTCCTTGTGTGCATACGTACCGCCGTAGCGTCCGGCTCGCGACACAATCCCTGTGGCGCGGGTTTTCTCGACCCATTGCTTAGGCGTGAGCGTAATGCTGTTGAGGCCTGTCCGAAATATAATCCCGTCGAATTCGACGGGATTAAAATCAGGGTTGTTGAGACGTTCCCATTTGCCGAGGAATTCAATGGTGTTCCTGTTCCGAATCCTGTTCCGGATCACATCATCAGCGTGGTCAGGATTCTTATATTTGGCGATGTCCGTAAGGCTGATAAAATCCTCGCTTCCTCTGCTGACGAAACTAACCGTCGTACCTTGGACATCCACCGTATTTTTGTTGGCTATGCTCATGCCTGCCCCCCATCTTGCTGACAATTATATCAAAATGCTCTGAGAGATGGAGCCTGTCGCCGCGCCCGGAAACAACATCTTTGCCTAAACGGTTAAGAGCATATATTTTGTATCCATTTGGTCACCGGCGACAACGGGGCAGCCATTGACCTCCCGGGTTTTAGGGCAGGTCTTATGGTTTGGTTGGGTACTCCTAATCTTCTATCACTTCATAAAAATGGAAAATGGGGAGTTGTCCCATATTTCCCGCCGTAAGGCTACGAAAGTGCCTTATCATTAAATTGGGTCGAGTTTCTGAGCAGTTGCAAAACTGCTGGTAACTTGCCTGGGTCTTTGTAGCCATGCGGAAGAATGGGAATCATTAGGGGTCAGGTCTACATTCTGCATTTAGTGTAGAATGTAGACCTGACCCCTATGCTTTTTTTTTGGGGCAAAACCATGAAATATCAATAAATTGATTTGGTCCGACCACATCACGGACCCACTTGGTTGAAAACCTGTTTTTCTCAATAACTTACAAAAGCTACCAACATCCTCTCAGTCTTCATAAATAGCCATTACTTAAACCTGCGTGCCAATATTTTGAGAACAAATATCGCAATTATTGGAATGACACCAATTATTAGAGCTATCGCCCCAATCCTGATATCCCTGGCAGTGCGCCTGATTTTTTCAGCATAGCTAAACCTAATCATGTTATTGACTTCAATCTGGTAAATTACCTTACCATGGACAAGCAGCCGGGATGGCTTGCCAATATCGGAATCTCTGTAACTGCATCGCCCATATCTACAGGAATATCTGGCGTAAGTTTTGGCATCCCTCACTGCAATCCCCGTAGCACTGCCATAACTAGCTTTTTCAAGTATGCCAGTGATTTCCTTCAATTTGCTATACTTGGGCGGTTCCAGACTGTTTCCGTGGTCAATATATGCTTGGCCAAGCCTTAAAACCCCAATGGTTAGAAAGAACACGCTTAAAAGGATACCTACTAAATATTTAGATGGTTGTTTTGAAGTCGCTGTGGTCAGAATTCCCATTCTGATATTTTCATCATTCATACAATGCCTCGTAGTTGCGAAGACCAAAGAGGACGGCAATAAGTTCATAAAATTCACCCGTTGCTGACACACGGGCTTCTAATGGGTTTGCGTAAATAATTTTTCGAGTTTCAGAAGTTTGGCATTATTTATTCAACGTGGTCGAGGCGCAGCGGCAGCGCGGTCCTCCGCGATGACCAGCTGCCGCCGAGTGGTAGGAGCTTTATGATAATTCGGGTTATCTGATTTCAGCCAGCGGTTCGCGTTCTTTTAGAGTTTGTCTTTTCCATAGCCATTGAGATATGGCTTCAACTACTTTTGCATGTTCGGTAGCTTTTTTAAATTTAGTCCAAATTAATTTATTGTTTGCCAAAGTTATTGATAAAACATAGTAGGGAGTAGGCTCTGATCTTGAGCCTCCGCCATTTTTAAAGGTCGATATTTTTTTCACATCACTCCAAGCAATAAAGTCAGTCGTTGCAACAAAATCAGCCGTTGTAACAAAGTTAGACTTTGCCGGAGTGAAGCCAATTCCGTTTAATATCATTTCAGTACGTCCAATTATTATTTTCAATACAAAGTAGTCGGATCTACTGAACTCCTCTATTAGCTGATCTATTCTAACTTTATTGATTTTATCTTGTTTAATCTCTTCCCTTTTTTCGCGTCGTTTATCAGCTATATATGTTGAGATTATGCCGATTAGGCCGGTCAAAAAGCAGATTGAACCAACAGTCCATTTGTTCATTTGACAATATGCAATTCCAGCCCAAAACAGGAAGAAGCAAAATGCAGCAAGAATTAAGTTTGAGGTTTTATTCATTCAGTCCTATCCAACGTCTCAAGGCGCCAGCGGCGGAGCGTCAGCGGAGACCGCTGTCGCCGCTGGTTAGACATTACCATCGTGGAACCCCAGAATCCTGATCGGGACTAGGTTCAAGACCAAAATCTTCTCGCATTCTATTTGCAACGTCCCTTGCCATATCGATTACTTTTATATTTAAGTCAATCGCTTGTTCGTAAGAGGTATCTCCTGATATAGCAAGGTTAAGTTCGCTTTGAAGTTCTATAAGCCTTTTAAAATGCCCTTTATCAACTTCAATTCCCAGTTCGTCAATTAGATTTAGTGCGTTATATACAGAACGGACTACTTTGGTCGTTAAAGTTGTTGTTTTTACATGTAGTTGCCCAAATTCTTGAAATGCTTTATGGTGGAAAAAAATTTTTACTTCTCCGAAACGGAAAGGACGCCTGTTAATGGGCTTGCTATTCTCACCGTATAGCTGAATGAATATTTTTAGTTTTTGAATCTGTCCTTCAATTTGAGTAAGGTTGGATTCAATATCTGCAACGGCTTCAATAAGCTGAGCTCTTTTTCTCTCAGAATATTTATCAGACCAATATGTCCTTTCTTTTCTTTGTTCAAGGTACGAAATAATTGATGCAACTGATCCCACGGCACCTAACACTGACAAGAAAATCGACATCGGGTCCGGATCGATAAGCCTCATTTTTTCCGCTTTTATATTTTCCTGTTTCAACTTAATCCTCCTTTTCGGTCTAACTCCTTAATCACCAGACATGGCCAACATCCAACCCGACTCACCACGCAAACCAATCCAACAAAATTGACCCCTCGTAACATACCGTTTTACATACAAATACCTGCCGAATAATCTTCCAAAAGGAATGTTGGCCAGTTAACCGATCAACCCGCCGCCAGGCACTTCCGGATTGAATTTCGCAAACAAAGTATTAGCTCATTATTCTTTTCAAGCAAAGGAGAAGATGCCGTGTTTTTGGTCCCGAAAAGCTGCATTCCCAACTCGGAGAAATATGAAAAAAACAGGAGTCCGCTGCCACCAACTACAAGGATGAGTCGATAGATGCCAGGCGACATGCAGCCATTTGGCAGTTATCGGTTGCAGCCACCCTGCCCCTGCACCACCCTTGGACAACATTACCGCTAACCCATTTTCGCTGGCTTGACGTCTGCCCGCTCCGAGTGGTATTGTCGCAGTAACTTTAGATCAGCTTATCATCGTCGCGCATTTCGATGTATCAGGAGTTTTTATCAAACTGGCAGGTATTGATATCGGATCAAGAAGCATCGAGTTCGTGCTCCTTGACAGTGAAGGTTATGAGGTTGTCGAGCGCTTTCAAACCGAGACGAGCATTGATTTATCCTCTCAATTGAGCCTGATCAAAGAACGCTACTCGTGGGACCACCTCATCTCCACCGGGTATGGAAGACAACTTTCACAAAAAGTGCTGGGCGGCGAGGTCATTACCGAGATCAAGGCCTATGCAACCTCGGCCCATCATTTCCATCCCGAGATTGAAACAGTCATTGATCTTGGCGGCCAGGACACCAAAGCTCTTTTGATCAATCAGAAGAATGGCCAGTTGCTGAAATTCGAGATGAACGACAAGTGTTCCGCCGGCACGGGAAAGTTTTTTGAAATGATGGCAGGGTCGTTGGGACTGAGCCTGAACGAACTTGTTGCTGCCGCGCTCCAGGGAAACAACTCGATTGAAATCAACAGCACCTGTACCGTTTTTGCCGAGTCGGAAGTGATTTCACTTTTGACTGCCGGAATTTCGCTCGAAGACATCGCGCGCGCGATCCATGAAGCCTTGCTGAAAAAATTGGTTGCTCTTTTATCGAAGGTAACGAGACCGGATGCCACAGCGATCCTCTTTGTCGGCGGAGGCGCGAAGAACAATGCCCTTGTTCAATTCCTTTCCGCGGCTATCAGCAAACAGGTTCTGGTTCCGGAATACCCGGACTTCTATGGCGCCTATGGCGCAGCACTTACGGCTAACATCCTACACCAGGAGAATCTATGAACCCGCTTTCAACTCTGTTTAACGACGAATACCAGGATGCGCCGCTCAAACGCGCCCTGGCCCAGGTCATCAAAATGAGAGACACCGGAGCCAAAGTTGTCGGTGCCTACTGCTCCTATGCCCCGGTGGAAGTCATCTGGGCCATGGGAGGCGTACCGGCCATCTTGTGCGCTTTTTCCAACACGCCCATTGCCAAGGCAGAGGAGACACTCCCCACCAATCTCTGCCCGCTCATCAAGTCAAGCTTCGGCTTTATTGAATTGAAGACCTGTCCGTTTTTTGAGTTGACCGATGCCGTTGTCGGGGAAACAACCTGCGACGGTAAGAAAAAGATGTTCGAGCTGATTGAAAAACACCGGCCGCTCTATGTGATGGACCTTCCCCAGTGCCCGGCCAATGAGGGGGCCGGCGCCTATTGGACACAATCGGTCCACGGGTTCAAAAAATTCCTGGAAGAAAAGTTCGCGACCACCATCAGCGACGCGGCGCTGGAAGAGAGCATCAGGGACTGCAACAGGAAGAACCGCCTTGTGGAAGAAATCTACGCCTTCGGCGCCTGTTCGCCGTCGGTCATCACCTGGCAGGAGATGTACGATGTCTCCACCTTCGCCATGGTTTCAAACGGCGAAGAAACCATTGCAAAGCTGCAGGAAATCGTGGCGATGCTGGCAGAAAGAAAGGCTAAGGGCGTTTACAGTTCAAAAGAGAATGCCAAGAGAGTGCTGATCACCGGCTGCCCGATTGGCGGCGATGTTCTGAAAGTACTGAAACTGGTCGATGAAGAAGGCGCCGTCATCGTCGGAATGGATTCCTGCACCGGTCTCAAGCCGTATGCCGGGGAAATCGAGGAAGGCAGCGGCGATCCCGTAAAAGCGATTGCAACCCGCTATCTGCAAATCCCCTGCGCCTGCATGACCCCGAACACCGGCCGCTATGAGGTGCTGAAAAAACAGGTTGAATCACTCAAGCCGGACCTTGTCATCGATCTCGTTCTGCAAGCGTGCCACACCTACAATGTCGAGGCGGTCAAGGTCGAGTCGTATGTGCGGGACGAACTTGCTACAAACTATTTGAAGGTGGTCACCGATTTTTCGCAGCAGGACCTTGGGCAGCTGAAAACGAGAATCGCCGCGGCACTTGAAATGTGTTAAAACCGCCATTGTTACAACACCCCACTCCTCGCAGTCAGATCTCAACAGGAGACAACAACTGTTGATCGTTGAGATCTGACCCTTCAGCCTCTCACCGGGGCCGCCCCCGTGGTTACCATTCACCAATTGCAAAACATTTCCAGAAACAACGTCCCTGGTCCCGCAGACTCGATAATCCTGGCTCACCGTGCAAAATTACCGTAGTGACCCAGCTTGTACCAATATCATTTAGAAATTCTTGTACAATACCGATACAATCATTACAGTGGAAATCTACTGCGCGGCTGAACGCGCGGAACCACTACCTCATTGTTGGGAGGAACAGCATGACATCTCGCATGTTCACCGGATTTCTCGTAATCACGGCATTGATTCTTGGAATGACTGGACTCGGCACCGTCGAAGCAGCAGAGGGGAAGAAACCTGTTGAGTTGCTCATTTATTGCGGAATCACCATGATCAGGCCAATGTCAGAAATTGCCCACCGCTTTGAGAAAATCGAAAATGTCAAGATCACCTTGGCCCAGGGAGGATCGGAAGACCTGTACCAGAGCGCAAAAAAAAGCATGCTCGGCGACTTATATCTCCCGGGTGAGCCTGCCTATCGGACAAAACACATGAGCGAAGGCCTGCTTGGCGAATATGTTACCGTAGGGTACAATCAGCTTGCACTTCTGGTCCGCAAGGGCAACCCGAAAAAGGTGCGGGGGGACCTGCGCGAACTGCTGCGCGAAGATCTGCTGGTAATCATCGGCAATGCCCAGAGCGGCAGCATCGGACAGGCTACCCGGAAAGCCCTTGAAAAGCTCGGCATCTACCAGCAGGTCCTCGAAAAAGCCGTCTTCCTGGCCCCGGACTCCCGCAGCCTCAACCTTGCCATGAAACAGGGGGAGGCGGACCTGATCGTCAATTGGCGTGCCACGGGTTTCTTTTCGGACAATTCTGCAGTTCTCGACGTTGTCGACCTCCCACCCAAAGCTGCCAAACCGGAGGCGCTGCTCCTCAACCTGCTCACCTTCTCAAAACAGAAGCCGCTCGTCCGCCGTTTCATGAAGTATGCAACATCTCCGGAAGGCCAGGCAATCTTCCGAAAATATGGATTCCATGACAATACTTTTCTCCATCACAAATAATTTCGGAGAATCTCAAGGCGTTGCCCATGACTAAACCACCGTTCGAACAAAACACCTTGATTCCAGATCGTTCCGCATCCACTTTTTATTGGCAGCTCGCCATATTTCTTGCCGGGTTTCTGCTGGTGGTCGGCCTGAGCAATCTGTACTCGCGTCTGGCAGACGAACTCGTCGAACAGAGCGCCAAGGAGCAAGCCCGGTTATTCATCGGCGAAGAGATCGTCGACAGTCTCCAGAATATCGAAAAGGGCGTCTACCAGCTGGTCGCCACCAGCGGAATCCCGTCCCAACAAAGAATTTCTCGAATACTCCAGGCAAGAATCAGCAAGCTTGAACATGACATACATGTTCTGCAACACGGGGGAACGGTTACGCGGATAAGTCCACTCAACATGGAAGGACGAAACGAGGTTGCCCGGACCATACACTTTCACCCCGAATCCGGTTCAGGCGGCTACGTGATGGAAGTTATCGAGCTGGATCCGTACCTGGACACCATGCGTACTACGGTAGCGAACCTGGTCAGCATGTTGGAACAGCGTGAAGCCCTCCGTAAGCAGAAGAAAACCTCTGAACTCTTTTCTTTGGACAAAGAAATTGATCTGTATATGAAGAGCGTTCCGCCCCTCTTTTTCCGTATCAATGAAAACGCCAACAGGTTGTTCCTCGAAAGCAGTATCAAGCTTCAGAACCTGGAAGTCCAGCAGGCAGTGGAGCGGGAAAAATATCGACTGTTCGCCAACATCGCAATTTTCCTGGTTATCCTCTCCGTCATGGTGAGCGGTTTCCTGTTTTTCCGCCAGGTGGCAACCTCCAACAAAACACTCCGCACAGCATTCGATGACATGAGCGCTGCTCGCGATGAAGCGGAACAGGCCAGCCGAACAAAGAGCCAGTTTCTCGCCAATATGAGCCATGAAATCCGAACGCCCATGAACGCAGTCCTCGGCTTGACGGAATTGCTTCTGCAGACCGATCTGAATGAGAAACAGCGCCATTATGCCCAGACCATATCCCGTTCGGGCTCATCACTGCTGTTGCTGCTCAACGACATTCTCGATCTCTCACGCATCGAAGCAGGAAAACTGATCCTTGAACAGGCCGACTTCGACCTCAGGCAGTCAGTCGACGACATTGCCAACCTGTTCAGAGAAACGGCACGGGCCAAAGGCATCATCCTGGCGCTTGACATCGATGCTGCAACACCCCAGGTTGTTCGCGGCGACCAGCTCCGTCTGCGGCAGGCACTCGTCAATTTGGTAGGAAACGCCATAAAGTTCACGGACCATGGTGAAGTAACGCTGCAAACGGTTTTAATTCCAGGAAACGCTGAAAGCCGGAAAAACAGCTTCATGGTCCGCTTTGCGATCAAAGATACAGGAATCGGCATCGATGAGGAAAAATGCGCCCTGATCTTCAAGTCTTTTACCCAGGCAGACGAATCGACAACAAGAAAATACGGCGGCACAGGCTTGGGGTTGTCTGTCTCCCGCCAGCTTATCGATTTGATGGGCGGCACCCTGGAAGTTGAAAGCAGCCCGGGGGCAGGATCGACCTTCTTTTTTACCCTGCCGTTCGGTATTCCCGAATCAACAGTCCCGGCAAAGGAAACAACCGCGCTCCTTGCGCCGTCATCAGGTCTCCCCGGCGCGGATACTCCCGAAGAAACACCAAGGCCGCGTGTTCTGGTTGCGGAAGACAACAGAGTGAACCTGGCAATTGCCACGGAAATGCTCGAAATACTCGGATACACCGTGGATACTGCGACTGATGGCGCCCAAGCCCTGACAGCCGCATTGAACCATTCCTACGATTTGATCCTCATGGACTGCCAGATGCCGGAACTGGATGGATATGATGCAACGAGACGACTGCGGACAACCGAGGCTGATCGAGGAGCAAAACGGACACCGGTCGTTGCACTCACCGGCAATGCCATGAAAGGAGACAGGGAGCTCTGTCTGATGGCAGGAATGGATGACTACCTGGCGAAACCTTTTACCATGACCCAACTGCTCGAAATCTGCAACAAGTGGATTGCCGACTGAAAAGAACCCGGCATAACCCAACAAAGGAGACGGGCCGAGATAAACCCGTCCGCTTTGTAGATGAGCAGGGGTGTTATCGCATCATTTCGAAGATCCTTTCGTCACCGGTTTCGTCTACAATGTCGACAAACTTGTTGCAGCTAGTCGTGACATTGCGTGAGTGGCCCCAGTGGCAGTAAAAAATAGAAAAAATAAAAAAACAGGGACGCAACCTCGTGGTTACGTCCCTGTTTTTATTTTTACCAGGCCTTGTCATTATGTGTAACGACAATCCGGACATCGTAAAATTCATCTATCTACTCGCTCAAACCTTGCCCACGGCTCCTTTATCCCGAAAACGGGTATCAGTAGAATCACATCAGCATGGTAATTCTGCAGCCTGGCAACCAAGGAGCGATCACTCGCGATGGAAAAGTAGACATTTTGCTGTGAGCCGCCAAAACCGAAATTCGGCAGAGACCAATATTTTTCACTGACCTGCGTACACGCTAAAGTTTGCTTGATGCAAAAACAGCCATCGAGTTCTTTCATTGAAGCGGAATCTTCATCGGGAACAACTCGAAGGGTAATGAAACTATCGCCATTTTGGTCTATTTTTCGAGTATGAACATTTAAAGTCACCGCTCGAGCGCTACTCTGCATGGCAAGCACCGAAGTGAGCGACAATGGTTGAGCAACTCCCTCAGCAGCTACTACAGCTCCCTCATTCAGATAGGTGCCGTCAAGAGCCTTGCACTCAAAGCCGAGTTGATTGATCTCTCCCCAGGCTGACGGGAAATCTTTGTCAGCAACCAATGGCGCGCGAACCGAAACGCAGCCGAGGAAAACAGCGCAGATCAAAAGCACTAGTGTTCGTCGATGCATCCGTTGCTGCATCCCTGTTGCCTCAAGACCCTTCGGACGTGGAGCGGAGTCCTGAGGACAGCTCCTGAGGAGCACACAAAACCATTTCTTTCTGGTCTTCACTTCTGCTCCTAGAGGCGAAACAGCCCCTCGCAGACAGACTGATCCAACGGCCGACGATCATTGGGTGATTCGATCGCCTGAAGCTTTTCTGGGAGTGATTCCGCTGCGCCCGGTTTCCCCACGGCCACCATCGCCTCCACCTGATACTCGTCTGGAATCTCCAACTCCGTCTTCGCCCGCTCGTAGTCGAAGCCCTGCATGCCGTGTACGACATAGCCGCGCAGATTTCCCTGCAAGGCCAGGTTCTCCCAGGCTGCGCCCGTATCGAACGAGTGGGTGCGGGACGGCTTGCCGTTATGGTCGAAGGTCGTCTTCGAGATGAACACGAGCAATGCCGCCGCCTTGCTCGCCCAGACTTGATTCGTTTCAACCAGCAGACTCAGGAACAGGGGCCAGTGCTCACTGTCACGGCGGGCAAAGAGGATACGCCATGGTTGATTATTGTAGGACGACGGCGCCCAGCGTGCGGCTTCAAAAAGTACCAGCAGCTCTTCCCGGGTGATCGCTTCGCCTGTCATGGCACGGGGCGACCAGCGGTCGAGAAAAAGCTTGTCGATCGGGTAGGCGGCCTGGCGTTTCTCGCTTCCTTTCATCATTTACAGCCCCTCTCGGTGACCCATGAATCCTGTCACTGCTTATTGTCACTCTCTGCGCAGTTGTTATATTTCACCTGCCAATCGCCGTTCTGATCACGCATCTCGGCAAAGGCCGAGGCGCCCTTTGTCCACCAGACCAGCTCACGATCATCGGAATAACGCACCCCGGAACCAGAGAGGGCCTGCGGAAGAGTGTACTCCTTGTCATTCGGAAGCCGCACCTTGACAAAATCGAGGCTCTTGTCGGAAATCGAATAGTAACGCGCCACTATCTGCACACCGTTCTCGCATTGATAGGTTATGGCTTCGCCGCCAGTCACCGTCAGATTTTGTGCTTCTCCCGCTATACAGCAACAGGCAGCGGCAAGGATGATTGCGCAACTGAGTATTCCTGAACTTTTGATTCGCATGGCAAGATTTCCTTTGTTTTTCTCTGGGATTATCGCGACGTTGTTACGGTGACAAGTAAAACCCTGCCTCTCTCGACAAAAGCATCCATGTATCTCCGGACCGTCAGCTTATTTGGGCCCATGGCTCGTCCTTTGCGGAAGTTAATATGGCGTACTGATGGCCATGGCGTACATTGCGCTTTTTCGAGTATATCAAGGATATAGGGCGTGTCGAACACGACATCAAAATTGCTGTTTTTCCTAATGTACCTGGTCAAAAAAATGCTTTTCCCAGCCTTTACTCCCCCGCTTTTCCCGGGCTGAGAAGATACCCAAGCTGCGGTAATTATTGGCGATGGCGGAATTGGAAAGATGCTGTAGAATAGAGGTACCTTGCACATATACTATGTCAGGTCAGAACCGCTGCCGCAGCCATTCCACAGATGGAGGTAAGACTGCATGGGTATCCCGGAAGATGTGTTGCGCAACCTCTATGAAAATATGATGGACGCCTTTGCCGGTGTGGACATGAGCGGCAGGATTATGATGTGCAATGGAATCTTCTGCGACATGCTCGGTTACAGCCGCGAAGAACTGCTCTCCATGAGCTATACTGATTTTACGCCGGAAGTATGGCATCAGATCGAAGCCGATATCGTCAGGGAGCAGGTGCTTGTCAGGGGATATTCAGACATCTACGAGAAGGAGTACCGGCGGCGGGACGGGGTGATTTTCCCCGTAGAGTTGCGGACCTGTCTGCATCGCGACACTACGGGAACCCCCAGCGGCATGTGGGCCATCGTTCGCGACATCAGCGAACGTAAACGGCTGGAAGAGGCCCTGCGAGACAGTGAAGAGCGCTACCGGGCCGTGGTGGAGGACCAGACCGAGGTGATTTGCCGCTTTCTGGCCGACGGTACCATCATCTTCGTCAACGACGTCTTTTGCCGCTTCTTCGGCAAGACCCGCGAGGAATTAGTCGGAAACAAGTGGCAGCCGAAAGCGTTTGAACCGGATGTGCTATTGGTTGAAGAGAAACTCCGCGAACTCTCCCCGGAAAATCCTCTCATTGTTATCGAAAACCGTGCGTATTCCGGCCTTGGGCATCTGCACTGGATGCAGTTCGTCAACCGTGGTTTTTTCGACCAGGAGGGGAAACTGGTTGAAATCCAGTCGGTCGGCCGTGACATAACGGAGCGCAGGCGGGCCGAGCAGCACCTTGCGCTCTTGATCTTCGCCCTCAACAAGGTGCACGAGGAAGCATACCTATTTGACGATACTGCCAATTTACTTTACGTCAACGAAGAAGCGTGCCGGGCACTCGCTTACAGCCACGAAGAACTATTGGGATTCTGTTTGGCGGATATCAACTCCGGCTTTCAGCCGGAGAAATGGCCTGAGCAGTGGCGCAAACTTGTCAACCAGGGCGTCCTCACCTGTGAATCCAATCACCAGACCAGGGATGGCCATGAGTATCCGGTTGAGGTGAATATCAGCTTTTTTGAATACGACGGCAGCGGCTACGGCCTCTATCTTGCCCGTGACATCACCGGTCGGAAGAGGGCTGAGGAGGAACGTCTCGAAACGGAACGCCGTCTGCAGCAGGCCAAAAAAATGGAAAGCCTCGGGGTGCTGGTGGGAGGCATCGCCCACGAATTCAACAATCGCCTTATGGTAATTCTGGGTAATCTGAATTTGGCCCTCAAAAAACTTCCTGCCGGATCCGAGGTCCGCGACTGGCTCAGCCGGGCAGAGTTGGCCAGCCAGCGTGCCGTTCCGCTGATCCGCCAGATGCTGGCCTATGCGGGCAAGGGGCTGCACTTGCAGACGGAATCCGACCTGAACGGCATCATTTTCGAGTATGCGGACCTCTTCCGGAGCAGCATCGTCGGGTCCTCGACCCTGACAATCCACACGGCCCCAGCGCTCCCCACCATACATGCCGACCGCGAGCAAATCCAGCAGGTAATCATCAATCTGATAACCAATGCTGCCGAAGCAATGAACACCGCCCCTGGTGAGATCACCCTGAGTACCGGGGTGATGGATTGCGACCAGACCCTCCTTGCACGGAACATCATCGATGAGATCCCGCCGCCGGGCCGTTTCGTTTATCTGGAGGTATCTGATACAGGCTGCGGTATGGATGAAGAGACCAAGCGGCGCCTGTTGGAACCATTCTTCACCACCAAGTTCCCGGGACGCGGTCTGGGAATGTCGGCGGTTATGGGGATCGTCCGCATGCACCGCGGCGTCATCCTGCTGGAAAGCAAACCTGGCGGGGGAACCACCTTTCGCGTACTTTTACCCGCCAATACCTCCGCTGAATCATCTCAGGAAGTCAGACCTGAACCAACGAAGCCGGATTACCCTTGAGGGATCGTGGGGGCTTGAACTATTCTCTCGGAAATGGCAGATATCCTGACCGCGCCAGCCTCCAGCAGATAACTCCATACGCTAGCCCCAGTGCTGTGTACAGGAAAATCACGCCCAAAAAGCCAAACGGGCGGGAAATCGTCGCCACGACCCCGCCGGCAAGAGTACTTGTCAGCAAAGCTGCCGGTACAAATGCAAACGAGCCGGGAGGGATCATAGCTTCCGTAGCACTCACCCTCCCGGGCAATACACGACCGCTCTCGCGAACCAAACGGATAATCCTTCGGACAGCAGCAGGAATCGCGGCTCCGGCCCAAAAGGCATTGCCTATGACGAAGGCGGCTGGAAGCGCGAGGAAGCTGACAAATTCCGCCAAACCCGATTCCGGGGCCAGGGTGCGGGAAAGCTGAATCCCCACGAAGCCTCCGCCGAAAAAGAGCCCGAAAAAGATCGCTGCGCTGAACAATGGGGAACGTGTCATTGCTGAACTCATCTATCCTCCGGAGTAAACCGACAGTCCGTGATCTTCCTCAGGGCTGCCTGGTTTATTTCAGGAATGCAGCGGAAACGGCCCCGGCATACGGGGCACGGCGTCGAGCGAAAAGTGCGCGACTGCCCAGGAAAGTATCTCGGCACAGGAAGCATCTCGCAGGAACAGCGGGGGATTTTGACCAAGAAAGTGCAGAGAATCGAACAGCAGCAGGTGCCCTTCCCGCTCCAGGTCACGGCTTGCAGCAAGGGAAACGGCATTATCCCGCTTGCTGAGTTTTGTGCCGTCGGGATCGGTTACCAGGGGGAGGTGAAAATAGTCCGGCTCGGTATAGCCGAAGAGGCGCTGCAGATGAATCTGCCGGGGTGTGGAGGAAAGCAGATCGGCGCCGCGCACCACCTGATTGACGCCCGATTCCGCGTCATCAACCACCACGGCCAGCTGGTAGGCGAACAGACCGTCCGCCCGTTTGATGACGAAATCCCCGCCAGTGGCGGCAAGATCCTGGCAGATTTCCCCCAGCAGCCCATCCTGAAAGCAAATTGGCTCATCACTCACCCGCACCCTTACGGAGCGGGCGATCTTCCCGGATGGCAATCCGTTTCTGCAGAGCCCCGGATAGGCCGGACCTTCATCACCGGAGTGAGGCGCCGTGGCAATCCGGGCGATTTCGGCCCGGGAACAGCCGCATGGGTAAGCGCTGCCCTGATCCAGGAGTCTCTCGAGTGCCGCGGCATAGACCTCACCGCGGCGGCTCTGCCAGAGAACCTCGCCATCCCACTGAAAGCCGAGAATCTCAAGGGTGCGCAGCATATCATCGGCAACCCCGGGAATCACCCGCGGGGTGTCCAGATCCTCGATGCGCAGCAGCCATTGCCCCCCGCCCTGCCTGGCCAGCAGATAGCTGCCGAGGGCCGTTACCAGAGAGCCGAGATGCAGGGGTCCGGTGGGCGAAGGGGCGAAGCGGCCGATTGTTGTGGAAAGAATAGTGGTTGTCATTGAAGGGAGACTGAAGGTTGAAGGCAGAAGGCTGAAGGTTTTTACAATCACCCCTTCCGCCTCCAATCTTCAGCATAATCACCTTAATCGAGAAACGAGCAGCAGTAATCCATCACTGTCTTTACCGTAATAGTGAAGCTTGAGTGCGCCGGAACTTCAAAGGCCTCACCAGCTTTGTACGCCTTGCATTCCACCGATTCACCAATGCAGACCTCCACATCACCGGCCAGCACCTCCATCAACTCGGCGGCCGCAGTGTTGAAGGTATACTCGCCCGGCAGCATGACACCGAGAGTCTTCTTACTGCCATCCGCAAACAGGATCGTCCGGCTCGTTACCTTGCCGTCAAAGTAAACATTGGCCTTTTTAACTACCGTTACATTCTTGAATTCAGACATCGGATTCCTCCACGTATTTATTCCAGGTAACTTCCATTTTTTTCAGCACGAAGAAGCACGTGTGCGCCGAAGCGCATCAACGCGAAGGAACACCTGTGCGCCAAAGCGCATCAGCGCGAAGGAGAACCTGTTCGCCGAAGCGCATCAGCACGAAGGAGAACCTGTTCGCCGAAGCGCATCAGCGCGAAGGCGAAAGCGCTTCCCGAGCCAACTTGAGAGATATCCTGCGACTCGCCGACAAGGCATAGCGGCTGATTCGCTCCAGGGCATCAAGCAGTGACGGCACATCCCGACGCACATTTTTGAGAATATACTCGGCCACATCACCGGGCAGAATCACCTGCCGGTCCTCGGCGAGCTTGGCGAGAATCATGCGGCGGGATTCATCGTCGGTGATATCCATCCCCGCCACCAGCCCCCAGAGCAGGCGGGAAATGAGGTGATCGTCGAGATGGGGCAGTTCCTTGGGCGGATAGAGGCCGGTGACCAGGATCTTCTTCCCGGCGCCGTAGAAATCATTGAAAAGCTGCCAGACCTCGACCCGGATGCTGGCGTTATCCGGAATCAGGTGAATGTCGTCAATCAGCAAGGCCGGTGCGCCAATGAAGCGTTCCCGGAGTAGCGAGGCGCCTTCCTGCGGGTAATTCCCCTGGTAGAGCTGGTCGATATCCCGGAAGGAAAGACAGGGTGCCGATTGACCGGTCTGAAAGGAGAGCAGGCTGCCGACCGAGGCCAGGAGATGGGTCTTGCCGCAGCCGGACGGGCCGTAGAGATAAAGGAGACTTTCGTTTCCGGCGCCTTCGGCCAGCTGCCGGGCAAAATGATAGGCGGCGCGATTGCCGGTGCAGACGACAAAGTTTTCGAAAGTGTAACGCGTTTTCGGTGGAAAATCGAAGACCAGCTGCATGGCTAGAAAAGTTTCCCCTGGGGTGATTCCGGAACCGGACGCTCAAAGTGAAGATAGGCCGCCCGCGTGGCCATCCGGCCGCGGGGCGTGCGGTTGAGAAAACCATTCTGGATCAGGTACGGCTCGTAGACGTCCTCGATGGTATCGCTTTCCTCGCAGATCGCCGCGGCCAGCGTGTCGAGCCCCACCGGGCCGCCAGAAAACTTGTCGATGATGGTGAGCATGATCAGCCGGTCCATGGGATCGAAGCCGCGTTCGTCGATCTCCAGCAGCAGCAGGGCATCGTGGGCCACCCGTTGGGTAATGACTCCGTCGGCGCGCACCTGGGCAAAATCGCGCACGCGCCGCAACAGGCGATTCGCGATCCGGGGAGTGCCGCGGCTGCGGCGCGCCATCTCGGCGGCGCCATCCGGTTCGATCTCGATGCCGAGAATGCGGGCGGAGCGGGTCACGATCGTGGACAGTTCCTGCTCGTTGTAGAATTCCAGGCGCGATACAACGCCGAAACGGTCGCGGAGCGGTGATGAAAGCAGTCCGGCCCGGGTGGTGGCGCCGACCAGGGTGAATTTCGGCAGGTCCAGTTTGATGGTCCGGGCGCTCGGCCCCTGGCCGATGATGATATCCAGCTGATAGTCCTCCATCGCCGGATAGAGGATCTCCTCCACCACATGGGAGAGGCGATGGATTTCATCGATAAAAAGCACGTCGTGTTGTTCCAGGTTGGTGAGGATGGCGGCCAGGTCACCCGGCCGCTCGATGACCGGCCCCGAAGTGGACTTGATGCTCACGCCCATTTCGGCGGCGATGATATTCGCCAAAGTGGTCTTGCCGAGACCCGGCGGACCGCAGAGCAGCACATGATCCAGCGCCTCGCCGCGCCCGCGGGCCGCGTCGATGAACAGCTGGAGATTTCCCTTGGCCTTCTGCTGCCCGACATATTCTTCCAGGGCACGGGGGCGCAGCGAGGATTCAAAGAGAACATCGTCTTCGGTTGTCTGTGGTGCGATAATTCGAGTCATTAGAAAACCAGTGATCAGTGATTGGTGAACAGTGAGTAGTGTGCACAGGCCAAGGTTCTACTGTTCCCTGTTCCCTGCCTTACTTCATCAACGCCTTCAAGGCCTGTTTCAACACCTGCTCCATGGAGTCGTCCGGGGAGATCCGCAACTCGGCGAGGGCTTTTTTCACCACCGCCTCTTTATAGCCGAGGTTGATCAGGGCCGAGGCGACATCTTCCTCGATGCCCGCTGCGGGAGCCAACAATTCTCCACCAGCGGCGCTGCCGGTAAATTCCTGCTTTGCCACCTTGTCTTTCAGTTCCAGCACCAGGCGTTCCGCGGTTTTCTTGCCGATGCCCGGCACCGCGGAAAGCCGCGCCAGGTCGCCGCGGGTGATGGCAGCGGCCAGGTCGGTGACCTGGATATTGGAGAGAATGTCCTTGCCCAGCTTCGGGCCGATACCGGACACGGAAATGAGCAGTTGAAAAAAGAGCTTTTCGTCCGCCGTCCGGAAGCCGTAGAGGCTGATGGCGTCCTCTTTCACATGGGTATAGATATTGAGGGAAATCTCGGCCCCGCCTTCGGGAAGCTCGTAATAGGTGGAAAAGGGTATCTGGACCCGGTAGCCGACACCGTTGACGTCAAGGATGATGTACTCAGGGGATTTATGGGCAATTTTACCGGTAAGTAGGGCAATCATCCCGTGCTCCTCCGCAGGGTGTTCAGTCTATGGGAATGGGCGTGGCAGACCGCCACGGCCAGGGCATCCGAGGCATCTTCCTGGGCGACTTCTGGCAGGTTGAGGAGCACCTTGAGCATCTGCTGCACCTGGACCTTGGCCGATTTTCCGTGGCCGACCACCGCCTGTTTCACCTGGAGAGCGGTATATTCATAGACCGGCAGACCGGCGTTGACCCCGGCGACGATGGCAGCTCCCCGCGCCTGGCCGAGTTTCAGGGCGCTCTGAACGTTCTTGGCGAAGAAAATGTTTTCCACGGCCATCACTTCCGGCTGGTAGCGTTCGATAACCTCGGTCAGCCCACGGTAGATCCGCTGCAGCCGCAGGGGAAAATCCTTGGCCGCGTCGGTGAAGATGGCACCGTTGTCCACGTGAATCAGGCGATTGCCTTCTTTAACGATGATGCCGTAGCCGGTGATCCGCGAACCGGGGTCGATGCCGAGAATTTTCATCTAAAGTTTCCTGCCCTGCAGCATAAAACTCGAAGGGCGGGTCATTTGCCCGCCCCCCGAAGCTCTTACATCATCTTTTCCATCTCTTCGTCCGAGATGTCGAAGTTCGCGTAGACGTTCTGGACGTCGTCGTTGTCTTCCAGCCGGTCCATCAGCTTCAGCATGCTCTCGGCCTGCTTGCCGTCCAGCTTGACCATGGTCTGGGGAATCATGGTCACCTCGGCGGATTCGTGCTTGAAGCCGGCCTTTTCCAACGCCTCCCGGACCTCGATGAAGGCGGAGGGATCGGTCACCACCTCAATCTGCCCTTCCTCGTCAGTCACATCATCGGCCCCCGCTTCCAGGGCAGCCTCGAACAGGGCGTCAAAATTGATGCTTTTGGGATAGACAATCAGGCCCTTCTTGTCGAACAGCCAGGCAACACAGCCGGCTTCCCCCATATTGCCGTTGCACTTGGAGAAAATGCTCCGCACATCGGACACGGTCCGGTTGCGGTTGTCGGTCATAACTTCCACCAGGACGGCGACGCCACCGGGACCGTAGCCCTCATAGGTCGTCTCCTCGTAGTTTACCCCCTCAAGCCCGCCGGAACCCTTCTTGATCGCCCGCTCAATATTGTCCTTCGGCATGTTTTCGCTTTTCGCCTTGTCAATGGCGGTACGCAGCCGCGGATTCGCATCGGGATCCGGTCCGCCCATCTTGGAGGCAACGGTCAGCTCCTTGATGATTTTGGTGAATATCTTTCCACGCTTGGCATCAGCGGCCCCTTTTTTGTGCTTTATGGTACTCCATTTATTATGACCTGACATGTCCCCGAATTTCCTTTCATCGCATACTGTTTGTGACCTTAAGTCCGACAGACTTCTAAAACTTCGGAATAGTAGCATGGGCAAAAGCGGCTTGTAAAGGAGGAAAATGGCAGGGAAACAAGCGGGAGCAGTGCCTGTGCCAAGCTCCGGATACCAAGCTTTTCTTGCCTTGCGGCCGTCAATCATGGTAAAAAATGACGACCCTCCAATGCATACGCGCCGTAACCATCCGCTTCAGGGAAACAAGGAGATAGTACCATGCCGATAGCCAGGAAAATTGCCGCCTTCATTGAAAATGCCTCATGGATCCGCAAGATGTTCGAGGAGGGTGAAAGGCTCCGCGGCATTCATGGCGCCGACAACGTTTTCGACTTCACCCTGGGCAACCCGACGGTCGAACCGCCGGGAGAATTCGAAGAGGAATTCCGGAAACTTGCGACACAACCGATCCCCGGAATGCACCGCTACATGAACAATGCCGGCTACGAGGAAACCAGACAGGCGGTCGCAGAAGTACTGGCCGAGAAATCCGGGCTGGAAGTGAAAGGTTCCCACGTCATCATGACCTGCGGTGCCGGCGGCGCCCTGAACGTGGCCCTGAAAACCATTCTCAATCCGGGCGATGAAGTTATCATCCTCACGCCCTTTTTCGTTGAATATAAATTCTACATCGATAATCACGGCGGTGTTCCGGTTGAGGCCTGGACCGACCGGGAAACCTTTCAGCTCAACCTGACCGCGATTGAAAACGCCATCACGCCAAAGACCAGGGCGCTGATCATCTGCTCGCCCAACAACCCGACCGGGGTCATCTATCCGGGAGAGGATCTGCAAAAACTGGGGGAACTGCTCAAGCGCAAGGAACGGGAACATGGCCGCCAGTTACTGCTGATCTCCGACGAGCCCTACGCCCGCATCTGTTACGACGGCAAAGAAGTGCCGAGCATCTTCCGCTTCGTGCAGAATTCGGTCATTGCCACCTCGCACAGCAAGGATCTGGCCTTGCCCGGCGAGCGGATCGGCTACCTGGCGGCAAACCCGCTGATGAATGATGTCGCCACCTTCATGCAGGGAGCGACCTTCGCCAACCGGGTGCTCGGCTTCGTTAATGCACCGGCCCTCATGCAGCGCTTGGTGACCAAACTGCAACGCGTCTCGGTAAATATCGACGAATACCGGGAAAAACGCGACCTTCTCTACGACAACCTGACCGCCATAGGCTTCAGCATGGTCAAACCGGACGGCGCCTTTTACCTCTTCCCGAAATCGCCCCTGCCGGACGATGTGAAATTCGTCAAGCTCGCCCTGGAACACCAGATTCTGCTGGTACCGGGAGCCGGCTTCGGCGCAGCGGGATACTTTCGCATCGCCTATTGCGTAGAGAAAGAGATGATTGAGCGGAGTTTACCGGCCTGGAAGAAGTTGGCAAAAGTGGCGGGGATTTAGAAGCAAAGGCAGGTTATAGGTTTTGGCGGTTGAGCTGAATCTTGACAGCAAAATCCTGCTCCGAAACATTTTTTTCGACGAAATCAATGCGCGGCAGCGAAAAAGAAAACGTCGCACCCTCGCCTTTCACCCCTTCGGCCCAGACCTTTCCGCCATGGCGGGTCACGATCCGCTGCACGATGGCCAGGCCCACGCCCGATCCCTCGAACTCCGCGGATGAATGGAGCCGTTGGAAGATCACGAAGAGCTTGTCGGCATACTCGCTGTCAAAACCGATTCCGCTGTCTTTCACTTGATAGACATTCTCCCCGTCGCAAGACAGGGAGCTGACTTCGATGCGGCCGGTACCTTTCGGCCGGGTGAACTTGAGGGCATTCGACAAAAGGTTCACCCAGAGCTGGCGGAACATGGCCGAATCTCCTGCTGCGTCAGGCAGAGCCTCCAGTTGGAATTCGATCCCCTCACAGTTTTCCCATGACTGGAGTTCGGCAGTCACCGAAAGGACCAGCTCCGTCATCGAAACCGGCTCACGGGAAATCTCAGTCCGGCCAACCTTGGAGAAGGAAAGCAGATCCGAGATCAATCTGGCCATTCTATCCGTACTATCGACGATCTTGCCGACAAGCTGAAGACCCTCCTGACGGAGGTCTTTGCCATGTTGGTCCTTCAATATATTCACAAAACCCTTGACGGCTCGCAGTGGCGCACGCAGATCATGGGAAACGGAATAGGAAAACGACTCCAAGTCGCGGTTTGCCTCCTCCAACTGTTCGGTCCGCTCCCGCACCCGCACTTCCAGCCCGGCATTCAGTCTCATTATTTCATCCCTGTCCCTGGCGCGTTCGCTGATATCCTTTCCGATGGCAAAGATCGTTTCATCGGATAGTTTCACTGCCGCCCAGGTCGTTTGCAGATCGGCGCCGGTACGGGAGCACATGCTGAAGTCGGCCCAGTCCCCGCTGGCAGCACTGAAAAACTCCAGCATGCGGTTTCGATCCGCGGCGTCGGGACAACATTTTTCCATTATCTCCTCAGGATTCAGGTCCAGCAGCGACCAACCCACGATTTTATCCCACTCGCTGTTTGCCCACTTCAGACAGCCATCGGTATCGAAATAGCAAATCATCACCGGTATGGTATCCATCATTGTCTGGAGAAGCTCTTTCTGCTGTTGCTGCTGGAGGGTTTTCTGCATGCTGTCGCTAATGTCCCAGGACACACCGGCCAGCCGGACTGGGGTCCCCAGCTCATCACGATAGACCCGGCCTTTTGCATGTAGGTGATGAATGGTGCCATCCGGCCAAACCATCTGATATTTGCTTTCATAGTCGGAGCCGGCAGCCAGAATATACTTCAATTCCTGCCGGACCCTTTCCCGGTCAAAGGGATGAACCAGTTGCATAAAATCCTCGAAGCGACAAGAAAACTCACCCGGTTGCTGTCCGAGCAACGCGTGCATGAAATCGTCGCAAAGGTAACTGTCATCCGCCAGGTTCCAATCCCAGGCACCCATAGCGGACGATTTCAAGGCAAAGAGCAGCCGCTTGCGGCTCGTTTCCAGGGCTTCGTCCCTCTCGAGTGACCCCAGCGCATGCGACAGATTCGAAGCAAGTTCATCGAGCAGCGAAACAATTTCGTCGTCGAAAAAATCCGGCTCAGGGGCATAGACAGTAAGAACTCCGGCACTCTTTTCAGCAATAGAGAGCGGGAAAGCGGCGCAAGCAAGGTAGCCGCGGGCCAGCGCTTTCTCGCGCCACGGTTTCATGATCGAATCAACAGCGATATCCTGGCAGATAAAGTGCCGCTTTTCGCGAACCGCCCTGCCGGCCGGCCCCTGACCTTCGGGGACATCCTCTGCCGAAACATTCAGCCACTCAAGATAGCCGTCATCAGTCCCGAACTTGCCAAGCGGAACCACCCGCCCGGTTGCTTCGTCCACACAACCGACCCAGGCCATCCGGAACCTGCCGTTCTCAACAATCGTCCGGCAAATTGAAACGATGAGCGCAGTCCTGTCCTTGGTTATAACGATACAGCGATTGACCTGGCTGAGAACCTGGTACATGTGAGACAACCGCTCAATGCGCGCTTCGGCTTTTTTCCGTTCGCTGATATCCCGGATAATTGCCTGATAGAAAGGCCGTCCATCTATCTCCAGGTAACGGATACTGCTCTCCACCGGAAAACTGCTGCCGTCCTTGCGGCAGTGGCTGCTTTCAAATACCAGTCCGCCGGCATCTTTCACCTGAGCCATCCGCTCAGCCAGGTCCGGCAGCACGCCAGCGCAGCGCAGGTCCCCAAGGCCGAGGCGGGTCAATTCCTCGCGTGAAAAGCCGTAAACCTCCGACGCTTTTTCGTTTGCCTCAAGGACGCGAAAACCGCCGTCAAGCAAGAGAATGATGTCATTGGCATTGCGGGTCAGGTACTCAACCCGGTCCATAAGGAGCCGTCGCGCATGTTCTTCCCGGTATAGATCCCGATAGTAGCGGGCACGCTGGTGCCGCCAATACACCCCCACCAGCAAGCCAACGGAAAGAATCAGCAGCAGAATCACCGCAAGCATAAACCGGGACCGGTTTTTAAGCGGGTTCAGCAATTCCTCCCGGTCAATCTTTGCGACGAGGATCCAGGAGAAACCTTCCACCTGCCGGGCAGCAGCCAGAACCGGCAGCCCCCGGTAGTCATTGCCTTGGTAAGTTCCGCTCTTTCCCTGGATCACCTTTGCCGAGACATCACCCGATTGACTGGCCGGCAGGCGCAGAACCAGTGCTGTGCCCTTGCGGTAACGGAGTTCGTTAAGAACCAGCACGTCATTGCCAGCTCGTCGCACCAGGAGCGTTTCCGCTATTCTGCGCGAGCTGGGCCAGGACTGCACAAGCGGGTAGAGAATCTGAAACGGGTCAATACGGAGCAACAGGCTACCAACGGTAACCTGATACGGGCCGTTTGGCAGGGAAAGGGGCACCGGGATATCAAGATGAATATGGCTCTGTTCCCCGTAATGGAAATCTGAGACAAAAACACTGCCGGTTTCATGTGCCCTGCGGATGTAGTTCCGGGAGATTGGCCCGACGGTATCCCCCGAAGCGCCGGCACGCACCAGTTCCTTGCCCTGGGCATCGAGCAGGGCAACGAAGCGATATTCCGGATTTTTCAGTAGCGGAGCAAGCCAGCGCTGCAGCTCCTGACGCCCCTGGATCGAAGCTGGCTGGCTTGCAACGCGCCGGACACTTTTGACGAACTCGAGGTTATCCCTGAAATATTCGGCATCCTGCAGCCGCTCGGCACGCCACCTGGCGAGCTGATTGACCTTCAGATCAGCAATGGCGGACAGATCGTCGAATCTTTCCTGCGTTACCGCCTTGCGCTGGTCAGCGTAGAAAAAGTATCCCGTCACCAGGATAGTCACGATCAGCAGGCCGAAGGCAGCAATCAGAGGCCAATTAATATGGTAAAAATCTCTTCTTGATTTCATGGAAAATTGTTTCTCTCCCGATGGTGGATTGACTCTGCCGGAAAAATACGGGATCATTGCAGGGAAAAGCAGCCGGGAATTTCCCTGAGAGAAGACACTGTTGAACCGCCACAGGTATCGAACAAGTATATCGTTAACCCATCAAATTAAAACTTTATCAGCAAAGAAAATTACCATGATAGAAATCCAAGGAAATCTCTGGGAGTATTTCGGCACGGCAATAATTGCCGTAACCACCAACGGTCTGGTAGCGAAAAGTGGTAAGGCGGTGCTTGGCAATGGTTGTGCCCGCGAGGCGGGAGAAAGAATACCCGGCCTTGCCGCAAGGCTCGGGACATTGCTGACCGAACAGGGAAATCATGTACATGATCTCGGTGATGGAATCGTGAATTTTCCGGTCGAGCATTCTCCCTACGAAAATCCTGACCTGAGACTCATCGAAAGATCCACAAAAGAGCTGGTGGAGTTGGCTGATACAAAAGGCTGGGTAATGGTGGTCGTCCCGCGCCCCGGCTGCGGCGGAGGCGGACTTTTCTGGAAGGAAGTAAAACCGCTCCTCGAAAAATACCTCGACGACCGGTTTCTGGTGATTACGCAGTAGGGGCACGTTATCCGCGCCCCTACGTGATTTCCTTACTGCAGGCAGTTGAGAAACAATCACCGCAGGGTACCTTGTTGACGTGGCAGTCGTGCACGAATTCTTCTGCATAATAGATACTCGCACGGCACCAGCTTACAAGCGACAAAAATACCCCTCCTATTTCGCTTAAAAGCGCCTACTTCTGGTAGGAGGGGCAAGGGGTGGTAAGGTTTCGAATACCGGCTTACCTCAGAAGGTATAGAAGGCCGCCACTCCAGCCCCGAAATCAGGACTGCCGTCGGTAAGCCCGGCCGCCAGATATCCTTCAAAATGCGACTTGGCGGACAAACGGTAGGCCAGCTTCAGCCTCGCCTCCAAAAGATCGGAGGCACCCTCCACCGGCTTTGTTGCCCCGAGCAGGGCGGCATTCGACAGGAAACGATCCGTCATTTGCCAGTTCACCCCTGCCTCGTAAGAAAAGAAGTCCTTCAAGGCATAAAGATCGGAAGAACCCTGAAAATTATAGATGCCCTCAAAGTAGGGCCGCCAGTTGCCGAACCACTTGTCCACCGCCAGACCGAGGCCGGTCACAAATTCGCCGGTTCCAAGCCCTTTGTCCTTATCGGCAGTCGGAAATTCAACATAGACGATCGGTTTCAGTTGCGGTGCAACTTCCCCTTCTTCGAGAACCACATAACCGCTCTTCAGCGAGATATTCCCAAGTCCACTCTCTGAGCGGCTCTCATCAATGACGGCAGATCCGCCGGCACCGTTGCCGTTCGCTCCGTTCCCGAGGAAACGGCCGCCGGCGCCGTTCCGGCCGAATCGTACCCCACCGGCAAAAGTGGTACTGCTGTTGCTCTGGTAGAGGTACGGGACCACCAGTTCAAACTCGAGACGTTTCGTCGGATAGACATCGATAGTCAAGGGAACAGTAACGGAATCGGTGGTCAGGCCGATACCGTAATCGCCCGTGGCAAACTCTACCCCGAGACCGGCGGAAACCCTGAAATCAGCGGCAGCGGCCGTCGCAGCCAGAAACAAACTCCCTGCTATGAAAAACTGTGTAACTGAACGTCCCAGGACATTTCTCACCTTCTCCTCCCTCCACCGCCCATGCGGTGCTGAAAACCGCCAGCCCCGCCCCTCATCCGCGTGCCGCCATGCCAGGCCGGTTTTCCGGATTCATTCCGCAGGGTAACGGTGTCGCTGTCGCTTTGATTGGTAATCACGCGGCTGATGAGATAGATTTTCCCGTCTTTCCCCTGGGCCTTTGACCCGGTGACGACCAGTTCGTCATTGGGCTTCACGGAGATCCCGCCATCCGACCAGTACCAGGCAGGGGCCGCCACCACCGAAAGGTCCCCGCCCGCCTGGCTGAGGACAATCACCACAAGGCCACTTCCCTCACCCCGCTCAACGGAGACAACCTTTCCCCGTACGGTGGTTTCGGTATTCCGGTCATAGCCGCGATCAAAGTCAAGGCCGCTTCTGTCCTGCACAGTGTCATCCCCAAAGCCCCAAAAGGCTTGGGAAAACGAGGGCTGAAAAAGTGCTCCAGCCCCCAGAAACAACAAGAAAAATAGAAAACGGCCTGTCCTCATCTGCTCCTCATCCATCCATCAGCCAAGTTTCCAAGCGGAAACACCTTGATCATTCAGCCGGAGAACCGTACCCGCTGCCATCAAGCGGCCTGGTCGCGTTACCGGTACCGTCACCGGGGCCCAACTGCCTCATCCGCCCCTGTCCTGCAGCCGACCCTGTTGCCGACACTCCGCCACCGGAGCCATCACGCAATTGCTGACGACTCTCGGTATTCGTTTGGACCTGGGTTTTTGTCTGGGATTTCATGGAAGTAGAAGTCCTGAGACAACTCCCGTCCCGCAGACGCGCTCTCTGGCCACCTGCTGCGAATGCTTCACCCGACAATGCCAGGGCACACAAGGCGACAACTCCGTACACTGCATATTTGCTGCTGCTCATGACAATTCCTCCTTCTTTGGGTTTGTGCTGCTGCTGAAGGAGTTACAATTGCCATGCCAAGCAAAGCTTAACCATAACATACTGTTATCACAGTTAAATTTTTACAAAACAAAGAATTAGCACAGTATTTGAAGTGCAGCTGCCGCACCAGGCGCGCAATTTCTGCACCAGCTCGGATCAATCATCCTCAATCAGTCCGTATTCTTTCAGCCGGTACTGGAGCGTCCGGCGGGAAAGCCCCAGCTCCTCGGCTGCCATCCTCCGGTTTCCGCCGGTTCTCTGCAAGGCAGCGAGGATTGCCTCCCGCTCCAGCTCCTTGAGACCACCCTGCTCCTTCCCTGCGAGCGTGCGGACCGTCAGCGCAACAGGCAGATCCGCAAGGGAAATATCCGCGCGGGCAAGAATTACCGCTCTCTCGATGACATTCTGCAATTCCCGGATATTGCCGGGCCAATGATACGATTGCAGTGAAGTCAGCGCTTCGGGAGTGATGCCCGGCAGTCGTTTTCCGGTCAGCCGGGCGAAATGCCCGACAAAATGCTCCGCAAGAACAACGATGGCATCCTGTCGCTCGCGCAGCGGCGGCAGCTGGACCGGAAAAACCTGGAGACGGTAGTAGAGGTCCTCGCGAAACAGCCCATCGCGAACATCCTTTTCGAGATTACGATTGGTGGCGGCAAGCACCCGGACATCCGACCGTATTTCGCGGCTGCCGCCGACCCTCTCGAAGGTTCGCTCCTGGAGAACCCGCAGCAGCTTGGCCTGGAGGGCCAGCGGCATCTCTCCTATTTCGTCGAGAAAAAGCGTCCCGCCCTGGGCAAGTTCGAACTTGCCGCGACGCGCCTGCACGGCACCGGTAAAAGCGCCCTTTTCGTGACCGAACAACTCGCTCTCCAGCAAGGAATCCGGAATCGAAGCGCAGTTTACCGGAATAAAACTTGCGGCCCTGCGGGGACTCAAGAGATGGAGCATCCGGGCGATCAGTTCCTTGCCGGTACCGCTCTCACCGTAGATGATGACGGTTGTGCCGGTACCCGCCACCTCACGAACCAGCCGACGGATCTCCTCCATCGATTTTCCGGCAAAGATCAGGCGTTCTGGCGGGAGTCCCGCATTCTCCAACTCTTTCAGGGACAAATAATCCCTTTCACGGCGCCCGTTGTTTAGAATTTTCTTCGCCAAAGCTCGCAACACGTCAGGATCTTTGAGCGGCTTGGTAAGAAAGTCGGCCGCACCCTCTTTCATGGCATCGACCGCCTCCTCGATGGTGCCGTAGGCAGTCAAAAGAATAAATGGCGGCGGTACGAAGAAGTTTCGTGTCTCCCGAAAGAGGTCCATTCCGCTCTTTCCCGGCATCCTCAGATCGGAAACCACCAGGTCGAATTCCTGGCTGCGCAAGTGAGCCAGCGCCTTTTCGGCAGTGGGGACATCGACAACTTCGTAGCCTTCTCCTGCAAGGATCGTTTTCAACAGACCGCGGAAAGTGGCATCATCTTCAACGACGAGAATTCGTTCCATCGGTTGCTCCAGATTGTAGATATTTCTTAAACTTTCAGCTCTTCCGGGAGAGCGGAAGCGTCACTTCAAGGGTTGTTCCACGAGGTGAACTGTCGGCAATACGGATACTGCCGCCCCATTCTTCGATTATTTTCCTGCTGATTGCCAGCCCGAGTCCGGTGCCGCGGGCCCGGGTAGTCATAAAAGGCGTAAAAATCCGCGTCCAGTCTTCAACCGGGATACCATGTCCCGTATCCCGCAGTTCGACAACAACAGTCCCTCTTCCCCGCTGCAGCCGAACCTGGAGGCTGCCGCCCTCCGGCATGGCCTGCAAAGCATTTCGCAGCAGATTGAGAAAAACCTGCTCCAGTTCATCCCTGGCCCCCATTGCCAGAAGGTCATCAGTGAGCTCGGCGCTTATGCGCACGGACTGGTTCTCCGCATCGCGGGCAACCATGTCAAGGCAGCAACGCAGGACATCGGCAACCTGAACCGGAGTCGGCGGAAGCGGGCGGGTGCGAACATACGAGAGCAGGTCGTTCACCAGCCGTTCCAGACGAAGCGACTCTTCCACGATCAACGCTGCCGGGGTTCCGCCGCCAGGGCAGTGCGGATCTTCCAGAAGCAGTTGCGCATAGCCTTTGATCCCGGAAAGGGGATTACGAATCTCATGGGCAAGGGCGGCACCCATCTCGCCCAACTGGGCAAATCGTTCGCGGCGGGACATTTCCTGGCGGTGCACTTCGGCCCGTCGTGAAAATCGATAGAGGAGCACCCCCATGACCCAGGCGATCGCCAGCAGAGAAAACACGACCAGCACATTTGCCCGGGCCCGGCGGATTACGGCATCGGAGCGATAGGTATGCAAGGCCAGGCGAAGTGCCAGCACCTGACCGTTAGTATGAACCGGCACATTCGATTCGTAGATTTCTTCGCCGGTTCCAAGCGTGGTCCGCAGAGCAGCGGTTTCTGTCGCGGAAAAGACCGGGGTGTAGCGCTGATCGGCAACACGGCTGCCGATCAGGTTACTATTGGAATGGAAGAGGATATTTCCGTTTCGATCAAGCAGCGCAAAATAGGCCAGATCCCTGGTAGCGAAGTTCCGCAGGGAATACAAAGTGGGATCTTTCGCCACCAGCGCTTCCACGGCAGCGGAGAGAGACAGGGAAAGCCCGCGAAGATTTTCTTCCGCAACAGGAAGAGCCTGCCGGTATTGGACCTCGGCAAACCAGACAAGGAGAAGGGAAAGAAAAATTCCTGCCCCAAGCAGCCAGGATGCCTGGAAGTCATTTTTTCGCAGTGGGTCTTTCATAGAATTTTCCGGTGGCCTAACTGTTGTGAGGAACCTCATCAGCTGAAGTACGCGCATCAACCACAAACCTGCCAAGTGACTGTGAAAGCCGGTCAAGCACCTCCGCCCATTCCTGAAGATGGCTCTCTCCGGCGGGCGTCAGTTCGTAGATCCTGCGTGCCGGACCCGCACCGCTGACATCCCAATCGGAAACGACATAGCCGTTTTCCTCCAGGCGGCGTAGGGTCCGGTAAAGGGCTCCCGGCTCGACGAGCGAATCGCTCAGGGCATAGTCGTTCAGGGCGCCCGCCAGGTCATAGCCGTGAGTTTTGCCCTTGGTCTTGAGCAGCAGCAGCGCAACCGGCTCCACAAAACGGTAGAGATTGCCCATTCCGCAGGTACTTGGCACGTTTTCAGCGTGACGCCGGCATTTTCCTCGCGGCATAAAAACTCCTTACAGATAGTTCGGAAAATCCCGAGAGCGGGATTGATGAAGTCACCGGCAGATGATTAACTGATTATCAGCAAAAATGCCATGAATTTAGCTCCCCTCTCTTGACGGGCCTACGCGCTGAATCGCTTCGGCTCGCAAGCGGGAGGGGATTGAGGGGTGGGTGAAGCTGTCAACTGAGCAATCAGCGCAAACTGGGCCCATCCAAAGGCTCGGGGGACCAATTGTACACTTTCATGGTGTAAAGTCCCAAATAACTGCTACCATGTAACGGTTATTTTTTCGCATGCAACCCCCTCCAAACCTTGTATGATCCAGGGGGGATAAAGGTTTGTTTTTGTTGTATGCTCCAAGTACT
>SBEG01000027.1 GCA_009668975.1 Deltaproteobacteria bacterium | reverse complement strand
GGGGTGAGGGGTGAGGGGTGAGGTGTCAGGTTTTGAAGATTTAGGCTGCCCCCCTGACGCCTGACTCCCTATACTTTGAAAGGCTTTTTCGTGAAGATTCTTTATTTCGACTGCTACGCGGGTATCTCCGGAGATATGACGGTTGGGGCGCTCCTCGACCTGGGAGTTCCGTTGTCGTTCCTCAAGGAGGAACTGGCGCACCTGCCCATACCTCCGGCCGATTATGCTCTTTCCGCGGAAGAGACCTTTCGCCGCAGTATCCGGGCGACGAAATTTGGCGTGCAGGTGATAAAAGACCAGCCACACCGCCATTATTCCGATATAGCTGGAATGATTGAGGGGAGTGCTCTCACCGACGAGGTCAAGCTGAAAGCGGGCAGGATTTTTCGCCGCCTGGCGGAAGCAGAGGCAAAGGTCCATGGCGTGGAGCTGAGCCGGGTCCATTTCCATGAAGTGGGCGCGCTGGATTCCATCATCGATATTGTCGGAACGGCCCTCTGCCTCCAGTACCTGGGCATCGAGGAACTTTATGCCTCAGCGCTGCCCCTGGGCAGCGGTTATGTGGAAACCGCCCACGGCCGGCTCCCGGTTCCGGCTCCGGCCACGGCCGAACTGCTCCGGGGCCTGCCGGTACATGCCGAATTGGGCGCCGGTGAACGGGTCACCCCGACCGGTGCGGCAATTTTGGCGGCACTCTGCTCCGGCTTCGGCGCCCCGCCGCCGTTCACGGTCACTGAAGTGGGAAGTGGAGCCGGGGACCGGGACTTTCCCGACACGCCGAATATCCTCCGCATCATGCTCGGTGAGAAAACAGCTTCGCTGCCGGGAGACGAGATCCGGGTTATGGAAAGCCACATCGACGATATGAACCCGGAAATCCTCGGCTTCCTCATGGAGCGACTGCTGGCGGCCGGTGCTCTGGACGTGGCCTTTTCGCCGCTGCAGATGAAGAAGAACCGTCCCGGCCTCCGCATCACGATCCTGTCATCACCGGCCCTGCAGGATACGCTCGCACGAATGCTTTTGACCGAGACCAGCGCTATCGGCGTGCGCCACTATCCGGCCACCCGGATGAAACTGCATCGCGCCCTGGAAGAGCGGGACACCAGCCTCGGCAGGGTGCAGGTGAAAGTGATCCGGGATGACGCGAATCTGGTACGGATTGCCCCCGAATTCGAAGAGTGTCGCCGGATCGCCGAAGCCAAGGGGATGCCCCTGCAGGACGTCTACAGGATAATTGAAAGGGAGACCTGGAAGCCGTGAGAAAATTCGTCGTTCTTTTTGCAAGCTGGTTCGGCACCGGATTCAGCCCCTTTGCCTCCGGAACAGTCGGCACACTGGCGGCAATCCCGTTCTTCCTGATCATCTCGACTCTCTCCCTGCCGCTCTACCTCCTGACCCTCTTGGCCTTTTTCTTTTTTTCCTGCTGGGCCGCGGGACAGGCGGAGGAAATCTTTGGCGAAAAGGACTCCGGCAAGATCGTAATCGACGAAGTCATCGGCTACCTCATCACCATGACGGCTGTATCACCTTCCTGGCTGTCGATTACCGCCGGTTTTCTGCTGTTCCGTTTTTTTGATATCACCAAGATCCCGCCGGCACGCTACTTCGACCGTAACCTGAAAAACGGCTACGGCGTGGTGCTCGACGATGTGATTGCCGGGATCTATGCCTGCCTGTCTCTTCATCTGCTGCTGAGGTTCCTATGAAAATATCTACTCTTTCCATCGGCGACGAAGTGATCTTCGGCGAAATCGTCGACACGAACGTGGCCCATATCTCCTCGCGCCTCTATGATGCGGGCTTCCAGCTCCGCCGCCACCTCTGCGTCGGCGACAACGAGCCGGACATTATGGACGCCATCGAGCTGCTGGCCTCCCACAACGATTTCGTGATCGCCACCGGCGGTCTCGGTCCGACCATCGACGACCTGACGGCCCGCGCCGCGGCCCGTGCCACCGGCCGCCGGCTGGTGCTGAACGAAGACGCCCTGGCCCACCTGAAGGAGCGCTACCGCCTCATGGGCAGGGAGATGCTTCCCTCAACGGAGAAACAGGCCCTGCTGCCGACCAAGATCAACCTGGTGCCGAACCCGATCGGGACCGCCTGCGGGTTCATCATCCCCCATAAAGGCTGCTTCCTGTTCTTCCTGCCCGGAGTCCCGATGGAAATGAAGCAGATGCTGGAGGAAACAGTCATCCCCTTCATCCTGTCTCGAACAAAACAGAAAACCACCATCGAGACGAAGGTCATGCGGGTTCTCGGCCTCTCCGAAACCCATATTGAAAACCGCATCAAGGATTTGGCCCGGCCGCGGGAAGGACTGACCATCGCCTACTGCGTCAGCTTTCCGGAAGTCGAGGTCAAGCTGCGGGCTGAGGGAGATAACGAAGCTCAGCTCAAAGACCTTCTTGACACGACCGCCGCAAAGGTCCGGGAACAGCTGGGTGAGCACGTGGTGGCCGAAGGGGGGGAAACGATCGACAGCGTGGTGGCAGCGCTGTTCCGGAAAAAGGGCGTGACCCTGTCCCTGGCGGAATCCTGTACCGGCGGACTCATCGCCGCCAGGATCACCGAACTTGCCGGCAGCTCCAGCTACTTCCTCGAAGGGGCCGTCACCTACAGCAACGAAAGCAAGATCCGCCGCCTGCAGGTACCGGCTGAACTGTTGGCAAAGGAGGGTGCGGTGAGCTCCGCCACGGCCATGGCCATGGCCCGCGGCATCCGCAAGGCCAGCGGCAGCGACATCGCCCTGGCGGTGACCGGCATTGCCGGACCGGAAGGCGGCAGCGAGGAAAAACCGGTCGGCACGGTATATCTCGCCCTGGCAGGACGCTCCGACTGCACCGCAAAGAGATACCAGTTTAGTTGGGACCGGGAAAGAGTCCGGCGTATGACCGCCTTTACCGCCCTGGACTGGCTGCGGCGTCATCTTCTGACACTGCCTGACGTCGAGGCGGTAGGCTGAAGGTGGAAGGCTGAGGGGAAAAGCTGATTCGAAAGCAATTGGTCTATTGTCTTTCCTTCAGCCATCAGTCCTCAGCCTGGTAACCTTTCAAAGATAAACTTGAAAAACCACTGGAAAATATGCTATTTCTGGGGTCGTTCCGACTCCGGACAAGGTATTTCCCCCGAAAAGTTCTCCGGCAACGACCGGACAGGAGGCCACTTGACACAGGAAAGAGAAAAGGCGGTAGAACTCGCGGTAAGCCAGATCGAAAAACAGTTCGGCAAAGGCGCCATCATGCGCCTCGGCAACGATGAACCATTGCCGGGGGTAGCCGCAATTCCCACCGGTTCCATCTCGCTGGACATGGCCCTCGGGGTTGGCGGGGTGCCGCGAGGTCGCGTCATAGAGGTTTTCGGCCCAGAATCATCGGGAAAGACAACCCTGGCTCTGCACATCGTGGCCGAAGCCCAGAAACTGGGCGGCATCGCCGCCTTCGTCGACGCCGAGCATGCCCTCGACATCGGCTACGCCAGAAAACTCGGCGTCAAGACCGACGATCTCCTCGTGTCGCAACCGGACACCGGCGAGCAGGCCCTGGAAATCGCCGAAATGCTCGTGCGGAGCGGCGCCATCGACGTCCTGGTCATCGACTCGGTGGCCGCGTTGGTGCCGAAGGCCGAAATCGAAGGCGACATGGGTGACTCGCACATGGGTCTCCAGGCACGCCTCATGTCCCAGGCCCTGCGCAAACTCACCGGGATCATCAGCAAATCCAATGCCTGCGTGATCTTCATCAACCAGATCCGCATGAAAATCGGTGTGATGTTCGGCAACCCGGAAACCACCACCGGCGGCAATGCGCTCAAGTTCTACGCCTCGGTACGCCTTGATATCAGGAAGATTGCCTCGCTGAAACAGGGCAATGATATCATCGGTTCGCGCACCAAGGTCAAAGTGGTTAAAAACAAGGTGGCCCCACCCTTCCGGGAAGTGGAATTCGACATCCTTTACGGTGAAGGCATCTCCCGGGTCGGAGACATTCTCGACCTGGCCGTCGACCGGGGCATCGTCGAGAAGAGCGGCGCCTGGTTCTCCTACGGCAAAGACCGCATCGGCCAGGGACGGGAAAACAGCCGGGCTTTTCTGAAGGAAAATCCGGACATGCTGGCAGAAATCGAAGGTAAAATCATGGAACAGGCAGGACTTGCCCCCGCCGCCGGGAGCAAAGAAAAGGAATAGTCCATGGATTTGAATGATATCCTCATCATTGCCGTAAAGGCCAAAGGTTCCGACGTTCACATCAAGGCCGGTCTGCAGCCGGTGGTGCGCATCGACGGCAGGCTGCGGCCGATTCCCAATGCGCCACGCATGTCGGCCGACGCCATTCGCGAAATGGCCTATTCCATGATGAATGAAAAGCAGAAGGTTCATTTCGAGGAAGTTTTCGAAGTTGACCTGGCTTACGGCATTCCCGGCCTCAGCCGCTTCCGCGTCAGCGCCTATTCCCAGCGGGGTTCCGTGGCCATGGTCTTCCGGATCATCGCCTTTGGCGTGCCGTCGTTCTCGACCCTCAACATGCCGCCGGTCCTGGAAAAGCTGAGCCTCGAGGAGCGCGGCCTGATCCTGGTCACCGGCACCACCGGCAGCGGCAAGTCGACCACGCTCGCCGCCATGATCGACTACATCAACGAAAATCGCACCTGCAACATCATCACCGTTGAAGATCCGGTGGAATACCTGCACAAGGACAAAAGAAGCATCATCAGTCAGCGGGAGATCGGTTTCGATACCCTCAGCTTCGGCAATGCCCTGAAGAGTGCACTCCGCCAGGACCCCGACGTAATCCTGGTGGGCGAGATGCGCGACCTGGAGACCATCGAAACGGCCCTGACCGCGGCGGAAACCGGTCACCTGGTCATGTCGACCCTCCACACCCTGGATGCCGCCGAAACAATCAACCGTATCATCTCGGTGTTCCCGCCCTTCCACCAACGGCAAATCCGGATGCAGCTCTCCAACGTCATCAAGGGGGTCGTCTCCCAGCGTCTCGTTCCCCGGGCTGACGGCAAGGGCCGCGTGCCGGCGGTAGAGGTAATGATCAGCACCGCCCGGGTCCGCGAGTGCATCGACGAAAAGGAAAAGACCAAACAGCTTCACGAAGCGATCGCCCAAGGGGTTACCGCCTACGGAATGCAGACCTTTGACCAGTCCCTGATGAGTCTCTACACGCGGAAACTCATTACCTACGAGGAAGCGTTGCGTCAGTCGACAAACCCCGACGACTTCGCCCTGAAGATCTCCGGCATCTCTTCGACCTCGGACCTCTCCTGGGAGCAGTTCGAGCACAAGGACGAGTCGGAGAACGGGGACGAAAAGATTCCCATCGACAAATTCGGAGATGCCTGAGGCTCGGACGCCCCTCGCTCTGGCACTGAATCTTCTGTCGCGGCGCGATCATAGCGAGGCGGAACTCCGGAAAAAGCTTTTTCCGAAAGGTTTTACCGCTGAGGCGCTGGATGAAACAATGGCCCGCCTGAAAAGCGCGGGCTACCTGGATGACCGGCGCTTCGCCCGAAGCTTTGCCGAATCAGCCCTCCGCAACGGCCGGGGCTACGGTTTTCGCCTGCGGCTGGAAATGTCCCGCCGGGGCATTGCCGCCGAGATCATCGAAGAGACCCTTGCCGCTCTCGGCGACGAATACGAGGAAATTACCACCCTCTCGGAGCTGATGGCACGGAAGTTTGAGGGTTTTGACCCGCAGCAGGCCGACGAACGCCAGAAACGAAGGGTCATCAGCTACTTTCAGCGCCGCGGATTCTCGCTCGCGGCGATCGTCCGGGTTATCCGCGACCGGGGAGAGTAGCTGACGCGCCCTTTTCTTGTTTGCGGTCCGCCTTGTTCGCCGAACGATAAATATAGAATGTTCCAATATGCATTCAAGCTGACACCTTACCACCCCTACCCCATCCTACCGGAAGTAGGCGCTTTTAAGCGAAACGGGGGGAGACTTTAGGAGCTCCCCTTCTTACAAAGGAGGACCCAAAGGGCCTAAAGGAGCTGGGGTGTGGTTGGGTTTTGTGACATCTCGATTGCAACGCAGAATCAGTACTCACTTTATTATATGCAGGAGAAACAATGACTGGAAAAGAAGTCCGGGAAAGATTCCTGAAATTTTTTGCCGAGCGGGGACACACGGTTGTCGCCAGCTCGAACCTGATTCCGAAAAACGATCCGACGCTGCTGTTCACCAACGCCGGGATGAACCAGTTTAAGGACCTGTTCCTCGGCCTGGAAAAGCGCGACTATATCCGCGCCTGCAGTTCACAGAAGTGCGTACGGGCCGGGGGCAAGCACAACGACCTGGAAAACGTCGGCCGCACCGCCCGTCACCATACCTTTTTCGAGATGCTCGGGAATTTCTCCTTTGGTGACTATTTCAAAAAAGAGGCGATCGCCTTTGCCTGGGAATTTCTCACAAAGGAGCTGAAGCTGGACAAAAGCCGGCTCTACGTGAGTGTCTACAAGGATGACGACGAAGCGGCGGCGATCTGGCACGAGCAGGAAGGGGTCGCGCTCGACCGGATCTACCGCTTTGACGAGGACAACTTCTGGTCGATGGGCGATACCGGACCCTGCGGCCCCTGCACCGAAATCTTCTGGGACAACGGCCCGGAGACCGGCTGCAGCAGCCCCGATTGCGCAGTGGGCTGCGATTGCGACCGCTACATGGAGATCTGGAATAACGTCTTCATGCAGTTCAATCGTGATGAAAAAGGGGTCATGACCCCGCTGCCGAAACCCTCTGTTGACACCGGCATGGGCCTGGAGCGGATCTCCACGGTCATGCAGGGGGTCACCTCGAACTACGATACCGACCTGCTCCAGGGGATCATTCGCCACGTGGAGAAGCTCTCGAGCAAAAAGTACCGCACGGATCAGAAAGACGATGTCTCGATGCGTGTCATTGCCGACCACACCCGGGCCCTGACCTTCCTGATCTGCGACGGAGTGCTGCCGAGCAACGAGGGCCGCGGCTATGTCCTGCGCCGCATCATGCGCCGCGCCGCCCGCCACGCCAAGATGCTCGGCTTTTCCGAACCGGTCCTCTACCGGGCACTGGATGCTGTCATCGCCGCCATGGGCGAAGCCTACCCGGACCTCATCCAGCGGGAAGAGTATATCAAGAAAGTCGTCAGGGCCGAGGAGGAGCGCTTTGCCGAAACTCTGGACAACGGCCTGAGGATTCTGAACGACGAAATGTCTACCCTGAAAGCTCGCGGATCAAAGGTCATTCCCGGCGATGTGGCTTTCAAGCTTTACGACACCTACGGCTTCCCCTTGGATCTCACCGCCGACATCGTCCGCAATGAAGGCTTCACCGTGGACGAGGCGGGCTTCGAGGCCTGCATGGACAAACAGCGGGCCCAGGCCCGCGAACATTGGAAAGGCTCCGGTGAAGAACGCGTCTCGGCCGTATACAAGACCCTTCACGGCCAGGGACTCCGCACCGCTTTTACCGGCTATGACGAGCGCTCCGGCTACTCGGTCATCACTGCCCTGCTGAAGGACGGAGCTCCGGTTCAAGCCGCGGAAGCGGGAGCTGAAGTGGACCTGATAACCGAAACCAGCCCATTCTACGGCGAAAGCGGCGGACAGGCCGGTGACAGCGGCGAAATCTCCAGCGGCAATGCCCACCTGGAGGTCATCACCACCCTGAAGCCGCTTCCCGATCTGGTCGTTCATCGGGCGCGGGTCAAGGAAGGGGTCATCAAGGTCGGCGATGCCGTGGACCTGAAGGTGGCGGTCCCGAACCGCACCGCCACGGCCCGCAACCATACCGCGACCCATCTGTTGCAGGCGGCGCTGCGCCAGGTACTCGGCGAGCACGTGAAACAGTCCGGTTCGCTGGTGAATAATGAACGGCTCCGCTTCGACTTCACCCACTTTTCGGCCATGACCCAGGAAGAGCTGGTGCGGGTGGAAGACCTGGTGAATGCCTACATCATGAACAACTCCGAGGTCTCATCGCGGGAAATGGCCCTCGCGCAGGCCATGGAAAGCGGCGCAACGGCACTCTTTGACGAAAAATACGGCGATACGGTGCGGGTGGTCAGGGTCGGCGAGGTCAGCTGCGAACTCTGCGGGGGAACCCACGTACGCGCCTCCGGTGACATCGGCCTGTTCAAGATCCTCTCCGAGGCCGGCATTGCCGCCGGGGTCAGGCGCATCGAAGCCCTCACCGGCATGTCTGCTCTGCACTATGCCCGCCACCTGGAAGAAGAGCAGAAGAAGATCGCTGCTCTGCTCAAAGCCGAAGGAGGCGAGACCGTCGACAGGATCCAGCGGCTCGTGGCCCGGCAGAAGGAGCTGCAGAGGGAAATCGAAACCCTCCAGGGACGGCTCAATGCCTCCGCCTCGGCGGACCTGTTGAGCGGCGCCCGGGAAATAGCCGGGATCAAGACCCTCGCCGTCAAGGTGGAGATGGATGACCCCAAAGGTCTGCGCGAACTTTCCGACACCCTGAAGGACCGCATCGGCTCCGGCATCATCGCCATCGGCACCGAAAAGGACGGCAAGGCCACCCTGCTGGTGGTGGTCACCAAGGATCTCACCAACCGCTTCAAGGCCGGCGATCTGATCAAGGGTCTGGCCCCGATTATCGGCGGCAGCGGCGGCGGCAAACCGGAACTGGCCCAGGCCGGCGGAAGCATGCCGGAGAAGCTGGACGAGGCCCTGGAAAAATTGTACGAGCTGGTGGGGTAATAAGAGAGGAATGAAACCGTGGAAAAACTGATCGAGAAAGCCCATACCCTGCTGGAGGCGCTGCCCTACATCCGGCGCTTCAGCGGCAAGACCATCGTCATCAAGTACGGCGGCCATGCCATGTCCGACGAAGCGCTGAAAAAATCATTCGCCCTGGACATCATCCTCCTCAAATACATCGGTATCAATCCGGTGATTGTCCACGGCGGCGGCCCGCAGATCAACGAGACCCTGAAGCGCTACGGTATCGTTTCCGAATTCGTGCGCGGCATGCGGGTGACCGATGCCGCCACCATGTCGGTGGTGGAAATGGTCCTGACCGGGCAGGTCAACCGCGAGGTGGTGGGCTATCTGAACCAGCACGGCGGCAAGGCCGTCGGCCTGTCCGGCAAAGACGGTGGACTGCTGCTCTGCAAAAAGCACCTGCAGGAAGTTACCGCCGACGACGGCACCACCGAGCAGATCGACATGGGTTTTGTCGGTGAAATCATCAAGGTGGACCCTTCAATCATCGAAACCCTTGAAAAAGAGCGTTTTATCCCGGTCATCGCCCCGATCGGGGTCGGTGCAGATGGGGAAAGCTACAACATAAACGCCGACCTGGTGGCCGGCAAGATCGCCGGCGCCCTCAAGGCCGAGAAACTGATTCTGCTCACCGACGTGGCCGGCGTCAAGGACAAGGACGGCAGCCTGCTCACCAGCATCCCGTTCTCTCAGGTCACCCGGCTCATCAACGACAATGTCATCGTCGGTGGCATGATTCCCAAGGTCACCTGCTGTCTCGATGCCCTGGAAGAGGGAACCGGCAAGGCCCACATCATCGACGGCCGGGTGGAGCATGCGGTGCTGCTGGAAATCTTCACCGACGTCGGGATCGGGACGGAAATCAGGTCGTAGAGCTTTTCGCCGGGCCAAACCAATTTTGGCTTGAAATAAGGGCGATCACACTCCTGTGCGCTGAAGCGCTCCGGCGCGCAAGTGCAAGGATCGCGTCTACGTATTTCAATGACAAAGGATATGATATGAACTCCAAGCAATGGATCGATAAAGCCGACAAATACATCATCAAAACCTACGGCAGGTATCCGCTGGTACCGGTCAAGGGCGAAGGCTGCCAGCTCTGGGATGCGGACGGCAAACGTTATCTCGATTTCCTCGCCGGCGTGGCGGTCAACAACCTCGGGCACTGTCACCCGCGTGTTGTCGCGGCCCTGCAGAAGCAGGCCGGCGAACTGATCCACTGCTCCAACTTCTACCACATTCCACAGCAGATCGCACTGGCGGAACTCCTCTGCACGCACTCCTTTGCCGACCGGGCCTTTTTCTGCAACAGCGGCGCCGAAGCAAATGAGGCGGCCATCAAGCTGGCCAGAAAATACAGCCGGGAAAAATTCGGCCCGGAACGGTTCGAGATCATCACCGCTATTTCCTCTTTCCATGGACGGACCATGGCCACCGTCTCGGCCACCGGCCAGGAGAAAGTGCAGCGTTTCTTCGACCCGCTGCTGCACGGTTTCAAACACGTGCCGTTCAACGATGCCGAAACCCTGCGCGCCGCCGTGTCGCCGGTCACCTGCGCGGTGATGCTGGAACCGGTCCAGGGCGAGGGCGGCGTGGTGATTCCATCCGCCGAATACTTTCGGGAAGTACGCCGCATCTGCGACGAAAATAACCTGATCCTGATCTTTGACGAGGTGCAGACCGGCATCGGCCGAACCGGCAAGCTCTTTGCCTACGAACACTTCGGCGTTGCTCCGGACATCATGACCCTGGCCAAGGCCCTGGCGGGCGGCGCCCCGATCGGCACCATGCTGGCCAGGGAAGAGCTGGCCGAGTCATTCGGACCCGGCACCCATGGCTCCACCTTTGGCGGCAACCCGCTGGTCACCGCGGCAGCACTCGCCGCAGTGCAGACGATTCTGGATGAGGGTATTCTGGAGCACACCCTGAAAATGGGCGACTACCTTACCGGACACCTGAAAAACCTGCAGAAGAAATTTACCTGCATCAGCGAGATCCGCGGCATCGGTCTGATCATCGGTGCCGAACTCTCGATTCCCGGCTCCGAGATCGTCAAAAAAGCCCTGGAAAAAGGTCTGCTGATCAATGTTGCTCAAGACCGGGTACTCCGTTTCGTCCCGCCCCTCATCGTCAAGGAGCAGGAAATCGATGAGATGATTGCAACCCTGGAGACCATTTTGACGGAAGTAACGGCCGCGCAGTAAGGACGACAGGTACATTGGAAACCAATTTCAGCTTTGATGTCGCAGGCGCTCGACGAGCGCATCTGCTCTGGAGGATACGACTATGAACAAGCATTTTCTGGCCCTTCACGATTTTTCCAAAAAAGAGCTCGATGAGCTCTTCGAGCTGGCTTTGAAACTGAAAAAAAAGCAGAAAAACGGTGACAAACACCACCTGCTCAAGGGCAAAACCCTGGCGATGATCTTCGAGAAATCGTCCACCCGCACCAGAGTTTCTTTCGAAGTAGGTATCTATCAACTGGGCGGCCACGGCCTGTTCATTTCTTCCGGCACCTCCCAGATGGGCCGCGGCGAGCCGCTCAAGGACACCGCCCGGACCCTGTCCCGCTACTGTGACGGCATCATGGTCCGCACCTACGGCCAGGAAATCGTCGAAGAACTGGCCCGTTTTGCCACGGTCCCGGTCATCAACGGCCTGACCGACCTTTTTCACCCCTGCCAGATCATGGCCGACCTGCTGACGGTCATCGAGCATAAGGGTAGTTACCAAGGGCTGAAATTCGCCTGGGTCGGTGACGGCAACAACATGGCCAACACCTGGATCGAGGCGTCGGCTATTTTCGGCTTCGACCTGACCCTGGCCTGCCCGAAGGGCTACCAGCCGGACCCGCAGGTTCTCGCCTGGGCGCAGGCAAACGGCAAATCCGCCATCGTCCTGACCGACGACCCGAAGCAGGCGGTGCAGGATGCCGACGTCCTCAATACCGACGTCTGGGCCAGCATGGGGCAGGAAGAGGAACAGAAGGCCCGCGAAAAGGCCTTTACCGGCTACCAGCTCAACAGCGAAATCCTGAAACTCGCCAAACCGGACTGCATCGTCATGCATTGTCTTCCGGCCCACCGGGACGAAGAAATTACCGACGAAGTCATTGAAGGCCCCAACTCGGTGGTCTGGGACGAAGCGGAAAACCGGCTGCACATTCAAAAAGCGATCATGGCCACCTTGATGGGGTAGTACCCCGTCAGGTCCCAGCCGGGTTGTAATTCTTAGATACATTCGTAAAGGAGATCCGCATGTCCAAGAAAGAAGTTAAAAAGATTGTCCTCGCCTATTCCGGCGGTCTCGATACCTCCATCATCCTCAAGTGGTTGAAGAACGAGTACGGCTGCAAAGTGGTGGCATTCGCCGCCGACTTGGGGCAAGGGGACGAGCTGACCCCGGTCCGTGACAAAGCCATCGCCACCGGAGCCGATACGGTCTATATCGATGATCTGCGCGAGGAATTCGTCAAGGATTTCGTCTTTCCCATGTTCCGGGCCAACGCCATCTACGAGGGATCCTACCTGCTCGGCACCTCCATCGCCCGGCCGCTGATCGCCAAGCGGCAGATGGAGATCGCCAAAATCGAGGGGGCTGATGCCGTGTCCCACGGCGCCACCGGCAAAGGGAACGACCAGGTCCGCTTCGAACTGACCTATTATCATTTCAACCCCGGCATCACCATAATTGCCCCCTGGCGCACCTGGGACCTGAACAGCCGCCAGTCGCTGCTGGAATACGCCAAGAAGAACGGCATCCCGGTCCCGGTCACCAAGAAACGGCCCTGGTCTTCGGACCGCAACCTGCTGCACATTTCCTTCGAAGGCGGCATCCTCGAAGATCCCTATGCCGAAGCGCCGGAAGAGATGTACGTCCTGACCAAGTCACCGGAAAAGGCCCCGAACAAGCCGCAGTATGTGGAAATCGAGTTCAAAAACGGCAACGCCGTGGCAGTTGACGGGGAACAGATGTCTCCGGCCCAGCTGCTCGCCCACCTCAACTTCCTCGGCGGCCAGCACGGCATCGGCCGCGTCGACCTGATGGAAAACCGCTATGTCGGCATGAAGTCCCGCGGCGTCTACGAGACTCCCGGCGGCACCATCCTCCGCGAAGCCCACATGGCTGTGGAGCAGATCACCATGGACCGCGAAGTGATGCATATCCGCGACACCCTGATTCCCCGCTATGCCGAGATGGTTTACTACGGTTACTGGTTCGCCCCGGAGCGGGAAATGCTCCAGGCCCTGATTGACGAATCGCAGAAAACCGTCAACGGCATTGCCCGGGTCAAGCTCTACAAAGGTCTGTGCCGCATTGTCGGACGCAAGTCGGACAGCGACTCCCTCTTCAACCCGGAAATTGCCACCTTCGAGGCGGACGAGGTCTACAACCAGCAGGACGCCGAAGGCTTTATCCGGCTCAATTCGCTCAGGTTGAGGATCCGCTCCCAGATGTTGGCGAACAAGAAGAAGTAGGATCGAGGAAAAAGGTGCGAGGACCGAGGTTAATTCCTGAAGAACCTGATTTTATCCTCGTTCCTCGATAATTTTTTAGCAGGAGAAATGCATGTCCAAAGACAAACTCTGGGGAGGCCGTTTTTCCCAGCCCACCGATAAATTCGTCGAGGAATTCACCGCGTCCATCGACTTTGATAAACGTCTCTACCGTCAGGACATCCGCGGCTCCATCGCCCATGCCCGGATGCTCGGCCGCCAGGGAATCATTCCCCAGACGGATGTGGATGCGATTGTTTCCGGACTGGAGGAGATCCTTGCCCGGATCGAGTCCGGGGACTTTGATTTTTCCGTGTCACTGGAAGACATCCACATGAACATCGAGGCCAGGCTCTCGGCGGCAATCGGTGAAGCGGGGAAGCGCCTCCACACCGGCCGCTCACGCAACGACCAGGTGGCGGTCGATATACGCCTCTACCTGCGGGAGGAAATCGGCGAAGTAACGAGATATCTTGACCTGCTGGTGGATGCGCTGCTTTTTCAAGCGGAAGCGAATCTCGGTGTGATCATGCCCGGCTATACCCATCTGCAGGTGGCCCAGCCGATCCTTTTTTCCCACCACATGCTGGCCTATGTGGAGATGTTCCGCCGCGACAAGGGCCGCATGGAGGATTGCGCGAAGCGTCTCAACTTTCTTCCGCTCGGCGCCGGAGCCCTGGCAGGCACCACTTTCCCCATTGATCGGGAATACGTTGCCATCGAACTGGAATTTTCCGGTCCGACCCGGAACTCCCTCGACTCCGTTTCCGACCGGGACTTTGCCCTGGAGTTCATCTCCGCCTCCTCGATCCTGATGATGCACCTGTCCCGTTTCTCCGAGGAACTGATTCTCTGGTCCACGAGTGAATTCAACTTTATCGAACTCTCCGACTCCTTCTGCACCGGGTCCTCCATCATGCCGCAGAAGAAAAATCCGGACGTCCCGGAACTGGTGCGGGGCAAGACCGGCCGGGTCTACGGTAACCTCATGGCACTTCTCACCGTCATGAAGGCTTTGCCGCTGGCCTACAACAAGGACATGCAGGAGGACAAGGAGCCGCTGTTCGACACCATCGATACGGTCAAGGGCAGTCTGAAGATTTTCGCCGAGATGGTGCGGGAGATGAGGATCAAGGCGGAGGTCATGCTCCAGGCAGCGGCAGAGGGCTTTTCCAACGCCACCGACGTGGCCGACTACCTGGTCCGCACCGGCATGCCCTTTCGCGAAGCCCACGAGGTGGTGGGAAAATCGGTCCGCTACTGCATCGAACAGGGCAAGAAACTGGAAGAGTTGACCCCTGCCGAATGGCAGGGCTTTTCCAAACAGATCGGTGACGATATCTATGCCGCCATTACCCTGGAAGCCAGCGTCAATGCCCGCAGCGCCACCGGCGGCACCGCCCTGGTGAGGGTGAAGGCCGAAATCGAGCGGTTGAAAAAGGAAATATAACCGAAGCCTTGTTTCTCCAACCCGGAAGGTACCTTCGCTATGAATAAATATTGTATCTGGATCGGAGTAGTGCTCCTCCTCGCTGCCTGCGGCAAACGCGGTCCCCTGGTGGCACCGGAAGCATTGGTACCGGCAGCCATCACTGACTTGCAAGTCGAGCAGAAAGGGAACCGCTTCCTCGTCTGCTGGTCGCGACCCGGCAAGGAGGAATGGGGCGGCTCGCTGGAAGACCTGGCCGGTTTCAAGGTGTTACGCCGTGATGTGCTACCGCCCGATCAGGACTGCGAAGAGTGCCCGAATGCCTATCGCCAGGTGAAGCTCATCGACCCGGAGTACCTGCAGGATGTCCTGCAGTTCGGTTCACGCTACTGCATGTTCGACAGCGACCTGCTCATCAACAAGACCTACCAGTACAAGGTCGTCTCTTTTGAAAAGGATGGCGCCACCAGCAAAGGTTCCAACCCGGCCCGCAGGACGAAGCTGCTCCCTCCAAAACCGCCGCTGCTATCAGCCGTCAAGACCCCGGAAAGTGTGATCCTCCATTGGAAGACTCCGGCAGAGATCCCTGCCGAGTCCCTGGCAGGTTTTTCCGTGTACCGGAAAGAGGCGAACGAAGTCATGCCTCTGACACCCATCGCACGGCTTACAGCCGATAGCACCAGTTTCGCTGATCCTGCCATGGAACATGGCGTACTGTACTTTTACGCCGTGCGAACCTTGGCGGAAGTCGGGCCGGACCTGGTTGAAAGCGATCTTTCCAACCTGGTGGAGGGTAAATTCTCCCTGTCCGAATAACCGGAACGAGAAAACCCGGAAGAGAGAATATACACCCCTGGTCCACAGCCATTTTCACGGAAACCGCCCTACTCAAATAACACGTCCGAAAATGGTTTCCTCTCGGATTGCTGCTCGCGAAAACATTTGCAGATCAGGCCGTTTTTGACTTTTTCAACCCCATGTGTTACAAGTGGAAACTTTCAATCAATACACGGCAGGCCCTGCCGTACCATTTATAGCGGAGGTGGTATGCACCATTTTCAGTACAAAGGAAACGAACTGTTTGCTGAAGAAGTTGCGGTAAAGGATATCGTGGCATCGGCCGGTTCACCGGTTTACATCTATTCCCATGCAACCCTGGAACGCCATTACACTGCCATGGATGAAGCCTTTGCGCCTGTCCCCCATACCATCTGCTACTCCATGAAGGCAAACTCGAACCTGGCGGTACTGAAGACCTTCTTCAACCTGGGCGGCGGCGTTGACATCGTTTCGGGCGGGGAACTGTACCGGGCACTGGCGGCAGGCGTTGACCCGAAAAAAGTCGTCTACTCCGGGGTCGGAAAAAAAGATGATGAAATCGAATACGCACTGAACAGCAACATTCTTCTTTTCAATGTGGAATCCGAGGAGGAACTGGACCGCATCGATCTGGTCGCCGGACGCCTCGGCAAAAAGGCCGGGATCGCCATCAGGGTGAACCCTGACGTGGATCCCGAGACCCACCCGTACATCACCACCGGTCTGAAGAAGGCCAAGTTCGGCATCAACATCGAGCGTTCCCTGGAGCAGTACAAACGTGCTGCACAAATGGCCAACCTGGATGTGATCGGCGTCGACTGCCACATCGGCAGCCAGTTGACCAAGGTTTCGCCCTTCATCGACACGATCAAGAAATTGAAGCGGCTCATCGAAGGTCTCAAGGAATCCGGCATCGCCATCAAGTATTTCGATCTCGGCGGCGGGCTCGGCATTACCTACAGCGATGAAGCCCCGCCCCTGCCGGCGGAATACGGCGCAGCCATCGTTGCGGAAACGAAAGACCTGGGCCTGCACCTGCTGTTCGAACCGGGACGTAACCTGGTGGGAAATGCCGGCATCATGGTCGCGAAATGCCTCTACACGAAAAAGGGCGACGAAAAGAACTTCGTGATCGTGGACGCCGCCATGAACGACCTGGCCCGCCCCTCCCTCTACGGCTCCTACCACGGCGTGCAGGCGGTGCACAAGGATCAGCAGGGAACAATCGTCGCCGATATCGTCGGCCCCATCTGCGAATCCGGCGATTTCCTGGCCAAGGACCGGGAGATGCCTGCCTTCAAGCAGGGTGACCTTCTTGCATTCATGTCCGCCGGGGCCTACGGCTTCACCATGAGCAGCAACTACAATAGCCGCCCCCGCGCTGCCGAAGTGATGGTGAAGGGAAATTCCTTTTTCGTCGTACGCGAGCGGGAAAAGGTTGAAGAGCTTGTAAGAGGAGAAAAAATCCCCGCATTCCTCTAACAGGCTGTTGAAATACCATTGCGGGGGTCGACCTGATCCCAATACTGTCCGACACGTTTTGCAACGACCATCCACGAGAGGCGCTGAAGTTGGAGCCTCTGCGTTTTCAGGGAAAACGATTTTCCACTGAGGAAGGAGTACACCATGTTCAAGGGGAGCATCGTCGCCATCGTCACTCCGTTTAAAAACGGCGAAATCGATGAAGAAAAGCTGAGGGAGCTGGTCGAGTTCCAGATCGAGAACGGCACGGACGGCATTGTCCCGTGCGGCACCACCGGTGAAGCATCCACCCTCGACTACCAGGAGCACGACCGGGTTGTGGAGATCGTCGTCCACCAGGCAAAGAAACGGGTTCCCGTCATTGCCGGGACCGGCTCCAACTCCACCAAGGAAGCAATCGAGATAACCGAACATGCCAAAAGAGCCGGTGCGGACGGCGCGCTGCTTATTACTCCCTACTACAACAAACCGTCCCAGGAAGGGCTGTATCGTCATTACAAAACAGTAGCCGAGGCTGTTGCCCTGCCGCAGATCCTCTACAATGTCCCGGGCCGCACCGCAGTCAACATGCTGCCGCAGACAGTGGCCCGGCTGGCCGAGATCCCCAACATCGTCGCAATCAAGGAGGCAACCGGCTCCCTGCAGCAAGTATCTGAAATCATCGCCCTGTGCGGTGACAAGATCGACGTTATCTCGGGTGACGATTTCATTACCTTCCCGCTGATGGCCTGCGGCGGTGTCGGCGTTATCTCGGTTACCGCCAATATCATGCCGAAAGAGGTCGCGGATATGATCGACTTCTTTAACGCCGGAAAGATGGAGGAAGCTCGCCAGCTCCACCTGAAGCTCCTGAAAATAAGCAACGCCATGTTTATCGAAACCAACCCGGTACCGGTAAAAACCGCCCTTGGTTTCATGGGCAAATGCTCCGACGACATTCGTCTGCCGCTGGCGCCCATGTCCGAGGAGAACAACTCGAAACTTGCCGGCATCATGAAGGAATACGGACTTATCTAAAGAAAGGGCGCATGGCAAAAGGGCTGAGTGCGAGTCAACAACTCCAGCCTGCTGACGCCTTGTGCCTGGATGGGGGATATCATGATCAAAGTAGCAGTCAGCGGAGCAGCCGGACGCATGGGCGGCCGAGTCATCACGGCGGTCAAGGAAGACCCGGAACTGCAGTTGTCCGGAGCCCTGGACCGGCCGCTTCACCCCTACCTCGGCATGGATGCCGGGCTCATCGCCGGATGCGGCGCCCTGGAGGTGCCCATCATCGATAACCTGAACGAACTGGTCAAGGGCTGCGATGTGCTCATCGATTTTTCCGCACCAACCGTGTCGTTGAAAAACCTCGAAGTCTGCGGCTTGAACGGCAAGGCAATGGTCATCGGCTCCACCGGCTTCAGCCCGGAAGAGCGCGCCCTGGCCGTGGAACTGGCCCGGACGGTTCCGGTGATGCTGGCCCCCAACATGTCGGTCGGCGTCAACGTGATGTTCAAGGTCCTCAAGGATGTCGCCAAGATCCTTGGCGATGATTTTGACGTGGAAATTGTCGAGGCGCACCATAAGATGAAGAAAGACAGCCCCTCGGGTACCGCGGTCCGCATGGGTGAAGTGATTGCGGAAGCCCTTGGCCGGGATTACAGCAAGGTGGCGAATTTCCATCGCGAGGGGATCTGCGGCGAGCGGACCAAGGAAGAAATCGGCATGCAGACCATCCGCGGCGGCGACATCGTTGGCGAGCATACCGCCTACTTCATCGGCATGGGCGAGCGGATCGAAATCACCCACCGGGCTCACACACGGGACATGTTTTCCCATGGGGCGGCCCGTGCCGCAAAATGGATAGTACATCAGAAGCCGGGACTCTATGACATGCAGGACGTCCTCGGTCTGAGATAAATCACCGCTGTTGGTGCAAACCAGCCTAGTACCCGGTAACAGATGTTTTTTCGCAGGCAACCCCTCCAAACCTCCCCTTGACAGGGGAGACGTAAAGGCTTCCCCCCTGTCAAGGGGGGATTGAGGGGGGTTGATTTTTGGTGTTACATGGTACTAATTCATGCCGCTTCCGCGGCATTTCCTTTATTTCATGAATTCAACAGGAGGATTATGTATGGCCCTGGTCAACGAACACTATCTGAAACTGAAAGCAGGATACCTCTTTCCCGAAATCGGTCGCCGGGTGCGGGCTTTCACCGAAGCAAATCCCCAGGCCAAAGTCATTCGCCTCGGCATCGGCGACGTTACCTGCCCTCTTCCGCCGGCGATCATCAAGGCGTTCGAGGATGCGGTCGAGGAGATGGCCACCGAGAAGTCGTTCATGGGCTACGGCCCGGAACAGGGCTACGAATTCCTGATCAACACCATCATCGAAAAATCCTACAACCCCCTCGGCGTCGAACTGAAAACGTCCGAGGTGTTCATTTCCGATGGTTCCAAGTGCGACTGCGCCAACATCCTTGACATTTTCGCCCTGGAAAACGTGGTGGCCATCGGCGATCCGGTCTACCCGGTCTACAACGACACCAACGTCATGATCGGCCGCACCGGCGAAGCCAATGAGCAGGGGTACTACAAAGGTCTGGTCTACCTGCCCTGTACCGAGGAAAACGGCTTCAACCCGGCTTTCCCGGACCAGGAAGTGGACATCATCTACCTCTGCTTCCCCAACAACCCGACCGGTGCCGTGGCAACCAGGGAACAGCTGAAAGGCTGGGTGGATTACGCCCTGAAGCACAATGCCGTGATCTTCTTTGACGCCGCCTACGAGGCCTTCATCACCGACCCGGCCATCCCCCATTCCATCTATGAGATTGAAGGGGCGAAGAAATGCGCCATCGAGTTCCGCTCCTTCTCCAAGACCGCCGGTTTCACCGGGGTGCGCTGCGCCCTGACCGTGGTTCCGGAAGAGCTCACCGCTCACACCGCCGCCGGCGAACCGATCCCGCTCAACAGACTCTGGAACCGCCGTCAGTCGACGAAGTTCAACGGCGTTTCCTACCCGGTCCAGAAGGCCGCTGCCGCGGTCTATTCCGAAGAGGGCTGGCCCCAGGTGAAGGAAATCATCGACTACTACATGGAAAATGCCCGGATCATCCGGACCGGTCTTGCCGAAGCCGGCCTCACCGTCTACGGCGGTGTCAACGCCCCGTATATCTGGCTCAAAACCCCCGAAGGCATGACCTCCTGGGATTTCTTCGATAAGCTGCTGACCGAATGCAACGTGGTCGGCACCCCCGGCAGCGGTTTCGGGCCGAGCGGTGAAGGGTTCTTCCGGCTCTCCGCCTTCGGTAATCGCGACAACGTGATCGAAGCGGTGGAAAGAATCAAGCGAAATCTGAAATAGCGGAACAAGGGGGCGGCCGAAAGGCCGCCTTCTTCGTTTGGGGGAAGTGAAACGATCAATAAAATGACTGCGGGAGGTGGAGGGAAGCGGGTAGCATGCGGAGGTGGATATATGCTATGATGCCTGAAAAACAGACCTGAACTGAACAAACGGAGTCACCATGATAGCCAAAAAAACCATTTCTCTCGCACAGAAGATCTTCTTGATACCGGCCCTGCTGCTCGCCCTCTCCGCCTGCGCCACCGCCCCGAAACCACTGCCGAGCGCCGCCCCGGGAAGGCAGGTGGAAACCCTCCAGTCGGAGGTTTCCCTGTCAGTCCGCTCCGGGGATAAAAGCATCGGCGGACGGGGCTACCTGGTTTTCAAACAGCCCGACCGCTTCCACCTGGCAGTGTTTTCGCCGTTCGGCTTTACCCTTATGGACCTGTTTGTGAACGACACACAGCTCACCTGCCTGATACCGGCAAAGCAGGTCGCCTACCAGGGGCTGATCACTGACATCCCTGACGGCAATGCCCTGAAGGGCTGGGGAATGATGCGCTGGGTTGTGGAGACACCGCCGGCATCGGACGATAATAAGTCCGTGACCCGCAACCAGATCACTCCTGACGGGAGAAAAGAGATCATCTGTTATGACGACCGGGGTCTCCTGGCCAGCAAATCGAACGAAGACGGCGACCGGGTCGTATACCGGGATTACCGCGACCGGAACGGCGTGGCCTTTCCGTCAGCCATTGAAATCAGCAACGCCAAAGGGGATTCCGTACGGATTGTCTTTGACGAGCCGGAGCTCAACCAGCCAGTGGAAGATGATGTCCTGACACCTGCCCTGGAGGGCGTGAACGTACTGCCCCTTACTGCGTTCCGCGGGCTGTAACCGGTTATGGCAGAGCATTTTTTCACCCGGCTGACCAGCTTCGTCCACCGGGGAATCCGCCGTCACCTGGAATGGATCTTCCGCATCACGACCCGGCGTCCGCTGCTGGTATTTGTCATCGCGGCATTCCTCCTGCTGCCCGCTTCGCTTTCGATCCTTTCGACCCGGTTCGAATCAGACATCTTCAAGCTCTTCCCGGCGGAAAAGGGTCCCCTTAAACTCTTTCTTGAAACCCTGGAATGGACCGGGGGCGCCCGCCAGGCAGTCTTTCTCCTCGAGGGCGAACCGGAGCAGCTCATCCCCGAGGCCGACGCCTTTGCCGCCCGCCTGAAGGAGCAGACGGTTGACGGGAAACCGGCCTTTGCCCGGATCACCTACCGGGTTTTCGACACAGCCGAGGCCGAGGCCTTTGCCCGCTTCATCGGCTATGCGGTAATCCATCCGGAGCTCTTTCTCGACCGGTCGCAAGTAGATTCCTTCGCCAGGAGACTGACGCCGGAGGCAATCGAACAAGCCCTGCTGCGCACCCAAACAGAACTGGCCAGCCAGATGGGGATGGGCCTGCGCGACCTTGCCGCCGCCGACCCGCTCTCCCTGCGCGACCTGGTGCTCCCCCGCCTGAAGGCGGCCAGTCAGGCACTGAATCTCGATCCCGATTCCCCCTATTTTCTCTCCCGTGACGGCAGGGTCCTGATCATGATCGCCGAACCGGCCAAGCCGGTAAACGACATGGACTTCGCCCGCAAGCTGGTGGCGGGCATCAACCATGCGCGCCAGGACGCCCAAGTCGCCATTTCCTGTACCGGAGCCCATCTGAGCGCCGTGATCGACGAATCGGTGATGAAGCGCAATATCATCGTCTGCATCATTTCTTCCCTGTTCGTGGTACTGGGCCTGTTCTTCCTCACCTACCGGCGTTTTCTCCCGACCCTGCTCATCCCGCTGATTCTCCTCTACGGGGTAACGCTGGCCCTGGGAACCGCCGGGGTTTTTCTCCCCTCGATCCACATCATATCCTTCGCCTTCACCGCACTGATCATCGGCCTCGGCACCGACTACTCGATCCATCTCTACGACCGGTTTTACTCGGAAAGGAGCAAAGGCAGCGATACCGCGGAAGCACTGCGGCGGGCCGTGACCGACACCGGGCATGGACTTTTCACTGCGGCGGTGACCACCGCGCTGCCGTTCCTGGCCCTGGTGATTTCCGATGTCCGCGCCCTGTCGGAATTGGGGTTGCTGGTGGGGCTCGGGGTGCTGTTCTCCCTCTATGGGACCTTTCTCTTTCTGCCCCCGCTGCTGGTCTTCTCGGAGCGGCGTTTCCCCGGAACAACCTATACACCGCTGCCCGGATTCGGTCTCGGCCGGGTCTGGAGCTTCAGCAGGCGCCACCGCCGGGTAATGATCCCGCTGTCCTTGCTGCTGGTTGCGGGTTCCCTGGCCGCCTCCGCTTTTCTCACTTTCGAAGGAGAACTGAAAAACCTTCAGCCTCGCAGCTCCGAGGCCTTCCTGACCCAGGAAAAGCTGGAGAAGCACCTGAGTCTCAGTCCGAAACAACTGCTGGTTACCGTGGATGGAAAAAATCTGGAAGGGGTCATCGGGAGGGGAAGCCGCATCGCCCTGCTGGCAGAGCGATATCAAGAAAAAGGACAGCTTGTCTCGTGGTCGTCCCTGGACCGGGTGGTAAACAGTCCGGAAGCGCAGCGGGAGATCCTGGTGGAACTGCGAAAAAGACCCGGAGCGGCTCGCTGGGAGCAGCAGGTGGCCGGAGCCCTGGAAAGAAACGGATTCGCTCTTGAGCCCTTCCAGGACTTTCTGACCGGCCTGGCCGGACTGAAGAACGCCGAACCGACGCCGGCGGCCGAAGGGGTAGCAGAACTTTCCGCATCACCCCTGCGCGGTGTCGTTGAAAGGCACCTGGTACAGGATGAAAACGGCTGGCATCTCCTCGTCTATCTCTATTACTCAGGCAAAGAATTCTCCCAGCAGGATTTCCTCCGGGACCTCGCCGCCCTGGACCCGACCGCACGGGCCACCAGCGTTGACCTGGTCAGCAACCAGCTGGCGCAGTCGGTGCAGCACAGCTTCTTCTGGGGCTTCCTGCTCGGCGGCGCGCTGGTGCTCTGTCTCCTCCTGGCGCACTTCGAATCCCTCTTCGGAATCTTTGCCTCGCTCTTTCCGGTGCTTTCCGGGGTGGTTGCCATGACCGGCCTGATGGCGATTACCGGCATGGGCCTCAACTTCATGAACGCCATGGTGCTTGTCACCATTCTCGGTATGGGCAGCGATTACGGCCTGCACATTGCCCACCGGGTCGCTGGGGCGCAAAAAGAGCGCGAACAAGGCGAATACGTCCAGGCCGGCCGCGCCGTACTTCTTTCGGCCCTGACCACGGTCGCCGGCTTCGGCTCCCTGGCCTTTACCGACTACGGCGCCATGTCCTCGATCGGCTGGGCGACCAATTACGGTATCGGGGCAACCGCCCTGTTCGCTCTGGTTTTCCTGCCGGCCTTTCTGCCCCGGCGGTCCGCCTGAGGAGGGGACACCAGGCTACCTCTTCCAGATTATCCGGTCAAGGGACCAGCTCCCGCCGCCGGCAACAACCAGGGCCAGGGCCATCCCGAAGAGCGCCAAAGTAAATTCGATGCCGTTTCCCTTGGCGCTGAGAAAGAAGCCGTTGACCCAATGGACCTTGTACATGGCAACCGCCATGGTCACCGCGATACCGCAGGCGGAAATGCGGGTAAACAGGCCGCAAAGAACCCCGATCCCACCAGCGAACTCGGCGAGAATGGCCAGCAGTGCCAGCAGTGGCGGAATTCCCAGGTGGACCTCAAAGTGCCGCAGGGTGCCGGTAAGTCCCGAGCCACCGAAAAGTCCCAGCAGCTTCTGGGAACCGTGAGCGAAAAAAATCACCCCGAGGGGCAGCCGGATCAGCAGCAGTGCCAGTGAATCCATTGATGCAGCGGAAAAGTTTTTTGCCATGGTTCTCCTCCAAGAGACAGTGGATAATGCTTGTACCTAAGCAGAAGCTATTACATCAACCAGGTATACAGGATAAGACTATCATTATGAAGATCAAGCGGTTTGGGGCACGTCGAACCCTCTCGTTTTCTATCTCAAAGAACGCGAAATGGAGTCTTTATCTGAGAGTAGACCTGCCAGGTTTCTGAAAACCTGGCAGGTCTTGCCACGCGTCATATCCACCGGAGAATGGAAAACAGGTCCTGAAGCAAAGCAAAATTCGTTTCGCCGTGCCCGGCTCAGCAGGAGTCGGCGACATCTTCCCTTTCGCAATACATTCGGCCCATCTCCGCCACGTTGCCCTTCAGTTCGGCACGCAGCTCCGGCGGCGCGAGAATCTCGGCATGGCGGCCATAGGAAAGGACCCAGGAAACGATCTCCATGGATCCGCCCGCTTCGAATGAAAGTAGTATGCCGCCGTCGTCCAGGTCCTCGACTTTCTGGCTGGTATGCCAGATGCGATCCCTGACGGCATGGGCGACAGCCGCGGAAAAACGCACCCGCACCGGGACGGCTGACTCTTCGACAATGCCGAAGGCGTTCTGCAGCTGCTCCTGGGGACGGTACTCGGCAGGCAGTTCAAAGCGCTCATTTTCCTTCAGCGCCCGGCTGACCCGCTCCAGGGCAAAAGTGCGCAGCGCCCGGCGGTTGTGGGCATAACCGAGCAGGTACAGCCCGCCCCGGTGGAAAATCAGGGTGTAGGGGTCGAGCAGGTAGGAAGCGGGCTGCTCTTTTCCCGGCACCTGGTAGTCGATTGTCACCCGGTTCTGGTAAATCAGGGCATCCCGGAGAACCTTCAACGCTTCCCCGGCCCGGCTGTAGTCCCGCCGTCCCTGAAGCAGCGGCAGGGAAACCCCTGCGATCCGTTCCATGTGGGCGGCATAACGGGGCGGCAGGACCGAGTTCACCTTGCGGCAGATGGCTTCCATGTCATCGTGAAAGGGCGTACCTTCCAGGAAATCGAGCTGGGAGCGGAGAAAACCGAGGGTCATCAGTTCCTGCAAGGTAAAGCTGATCGGGGGCACATCCTTGAAGCGGGTCAGGAAGCGGTAGACCTTGCGGCCAAAAAGCCGCTCGGAAATCAACGGATAGCCCGCTTCCTGGATGGCATTGAGGTCCCGGTGAATGGTGCGGCGGGTCACCCCGGCCTCCTCGGCCAGTTCTTCAAGGGTGATTCCGTGGCGGGCCTCGATCAGACGGATAATGTCATGCACCCGCCCCGCCTGGGAATACTTTTTTGCCGGTTTTCCTTTCTGCACGTCATGGCCCTCCGCAGGCAGCGCTCCGCAGGTCGCGGCAAAGCGCATCGGCTGCAAATAGTAGCGTAAGACAGGAAAAGTTGGAAGATAAATTACTCTAGTGACCCGGGCGGTTAGTTTGCCGCACTGGTTACTATGGAGCTGATATGCACTTCAACACCATCGTACTTCTCGGGCCCACCGCCTCCGGCAAGACCCGGCTCGGGGTGGCACTTGCCCGGGAATTGCACGGCGAGATCGTCTCCGCCGACTCTCGTCAGGTCTACCGCGGCATGGACATCGGCACCGGCAAGGATCTGGAGGAATACGGCGAGGTGCCCTACCACCTGATCGACATCGTTGAGCCGGGAGAGGACTTCAACGTCTTCCTCTTCCAGAAACTCTGTTTCGCCGCCATTGAGCAAATCCGCGGTCGCAAGCGCCTGCCGGTCATTGTCGGCGGCACCGGCCTGTACCTGGATGCGGTTCTGCGCAAATACCGCATGGTAGAGGTGCCGGACAATCCGGAGCTGCGCCACGAGCTTGCCCCGCTCTCGCTGGAAGAACTCGCAGCCCGGCTCCTGTCGGTCAATCCCCGCCTCCACAATACTACCGATCTTCTGGACCGGGACCGTCTGCTGCGGGCCATCGAAATTGCCGAGTACGAACAGAGCCACGAGCCGGAGCCGCTGCCCGAAATCCGGCCGCTGGTCTTCGGTGTCCGGTGGGAGCGGAGCGTCCTGCGCCAGCGGATCACCGCCCGCCTGAAGGAGCGTCTCGACGCCGGACTCATCGAGGAGGTGGCGGAACTGCACCGGCAGGGGGTGCCGTACGAAACCCTGGAATTCTACGGTCTCGAATACCGCTTTGTCGCCCGCCACCTCAAGGGGGAGCTGAACAGGAACGATCTGTTCCAGAAACTCAACAGTGCCATCCACGATTTTGCCAAGCGGCAGGACACCTGGTTTCGCCGTATGGAACGCCAAGGGACCGAGATCCATTGGCTGGATGGGGCTGGGCAGCCGCTGGAGGAGGCGCTGGAAATAGTGGGAAAATGATTGGGATTGATCCTGTTCTGGGGCAGGCCGACAACTTACCATTAGAAATATTGACAGTGAGCGTTACGCTGCGGTAATAAATACTGGCTCATGGTTGTTAATGAAAAGTGTGCCGGAGGGATTCAGTGCCGCACGTCGTTGGTTTAATGGAGAAAGCCGCTTATCTTGGCAGGATGCTGAGGGGGCGGCTTTTTTTTATAGGGGGGGGAATACCATGCTGAAGGAGATGAAGGCATATGGCCACCTGAAGCCGGGACAAAAAGGGACTCAACGATTGGTGGCTCGATTTGGGGCTGCGCTGGTCTGTGTCCGGTACCGGAAGGGTCTACAAGGTTGCGCTTGGTCGCAATCCAGACGGACCCAAGGAAAAAGAAGGCGATGACAAGATTCCAGAAGGACTTTACAGCATTGATTCAAGAAACACAAAGAGCAGCTACCATTTCTCACTCCACATTTCATATCCAAACCTTCAAGACATTCAGCGGGATTGGCAAATTTCACAGATGGTTAGACTGGATGAAGGGCTGCGTTGCCGTGACAAATGACGAAGTTGATGAAATTGGAAGATTGGTGGCGAACGGAACTCCTGTAGAAATAAAACCGTAACGTACAACCAGCCGATTACACGCCGCCCCGCCCGGAAAACCGACCGGACGAAGCGGGTGAACCGGGCACCCCGTTGGACTTATGCTGGCTCTGAGGAGTGACAGAAAAAAGGTCAATCATGAGAACACGACTTTTGATGGCAGTGATAGTAATGATACTCACCGTAAATACCTGTCACGCCTCGTGGCTCATATACCACAAACCGGAATTCAAGGGAAAAATCGTAGATCTGGAAACGCACGAACCGATCGAAAGAGCTGTGGTTGTAGTTATTTATAGAATAGCAACCTATGGACCAGGCGATACTGTAATCAGCGACCTGCATGCCCAAGAAGCGCTAACAGACAAGAATGGTGAGTTTAGAATTCCGCCCTACACCACATTTATCGAGCCACTTTCCACAAGTGACGTCGCAGAATTTATCATTTTCAAGCCAGGGTATATTTGTAATGGCCCATCCCTTTTAGAAGATGAGTTTTCAGGAGATGGAAAACGGGATTGGGTGAGTTCTGCAAAATGGGATAATAAAATTAAATACAGGATTCTGAAATCTGGAATTGTCATGTCACCCAAAATTGTAACTGGTCGAGATAGAATTGAGAGTTTCAGGAATGTATCTATTTCTAGGTTTGAAAAAGAGTTGCCTTTGGCTTCCAAAATAATTAGGGATGAACATACAATTGTAATGAATCTGACTTGTATCGGAGAATAATCTGGGGTCACGGGGACGTTGTCATTTTGTCGAATTAAGTACCATAACTACTTAAAAGATCTTATATTTCAAAAGAAGTAAAGGCTGGACCGGCTCAAACCCGGCCGGTCAGCCTTGTGTTGGGCCGTGACCGAACCTATTCACACTTTAAAGGAAATTATCACAATGGACATACCAAGGATCTTCAACATCACCGAAAGTGCTCACCACATCCATAATCCGATCACACCCGAAAAGCTTGCCACTCTTGGTGCGGCGCTGCGGCTGGAAAAAGGGACAAGAGTGCTCGACCTAGGCAGCGGTTCTGGGGAGATGCTGTGCACCTGGGCTCGCGATCACTCCATCATCGGCACTGGCGTTGACATGAGCCAGTTGTTCTCCGAGCAAGCGAAACTTCGCGCTGTAGAACTCGGCGTTGCCGATCGAGTCAAGTTCATACATGGCGATGCTGCTGGATATGTCTCTGAAGAGAAGGTCGGTGTAGCAGCATGTATCGGTGCCAGCTGGATCGGCGGGGGAGTCGCCGGAACTCTCGAGCTTCTAGCGCGGAGCCTGCGTATTGGGGGGATCATTCTCATCGGCGAGCCTTACTGGCGGCAGTTACCGCCGACGGAAGACGTTGCAAAGGGGTGCCTTGCCAACTCAATCTCCGACTTTCTCATGCTCCCAGAACTTCTCGCGTCTTTCAACCACCTTGGATACGACGTCATTGAAATGGTTCTGGCTGACCAAGACGGCTGGGATAGATACGAAGCGGCCAAATGGCTCACCATGCGCCGTTGGCTTGAAGCCAATCCGGACGACGAGTTAGTCAAAGAGGTTCGAGCACAACTGACCACGGAACCCGAACGCTACGCCTCTTACACTCGTGAATACCTGGGATTGGGTGTGTTTGCGCTGATGACGCGGTAATGTGTTGTCCCATCCGGCGGATCGTCAACGGTTGGAGACAATCCAAAGAGGTCACCCCTTGACACGAGCGCAATAGTAAAGAGACAGAAGGATAAAAGGCGAAGTCCCAACCAGGCAGTTGGACACCGGTCGGGCTTAATAACTGCGCGAAAGGGTCAACTGCGCGAGCCGTTATGCGAGAAGAGAATAGATGAAAAACAATCCAGAAATCGAATGGAAAATTCATCCGCCATGGCCTGTCACAGTACATATTTGCGAAATTGATGGGATACATCATCCACTTACACCAGAGCAAGTTCGACAGTTCTACCGAAACATGATGGTGCCAGGTGGAGACCTGACACCCAAACTTCACGGAAAAGTCTTCATTGTAGGCCAGCAACAGAGCGAAATACGTCACAACTGGTAAGATAAACGGGCCGAAGAAAAGCATCACGGCAAGATATGTTGGGGGAAGCGGATGGCAGTAATCGGTATTACCATAATTTCACTGATCATGCAGTGCCTTGCCGTTATCTATTCATGCAGGCTGATTACTATTACTGGCCACACTCGTGCCTGGGGGTTCCTTTCGGCCGGTATCGCCACGATGGCTGTCCGTCGCATTATCGCTCTTTACACAATGGTTTCGAACCCCGCATCGCTTCGAGTCGCGGATTATACATTTGAGTTCGTTGGTCTGGTGGGTTCAGCCATGATGTTGGGCGGGGTTCTTTTGATCAAGCCTGTCTTTGTCGCCGTCCGCAATGCCGAAGAGAAACAGCGAGCTCTGTCGGAAAGTTTGCAAGCGTCCCTGGATCAGATCAGGATGCTGAAAGAATTGCTGCCGATCTGCGCCTCCTGTAAAAAGATCCGTGACGAAAGTGGTTGCTGGCATAGTGTGGAGAAATATATTTCCGATCACACGGCCACAAAATTCTCACACGGCCTCTGCCCGGAATGCCTCCGGATTATTTATCCGGACTACTGTGACAAGATTCAGTAACAGGGAGCGGTCCTGGGCAAGATAGCGGTACCGATGCCGCCGATGAAGGCTTCCCGGCTGGTAGTGAAAAAGGACATGAAGCTGCTTGAAAACAGCCGCTAAACAGCCAGATTGTGCGCAGCGGATTCAATACATAAGTCAGGAGGGGGGAAATGGCGATTACGGATAACGGTGGGTATGTCAAACATGCCCTGGTATTTTTATTGGGCCTGCTGATGGCGCAAGGTCGGCCATAAGGCGCGGATCGCCGCCAAAGGCGGCCATGTGCAGTACAATGACTGGTGGAAGCTTTATCAGGGCGCCAGCCTGACAGTGTCGGCCGATGTCGATTGTCCGCGCACGATCGGGGCTCCGATGGCTTCCTGCGTCAAGCATCCGGCAATACGGCAGGTCTCAATCCCGGCCTCGGGCAACTGAGACGTTCAGGCGCGGCGAAACAACAACGCAGCCATGGTGCGCGGCAGTCCGCCGCTAGCTCTTTTTGTATCCATAAAGCAGGAGCGCCCCGCCAAGCACTATGGCTGACACACCACCCCAGACAGGGATCGTGACATCCTGCTTTTCCTTTACCGACAGCTCGATCGGTCCCAACTTGACTTCATGAGTTTTCTTGGTGTAGCTGAAGCCGCCATAAGTCAATCCAAGGACGCCTGCAACGATAAGCACGATTGCCGCAATTTTTACAGTATTCATTTTGTCTCCTCCTTTTTGCAAAAACCTTATACCCTACCACATCTCTAACAGTAATAAACTCATAGTACAAGTTTGATGTCGTTCCAAAAAAGGACGACTCAGGGTGAAACTGCTGCAAATCCGTCTGGACGGTAGGTAGCGGGGTCTCGATCGATGAATTGGGAGGAGTCGGGGAATGACAAGGTTCAGATGCGGGACGTGATGTGGTATGCTCCTTAGTCAACTTTCAATTCCACAAGGAGGAGAGAATGCTGAAGAGGGACAAACTGTATATCAACGGTCACTGGGCTGCGCCGTCAGGGAACGAGGTTTTTGAAGTAATCAATCCCGCGACCGAGGAGATCATCGGAACGGTTCCTGCCGGGGGACATGGCGATGCCGATGCGGCGGTGCGGGCGGCGCGGAACGCTTTCGACGCCTGGTCGGCAACAACACCTGCAGAACGGGCGGAGTGGCTGGAAAAGATTTACGCGCAAATGCAGAGCCGTGCCGACGAGATGACAGAGCTGATCATCGACGAATTGGGCATGCCCTTCAAGCTGACGAAGATGATCCAGGTGGGCCTGCCGCTGGCAACGATGGAGTCTTACGCAAAGCTCGTACGTACCTTCCCTTTCGAGGAGCGGGTAGGCAATTCTCTGGTGGTAAAAGAGGCGGCGGGGGTGGTGGCCGCCATCACCCCCTGGAACTATCCCCTGCACCAGATCATCGCCAAAGTGGCGCCGGCCCTTGCCGCAGGCTGCACCGTGGTGCTCAAGCCGAGCGAGGTGACGCCCCTGAACGCCTTTCTCCTGGCCGACGCCATTGATGCCGCCGGGCTCCCTGCCGGGGTCTTAAACCTGGTAAGCGGCTCCGGATCGCTGGTGGGCGAGCGTCTGGCAAGCCACCCGGAGGTGGATTTGATCTCCTTTACCGGCTCCACTCGTGCCGGCAAGCGGGTGGCGGAACTGGCCTCGGCCGGGATCAAGCGGGTTGCCCTGGAGCTGGGGGGGAAATCGCCCTCCCTCATCCTCGACGACGCCGACCTGGCGGAAGCGGTGAAGGGGACAGTCAAGGCGTGCTACCTCAACTCCGGCCAAACCTGCAACGCCTGGACCCGCATGCTGGTACCCGAGAAACGCTACGAAGAAGCGGCGAAGATCGCCGTGGAGACGGCCGCCAGGTTCACCCCCGGCGATCCCCGGAACGAAAAGACACGGCTCGGCCCCCTGGTGTCGAAGCGCCAGCATGAGCGGGTTTTGGAGTATATCCGCATTGGTGTCAAGGAGGGGGCGGAATTGCTCCTGGGTGGTGTCGATGTTCCGGCCGGGCTGGAGCGGGGCTACTACGTTTCACCCACGGTGTTCGGCAAAGTAAAACCTGACATGACCATCGCCCGGGAGGAGATTTTCGGCCCGGTTCTGTCGATCCAGACCTATCGGAGCGAGGAAGAAGGGGTTGCCCTGGCCAATGACACTCCCTACGGCCTTGCCGCCGGCGTCTGGTCGGGGGACGAAGAAAGGGCTCTGGCGGTGGCGCGGCGGCTGCGCGCCGGGCAGGTGGACATCAACGGCGCGGAGTACAATAACGATGCCCCCTTCGGCGGCTACCGGCAGTCGGGCTACGGCCGTGAGATGGGGCGCTACGGACTGGAGGAGTTCCTGGAAATCAAGGCGATCCAGCAGCCCCAGGGGTAGTGAGCAACCTAAAAAAGCCGAGGAACCAGGGAGCCCGCAACACCGCGGAAAAGTGAAATATACAATGCGGCAGGGAACAGTTTGGAGAATTTGTGAGACCGCCAAGGGGGTGTACATGGAAAAGATAGACTACCTGAAGCAGCTAAAACATCTCTATGCTCCATCCGCAAAGAACGTCGAAATTGTAGATGTCCCGGAACTGAACTTCCTCATGCTCGATGGCGAAGGGGACCCGAACACGTCTCAGGCTTTCAAGGATGCTGTCGAAGCGCTGTTCTCGCTTTCCTAAGGCATATAAGGGTCAGGCATATATAAGGGTCAGGTCTAAAGGCATATAAGGGTCACATATATAAGGGTCAGGTCTACAGAACACAGATTTTAAGCATCAAATCCGTGTGTTCTGTGATCTGTAGACCTGACCCTCAGGTTGCTTCCCGGAGTTCCCCATGGCATCAGGCCGCTCTTCGACCCCCCCTGACCCTCTGCACGGTACTGGCGGTGGTCCTCAATCAAGTGCTGCATCTGGGGAAAAATCAGGTGGATTGAGAAATGCAAAAGTCCCTAATTATCCGTTACGGGCTGGAATGGTCACAAATCTGAATTACTTGGGAAAACTACGTCACAGCTTGCTGAAATAAAATCCGGCCGGCGGGACAATGTCGGTCCATTAGATGTAATTACATGGGAGGTGTAGCAATGAAAAGGAATTTTCACAACGGGTTTTTGAAGAGTGTTTTTCACTGCCTGGCGGTCTTGGCGTGCGTGGGGACCATGTGGCTGCCGGTGACTCACGCATATGATCTGCCGCCGGTTAATCTCGGCTTTACCAGCTTTTTTGACGGCGGTCCCCCCGCGGGTCCCGGCTTCTATTTCCAGCAATACCTTCAGTACTACTCGGCCGACAAGTTCAAGGATTCCAGAGGGGATAACCTGCCCTTTTCCGGGCCAAACCTGGACGCATTCATAAGTCTCACCCAGTTCATCTACCAATCTGACCAGCCGGTTCTTTTGGGGGGTAAATGGGGTGTAGACCTTATCGTGCCGGTGGTCGGGTTCAATCTGGACCGGGGGACTCCGCTGAGGGAAAACGACCCGGGAGTGGGAGATATCCTGGTCGGTCCGTTCATCCAATGGGATCCGGTCATGGGGAAGAACGGCCCGCTCTTCATGCACCGCATAGAACTGCAGACTACCTTCCCCACAGGCAGGTACGACCGCAACAGGGAGCTCAATCCCGGAGCTAACTGCTTTACCCTGAATCCCTACTGGGCGGGCACCCTGTGGTTCACCCCCAAGTGGTCCGTTTCCACCAGATTTCACTATCTGTGGAGTTCCAAAAACGACGAGCCGAACCGGGCCTTTGGTCCCGTGAATACCACCCAGGCGGGCCAGGCCATCCATTTCAACTACGCCACCGAGTACGAAGTAATACCGAAAATGCTCCACGCCGGCATCAACGGGTATTACCTGAAGCAGTTGACCGAAACCAAGGTCGATGGCCGCAGCATTTCCGGTACCAAGGAACAGGTGTTCGCCATCGGTCCGGGCGCGGTTTTCCATTTCTCAGCCAACGACCACATTTTCTTCAACGCCTATTTCGAGATGGCAGCGGAAAATCGGACCGAAGGGAACAGGTTCACCTTTCGCTGGACGCACCATTTCTGATCGGCTGAGGATTCCGGGGGCGGGATTTAAATGTTAATTAACTTACAGTAGTTGCTTGACATAAGGACCGGTATCGTTTTTACGAGATTCTCCAGAAATCGTGCGAGCGATACCACCACCGGATTCACTCCTTTTGTCTCATGAGCAACCACATCCATCTGGAGATCCAGGTCGCCGAAATACCTTTGTCCAGGATCATGCAGAACATATCTCAGCGGTACACCCAATGGTATAACTGGCGGCACAACAAATCGGGACACGTTTTTCAAGGGAGATATAAAGCTGTCATGGTGGAAGCAGACTCATACCTTCTCGAACTGGCGGCCTACATACACCTCAATCCGATACGAGCACACGTAACCGATCGTCCTGAGACTTACCGTTGGAGCAGTCACCGGGCATATCTGGGTAAAGAAAACCTTTCATGGCTGGAAACAGGATTTATTTTGTCTCAATTATCCGACAAGGTGGGAAAGGCTCGTTTGGCTTTTGCTGAATTTGTGGGGAACAGAATGGAGGAAGGCCACAGGGCGGAGTTTCACGGGAGCAAAAAACTAGATAGCAGAATACTTGGTGACGAAAGTTTTGTAGCCCACACGCTTGCATCCACGGAGAATGTGCCGGAACAAAAACCTGACGTTAACGCGGTAGTCTCAGCCGTTAAGAAGATGTACGGTATCAATGATGATTCTCTCAGAACCCAAGGTCGGATGCAGATGATTTCGGAGGCTCGTGGACTTGCCGCATGGGCTACTTTAGAGCTCAGCAGCGGAAAATTGACAGAGTTGGCGCCCCTGTTAGGACGTGATCCATCGACACTTACCTGTGCCGTGCGGCGAATGGAACTGCGCCAAGGAAAAGATCCTCTGATTGATGAGAAAATGGAGCAGCTTCGGCATTACTTGCATGAATCAAGTTGTCAAGTCCTGACCCCATAGACTTCTTGACCCCATAGACTTGAACAATGATTTGAGCTACCTTGATTTGAGATTTCGTCCGATAATTATTTTGCAATTGAGATTGCATATGGAGGCTACATGAGAATACGATTTCTGTTGATCGTGAGCTGCATTTTATTACCGATCCTGACAACGAGCGGTTGCAGTTCTTCATCATCCAGCAACTACGCCGGCACCATTGCCGAAGGGCGGTCTGCTGCGAGAGAAGTCATGGAGGCCACCGGAGCATCATCTATCTCACTCGCCCTTATCGACGGCGGCAGAGTTGTCTGGGCCGAGACATTCGGTGTTGCGGATAAATCTACCACGGCTGCTCCAGCCTTAGACACGATGTACTGTATCGGCTCCACCAGCAAAATGGTGGCCACCATTGCAGTCATGAAGCTGGTAGATCAGGGGGTCATCTCCCTCGATGCGCCGCTCAAAAACTACATCGCTTTATTTAGCATGCTTTCACCGGAATACAACCAAATTACCGTCAGGATGCTGCTCAACCACTCCGCCGGTTTCCCCGGGTCTGATTACCGTAACTCTGAAACCTCTTCCCCTTTGCCGTTCAGCTTTTCAGCACAGGTGTTGGAGACGCTGAAGACCCAGCGGCTGAAGCACGCGCCCGGTTACATGAGTGTTTATTCCAACGACGGCTTCACCATCATCGAGCAGCTTGTTTCAGCGGTTAGCGGCAAGAGCTATGTGCAGTTCGTGCAGGATGAAATATTTGACCCGCTCGGCATGACGCACAGCCGCTATCCTCTGGATTGGTTCGACGAGGGCAGCTATGCCAAAAGATACGCAGGCGACGCACCAATGCCGCAGCTTTTCCTGAACAGCTTCGGCTCCGGCGGCTTATACAGCACGCCGAGCGATATGGCAAAGATTGCCATGATGCTTATGGGAAAGGGAGCGTTGGGCAATGTACGCATCCTTTCGGAGGCTGCCATTGCCGAGATGGGGGTCAACCAGACCGAGGGAAAATTCAACCCGGTAAAGTCATATTCCTACAGCTTCGGGCTGGGATGGGACACGGTCATTCAACCCGGATTGAGAGCCGTCGGCGTGACCGGGTGGCAGAAGGGAGGGGACGTCACCCTGTACGGTTCGGTGATGACCATTGCTCCGGCGGAAGGAATGGCGGTCGTCGTCATGGGGGCCTCCAACGGATTCGGCTCTGGCAGCGCCACCATTATTGCCGAAAGGATACTACTCAGGGCACTTGTGGAAAGGGGGCGGATTCCTGCAATGCCGGCAAAGTTGAGCCTTTCTCCTCGCCCGCCGAAGACCCCCACCCCGGAGCAGCTTGAAGCCATTATCGGTTATTATGCCAACAATGACACTTTCATGAGAGCACAGAAACAGCCCGACAATTCGGTAAATCTTGACAGGTACGAAGCCGCCGGCGGCACGTGGCAAAATTGGAAGACGGGGCTCAAACTGCGCGATGATGATCACTTCTCCAGCGATGCCGACCCTTCCCTGTCATTTTCATTCATAACGGCAGAAGGTCGCCAATATTTGACAATCCGCTATACCACCGGCTATGGCCATTACCAGGACTACATCATCCAGGGAGAAAAAATCACCTCTAGCGGGATACCGACCGCATGGAATCTCCGGCTCGGCAAAAAATGGCTACTAACCAATGATCATGCAGATTCCTCTCTGTGGGAGCTTCCCCTGATGCAGTTGACCGCTGCCGACAATCTGCTGTTTGCCAACAGGGGAGGACTTCAGATTTTGAATCCTCGTGTAAGCGATACAAGGACAAGCATGATGCTGTTGATCCCCCAGATCTTTGGCAGGGATCTGGATGATGTCGTGATGGAAAACAGAACAGGCAGTGAATGGCTACGCTTCGGCAGCTATCTCTACTGCCCCGTGGAATCGATTCCAGCGCTGGGTGCCGGGAGCAACGTCGTGGACATCGGCGAGGAAGGGCTTGCAGAATGGCGGACCATAGACGCTACAGTCCCAAGAGCTGTCACTATTGCCCCCAGCGCCGCAGGGGGCGCCTGGAAGGTCTTCAACAGCGACTTCCAGCAGACTGAAGCCGGAAACGGAGCTAAAAGCCTGACTCTTTCCGGCGGATACTTTTACCTGCTTTTCCATGATGGCGGAAATATCAACGTGCTTTAACGGTGAAAGACAAAACTACATGTTACCCCGTATTTTGGTCTGGTCAGGCTCATTCCGGTTCGGGGGCGAAAAGGGGGCAGGCTACTTTTGTGAGGTACTGGAGAGGTGTTTATGAATTGGTTCAGTCTTTTTGTGGCAGGATTGTTCGAGATCGGCTGGGCAGTTGGACTTAAATACACCGATGGCTTTACCCGCCTATGGCCAACGGTCGGCACCGTACTCTCAATGATCATCAGCCTCGGGCTGCTCGGTATCGCCATGAAGTCGCTGCCAGTTGGCACCGCATATGCTGTCTGGGTGGGTGTCGGTGCCGTCGGCACCGCAATCCTGGGAATCGTTTTGCTAGGTGAGTCAGCCAATCCTATGCGGCTGTTAAGTCTTGGACTTATCGTCGCCGGTATCATTGGCCTAAAGCTCGCAACACCGGTCTAACTCCAACGTTGATTCGTGCGAAAGGTCTCAAATGGGCAGGGAAAACCGATGAAAGAGGTCCAAAGGCCCGCGTCATGCCTGCATTAGGGAAATCACAACTTTCAAGGAGCCTGTCACATGATCAGCGTTGAATTCTTCATTACCTCACTCATCGTCGTGCTTATTCCTGGTACCGGCGTTATTTTCACCGTTTCCACTGGCATCACGCAAGGACGCAAAGCCGGAGTTTATGCAGCACTCGGCTGTACCGCCGGAATTATTCCCCACCTTCTGGCAACCATCCTCGGCCTTGCCGCTATCATGCATACCAGCGCGCTGGCATTCCAGACCCTTAAGTACGCCGGTGTAGCCTATCTGCTCTACATTGCCTATGCAACCTGGAAAGACACCTCTGCATTTGCCCTGGACAACACACCGTCACGCAGCACAGCTCTGACATTGGTGGTAAAGGCTTTACTGCTCAACATCCTCAATCCCAAACTGACCATTTTTTTTCTGGCATTCCTACCGCAATTTGTGACGACCAACGCCGCCAATCCTCTCTCTCAACTTCTGCTTCTGAGCGGCGTCTTTATGCTCATGACCTTTGGTGTTTTCGTTGTCTATGGCCTGCTGGCTCATGCCTTCCGTAAAACTGTTATCGAATCGGAGCCTGTCCAAGCCTGGTTGCGCCGGAGCTTTGCCGCTGCTTTTGCAGGGCTGGGCGTGCATCTGGCATTTTCGGAAAAATGAAGTTAGAAAGATGGACAAAGGAAGTGTCTCAAAGTTATTGACAGATTCCGGAATGAGATGTGGTGATGTGCAGAGAACATAAGTTCGCGCGAACAATCATGGGCCAAGTCTTTGCTTGACCTCTAACTACTGGACATCAAAAAACAAATGAGAACAGATTGAAACGACGAGACTTCCTAAAATACAGCTTTCGGGGCATTGTTGCGGCAACCGTGGGAATGGGGATCTACAACACTACGAGCGGGCAGGTTGAGCTTGTTCGAGTGCCAGTGAAGATCAGAAATTTGCCACCGGCGCTTCAAGGTCTCAAAATCGGTCTTCTAACAGACTTTCACTCTTCTGCCATCGTCCCCAACAAGCTGATTAGCGCCGCTGGACAGCTCATCATGTCGGAAAAGCCCGATCTGATTGTCATGACCGGAGACTATATTACCGGATCAACCAAATTTCTTTCAGGATCAATCGGTGAGTTTAAAAAGGAGCATTTGATCGGCTGCGTCAATGCACTTTCTCAGCTGAAGGCACCTCTTGGTGTGTACGGTGTGCTCGGAAACCATGATTTCTGGAGTGGTCCGGAGGTAGTGAAGGTATTATGTGAGACCTTTTCAAAACAGATTGGGCTGGTTTGGCTGAGGAATTGCGGTGTTGAGCTGAATAGAGACGGAACGTCATTTTGCCTGCTAGGTGTTGATGACTACTGGGAGCCAAGCTGTTCTTTGGTCACAGCCTGTAAGGGAATGAGTACAGAGAAGATCAGGATTCTGCTGAGTCACAATCCAGACATTAATGATGAGATTTCACCGGCGCGGGAACGAATCGACCTTGTGTTGTCCGGCCATACGCATGGTGGTCAGATTGTCGTACCGTTCCTTGGTCAACCTGTCATGCCATCCAAGTTTGGACAGAAATATCGCGCCGGACTGGTTCGGGACGGAGACAGACAAACATATGTATCGCGTGGAGTGGGGTATTTACTGGCACCTGTACGATTGAACTGCCTGCCTGAAGCTACGGTATTGACGCTGACATAAAGGAAATGAACATGAAAATGAGAAGCTGTTGCCGGTCCATCTTGGGGACACTGCTGCTGGTGTTATTGTGGGGAACCGCCACGTCCGCGGCTACGCCGATGTATCATGGTAAGAGCGCGGACCAGTGGCTCGAACTGCTGGGTCAGCCAGATGATGATATTCGTGGCCAGGCTTTTATGGAGCTTATCCAGGCAGATCGAAGCGGTGGTGAAATGCTGCTGGCGTTTTTGGAAAGTCCGAACCCGGGTCTGCGAACGATTGCGGTAATGGGACTGAATCACATGGCGCCTTCATATCCCGAGTCGATTCCTGGGTTGGCCGAAGCCGCTCTGGATGTAAATCTGAACATCAGATACTGGGCTTTGTCCGCGCTTCGGAAGTATGGAGAGAAAGCTGGTTCTGCTGTGCCCAACATCATTCGGGCATTGGAGACCTACCAAGGGCAAGGTCCGGAACTCGAGGGACCGGTTCGGTATTACGCCGATGCGCGTGCCCGGGCAGCAGAAGCTCTCGGCGGCATTGGCCCCGTTGCGAAAGACGCCCTTCCTGCCTTGGAAAAGGCACTGCAAGACCCGTCTGTTATGGTACGGGAAGCAGCGAAGCGCTCGATCGAGTTGATCGGGGTGTCTGCACAATGAAAATAGGAAAATAGGGAAAATCAAATAGGGGTCCCAACAATCAACAGTTTCTGTAATTTGTTTAGATCTGCCCCCTGAATGGCAAACAAGATTAATGGGTGGCACCAAACGGAGCTTTATGGATCCATTCCATGTGCTCGAGGCGTTCTGTTATGCAGGTCTTTTGGTGGCACACCTGGCGACGCTCTTCCGCTAGGGAAGCGGTGAGACTTCTGAGACATTCTATTTGGCAATTAAAACTGGTGTCAATAAACAACATTATATAAGAGCCCCCATAAAAAGCCGATCACTTTGGCAGGATCTGAGGGGCGGCTTTTGTAGCATACGAATTCAGGAAAGGTTGTCAGCATGAGGGATTTTTCTGGGATGGAATGGTGTGTCTAAAATATGCACTTTTTCAGAAAACTATGGTAGAAATTAACACTCTACCACTAACCATCCGGCGGAGGTAAGATGGAAGTTCTTGATATTATAAGCAAGTGCGAAATCAGCAACAGATTCAGGCTTATCCTCCTTTCTGTTGTCGTAATTCTAATTTCATTTCACACCTTTGTTCTAACGGCACCACTAACCTGCCCATCCCTTGAAAAGCTGGACTATTACAGACAGGTATCCAACTCATTATCCAATTTATCTGTAGCCCTGATTCTGATGTTTATCATAATTCAGCTTCAGGCTGATATACATTTTACCTTTCATACAAAACGTACCCGGAGCTATCAGAAAATAAAGCATGAAATCATCCAATGGTTCAATCATGCAAAATCGCCATTGTTCGATGAAAGAGTTGTTGCATCAAGTCCCGCAGTAACCAGAAATGCTTTACAAAATTTCAGTGTGGTTGGTGCCACACAAAATATCATGAACAGCCACAACTATGCAGATCAATTATATGAGAAAATAAGTATCTACTGTTCCAAAGTTCACTTCGAACTGACAAACTACCCCAGCGAGATGATTTATGGAGTTCATTTTGAACTGAATAATCGGCAATTGAATGAGAAACTTTGCAACTACCTGTTCAACAAATATGGTTTCGACCAGCAAATTAAAACATTCGAAATAGATATTGAAATCCCTAAGCGCCCTGAATGGATTTTTTTAACTCGTACCGTTAAATTTAATGGTAACTCCGAAGAAAGTTTTTATTGTAACCTGACGCACGCTCGACATTTTGTTGAACTCGTTGGGCACACCTACGAATTTCTTTATAGCAAAGAAATGATCGATTTATACCTTGCGGGAACCAAACCTTCCACTTCAGCATAACAAGAAAAAATAGATAAAATTTAGGGAAAATTGGGACTCCTCCCTATTTTCCCTAAATTAAAACAGGGAAGTCCCTATTTAATTAATGTCAAAAGTTGAGACACGGCCCCTTTACGAACACCCCGGAAGCCGCTGTTCTCTCGGGCCGCCGGAGAAGTTCCCCCTTCTGCACCTCGCAGGACATCCCGTTGTCACTCTTGCTTATGCGCTTATTCTCCCGTTCCGGATTCATTCTTTCGTTGCCTCGCTTGACTGGAAAGCATCTGGCATCCCTCCAATTGGACACCTGAGATTTCGAGTTTTTTGACCTACGCCTTCATCCTGGGCAGACACCGAACCCAGGAACAGGATGTGGAAAATGTCTTGAAACAATTGTCGAAATTGCCTTACGCGCCTTGTCACCAGGGATAAATGATCCGTTCAAGGCCATAACCTGCATCGACTGGCTCTCCGCAGCGGTCGGACGTATTTCCGAGCGAAAGTTCCCTCAAACTCTCCGCTACGACGATGACGGAAAGTTGCGCTTGGTCCTTGTGCCGGTCTCCTCTGCCGGTATAGTCATCGCTGCTTTCGGGCAGCTCAGGCTTGCCGCCATGCACCACCCGCAGGTCACTTTCCGCCTCCTGGATGCATAAAAGTCCATCGCACCCAACACACGTACCAAAGAACAGCGAACGGTTCCCGCCAACTGCGCAAAGCTGCTGCTGCAGAGCAGCAGCAATGAAATGTGGGTGGACGATGATCGCTGGGACATCAATGAGCGATTCAGACTGACGATCGAGGCACTTGAAAAGTGACCACCCGAGGAATCACTCCGAATTCGGTAATGAACCTCCTTTCGTCGATAGCATTCTCAACTCGGGTTCCAGCCTCAATTGACAGCACTGAAAGTGCAGTTACATTTAAATAAGCCGGTATTCTTTCATTATAAGAACGAAAAAATGCATACAGGAGCCTGCCATGCTCTGGGACTATGACTACTTGACCAACATCCTCGGTCGTGTGTTGACCGAAATCTCATCCTGGCTTCCCTCACTGGCCGCGGCACTCGCACTGGTGATTTTCGGCTGGATTGCCGCGGGGTTGAGCAGAACGATACTTGTCCTTCTGCTCCGACGTCTCGGTTTCGACAAACTGACGGAAAGGATCGGCGTTACCCGCGCCCTCACGGAGATCGGGATCGAATCTTTACCTGCCGAGTTCATTTCCCGGATCGCCTACTGGGTCATTCTGATCGTCTTTTTTCTAGCCGCCGCTGAAAGCCTTGGTATCGGAGGGGTCCAGGAAGCGCTCACCGGAATTCTTTCCTATTTCCCGAGTATCTTCGCCGCGCTCCTGATTCTGATCTTCGGAGGAGTAATCGCCCGCATGTCCGGGAACGCTATCGGTGCTTTGGCCGAGCGATCCGGGGTAAAGGGGGGGATCGCCCTCGGCCAGGGAATGCGGTATGTATTCTTGATCTTCGTGGCGGTCATCGCTGTCGGCCAACTCGGCGTGGAAACCACCCTCTTGGTCTTCACAGTCGTGGTCCTCATCGGAACGCTCTCTCTGGCCCTGGCAATAGCCTTCGGCTGGGGAAGCAGGGAGATTGCACGCAATGTCATGGCCGGTTTCCACGTTCGCGAGGCGTTTGCCCCTGGACAGCACCTGACAGTCAGAGGACATACCGGAAAGCTCGTGGCCATCGGCAGTGTCAAGTTCCTTCTCGAAACGGGAGAAGGAACCGTCTCTCTCCCCAATTCGGTCCTTACCGAGGAAGAGGTAATCACCCTTGCCAAAAAAGAGTGATGCAGCGGGCGACCGTCATATCAGGATTGACGATTATGTCGAGGGGCGACTCTCCACCGAAGAGATGGCCGAGGCTGAAAATCACCTGTCATCCTGCGAACAGTGCCGACAAAGGCTGGAACAACGGCAACTGAGCATGCGGAAAAGTGGCGTACTTACCGTTGCCCGAACCCTCGCCGCGAGAATGGCCCGGGGGTCCCTAACGGTCCTGGAGCCGCTCCTCAAGGAATTCTCCCGTCTCCTGGAACAGCCGAAGGAAAAGGTTGAGCGGCAGGCCTTCGAGCCGCTTCGGGTCCTCACTCCCCCTCTTATCGGCGGGATTAAGCTTACCTCACGCTTCATCGGCCGCTTCGGTCTGGTCCTCATTCTCACCATCGGCACCCTGTTTCTTCCCACTCCGGAAGGGCTTTCTCCTGAGGGTCACCGTGCCTTGGCCGGTTTCGTTTTCACCGCTTCCATTCTTGCCTTGGAGCCGGTTTCGCTTCCCATCGCGGCGCTTATGGTCCCGGCCGCCCTGGTGGCCCTCGGCACGGCCGACACCACCGAAGCGTTCGCCACCTTTTCCCGTCCGGTGGTCTTTTTGATCCTGGCAAGCCTGTTCCTCGCCGAGGCGCTGCGTAAGCACGGACTCACCCGGAGGCTGGCCCTCAAGACCATCGTCTCCTCGGGAGGGGAGGTGGGAGCGATCCTCCTTGGATTGATGATGGTTGCGGCATTTTTTTCCATGTGGGTGGAAAACACCGCCACCGCGGCGATGCTCATTCCGGTGGCCATGACCATCTCCCGGCAGGTGGAAGATCCGGAAAAAGCGGGTAAGGTCTTGACGCTCCTGGTCCTGGGGCTCGCTTACAGCGCCAGTGTCGGCGGAATGGCCACGGTCATGGGGTCGGCCTCCAATGCGGTGGCCTTCGGCTTCATCAACCAGATTCGCCCCTGGTCCTTCGTCAACTGGATGTACTACGGGGTGCCGGCTTTTCTGGTCGTGTTTCCTCTCACCTGGTGGCTGTTGTTGCGACTCACCCCCACACCGGTCAAACGCCTCAACTTGGATGGGGTCCATCGCCGCATGGAAGAGATGGGACCCATGGGAAAGACCGAGAAGGAAATCATCGTCATGATGGCTGTTGCGGTGGTTTTCTTTGTCGGCGGTAGTTTTATCGAGAAAGCGCTCGGACTGCCGACCACTCTCCTTTCCGCGGCCATGGTGGCGGTCCTGGCCGTCTGCTATCTGGCCATACGGGAGATCATCAACTGGGAAGACGTAAAAGGGGTGAGCTGGGGGATCTTTTTCATCATCGGCGCCGGTCTCTCGCTCGGGGAGACACTGAGCCGCACCGGGGTCACAGCCTGGTTCGCCACCCTTTTGGCGCCACTGGTCACCGAGTTGCCACTCTTCGTGAGCCTCCTGCTTCTGGTGCTCGTCTCGGCCCTGATGACCAATTTCCTGAACAACACCACCATTGCCGCGGTGTTCGTCCCTGTTCTGATCAAGCTGGCCCAAAACGATCCTACCCTGGAGGCGATGCGTTTCGTTATCCCGGTTACCTTGGCTACAACCTTCGGTTACTCACTTCCCTCGGCATCCGGAAGAATGGCCCTAATAGCGGCAACCGGAATTGTGAGTCGTGGGAAGATGATGCGCTGTGGCCTGATCATGACCGCCGTCAGTTCCGTAGTCCTGGCACTACTCTTCTACCTTATCGCTCTTCTCGGCTGGATTTGAACAGGAGGTTACCCCCATGCGCATCCTTGTCATCGGCGCCGGCCGTACCGGCGCCAAGGTCATAAGGCAACTGCAGAAGAATCCGGATATTTCCATCGTGACCGCGGACCCACGGAATGAACTCTTTGCCGTAGAACAAGGAATTATCCATTCCGTGGATATCCGGGAGGTGCTGACCCCCCTCACGCTAGAGCTCGTCTTGGAGAAAGCGCAGCCGGACCTGGTCCTCCTCGCCATGCCGACCGAAGACATGGGTCTCGGCGCCCCTCCCGGGATGGAAATTCTGGCGGAGGCGCTTCGGGAAGAGCTGGCGGCCCTGTCCCGGGTGCCGGTCATCGAGGTGGCCAGAGGCGGGCCTTGAAGTTTGCTTGCCGTCTGATCTTTCATTGAAAGGTGAAGTAGGACCAGCTATTCCCTCGAATCTCCACACGATACTGGCACTGATGGTATTGAGCGGGACACCCATAAGTTTCTCAGTTCCTATTTGGGGGAATCAGCGGATCTTGGAACACAGGGAATAATGAAAGCGGTAAAAAGGTGAAACGTTGCCCCTTTACGAACTCCCGAAAGCCGTTGTCCATTCAGGCCGCCGGAGAAGTTCCCCCTTCAGCGCCTCGCAGGACATCCCGTTGTCACTCTTGCTTCTGCGCTTATTCTCCCGTTGCTGATTCATTCTTGCGTTGCTCGTCCAGGAATCGCAGCACCGACGCAGCCACGGCGCGCGTGCTCTCCGACAAGAAGGCGTGGCCGCCGGGGTGGCGCTCGAACCGCCCCCGGGGCAGAAGCCCGGCAAGCGTCTCGGCTGCGGCCGTGGGGAGGAGTACGTCGTCCTCGCCGGCGAGTACGAGCGCCGGAGCGGCGATGCGCGATGCCAGCTCCCGGGTATCATGAGCCAGGCAGGCGTCGGCTTGCGCGGCGAAGCCGCGTGCCGAAGGGGCTGGCACGTCGGCGAAGGTCGACAGGGCCCCCTCGATCAGCGTGTCGCTCTCGAGGGTCGCGGCACCGAAAACCCAGGCGAACTGCTCGCGCCGGAAGGCCTCGGCGTCTACACCTGCCAGGAGGAGCCGCCGCCAGGCGTCGATGACGCGGCGAGTCCGCCCCGGAAGGCGGGCCGCGGTGGCGGCGAGCACCAGCGAACGGATCCGGTTCGGCGCGAGGAGCGCCAGTTCCTGCGCCACGAGGCCGCCGAGCGAGAATCCGAGCACGTCCACCGGTCCGAGCGAGAGGTGGTCGAGGAGCGCGAGCGCGTCGGCGGCGAGCCGGGCCGTGGTACACGGTTCCGGCGGCGGACCGGACAGGCCGGATCCGCGGGTTTCGAGGAGCACCAACTGTCGCTCATCGGAGAGCGCTTGCGCCAGAGGACCCCACGCGGACAGGTCGAGGCCGATGCCGTTCAAAAGGAGCAGGGGCGGTCCGCTGCCGGTGACCTCGTAATGGAGCTGCGCTCCGTCGAGCGTGAGGCCACTCGCCTCGGCGGCGACGCTGCTCGCGGCCCGCGTGCCGGCGTCCGCCGGCCGCGCGTGTTGGGCCTCGACGTACTGCGCGAAGTCATTCAGAGAGCGCAGCTTCACCGAGGATTTGTCGCTGACCCGGATGGCGAACCGCTCCTCGATGGCCGCGATGAATGCGGTGAAGCCGAACGAGTCGAGGGCGTTGTGCGCGACTGCCTGATCCGGTTCCAGCTCGCGGACCGTCTGCACGTTGCCTCCGGCCTGCACTATGAGTTCCCTCAACTGATCGATCATCGGTACTGCCATGTTCCCTCCTTGGTTAGGGTCTGTTACGGAATAGGTGTAGCATTCAGGCACTCAGATTCGGCTTGGATTTGTCGTTCCCGATTGAGGAAACGGCAAATACGACCTGAAAATAAGATGCATCAATTGTGACACGTATTCCCTAACAGGCCCTATGCTCCGGTCGAGCGCGTCACGCTGTCTGCGCTTCACACCATGTTCCGCTCTCTCAGTTTGAACCGCTGTACCTTCCCGGTGGAGGTGCGCGGCAGCACGGCCACGAATCGGATCCGGGCCGGGCACATGTGGTCCGGGAGCCGCTCCCGGCAGTGCCGCCGCAGCTCTCCGATCAGCTCCGGCGACTCGGTCACTTCGCGGCCGAGCACGACGAAGGCGCCCGGGACGCTGAATGCGCCGACCGTGGTGGCCACCACGGCGCACTCGGCCACCACGGGGTGGCTTCGCAGAACCTCCTCCACGGCAGTGGGTGAAACCCAGCAGCCGGCCGACTTGAACATGTCGTCGCTCCGGCCGCGATGATAGTAGAAGCCGTCCCGCTCCACGAAGAGATCACCGGTCGCGAGGGGAGCGTCGGTGGCAGCATCAGGCTGTCTCCAGCCGCCCGGGGTCCGGGTGGGCCCGTCAATGAGCAGCTGTCCCTCGTGCCCGGGAGCGACATCCTCGCCGCGCTCGTCCACCAGCCGTGCCCGGTAGCCCGGCACCAGCCTTCCCGCCGACCCCGCGACCGCGTGTCCGGGGGTGTTCGAGATGAAGTGGTAGGCCATCTCGGTAGAGCCGATGCCGTCGAGGATCTCCAGGCCGGTGAGCCGCTGCCACTCCTTGAACAGCACCGCGGGGAGCGCCTCGCCGGCCGAGCAGCAGAGACGCATCGGCAACTGCTGCCGGTCCTCCGGCCACAAGCGGAGAATCTGGGCGAAGAGCGTGGGGACCGAAAAGAACACCGACGGGCTGTGCCGGCGGACGAGCTCGAGAACCGTTGCCGGATCGGGCTTTCCCGGGTGGAGGATGGCGCTAGCGCCGAGTCGGAGCGGCAGGGCCAGGCTGTTGATGAGTCCGTAGGCGAAGGAGCACTTGCTCGTGGAGAAGATGACATCCTCGCCCGTGAGACCGAGCACGGCCTTGCCGACGAGGTCGCACGGGAGCACGAGACTCCGGTGACGGTGTGGCACGCCCTTGGGCGCTCCCGTTGAGCCGGAGGTATAGAGGACATAAGCGAGGTCGCTGGCGGCTGGCTGGAAGGCGTCGCAGAGCTCCAACCCGGGGCCGGCCCACCCCAGAGGGCCCACTTCGTCGCAAGCGATCTCCTCCAGGCAGCCTGCCGGCCACCGCACCGCGCTGCCCGCCAAGGAGATCCGCAGGCGCGCGCCCGCGTCGTTCGCGACCTGCGCCAGTGCCTCGCGATCGAACTCCGGGTTCACCACCACTGCCACGGCGCCGGACAGGAGGCAGCCGAGAAAAGCCACGGGAAAGGCGAAGCAGTCCGGGAGAGTAATGAGGACGCGCTCCCCCGGTGTGAGCCCCCGCTCCCGCAGCCGTCGGGCCAGACAACGGGCTCCCTCGCCCAGCTCGCGGTACGCGTGGGCCCTGCCGGAGCAGATATAGGCGATCCTGTCCGGTCGGTCCCGGAGATTGTGCTCCAGGAGCTCCAGAGCGGCGTTCGTCGCGCTCAATGATCCTCCCCGCGAGTTGTCCACGGAGTTGCTTGGGGTCGTGCCTGCAAAACTGCAAAAAAGCTTACAGGAACGTAGACTGTCAGGTCAAGTATCCCTATTTTTCTTCTCAAGCCGCCCCCTTTTTTTCTATGGTTGATATACTTTTCGCAATGACAAAGGAGGCGTACCCATGGAAACGATCTACCATCCCGGTGAACTCAAGGTTCAGGAGCAAGTCGGCGTGCGGGAAGAAGCGGCCCGTCTCAGCCGGACGATCTATCCGGTCATTGCCCACGTTTTCGTTGAGTTCATTCAGAGTCAGCCCCTGGTAGTTCTCGGTGCCGCCGACAGCCAGGGCAGGTGCTGGGCCTCGATTCTGAGCGGCGAATCCGGCTTCATGCGGGTCGCCAACGAGCAAACCCTGCGCATCGCGGCCCGGCCGGCTGCCGGGGATCCCTTGGACGAGGCGCTTCGGGACGGCAGCGAGCTCGGCCTGCTCCTGATCGACTTCGCGACCCGGCGGCGCCTGCGGCTGAATGGCAGTGTAACCATGGAGCCGGCGGGCTTTTCGGTCCATGCCCGCCAGGTTTATGCCAATTGCCCCCGCTATATCCAGGCACGGAGTTGCCACTGGCGCAGGGAGGCTCCACCTGCAAGAACAGTCGTTGCGGCAAACACCCTGAGCGCCGATCAGCAGCAGCGCATTCGGCAGGCGGATACCTTTTTTGTGGCGAGTATGCACCCTGCCAGCGGCGCCGATGCTTCTCACCGCGGCGGTTTTCCCGGATTCATCCAGGTTTCTGACAGGCAGACTCTCATCTGGCCCGAGTACAATGGCAACAGCATGTTCAACACCTTGGGCAATATCTGCGAAAATCCCCAGATCGGCCTGCTGTTTCCGGACTTCGAGCAAGGCGGGACGCTCCAGCTCTCCGGGAGCGCAAAGATCATCTGGGACCGGGACCGCGCTGCCGCCTTCCCCGGAGCGGAGCGGTTGGTCGAGTTAGATATCGGCCGGATTGTCGAGACCGAAAATGCCACGGCGCTGCGCTGCAGTTTCCAGGGGTATTCGCCGGACAATCCCTGGTTTTGCTGAGGACGAAACTTTGGCCAACCGGAATCTATCGGAAGCGAAAAGGGGACTGCATAACGTACCAGCCCTGGGACATCGCAGGGAACTGGATGCCGGGGAGTGAAAGTGTCTCACGTCAAGGTCGGCCCCCTCTGTTTTTCTCACTTTTCCGACTGAAATCCCATCAGTTGCACCATCTGCTCAAGGGGCTTGTCGTTGACCAGCTTGCCGTCATGGTAAAAGGTCACCAGCTGCAAGTCTCCGCCCGGCACCGCCTTGGCAGCGACATCATCGGGGGTGAAGGTGGTGCGTCCGAGGGATTTCCTGGTGGGCCAGTCAATGCCGCCATAACTGAGATAAACCAGTTTGGAGCAATAAACCCGCTCCTTCGATTCCACGTCGAAGTTGAAATCGTAGGGTTTGCCCACCTGCCGGAGAGCCTGGATGACGGTCCTGGCCCGGAGTTCCCTGCTCAAACCCGGTTTCCGCAGGACCCCGACGCTGTCGATATTGAGGAACTGCTCCAGTTTGTTCATCTCCACCCCGGAACGGAGCGCTTCCACCACCAGCCGGCCCTCCCGGATCTGATCATGGTAACGGACCACAATCGGGTCATCCCAGATCCCCAGCTCTTTCAATTCGCTCTCCGTGCCGATCCAGACCGCCGCATGGCCCCAGTACCCCGGGATCAGCTTGTCGGTTAGTCGGAAAGGAGTTTTTTCCAGCACGATATCCCCGGCCGTGAGAGTCCGCTGGAGCTTGCCGCGCACGTCACTTCTGCCGTAAAGCTTCCCCTTGCGGGTTTCAACCAGCCCGACCGCATTACCGAAGACCATGCTGAACAGGTTGACACTCTGCCGGTCAAGCCCGGCCAGAGCATCGGCAGTCACCGCACCCAGAAATCCGATCTGTCTGCCGATAAGGTAGAACGGAGACCAGGCACTGACCATGGCATAGGAGGGACTCTGGGCTATCAGGCTCGCGAGGTAGCCACTGTCGGCGCTTGCCTCGATTATCACCCGCTGTTTCTTCACTTCCCTCTTATAGAAGCGGATCGCCCGACGCGCCCGCTCCCGGTTGGCCACGGAGTTATAACTCACCGTTATCTTTGCCAGCTCCGCGCTGTTGACCGCATAACCGGGGTCGCTTTCATTGAGCAACCGGCGCAGTTTGCCGTCGCCCTCGAACAGAGAAACAGCAAGCAGGTAGTTGTCGTAGAGAACCAGGGCCGAGGAAAGGGAGAGCATGATGCCCTTGAGACGAATCTCCGGCGTTATCCCATGGGCGGCAAGCTCATAATCGGACAGATCCAGCCAGCATTCGTGCGATTCGGCAATGGCCAGCAATTCTTTTCTCAAGGCCAGATGTTCCACCAGCCCCCGATTGAGAAGGGCCAGGTCTTCGCCTGACAGCGGTTTTCCCTGCTCTCTCTTTTTCTGGAGACGCGCCCCCTCCTTGATGGTTTCCGCCCGCAGGGCAAGAGCCCGCTCCGCCAAGGGCAGGAAACCGCGCATTTCCCGGTCCAGCGCCTCGTCGACCAGACCCCGGTCTTTGTCGCGCATGGCGGCAAGATGCTTCAGACAGGAAGCATCCCGGTTGCCCTGCAGATCCCGGCAGGCCTTCGCTACCGGCGACAAAGGGGCAGCATTCAGTGGCAGACTGGTGAGGACAACCATCAGGAGAGATGCGGCGGCGATGAGCAGCCTTGGCTTTTTTCCCACGTACGTCTCCTTCAGAGAGTTCCCTGCCGGAACTACAGCCTCTGGTCGGCAGGGTGGACATTAAAGTAAGAGTAGTCCATGTTGGCGCTACAACAGCGGCTTCAATGGCAGAACCTTCAGCACTTCGACCTTGCGGCGCTTGGCGGCAGGGGCAAAGCGGTCGGGATTTTCGGCGGCATCCCAGCTGTTCTCCGGCAGCATATCCCGCTCCATATTCCGCTCCACCTGTGCGGCAAGCCGCGGATTTCTGACCAGTATCCCCACCTCGGTATTGAGGTTGGCGGAGCGGGGGTCGAGATTGAAGGTGCCGATGAACAGCGTCTCACCGTCGATCACCATGCTTTTGGCATGAATGGCAAAAACCGGGGTTTCCTTCGCCAGTTTCGGATAGCGTTCCATCAGTTCAGTCCTGATGGCCGGTTCGGGCTTGTATTCATAGACCTTGATGCCGCTTTTCAGGATGCTGCGGCGCTGTTTCCGGTAGCCGCTGAAGGCCATCAGGTTGTCGGTGGAGGCCAGCGAATTGGTGGAGATGCGCACCTCCACTCCCTGTCGCACCAGCTGCCGGAACAACTCGAGCCCCCCGTCAGGCATGATCAGGTAGGGAGACTGGATGACGACCTTTTTCTTCGCCCTCCGCAGAACCGCCGTCAACTCCGTTGTGGTCAGCCCGCCGCCGGAGAGCCCGGCCTGTCCGTCATTCTTGCCCGGCAGGTCACTGAGGAAACGGACCTCATCCCAGACCATCCCCCGCAGCAGACCGTCAAACTTCATCGGCAGGTTCCGCAGCGCCTCCCGCACCTCGGGGGCAAAATTCTCCGGTTTTTCGGCATAGGCACGAAGATCCGCGTAGATGGCGTTCATCCGTGCCGGGGTAATTTTTTTCAGTTTCTTTGCCAGCAGCTTTTCCACGGGCACCGCCAGGGGACTTTCCCAGAAGCGGCCGAAACTCTCCCCCATCCGGGTCACCGCCGGCCCCATGACCAAGGCGTCCCGGTCACGGAAATTGTAGCGGTGATCGTAGTCGTAATATTCGTCCGCCATGTTGCGGCCGCCGACGATCCCCACCAGGCCGTCAAACAGAGCGGTTTTGTCGTGCATCCTCTGGTTGACGGCCCGCAGGGCAGTCACCACGTTGCTGATCCGTTTGACCGTGGAAGTGCCGACGGTGATCTTCGGATTGTAGATACGGATATCGATGTTCGGGTGCAGGGTCAGGGCCAGGAGGGCATCAGGCGGTGCATCAATTAGCAGGTCGTCAACCAGGATCCGCACCTTGACCCCTCTCTCGGCGGCCCGCAGCAGGGCCTCGCTGGCCAGGATGCCGACGTTGTCGCTACTCCAGATGAAGTACTGGATATCGATGCTGGTCTGGGCGTGATCGGCCAGCCAGGCCCGTGCCAGCAGCGACTCCTCGCCCTTTTCCAGAACGTAGACCCCGGACTTTCCCCCATGACCGTCGATAATGCCCCGGGCCAGTTGCGGAAGTGGCTGGACTGCTGACGGCGGCGGACACTCTGTTGCCCGGAGCGGCACGGCCATGAAAATGATCAGAATACAGGGGATGAAGCAGGGGTAGATGCGCATTACAGTTTCTCCCGGAACCCGATGATAAAAAAATCAGGAAGTTGCAGCGTGGACTCACGGCAGCCGCAGCGTGCAACGCTCCCCATGCACCAGCAAGAAGCTCTGACAACATTAGAAAACAATCAAAATCAGGGATTGTTATTGCACTTCTTTTCCGTCCTGTCAACAGCGTAAACAGTACCCTACCGCCTCTCCGGAGCGTCATCCGGTAAGCGCTGTTCGTGCCCCCTTGACATGACCATCATCCGCTGGTATGTTGTCATTTGACAACGCACCGTATCCCTGCGGCACACGAACAGCACAGGACACTATGAGGAAAGCCATGGAAGAATTGACACCCCGGCAACAGCAGGTACTGACATTCATCAGCGAGTTCATCGAGAGCCGCGGCTATCCGCCGACCCAGCGGGAGATCGCCGGCCACCTGGGAATAAACGGCACCCTCGGCGTCATGCGCCACCTGCAGGCCCTGGGAAAAAAGGGCTACCTAGCCAAGAGCTCCGGCAGCTCCCGGGGCATCGTCCTGTCCGGCCAGCCCGCCCGAGCCACCTCCCTGCCGATCGTCGGAAGCGTTCGTGCCGGACTCCCCCAGCCGGCCATGGAAGATATCGAGGGCTACTTTGCCATCGACAGCGCCCGCCTGCCTTCCGGTGCAGCCTTTTTTCTCCGGGTGCGGGGAGACTCCATGGTCGGGGCCTCCATTCTGGAGGGGGACCTGGCGCTGATCCGGCCCCAACCCACTGCGGACAACCGCGACATCGTCGTGGCCCTGATCGACGGCCAGGCGACCCTGAAACGCTTCTTCCGCGAACGGCACAAGATCCGGCTGGCAGCCTCCAACCCCAACTACGACGACATCATTGTCCGGGAGGGCGAGGGAGAGGTAACCATCGTCGGCAAGGTGGTGGGCATCTACCGCCCTCTGGAGTGAGACATGGAACGGATTCGGGAGCCGATTCGGGTCGCGGCGGTCTTCACTCCCGGCCGGACCATCCGGCCGGTGTGGTTCGACTGGCAGCGAAAAAAACATACCATTATTGAAACTACCTACTCCTGGCGAGAAAAATGCGGGGAAAACCTCCTCCTCCACTTTGCCGTAGCCGACGGTCAGGCACTCTACGAGCTTGTCTACGACACGAAGAACCAGAGTTGGACACTGTATGGCATCGAAACATCATGACAGCGAACAGAACGATCCTCCACATAGATATGAACGCCTTCTTCGCCTCGGTGGAGCAGGCCATAAACCCGGCGCTGCGGGGCAAGCCTATTGCCGTCATCGGCTCGGCCCATCGCACCGTCATCACCACCTCATCCTATGAGGCACGAAAATGCGGTGTCAAAACCGGCATGGCCGTCTGGGAGGCAAAACGCTGCTGTCCCGAACTGATCCTGGTCGTCGGCAACAACCGCAGGTATACCCACACTTCCTCTGAAATCATGAAGATGATGCTCGACTACACGCCGCTGGTTGAGGTGTTCTCCATTGATGAAGCGTTCATGGACGTGACCGGTTGTCTCCGCCTCTTCGGCTCCGCGGAAAATATCGCCTACCGCCTGAAGGCTCGGATACGCAACCGCTTCGGCATTACCTGCTCCATCGGCATCGCCCCCAACAAACTCCTGGCGAAACTGGCCAGCGACATGCGAAAGCCGGACGGCCTGACGATAATCAAGGCTGAAGAAATCAGCAGGGTGCTGGAAAAGCTTCCCATCACGGATCTCTGCGGCGTGGGCAAACGCATGGGACGTCACCTAAGGCTGCTCGGCATCACCACCTGCGGGGAACTGGGTCGCTTTCCGGTGGCAATCCTGAAGAAAAAATTCGGCATCGTCGGCGAATACCTGCAGCGAATGGGAAAAGGGCTCGACGACTCCCCGGTGCTGTCAGCAGAAGACGCCGAGCCAGTGAAATCGGTGGGCCACAGCATGACCCTCGAACGGGACATCGATACACGTGAAGAGATTCTGAGATATCTGCTCCAGCTGTCGGAGATGGTCGGGAGGAGGGCGCGGCGCTACGGGGTAACCGGCAAGACGGTCAGCCTCTACGTCCGCTATGCGGATTTTGACACGAGTTTCGGCAAACAGCAGAGTCAGGGCGACTACATCAGCCTCAGTGATGACATCTACCGGGCGGCCGTGCGCATTCTGGATACCGTCCACCTGGAGCAGCCGGTCAGGTTGCTCGGCGTACGCCTTACGAACCTCCGCCATCGGAAAGTACAGCTGCCGTTGTTCCTTGAGGAAAAAATGAAGGTCTTCGCAACCCAAGCCATGGATGAAGTAAACAACCGCTACGGAGACTTCACCGTTACCTTCGGGGCGTTGCTTGCAAGTCCGGGGAAGAAAGGCTCCTTCGTAATTTCACCAGCCTGGCGGCCGGACGGTATCCGCTGCGTTGATGTGGGATAGAGTTTAACAGGCTCGGTAAAACCTGTGGATTGACTGTGGATAACTCGGTGTACCCTGCGGGGAAGTGATAATTATTACAGGGGAAATTACATATTGCCCCTTTTTTGTGCAACAAAACATGTCAGTAATTACAGCATGTTACGAGCACATCCTGTAATATCAACAACTTCTAGTGATATCAGCTTAATGGACAAAGAAATTTTCAGCAGATAACGAGTCCTGTTCATAACCGCCTTCTTCCGCCTTGGCGCCTCAGGTCAAATATTACCGGAAGTTCGGGTGGCGGTAGTTGAGTTGCAGCTATATCTGTATGGCTGAATAGTTACTTTGAAGGCCAAAGCAAAGAGCCCGCAACCTTTTCAGGCTGCGGGCTCTTTCA
>SBEG01000085.1 GCA_009668975.1 Deltaproteobacteria bacterium | reverse complement strand
TCATCTTCTGCTCGATGATCTGGGTGACGGTGTCCTGCACCGTCTGGGCCGAGGCTCCCGGATACACGGCATTGATGGAAATCTGCGGCGGCGCGATGGGGGGATATTGGGAAACCGGCAAGGCCTTGATCGCCAACAGGCCAGACAGCATGATCATGATGGCGATGACGCAGGCAAAGATCGGGTGATTGATGAAAAACCTGGACATGGAGTAGCTCCTTTATTTTTTCGCCGCGGCGGACGGTGAAGCAGCGCCAGGAGCTGAAGCCGGCTTGCTGCCAAAGGGTACGGCGGTGACGGTGGTGCCCGGCCGCGCCTTCTGGATGCCTTCGAGGATAACACGATCTCCCGCTTTCAGTCCCTCACTGACCAGCCAGTTGTCGCCAACGGTTCGAGCGACCTTGATTGTCCGCAACTCCACCTTATCCTCGGCACCTACTACCAGCACCGCGGCGTTGCCGGCAGGATCGCGCGTAACCCCCCGCTGCGGAACCAGGATCGCCTGCGCGTTTTCACCTTCTTCCAGAACGGCGCGGACAAACATACCCGGCAGCAAAGTCTGCTGAGGATTCGGGAAAATTGCCCGCAGAGTGATGGAACCGGTGCTCTGGTCAACGGTGACTTCGGAAAACTTCAGAGTTCCCGGCAGCGGATAGGCGCTGCCGTCCTCCAGGAACAGCTTGACCCGCGCCTGAGCTGCTCCGTTCTTTTTCAGCAGGCCGCTGGCCAGATTCCGCTTCAAGCGCAGCATCTCGGCACTTGACTGGGTGACATCCACATACATGGAGCTGAGCTGCTGGATGGTGGCCAAGGCCGCGGGCTGACTTGCGGTCACCAAAGCGCCGTCGGTGACGCTCGAACGGCCGATTCGGCCGGAGATGGGCGCCGTGACCCTGGTATATTCCAGGTTGATCCGGGCGGTCTCCACCGCTGCTTTTGCGGCGGCAACGTCGGCCTCAGCCTGTTTGAGCGACGCATAGGCATCATCATAGTCCTGCCGGCTGACGGCATTGATCTTCACCAGGTCGCTGAATCGCTCGGCCTTCAGCCGGGCCGGGATCAGATTTGCCTCGGCCCTGGCCTGGGCCGCCTTGGCACTGGCAAAGGCCGCCCGGTAGCTGGCCGGGTCGATCTGGTAGAGCATCTGCCCCGCCTTCACGTCCGAGCCCTCAGTGAAAAGACGCTTTTGCACGATTCCACCCACCTGGGGACGCACTTCGGCGACCAGATGGGCCGAGGTCCGGCCGGACAATTCCGTGGTCAGCGTAACGCGCTCTGGTTTCACCACGACCACCCCTACCTCGGGAGGTCCGCTGGGCGGCCCGGAAGCCGGTTTCTTCCCGCAGCCGGACATCACTATCCCGGTTGCCAGCAGTCCTGCTACGGTAATCAGTTTTGCTCTTTGGGTGGCGCTCATATACACCTCTATCGTGAAATAATTTACCAGCCGTGCGACTGGGCAGTTGTTGTGTTTATTTCGTCCTGACCGGGTCCGCCGCATAGCAGTCTGTCAGGCGCCTTTCTTGAACAATGCGATGAAGGCAAACAGTGCCCAGACCGCCACCAGAGTAACGACAAATATGGTTATCATAATCAATCCGTACAGTGTTATTTGATGAACCTACGTTAGAGAGCAGCCATGAAAATGAACGTTCATTCCATCACCGTCGACAAAAAGCAGGAAAACCCAGCGATACCTAGTACCGTGTAACAAAAGTTTTTTCTCATGCAACCCCTCCAAACCTTGTATGATCCAGGGGGGATAAAGGTTTGTTTTTGTTGTATGCTCCAAGTACT
>SBEG01000002.1 GCA_009668975.1 Deltaproteobacteria bacterium | reverse complement strand
AATGCCTGTTCTATAAAAACCGAAAAACCATTTACACAAAATTATTTACAGGTCCCCCTTGAACGTTCGAAAATCAGCAACTTGTTTATCAGTGTAACCTCATCCAACACCATTTCAATTTGAACTACGCTTATTCTCAGGAAACTGGCCGGCACTTGTTTTACTTGTCAGGTGAACTGAAACGTTGTCCGGGAAAAACGGACATCATCATCTCCGAATAATTGACATTCTCAGCCGAAACCTGTAATGTCACAAAACTGTTTCGCGGTAAAGCCCGCAACAAAAATGCTGCTACCCTCCGAAAGATCGTGGTCCGAAAGGCTTTCAGGACGAATCCTTAGCCAAAACCCACTTACTGTACTCGTTGTGCTTCAATTAGCTCCGGGTGACCCGGGGCTATCTGCGTTTTATCAGGTCACAAGAGGTACCAAAGGTAAAAGATTGAGCTCGCATGAACTCGTACCTTTTGTCCGGCCACTCTGTAATGTTTGAATTAAATGTATCTAGCGCCGGGGCAGAAACATGACCGGCATTAACAATCATTGGAGAATTTGAATGCGTATTAGAAAGCTTTCCGCGGGAGATATAATTGAGGCAGGTTGCACTCGTTGCAAATCGACGCTGAATCATACCATCGTTGCCATGGTCGGAGAACGAGTGGTCAAAGTCGAATGTAACACCTGTCACGGAGTGCACAATTACCGCGGACCGGTCGAAAAGAAAGAGAAAACGATCAGCCAGGCCGCTCCGAAAAAACCATCGGTTCCTCGCCAAGCAAAAAAAGATCCCGGCCTTGCGGCGATTGAGGAATGGGAAGCTCTCAAACTCGCACTAAACGCCGACCAGGCGATCCCCTACGACATGACCAGGAAGTTCCGGGCAAACGACCTGATACATCACGCAAGCTTCGGACTAGGTGTCGTAAAAAGCATTATCCCGCCAAACAAGATGGAAGTTCTGTTCCAGTCGGGGATAAAACTGCTCCGCTGTCAGTAAATTGCCACTGTTCCGGCAACAGTCTCCTGCACAACGAAAAAAGGGACGTACACGTTATCATGATAACGAGTTCGTCCCTTTTATTTGACCAGCAGTGAGCTGACGATGTGATCAATCGTCAGCCGCAAGCGGCCCAGAAGGACCGCGTATTCCAATTCCCTAACAAGGGGCTAGGCCCTCTCTGCATGGGCTCGTCTTCGGTTGCTCAACGAAGCCTCGCAGCCTCAATCCTTGCCGCCTTGAGATTATCCTTGATTGGGAATTGGTATTACTTCTTCTTGTTTTTTTTCGCCGCCGTAAGCATATCGCCAAGAGTACCCATGCCTGCTGAAGTATCAGCAGCGTTGCGGCGGAACTCCTCAAGTGTTGCTTCTTCTTCACCGGCAGCACGTGCCGCACCGGCAAGTGCCAGTGAAAGACGGCGGTTTTCGCGGTCGATGCTCTCAACTTTCACCTCAACGCTCTCCCCTTCCCCAATAACTTCGCGGGGATGATTGAGCCGTTTGCCGGCTCCAAGCTTTGAGATATGGATCAGGCCGTCCACGCCATCGCCCAGAGTGACGAAGGCGCCAAAGGGGGCCAGTCGCGATACGGTCCCGGTCTGAAAAGAACCCTCGGGAAACTTTTTCGCCACCTCTTCCCACGGATCCGCAAGCGTATCCTTGAGGCTCAGGGAAATTCTGTCCTTTTCCCGGTCAATGACTTTGATCAATACCTGTACCTGCTGGCCGACACTCAGGACATCGCTCACGTCTTTTACGCGGGTCCAGCCGATTTCGGAAATCGGAACCAATCCCTCAATACCGCCGATATCAACAAAAGCTCCGAATTTCTGAAGTGAAGTGACCGTGCCGGTGACCGTCGTACCTTCGGTAATATTCGCACGCGCTTCTTCTTTAAGCCTCTGCTGCTCTTCTTCCAACAGAACCCGCCTTGAAACGACAATGTTTCGCCCTCTTTCACTATAGTCGGTAATCCGGAAAGACAGTTTTGATCCGACGATGGACTCCGGGTTATCGACGCGGCGAAGCGACATCTGGGAATACGGGCAAAAAGCCCGAACCGAGCCGGCAAGCTTCACCTCGAAACCACCTTTGATTTCCTTCTCCACCGCCCCTTCAACCGGAACCCCTGCCTGCCAGGCCTCTTCCAATTGAGCGCTGCCTGAACCGCTGCCACCGATCTTTGTGGTGAAACGCATTTCCCCCTGCCGGGAGGAAAGAAAATGGACGGTAATTGTATCACCCTCTTTCACCGTCACGCCACCGTCAGCATCGGTGAATTCCTTTAAATCGACGAAACCCTCTCCCTTGTGCCCGGTGTCTATTAACAGCCACTCGCTGCTTACTTTCAGTACTCGGGCCGATACTTTCTGCCCCGGGGTAAGTCGGCCGCTTTGGCTGTTAAGGCTCTGTTCCAACAGATCGGCAAAACTCTCGTCTTCTTCTGTAACTTCCAGATCATCGTTATCAGTCATGTCTGTTCCTTTTTACGTGGATTTTTCCAGGCAACTACATATTTTAATAACATACAGGTATCAATCTTCCTCACCGCAAAATGTTCCACACGTGAGTTCCATAGTATTCAAGTGCCACATCCCCAACTTCCGCAGTTTTGGAGGTGAGACAACATTACGTGGATGGTGATTTAGTGGACAGAGTAATGTAACTAGTTTATATGATCAGACATAAGATATGCCAGAGAAATTTTGCTCAGTTCGGTATCTATCTAGCCGTCATTCAACCTAACCATCCATGCTACAGCCGATTAGGTGCAACAAGCCATGGTCGAATCTTCCTTCAATCTGTGATAGAGTATCAGCCTTCGACAGGAAATCAAGGTAACTTCCCATCCGCAAGAGACTCAGCACACAACATACGGATATGCCAAGTTTGCTGGGTTTCAGGCAAGTGAATCAGCGTTGAAAGGAATTTCTGATGCACGACAGTGGTGACATCAAAAATGAAACAGTCTCGCAGATGCAGCTTTTTGAAGTTGAGCCGGCTTCAACAGAAAAAGTTTCCTCAAAAACCGGTAAAGATCGCAAAACATCATATCGCCAGGGGAATTTGTATGATGTCGCGATCAATGAAATCGCTTTAAATTCCGAGCAACCCCGACGTTTCTTCGACGAGACGGAACTGAAAGCTCTTGCGGAATCGATTTGCGCAAACGGCCTTCTGCAACCGGTGCTTTGCCAATCAAAGGAAAACCGGCTCTACCTCCTGGCCGGTGAACGACGCCTGCGTGCCGCTGGATTGGCCGGACTGGAGAAAATCCCGGTCAGGATAGTGTCGGGCGACCCACTGGAAATAGCGTTGATCGAGAACCTGTTGCGCTCCGATCTGACAGCAATCGAAGAAGCGGAAGCCATTGCGGCCTTAAAGGAAAAGAAGGGGTTTCGCTTGGAGGATCTTGCCGGAATCACCGGCAAGGCAGTGCCGACCCTCTCGGAAATTCTCTCGCTTACCCGTCTCCCGGAAGAAATCCTTACGAAGTGCCGCACAATGCGGGCTGTTCCGCGTGACATCCTGGTTCTGATCGGAAGGCTTCCAGGTGAAGAGGACCAGGTTGCGGCATTCGAACAGTATCTGCAAGGTGCCCTGACCAGAGAGAGTCTTGCGGCACGCTCACGACGGGCAAAAACAGTCCAGCTGAAGAAGTCTGCCCCCTTCAACTACATTCGCGGCGTAGCAAAACGTTTCAGCCGTTTTGATCTTGGAAAGTTGAACAGCGGGGAAAAGGAAAAAATTAGGGGCGAATTGGAAAAACTCATGCATTCTATTGCGCAGACACTTGAAAACCTTGAGTAAAAACTTTTTTTCGGTAGCCCGAAACTCCGATTTATAACCGTGTACTGACTCCCGGAATAAACCAATTTTCGCCTTGCCTGCCTCCCGCGGTTCCGGTACTGTACCAACCTTCATTCACTATTAATCTCCGGAGGTCGGACAAAAATGTCCCGCAGCTTACTTGTCTCCCTGCTATTTGGTTGCCTTCTACTCACAACTCCCGCCTTGGCTGACGAAAGCGACTCCCTTTCGTTGCCTCACACCAGCACCGACCAGACACTAGCTGCTCTGCAGGAAGAAAATCTTCAGCTGAGCAAAAAGATTGCTGATCTTGAGTCGGTTCCCAGCATCAACACCGAAGCACTGGTCATGAAAAATCTCCAGCACCTGAAAGAGATCGCAGCGGATGTGAGGACGCAGCGGAAGATCCTGGCCGAATCAGAAGTCTATGTCAAATGGATGGCAACCAATCTTTCCGGTTATTCAAAATATATCGAAGCCGGTTCGTTCGCGGCAGGTTTTGCAAAAGTCCTCCCCATACCGTACGCGGGGCAGGCGTCCCTTTTGACCAAATTCATCTCCCAGGGAGTGTTGTCACTCAATGCGGCTTCGGTCTCACTGTCACGCTACCTGACCACTTCTCGCGACTTCCTGGCCAAGGTGGACACACTTGGACAATTATCACCATCAGCCAGGGAATCGGAGGTTGCGAAAATTGCGCGATTTGCTGATGAACAGTTGCGCAGGGACATGAACGACGCAAAAGTAAAACTCACAACCACCTCCGAGATATCGTCTTCGACGCTATCTTTTCTGGAAAGCCTCAATCATTATGTCGGCTGTACTGATGAGTATTGGAGCAAAACGAAATCTTTCATCATTCGAGAGGATACCAACAGGAAGGAACAGGGCTATCTGAGTCAAAACATCCAGAAACTGAAAGAGAAGGCGGTTAGCTTCAACAGTCGCCTGACGACTTTTCAAACCCTGACGAAAAAGGATGAGGCGCTGATCACATCACTCCTGGTGTATGACGAATTGATTCGTGAGATGTCAGGAAAAATCAGGACATCAGCCGCCGGCAAACCTTGAGTAAACGTTGCTATCCGGGAGAATGCAGCCACATCGTCTGGGCTCGGATAATACTTGACGAGCTAAACCTACCCTTCTCGTTCCGCACCGAGAAGTTCCAGCATGTCATTTTCCTTCAGGTAGAAAGACCTGGCATAGGCGATCATTTGCATAAAGTCCCTGTCACCGGCCAATGATTCAATAAGATGTTTGATTTTCTGATTGGAAAAAATCCGATAACAGATATCGCAAACATTATTTTCCAGAAACTGATTCAGCAAAACGGCTCCCGCCTTTCTTTCCAGCAGTTGCAGCAATCTATAGGGGCCCCAAATGCGAATCGTATGCAGAATGGGGTTCAATTGCGCCCTGTTTAAGATATCTTCTAAGGAATCTTCCCTCAGGTTGCCAAGAACAAGATGATGTCCGGAAACAAGATTTATCAGTGGACCTATGCAGGCAATGACACGCCCATCAGGGAAGAGGACCGGAGAACCGGCTGCCGTACAGGCTGAAACCGGCGCTACAACAACCCGGTGATGTTCCTGGGGCAGCATGGTCGCTGCCCTGCCGACCGAGTAGGTCATAACCGTGTCAATTGTATCTTTGTCGGCAATCTGCAACAACTTCTGCATGATTTCCTGGTAGCCGGGGTCCTTTTTGCTGTCGGTACAAACGGATATCTGAACGGGAATGTGCAACATCTCCGCGGCCCGGATTGCATGGGCAACCCGCTCGAAATCGATAAACTGCTGATGGTACACATCCGTGCTAAGTCCAAGCATCTTCAATGCGGGAATGGAACTCAATAGCTCAACGGCATCCTGCAGTGATGTCGCCCAATAGGCATTTGTTACCGCTGTCATAAAAAGCCCGGCTGAATCTCCAAACTCCATAATATCCCGAAAACTTTCCATATCATAAAATGGTTCACCGCCCGTCAGCGAAACCCCCTTGATCTTTCCGGACTTGTATGCCGCGGCCTGTCGCAGCCAATCTCGCGCCTCAGCCGGATCCACTTTCTCACAGCGCTCCGGTCCTGCCTCAACAATGCAGTGAGGACAGGCTACCTGGCATTGATAGGAAATCATCATGCCGATGTTTTCCAGGAACTTCATCTCGTGCTCGGAATTTTCCAAATCATCACCCCCAAAAAGGAAGGGACGATTTTCTCTCTGTTCAAACCAGTGAAAAACGCCCCTCGTTCTGCGTGATAGCATTGCATATGCTTCTATCTGCCGGCTTTCGGTATCGCCACGATGTCAAAATTCTTTTCAAGTGCGGTTACAGCTTCTTTGTTGGCAAGAATCCTGGATGACAACAGTAGAATTCCCTTAGGATTAATGTCTTTCAATACCACGCGGAGGTCTTCCTCAAAACTCTTGACCAGTTCACGAGGGACCTTGAAATCAAGAACTTCAGAACTGACGATTGATTTGGTTTTTTCCATGTCATTCACCTCCTTTCATTCCGCAATTAAATAATGCACAAAACATACATTCTTTAATTATTTAATGTCAATTGTTTTAATGTTGTATTTGTTCGGTTTAAATTTCATAATTTCTCAACACTCGTCATACCCCCAAAAGCGGGTATCCAGGGTTTATTAAAGTTGTAGAAATTCCTGGATTCCCGTTATGCTCCTTCGTTAGGGCTACTACGCACAAGCACGGAAATGACGTGAGTCAGAATAAGCTGGTGCGTTTCACTAACTGAGGAAAAAGCTAGTAATGGCAAATTAAGCTGAAAAAGTATTGTGACCGGCAACTTTTTTCGGGAACCATTTTTTCTCTCGCCCTGTCAAATCAAGTAAAAGATCAATTGGAGGGAGAACGAACCATGTTAAAAACGAAATTATTTAAAGACACAAAGGCGAATGTGCCGCACTTTCTGCCCGGCCGTACCATGATTGCCTGCCTGCTGTTTGGCGCTCTCTGCCTGGCAGGCTGCAGCAGTAAAGAAATGGTTAAACCCGAAGACTCTCTGGCAAATGTCATTCCGACAGAAATTCCCGAACCTGCCGACTTTCGTGCCTCCGGTACAATGCACAAACTTGCCATGGAAAGATTCTTGCCGCCCCCCTCGTCAGCACCTTCTTACCGCCCGCCACGCCAACCGACATCTTCCCAGGCCTTCAACACCGAGGAATATGACCGGGTCCAGGAAAACCCGTTCCTTGAAGTACTCAAAAATCCCCAATCCACCTTTTCCATTGATGTGGACACCGCCTCCTATACCAACGTCAGGCGTTTCATCAACAGCGGAAAACTTCCTCCGCCTGATGCGGTCAGAATCGAAGAGCTGATCAATTACTTCAGGTATGACTATCCTCAACCAACGGGGAATCTGCCCTTTTCTTTCAATACCGAGCTAACCAGCGCCCCTTGGAACAAGGGAAACAAACTACTTCTCATCGGACTACAAGGGGTTGACATTGCGACGGAAAAACTCCCGCCCGCAAATCTGGTGTTTCTGATCGACGTATCCGGTTCCATGGACCAGGAGAACAAGTTGCCGCTTCTTATCAAATCCTTCAAATTGTTGGTGAGTCAGTTAAGAAAACAGGACTCAGTAGCTATCGTCGTCTATGCCGGCCAAGCGGGACTGGTGCTCCCGGCCACAAGTGGCGCCGACAAGGGGAAAATACTGGCCGCTTTGGAAAGCCTCCAGGCCGGCGGCAGCACTGCCGGTGGTGAAGGAATCCAGTTGGCATACCGGGTAGCCGGAGAAAACTTCATAAAGAACGGTAACAATCGGGTCATTCTGGCCACGGACGGCGATTTTAATGTCGGAGCATCAAGCGATGCCGAAATGGAGCGGCTCATCGAACAAAAGCGTAAAAAAGGAGTTTTTCTCAGCGTGCTTGGATTTGGTATGGGTAACTATAAGGACGCAAAGATGCAGAAACTTGCTGACCGTGGAAACGGAAATTACGCCTATATCGATAATTTGCTTGAAGCGAGGAAAGTTCTGGTCTCGCAGTTTGGCGGCACCCTGCTGACCATAGCCAAGGATGTTAAACTGCAGGTCGAATTCAACCCGGCCAAAGTGAAATCCTATCGTTTGATCGGTTATGAAAAACGTTTGCTGCGACCGGAAGATTTCGCAGACGACAGCAAAGATGCCGGAGAACTTGGTTCAGGTCATACCGTTACCGCCCTCTACGAGATCGTGCCGGCGGATGGGGCGTCCTCCGTAAGCCAGGAACTGACATACCAGACAACTCAAATAAAAAATGATGCCCATGCGAGGAACGAACTGGCCACCATACGCTTCCGCTACAAAAAACCGGCTGAAGAAACCAGCAGTGAAATTGTCAGAAAAATACCTGCCGGAGCAGTTGCCATCAATAAAGCAGGAGATAACATCCGTTTTGCGGCAGCAGTAGCGGAATGGGGTATGATCTTGCGGAACTCGGAATACAAAGGAACCGCCACGTATGCACAGATCCTGGAACTGGCGCGTAAGGCCAAAGGTACAGACGACCAGGGCTATCGAGCCGAATTTATCAGGATGGTGGAAATGTCGGAAATGCTGGATGGTACTTCATCGCTTTCAAAAAACAGCACCGATAATTTTCAGGATACAAACTTGATTCGCTGACAGCGTCAAGTATCCGGGGGGAAATGGTGGATAACGTCGAAGGTAGTGATAAACTGAACAACCAGAAGGTTGGTATCACGACAAGAAAGGATTACGATCATGATTAAACCTATACCGAAAGGTTTTCACACGGTAACGCCGTATGTCGTTCTGAAAGATTCCCGGAAAGCCATCGAATTCTACCAGAAAGCCTTCGGCGCAGAGGAACTGTTCCTCATGCCCGGACCCGATGGCAAGGGGGTTGTGCACGCTGAGATCAGAATTGGCGACTCGATCATTATGTTGTCGGATGAAAATCCGCACGAACCATGCAAGAGTGCCGAATCCATCGGCGGCTCACCCGTATCATTTTATCTCTATGTTGAGCATGTCGATGAGGCTTTCGCGAGGGCAATAAACACTGGAGCATCGTCAATGATGCCTGTTCAGGAGATGTTCTGGGGGGATCGCATCGGTGCCGTAAAAGATCCGTTCGGTCACAACTGGACTCTGGCGACACACACCAAAGATCTGACAGTGGAAGAAATCGAACAGGGTGCAAAAGAGGCCTTTAGTCAGATGTCCTGCAATAAGTGATTAGTGAAAAACTCTTCAAGGCAATTCTCACTTGCGGTAGTAACTGGAGCACAAGATAACGGAAGCGGGACAGGTAACGGTCCCGCTTCACTAATGTTAGAAGCAGTCCAGATCATGACCCCTGCTTGAATTGGGCACATTGCCGCAGCAGATCATCTCCCAAAACGGCCAACTGCGCTGACGAAGAAGCGGTCTCACGGATGCCACGTTCCGCTTCCTGGATCAGCTCGGTAATCTGATGTATGTTGCTGCTGATTTCACCAGTCGTCGCTGTCTGCTGTTCCGCAGCCGCGGCAATCTGGCTGACCTGGCTGGTTACGGCATTAACCTGTTCGAGTATTTCCTGCAGCGCATCCCCTGATTTTGCAGCCTCGCCTGTCCCCTCGCCCACCTCAACAACCCCTTTTTTCATGGTTACCACGGCCTCCCGGGTCTCGGCTTGAATAGCCTTGATCATAGCGGATATCTCGCGTGTCGCCCTGGTAGTCCGCTCCGCAAGTGCCCTGACTTCATCAGCCACCACGGCAAAACCACGCCCCTGTTCACCGGCCCGGGCCGCTTCAATAGCGGCATTAAGCGCTAGAAGATTGGTCTGGTCGGCAATATCTTCAATCGTTCCAATAATCTCGCCGATCTGATCCGATCTCGCACCAAGACTTTCAATGGTAGCGGCCGATTCCTGGACTTTGCCGGCAATTCGCTCCATAACCGCAATGGTTCTTGCAACAACATCCGTTCCGGTTGAAGCGGAGGCCGTTGCCCGCTGGGACTGGTCCGCCGCCACGACGCAGTTGTTGGCTATTTCGCACGAAGTGGCTGCCATTTCTTCACTGGCGGTTGCCACATTTCCGGTCTGGGCGGAGACTTCCTGAATACCGGTCACCATTTCCTTCGATGTGGCTGATAATTGCTGAGCGGCGGCAGACAATTGAACGGCATCATCAGCGACGTGGCTCATGATAGTGTGTATTTTAGAAATCAGCGTATTGACACCTTGAGCCAATCCGCCGATTTCATCGCGGGAAGTTACCGGAATCGTCTTGGTAAGATCACCCTCGCCACTTGCGAGTTCCTCGATTGTCCGGCCCATTCTCTGAATATGACTGATGATTGCCTTGCGGAAAAACAGATAGATACTGCCGAGCATGGCGGCAAAAAAGAACAAGCCTGTCACCAGCAGCAGGTAGGTGAGCTTGCGTGCACTGTCATAACCGTCCTGAATCGAGGTCTTCAGAAGCACGGCGCCCAGATATTTCAGCCCGGCATCGTGGCACCCCTGGCAGCGTTGCTCGTTTTCCAGCGGAACGGCCACATTCATGGTGTGGATTCCGTTATCAATCCGCTCAAATTCTATGCTCCTGCCGCTTTGCAAGGCCTGGAGAACAGTGTTATTAACCGAAGCTGCTCCCGCAGCGTCCTGTTCCTTGCCCGCGGTATTGAAGATCTTCAGGTCCATAAGAAATTTTTTCTGTTTTGCTTCCGCAATATATTTGTAAACCTCTGCCGAATCACCTTTCATCATGTATTCATCAATATCCCGAATAATGATCGATCCCACATTCCGGGTATTTTTCAGCTGCAAATCCATGGTCGACTTAAACTGAAGCCAGATGGCAATCGACCCTAAAGTAACAAAACCGATTGTCAGGGTGCTGCCGAGAATCGCCAATACTTTAACTGTAAGTTTTCTCTTGAACATATTCCTCCCCCGTCAAACTGTCTCCGCTCCGGCTATCATGCTCTGTTGCTTATATGAGATTGTAACAATTCAATGACAAATATATTTTCGACTAAAACAGGAATAACTTTAATTTATAAAGGAAAAGTAGCAATATTTACCAACTTGCCACACCATCTTTTCAATATCGAAGCAAGGTGTTGATCGACAACATCTGCGACAGATCCTTGATTAGCTGCTTTCCCTATAAAATAGGTAGTACGGGGGCATGAAACATATGACTGGTAGACAGGGGCACGGCGTGCCTCGCCAAAACTGTGCAGGGCACGCCGTGCCCCTGATCATCAAGGTGTGATGTTTAATTGCTGAAGTAATAGTTACTGCTTGACAGCTGCCAGCTAATAAGTGAATTTATATCAGCGGCATCTCAGATACGGCAGGTAAACACGCTCATCAGACCTGGAGTCGTCACCATACCTTCAAGGAGACACGCATGTTGAAAAAGAAATTGATCGTTGTATCGTGTGGAATTGCGCTGTTCGGATTCGGCTGCCAACCGATGGTCCTCAAACAGGACATCCCGGTATCGAGCAATCCGCTGGGCGCAAAAATCATTGCTGACGGAACTCTCGTTGGGCAAACACCTGCCACCGTCTCACTGGAGCGCACCAAAAGCCACATCATCACCCTTGTTAAGGAGAACTACCGGCAGGAAGATGTGGTCATTTCCCGGCAGTATCAGTCAAATAAGGTACTTTTAAATGCGGTGCAGTCAGGGGTTAATACAGGACTTTTTTTCAAGAATGCCAGAATGGCTTTAAACAGTGGCGTGGGCAGCATATCGGGACAGGAACAAACGGGTGAAGCATACGTCCTTACCCCAGCCACGGTACGTGTCACGCTTATTCCCCTCGCCGGCCGTGCGGCGGCTGACTCCGAAACCGGCGGATACCCTGATGAATCCTCTGCAGCTGACACCCAAAACCAGCCGGATGATCAGGACATTTCGACCACCGATGTCCTCAAGGCCGGAATTGAAGCGGGAGCCGCCGGACTTTCTGAAGCTAAACCTCTGCAGAAGAACTGGCAGACTTCCTCATCGTCCAGCAGCTATGTTCAGCCTGATGGCACGCAAGTAACAAAAAAATCGAGCACTTCTGTTGGCGTCAGTGTTAATCCCGCCGGAATCCTGAAATCCCTGGACACACTATTCAACTGATAAAGGAAAATACCATTATGAAACAAATACAGGCTTTTATTATTGGACTCCTGGTCATAAGCACGTTTGCCGGAACGGTACATGCGATCGACATCGAAACCTTAGACAAGATAAGCGTTCATATGCCCAAGGCAAAAGTGCACGCTCTGCTTGGCGCCCCTGAAGAGGTCCTGGAACTGGGGAATGGACTTACCGCGGAAATCTACAAGGTCAGTAACGCGGAACCCATGATCGGAGCCGGATGCATCTACCAGGACAACCGGCAGCTTGCCGGACAGGCGTTTGTGTTCGAGGGACTACTGCACAAGGAAGCTGCAGAAAGGCTGGTCAAACACGGGTTTCGAGTCATTGAGGAAATCGAAGGTACCTATCGGCTTGCCGGCAAAGACGACGATACCGGTAAACCTCTGGTGGCTCAAGTTGCTTTAGACAATGGCATGACGGTTATCATGACCTTCGAAAAGGACTTTCACGAGCAGTGGAGTAAGTAAGCAGCTCGAACAGAAATGAAAAAACGGGATAGATCACTTTGCCGCTGCTGCATGTACAAAGCAGATCTATCCCGTTTTTATTGAGAATTACCAGATTCCCTCCAGAAAGTTCTGTACTAATTTCAGAGCATCAGCCTGACCGGATTTTCCAGTATTTCCTTCAGCTTTTTCATAAAACCAGCCCCATAGGCACCGTCCACCACCCGGTGGTCCGCCGACAGAACCGCTGTCATCATTCTCGCCACAACGATGTGGCCTTTCCGCACGACAGCCGCATCGGCTACGGTTCCAATGGCAAGTATTCCCGCCTGAGGAGGAAGTATGATGGCAGTGAACGCGTCGACACCAAGCATTCCCATGTTTGAAACGGTGAAAGTCCCGCCGCTCAAATCTCCCTGGGCGGTTTTACCCGTCCTGGCTCTTTCGATCAACTCACGGCTCTGGTGTGCGATTTCGCGCAGGGAAAGATTACCGCAATCATGCAGAACCGGAACCAGCAGACCATCGGCCACATTGACCGCAATACCGATATTCACCTCCGGGTGAATATCAATTTTATCTTCTGCCCAGCTGGCATTGAGCCGGGGATAGTCCAGCAAAGCGGTTGCCACTGATTTGATGATGAAATCATTGAGTGATACCGGGTCTCCAACGTCCTTGAAGCTCTTGTGCAGGTCTTCAGCGGCACCCATCTCAATATCCATGACCACCGTAAAATGGGGAATCGTCTGCCACGACTCGATAACTGTCCGTGCGATTGCTGTCCGCATGCGGGAAAGCTGTTCCGAACCTCCGCTGAGACTGCTGCGCCGAGAGGGAAGACTTTCCGTTGCTTCCGTGAGAACTGCGGCGGTTTTCGATGATTGGGGCAGCTCCTGTTTTATTTCAGCTTGCGGTAAAAACGCTTCAAGATCCTCCTTGAGGATCCTCCCATCGGGACCGGTGCCGGTCACCCGGGAAAGGTCGATGCCCTGATCCCTGGCCATACGCCGGACCATGGGCGAGGCTTTTTCCATCCCGCCACCCAGAGTCTTATCCGCTTCCGCCTCTTTCCGCTCTCGCGGTGGCGGTTCGCTCCCACTTTCCGCTATCGGTAATGACTTTTCGTAAGGTGGTTCTTTTTCAGACACCTTCACTTCCGATTTACTCTGGCTGTCCCCAGCCTGCTTGGATATTTCGGGGCTTGGTGACGCCTCTCCGGAAGAAATCTTTTCCCCTTCTGAACCTATGATGCCGATGACAGTACCGACCGGCACCAGGTCACCGGCCTTCACACGAGTTTCGAGCAGGATTCCCGAAGCAAACGCCTCCAATTCCATTGTTGCCTTGTCGGTCTCAATCTCGGCAATAATATCGCCGCGGTCCACACGTTCCCCGGGACTTTTTTTCCAGGAGATCAAGACCCCTTCTTCCATGGTATCGGACAGTTTCGGCATGGTGATTTCAGTGGCCATGTTTCCCTCGCAAACTTTGTGCAGTCAGTAGTGTCCGGTTAGTGTCTTGCTTACGTCCCGAAGGGACAGATTGATTATAGCCGGGGAATTCATTACCCGGTTACCGTGTTAAATGTCTCCTCACTTCACTACGTGACGTGAGGACATTTTGCCTTTTTATCCGGACACTACCTGATTTGCAGTGTAAGTTAATCCGTGTCAAATCCCTGTTACCCATCTCAGCGGACGTACCTGGCCAAATGACCTGGCGGGTACAGGCCTCAGCCTTCTACTTCCATAGTTTCCTTCACCGCGTTGACTATATCCACCACCTGGGGAATGCAGAGTTTTTCAATTTTACGTGAATACGGCATCGGCACATCCAGTCCGGATACCCGCCTCACTGGTGCAGCAAGGGAGTAGAAACAATTCTCATGAATCCGGTTCGCAATGTCCGCGCCTACCCCACAGGTTGACCAGCACTCGGAAACAACTACAGCCCGAGAGGTCTTTTTAACCGACTCAATAAATGTTGCAGTGTCTAATGGAGCGAGGGTGCGCAGGTCGACAACTTCACAGGAAATTCCCTCTTTCTCCAGTTCTTCGGCAGCCTCGAGGGCAAGAATCGTCATGCGTGAGTATGCGACGATGGTTACGTCACTCCCCTGCCGCTTGATCTCCGCGGAACCGAAGGGGATGGTCTGTTCCGGATTTTCCGGCACCGTTCCTTTGCTGTTGTAGAGAAGCTCGTGTTCCAGAAACATGACCGGGTTGTTATCGCGAATGGCTGTTTTCAAAAGTCCGTAGGCATCTGCCGGTGTCGCCGGCACCGCAACATACAGGCCGGGGCAATGCATGAAGTAACTCTCCAGACTTTGGGAGTGCTGGGCGGCCAATTGGCTGCCCCCGCCACCCGGGGCTCGTATCACAACCGGCAGAGTTGTCTGTCCGCCGAACATGTAACGGATTTTGGCCAGGTGATTGACAATCTGATCCATGGCCAGCAGGGCGAAATTGACGGTCATCAATTCGGCCACGGGACGGAGGCCGCCCATCGCGGCACCGACCGCCACGCCGACGATCGAGTTTTCCGAGATCGGGGTGTCCAGAACGCGCTCCTCGCCGAATTCCGCCAGCAGGCCCCGGGTGACCTTGAACGAGCCTTCATAGAGTGCAACATCCTCTCCCCAGACAACAACGGACGGATCGCGGCGCATTTCCTCCTTCAGGGCGCGGTTCAGGGCATCTCGGTAGTTTATTTCAGCCATGGGCACACCTCCTCTCCGCTTGCGGCAAAGACGTCACTAAAGACCTCTCCGTCATCCGGCCAAGGTGACTCCTCGGCGAATTGCACCGCCTCCCTGACCACGGCAGTAGCCTTGGCCCGCAGACAGGCAAGGTTGTCTTCGCTGGCAATGCCTTCCGCCACGAGCTGCGTGGCGAAATTCGGCAAAGGATCCCGCTCTTTCCAGAGTTCCACCTCGGCCGGACTGCGATATTTACCCGGATCTGACATGGAATGACCGCGAAAACGGTAGGTAATCGCTTCTATCAGGTAGGGTCGATTTCGCTCCCTGACCCATTCCGAGGCTCTCTTGACAGCCTGGTAGACCGCCATCACATCCATGCCGTCAACCTTTTCCGAGGGGATGTTGTAGCCGCAGGTCCGTTTATGGATATCAGCCAATGCCGACGAGCGGTGCACCTCGGTACCGATGCCGTAGAAATTGTTTTCACAAATGAAGAGCACCGGCAGTTCCCAGAGGCGTGCCCAGTTCAGTCCTTCGTGGAAATTCCCTTGGTTCACGGCGCCGTCACCGAAAAAACAGGCACTGATGCGCCCCTCACGCCGGTATTTCGAAGCAAAGGCAAGGCCCACGGCAATCGGAAACTGGCCGCCGACAATGGCATAGCCGCCCATGAAGGACAGATTCGGATCAAAGAGATGCATGGAACCGCCCTTGCCCTTGCAGATCCCGGTGGCTTTACCGAACAGCTCGGCCATGACCCGCTTCGGGTCGGCGCCACGGATAATGGCCTGGGGGTGTTCGCGGTAAGCGGACAAAATGTAATCATCACGATGCAAACCGGCGGTAGCTCCGACGGCCACCGCTTCCTGACCGCTGTAAAGATGCAGAAAACCGGTGATGTGACCCTTGGTGTACTGCTCGGCACACGATTCTTCAAACTCGCGGCAGAGAGCCATTTGCTCGTAAAATTTCAACAACTCCTGATCGGGCAGAATTGCCCGGAGCTTCGTATCCATGAGCACCTCGCTGTGTTTGGCAACACCCTGCGTAAACGTACTGGGGTAAGAATACTCTCTGGGAACTGACTTTTCTCTCCCTCTCTCCTGGTGGGAGAGGGAGAAATTTGTATGTTCCCGGATGGAATCTACTTGAAAGTCTTGACAATGTAGTCCGCGATGGCCTTTGCTTCCTGGTTGGAGATAGTTTTTTCATCAAACTTGTTCATGAGCGGGCCGGGATTTCGCATTTTTGCGACGATGCCTTTCACCCCAACAACACCGTTGGCCTTCATCGCCTTGACGGATATAGGTTTATTTTTACTGATAATATTACCACCATTGGGATGGCAGACCGCGCAGTGTTTTTGAAACAACGCCTTACCATCAAGCTGTTTGCCTTTGGTGCCGGCAGTGAATCCGCTTGAAGCCGCAAAGCAGACAATTACCGCGATTACTCCGCTGATCAATTTCTTCTTCATCTTTTCTCCTCTTGATAAACATCTGAAATTTGCCGATCTGGTTCAGTGCCGCGGTTTCAGCCGGTAGAAAGCAAAGCCGGCCAAAACAAGGAAAAGCCCGGATACTGCCAGCAGAAATGTCACTGGTTGCATGCCTGGCCGCATAATTTTGCCCCGTTGCACGCCGTTCAGTTCGAGGATATAGGCTTCGAGGTGTGCTATCTCTGCTTGTGTCAAGGCCCGGGTCGCTCCAAATGCCGGCATGATCAATGCCGGTTGTGGTCCGTCCGGCCTGGAACCATGTTGAATTATCAGGTCGATGGCAGAAGCGAAAAGTTGCGGACTTTCGTTGTACAGCTTCCGGTCAATCGGTTGCAGGACCGGCACAAAACCGTCAGTCGACCCGGGATTGGGCACCTTGACGGCGCCGGCCGGACCATGGCACGAAGCACAATTCCTCGCGAACAGAACCGCTCCGTGCTCAGCGTTGCCGATAATGAAAGCCGCTTTGCCGGGAACCGGTAAAGTGCCGCTGGTGGACTCCGGCATTGTCAGGGTAACTGGACCGGCGCTGACAGCCTGGCTTCCACCCGTCAAACTGAGCAGGTAGGCCACCAATTGATCAACCTGCTGGTCACTCAATGAGGTATAGGCAGGCATCAGCGACTGAGGATCATGTTCCTTCGGGTTACGGATTTGCGTCCTGAGCCATTCCGGAGTCCGGCCCTTCACGCCCTCGCCGGACAGGTCCGGCCCCATTCTGCCGCCGCTTCCGTCGACCGTATGACAGGCGGCACAGCCCTGCGACAGGAACAGTGCCTTTCCGAGACCGGCATTTGCGGTCTGTTCTGCGGGAGCGCTCAGCGGAAGAGTATCAGTGACTGGCTCTCCAACCGGGTTACTGTAATGCCCGGCTAGGGTGAGGCCGATCAGTCCCAGCAGTACCAGGCCGGCCAGGGACATGGCCAGGCGGCGCTTTCCCGGGGCACGCTCGCTCTTTTTGTCAAGGAATGGCAGCAGCACGAGAGCAAGGATCCCCACGCTGGGTATCCCTACTGTTCCGATAACAGCCAGCTTCCCGGGAAAGAACTTCAAGATCTCATAGAGAAAGAGGAAATTCCATTCCGGTTTCGGAAGATAGGTTGTGTCTTGAGGATCAGCCGGTCCGGTAAAAGCAGGCGGAAAGAATACCACCAAGGCAATGAGTACCACCAGGAGCAGTGCACAGGCAACCATGTCCTTGAAGACCTGATCCGGCCAGAATCGGCCGATGCGCAGACGTTTTGCCTCATCCCAGGGGCCGGTGCTGCCGAACCGCCGCAAAGCAACCAGATGGATGCCGACCAGAGTGAGCAGGCCTACCGGCAGGAGTGCCACGTGAAGGATGAACATCCGTGAAAGTGCAAGTTGACCCATTTCCTGCCCGCCGCGCATCAGCTGCTTAATCAGGTTCCCGGCAAACGGCACGGTTCCGGCAATGCTCGTACCGACCTCTGTTGCCCAGAAACCCTGCTCGTCCCAGGGCAAAGGTGATCCGGTAAAGCTTAGGGCAAGAGTTACCAGGAACAGGCCGACCCCGGTCAGCCAGGTCAATTCGCGCGGCAGCTTGTAGGCGCCCCAGATAAATACCCGGAGGGCATGGCAGAGCAGCAGAATGATCATGGCATTGGCACCCCAATGATGGAGTCCATGAATCAACCAGCCGAAAGGTATCTCGGTGCGCAGATAATTCAGGCTGTCGTAGGCGTAGTGAACGGACGGCACGTAGTAGAAGAGTTGCCACACTCCGGTAACCGCCTGCAGGAAAAAAGTAAACAGAAGGAGACTGCCGAAAACATACGCATAGCTGCTCCCCCCGGGGATTTCTTCTTCCAGTCCGGAGCTGATCAGCTCAGAAAGAGGCCAGCGTTTATTGATCCAGGTACCCAGTCGGTTCAGCATGATAAAACCCTTTATACGCGTATTTTCCGGGAGGCACCGGGCTCAAACCGTTCCCACTCGACATACAATTCACCATTTTCCACCTTGGCCGAAAGCGTATCGAGCGGCCGTGGAGCAGGTCCTGCAAGCACGGCGCCGTCGAGAGCAAAGAAACTGCCATGGCAGGGACAGACGAACTGTTTCTTGAGAGCGTCCCAATGATAATGACAACCCAGATGGGTGCAGATGGGCGAATAAACCGTCAGGCCGTTGCCGGGAAGATTCACGATCCAGACATCGCGGGAAATATTTTCTCGGATATACGCATCCACGGCACGATCACTGAAAGAGAGGTTTACCGGGTCTTCGGAGCGAAGGACGGGAAGCCTGCCGACTTTTGTCCATCGAGACTTCTTGCCTCTCAGAACAGGGCCGAGCAGTGAAGACAGCAACGGCACGGCAAGTACCATGCATATGAATAAACCGATAATGCCGGTAAAAATTTTCAGGAATTGCCGCCGCGAGCTTTCTTCCTGGTCACCCGCTGGGGGTGATGTGCTGTTCATGAATCCCTCCTGGAATGGTTCCCTGTCTGCACACCCCGGATGCCGCGCGTAACAGCCGAAGCATCTTCAGGATAACTACTGGCAAACATTGTGTCGAGTATACCTGCTCAAAGGCTGAATTCAACTATTCAATAATCGAATGCGTACTCAGGGCTTGATTCAGATACACTCTTTTTGCGAAATTTCTTCCGCAGGGTGCTCGAAAGCTCTAAGTTCGCGGTCATGTCGCCGGCCGAGAATCATTTGAGCAGTCAGAGCCCCGATAAAGGCCAGAAACATGTCCCATTGGGTGTCCCAAGGGTCGCCCTGAGTGCCGAGAAAATCGGTGGCCGCCGCGCCTCCCAGGAGAGCCGCCCACCATTCAATAAATTCGTAGCAGGCACTGATGGCGAGACAGGCACAGGTAACCAGGAAAAAAAGCCACTTCCCGGGAACTAGCGGCGAGGTCCGCAGGAGCAGTTCCCGGGCGATTATGGCCGGGACAAATCCCTGGGCCAGATGGCCGAGGCGGTCGTAGTGATTGCGGCTCAGGTCGAAAAGATCCTGAATCCAGAATCCGAGCGGCACGCGGGCATAGGTGTAATGCCCGCCGAGCATGAGGATCAGGGCATGGAAAAATATCAAACGGTAGGCAAGTGCCGTCAGAGGAAAGCGTTTTGCAGTGGCAAGTAAAACCGGAACGGCAATGAGAATCGGGGCAATTTCCAGCAACCAGGTACCCCGGTCATACGGCGCAACTCCGGACAACGTCAACAGAACGGCTCCGGAAGCCAGTAAAAACATTTGTTCTTTCTTGGTCATTAAGTCTTCTCCCCAGGCACTACAATAAATCTACTATTCCAATTCCATATCAAGGCCCTCTGCGTTGTCTCGTCTTCACCGTATCCTTCAGTACGCCTCGCAGCCTCCATGCTCGCCGCCTTGAGATCATCCTTTATCTGGAATCGGTAGTATCAGAAGCGGACCGATATTTCCAGTGGATTTGTCACAACTAATTCAAAACATCAGGAATCTTCCCGTAAGGATGCCGGATGCTGAGCAGCACATGTTTTCGTGTTATCAGCGACACCTGTCCGGAAACGCTTGAGAGACAGCTGATTCCTGCTACACTTCAAAGCAAATTTCGCTTTAACACTCAGGAGGTGTCCTATGAATCATTTCATGTCAAAATTCAATTCCCCGTGTTACGCTTTGATGCGGATTGTCGCCGGATTTCTTTTCCTCTGGCACGGTTCCCAGAAACTGTTTGGTTTTCCGAGCGGAATGCCTGGCGAGGTTCCGTCATTCATTATCTACGTCGCCGGCCCTATCGAATTGATTGGCGGCATTCTGATTATGATCGGGTTGTTCACCCGCTGGTCGGCTTTTCTCGCCAGCGGCCTGATGGCAGCAGCCTATTGGATGGCCCACGGCACCACGGCGCTTCTGCCGATCCAAAATCAAGGCGAACTCGCGGCCTTGTACTGCTTTGTGTTCCTGTTCATCTCCTCACAGGGAGGCGGAATTTGGAGCTTCGATGCGCACCGGGGAGATAAAAACAGCTGAACTTTACCGTTTTATAGGCTCCGGGTACTTTCCCGCATACAAAGCACAAAGTTTGATGAGCACTTCGCAGGCCTTCTGCATTGCCGGAATCGCAATCCACTCTTTTCGTGAGTGAAAGAGCATTCCGCCGGTAAACAGATTTGGCGTGGGAAGTCCCATGAAGCAGAGCCTGGCACCGTCGGTCCCACCTCGGACGGCTTTGCGAACAGGCACTACCCCGGCCAAGATCATGGCCTGCTCGGCTAAGGCAATAAGATCGGGATGCAGATTCAGAACCTCTGCCATGTTTCGATACTGTTCGGTGACAGACAACTCGATTTTGAGTCCCGGGTCGCGCTGCGCAAACGTTTCCTTCAACTGCTCCAGAAACTCAACGCGCTTGCGGTTCGCGTTGTCATCGAAGTCACGCAGAATATACTTCAGGATTGCCCGGCATTCATTTCCTTCGATTCCGGTAAGATGATAGAAGCCTTCTCTTCCCTCGGTATTCTCGGGTGTCTCGAACCTCGGCAACGCGGCCGCAAAACGGGCCGCAACCTGCCCGGCGTTAATCATCCTGTTTTTGGCATAACCCGGATGAATATTTATACCACTGAATTCAACTTCGACTTGCAGGGCATGAAAACACTCCACATCAATTTCTCCGATCATTCCTCCATCCACCGTATAGCCGGACGTTCCTAATCGACGCACATCGATATGCCCAGTGCCCCTGCCAACCTCCTCGTCCGGAGTAAAGCAAATCCGGAGTTCCGGATGCATAAGGTCCCGAAAGCGAACAAAAGCCGACAGTACCGCCATGATCTCGGCGATCCCGGCCTTGTTGTCCGCACCCAGCAGGGTGGTTCCCGAAGCAGTGATAATGGTTTCACCCTTGAAAAAAAGCAGTTCGGGTGAATCCTCCGGCGAAAGAATCAGGTTCGGATCGTCGGCAAAGCTGATCAAGCCGCCCTGATATTTTTCGTGGAGGACAGGCTGGACATTTTCACCTGATTCAGCGGGCGAGGTATCCAGATGCGCAAGCAGTGAGAGCGGCTCGCTCGTGATGCCGGGTGAAGCCGGCAACGTTGCGTACACATAACCGAATTCATCCAGTGTCACAGCAGTAAGGCCCAACTCTTGAAGCTCGGCCTTGAGCAATCGTGCCAGCTCCAATTGTGCCGGCGTGGACGGACTGGAGGTGGATTTCTCACAGCTGGCGGTGTTGATTCTCACATAACGACAAAATCGTTCCAGCACCTCGCGGTGCAGAAACCCGGAAAGATTGCGATCCGTCATAGTCCGAACTCCTTATGATAATTCCCGATCAGTCATCTCACCACCTATGGAATGCCTCTGAAACTTCCAGTATTAAAGTTGATAGTTATCCATCGCGGTCGACAGAATGACGTATTGGACACTTCCCACAGCAGTACAGGAAAAAGCTGAAAATTATCCAGTGTTGTCCGGTTAAGTCTTTGCACTAGCCCTGTAGGGGCGTTTGATGGTAGCCGTGGGATTTATCCCACGGGTGAAAAAACATCCATTTATTCATTCGTCACGTACGTGACGAGGTGAAATCTGCCGCTCATTTCCGGGAAATAAATTCCCCGGCTACCATTTAACCGTCGCTACGCGACGTAAGCAAAATCTTACCGGACAAAGCTGAAAATCATCTTTTTACCGTTCCCAAATCTTCATTGCATTAGTCCGAAAATGCGCTAGTGTTTTACAAATAAACTGAAAGGAGATTCTATGCTAACAAGAGCAGGAATAAGATTGATTACGGCGATCCTGATTGCCGCGGCCATGGGTCCTGTAACTCGCGCAGGAGCTCAAGAAAACACTTCAGCCCTGATCGGAACTCCGACGATAAACTTCAGCCTGGCGTCCACCCAGGACCGGCTCATTACCTACGGTCAGGAGTACTACGGCAGACACAACCTGGTCATTACCTTTTTTCCGGCAGCCTTTACCCCGGTCTGAGCGGAGGAAATGGAGGGCCATCAGAGGAACCTCTACCTCTATGAGCGCTTCAACACCCAGGTCGTGGGTGTCAGTCGAGATGATGTTACAACATTACAGTATTGGGGTAAAGATCTGGGAGTTACCTTCCCGCTGCTCTCCAATATCAGCGGCTATCTTGGTGAAAGCTTCGGGGTAATGATTGGCAATGAACCGGCCTTTGCCAGAAGGACCTTGATTATCGATACCAAAGGCGTTGTTCGCTACGTTCGTGACGGTTCACCCGACTACAAAGATATACTGCTCTTTCTCAAAAAACTGCATAGCGAAGGAGAGGAGCCAGGAAAATGAAAATTTATCTACGGATGGTATTGCTGTTATGTGTATTCTTTTCACTGGCCGGTTGTGCTGCGCGGGTGGCAGTTCCACAGAAAGCAGCCACACTAAGCACATCTCCCCAACTAACGCCGCGAGGGACGATGATTTTCAACGGCGAATACGAGTTTGTGCCGCCTCCCTCCGAATGGGAAATGCTCAGAGGAAGCCAATTCACGCACTATGTTGTCGGATTTTACCGGCGAGACCTAGACAAAAGCCGCTTGGCATCCAGTTTCATTGCTTATGATGAGGATCCTTACGGCACCTCCAAAGACCTGGAAACCCGGGCCCAGGAATGTCTCAAACGCTACTTCTGGGCATCCATGCTGCAAAAAAATATTTTAGAGAAAAAGAAACGGAAGGTACTGGGTGGCGAAGGTCTCTCACTAACGTTTGAAATCAATGATCCTGCGAAAAAAATCAAAGTTCGCTCAATGCTGGTATTCGGCTATCGCGGAGAACGGGTGGTACTCTTTTATCTCAACCAGTGGCGATCCATCGACGGCAGTTTCGATCCAAGCGCTTTTGAACTCTTTGATAAGTTCATAACTTCTTTCACGTTTCTTAAAAAATCATTTTATGAAACGCTTTAGCCCAAGGTAAAACCTAAATCAACCCCCCTCAATCCCCCCTTGACAGGGGGGAAGCCTTTAAGTTTCCCCTGTCAAGGGGGGATTGGAGGGGTTCCATGCGCAAAAACAACTGTTTCATGGCACTAGGAGATTTCTTTCTTTTCCGCTACTGCTGGAAGTCCCTCGAAATCTTATGAGGAGTGATTCTGGCGCAGCGCTCTACCCGGCCAACCGCGCATGAAAGACGATATGGCGAAGTCCGCCCCGGCCTGGTTTTTTCGTGGTTACCGTGAAGCCGGCTTTTTGCAAACGCAGTACATACCCTTCGTCGTAGTTCTCACCCCACACCGCCAGCACCCCTCCCGGCATCAAAGCCGTCCGCATTGTCTCGATAGCCCGGCTGCCGTAAAAAGGATCGTTGACCCGATCACTGTGAGTGCCTGGTCCCCGGTAGAGATCGAGCACGATGGCATCGAAGCGATCGGCACCGCCGCTTCGGGCCGCTTTACGGATTACCGCCATAACGTCGCATATCTCCACTGTCACCCGGGAATCCGTCACGGCACTTTCCGTAAGCCCTGCCAGCGGCCCCCGGCACCATTCCGGCACTACCGGGTTCAGTTCCGCGACGACCACCCGGGCATCTGCGCCAAGGGTATCCAGGGCGCCGCGCAGGGTGCAGCCCATCCCCAGTCCCCCCAGCAGTACCCGTGAGCCTGGCCGGCCGGTCAGATGACTGCAACCGTATTGCCCCAGCACGACCTCAGAACGGTTTGCCAGGCTGTTCATCAAGACCTGGCTGCCGATCATGATCAGGAAATCACGCTCCCCCCGCTGCCGCAGTTCGAGAATTCCTTCAAGGGTGGAAACACTTTCGATAACCTTCCAGGGTTGTGCCATGGGAATTGCCTTTCTTACTTATTCAGGTGAAGGTGCTCGACCTATTCCGGTCAAACGGAATCTCCTGCTCAGACAGTTTCCCTCGGACGGCTGAGCAATACTGAACCAGACAGGAGCCCGGTAAAGAAGTCGAATACGGCGAAGTAGCCTGCAGCAAAAGTCCCGCAAAGTCAACCAGACTTCCGTGGCAGCTTGAACTTTACCTGAAAATGGCCTTCTACCAATTTCAGATCAAAGATGATCTCCAGCGGAGAGGATTGCGACTGCGAGGCATACTGAAGAGCATGTTGCGCAGCCGAAGACGAGTCAATGCAGAGAGGGCCTTGATCTGGAATCGGAATTACGGCTTGTAGTACATGAGCTGCCGTGCATAGGGCGCGACCTGGCGGACCAACGCCTCTGATTCTCCGGCCGTCATTGGCTGGAAAGCAGTTGCAAATCGAACGTTTTCCTCCAATTGGTGCAGGTCGTCGCAGCCGATGACGACCGTACTGACCGGCTGGGAAAGCGCAAAGCGGAGGAACGGTTCCATGCCGTGGTAGCCGGGTATCCTGGCGGCAAGGCCGCGCAGGTAGACTTTCATACCGATGATGCCCATATTTCTTTCCAACGCCGCGGGTAGTGCTTCACCGATAAAACTCTGATGGGCCGGTTCCGCCGGATTCACCGGCATGAGCACGGTGTCGAACGGGAAGTGTTCGATACAGGCACGGATAATGGCAGGGTGATGATGCCCGGTGACGCCGATGAAGCGGACCAGGCCCTTTTTTTGTGACTCGATAAAGGCCTCGATCGCACCGACAGGGGCAAAGATTTCCTCAATATCGGCACGGGTTCGTACGTCATGCACTTGCCAGAGATCGAGGTAATCGGTCTGCATATGCCGGAGGGTCTGCTTCAAGTGGCCCAGCGCACCGGCTTTCGTGCGATCATGCGATTTGCTGGTGAGAAACACTTCGCTTCTGCGCTCCCGCAAGGCTTTGCCATAGTAAGATTCGCTCCCATCATAGGCGCGTGCCGATTCGCAGTAATTGATTCCAAGATCCAGGGCACGATTGATCAGATCATAGGCCTCTCGGTCAGAGCCGTAGCTGCGCAGAACCCCCTCTCCGCCGAGTCCGAGAATCGTTACTTCAACCCCGGTTTTGCCCAGTTTCCGTTTCGGGATAGCGACTGTCATGCCAGATCCTCCAACAGCGCCAGCGTTCGCTCGTCCGGTTCCCCCACGAAATATTTCTCAAGAATCCGGTCAAAGAGGGAATCAGGGTCTTCAGTAACCGAGGCAAACAGCGTCATAGATGATCTGAGCTTCAGGTCATCGGGATAGCCGAAGATAGCCGAAGCGGATCGCCCTGCGAGGCCTTCAAGGATTTCCGTGCACTCCAGGAGCCTGGCGCCGAGAACAGGGTCTTTGAGATATGCCCGGGCTTCAGCAACGCTTTTGATGGCGTAGTGCTGAGCCGTGGAACTGCGGCCCAAACCCGCAATCTGCGGAAAAATGAACCACATCCAGTGAGAGCTTTTCTGGCCGCTTCTCAACTCGGCCACTACCGAACCATAGACTCTTTCTTGGGCGTTTTTAAAACGGTTTAAGTCAAAGGGGTCTTCACGTTTGGTCGGATCGTCTGTATTTGTCATACTCGGCTCCTTTTTGGCAGAGGCTCATCTGGCTTAATACCCCGGGGAAGTATACTTCGTACAGCTCAGAAACAAACATAGAAAACATGATACCGTTCCTCCGCCAACACGCAACTTACAAAGTCTTCTCCTTCAACCATAATTGTTCCGCGGCGCATGATACTGGCAAGCAGTCTGCTAACCGAAAATATGCGCCCCAGCTCGGTAAACCGTACCCGCAGGCCAGATAATGCTCAAGTTGCAGCGGCATTAGCACGATATGATTGAAATCCTCTTGCATTACGTCTGGCAAGAAGGTACATCATGAGAAACGCTACGATCCAGGGATTGTGCCCGGCTCACAACACGCCGGTCAATTCAGAAATCTCGCATGCCACCTAAAGGAGAATATATCGATGAGCAACGTGACAATTTCCTGTCCCTACTGCGGCTTTTCCCGTCAAATTCCTTACGATAAAGTGCCTGACGGGCCGCGCAAGGTTACCTGCCCGAAGTGCCAGGAAACCTTCATCTACACCAGACCGGAGGAAGCTCCAGTTACGGAATCCTCGGGAGTTTCCCCGATTTCCAAGGAAACGAGTGTAGCGCCGCAGGGTGGACAGTCTGCTGATGCGGCAAATGAGACCAATACGGATTCTTTTGCGGAGTTGCGTAGCCGTCCTGTTCCTCCCCTAATGACCGATATCGGAGAACTGTTCCAGGAAAGCTGGACGATCTTTAAAAGCCGTTTTGCCACCCTCATCGGTCTCTGTCTGCTCGGCATCGCCGGTTTCATCGCACCGATTCTTCTCGCAGGTGGTCTGGCGTCAATGACAACCGCGGGAGGCGGCATTTTTGTTTCACTGATCGCGCTCGGTGTTCTGGTGGGATTTCTATGCGGAATCTGGTGTTTAGGCGGCTTGCTCTGTGCGGTGGTTGATGACGGTTTGAACCTGAAAGGGGCATTGCAGAAAGGCAAGGGGATAATTCTGTCACTCACCTGGATATCGATTCTCAGCGCCTTTATCATTTGCGGCGGTTATCTGCTTCTGATTATCCCGGGAATCATATTTTCAGTCTGGTTTGTGTTCGGGCAGTTCCTGCTGGTGGAGGATGAGGCACGCGGGATGGGTGCGCTCCTGAAAAGCAGGGAATACGTGCGTGGCCAATGGTTCAATGTGGCGATCCGGTTGCTGTTGATCTGGGCGGTTTCCGGGATCATCAGCGCTATCCCCTTAGCCGGGCCATTTCTCTCACTGGCCTTCTTTCCCTATGTAATGATTTTCCAATACCTGATTTTCCGCAACCTGCGACAGATCAAGGGTGAGATACCGTACCCCTGCGGCGTAGGTAACAAGCTCGTTTGGCCGGCGGTCTCGCTGCTCGGTCTGATTGTAGTACCGGCATTGGTGATCTCCCTTGCCGGCTTTTCCGTATTCGGAGCACTTTCACTCCTGGCGCCTTTGGCAAAAGGAAAGATTATGCAGTCAACCCAGGCTCCAGAAGCTATCCCGCCACTCGCCAGTCCGCTGGCACCTGTCGAGCCTGGATTGCCTGGCATTGGTGGATCCCCGGAAACGAATCCGACTTCGCCAACCGATGCTTCCGGCGCACTTTCTTCTGATGAAATCCCTCCGGAATCAATATCCGTCTTCATCTATGCCGTCAATTATACCGGTGAGGTCCGCGTCAACGGTACCGTGGTCCAGAAACTGGAGGGCGAACCCGACATGCAATATAATTACAACCTCAACGGTAAAAGCTTCCGTAATGGACAGAACCGGGTCGTGGTTGATTTTGCCGAACTCCCCAACCCGCCCTCTACCATGCTCGAAATCCACCTGAGGGTTTCCCGATCTCTTCAGGATGGGCAAAAAGTGGTTCTCGGCGAATGGCGGATCAACGAAAAAGGCACCGGGAGCAGAATTTTTGAATTCGAGATTCCGAAATAAAGAAAATCGCCCCGCCTGCATGTATGTGGGCGGGGCGTAAAAAGTTTATCTGGTCATTGGAGGAAGCATTTTTTATCCAGCCTTTTTGAAAACTCTACCCCAAAAATGCCCTTTCCTGTTTTGTATCATTGGCAATAAATAATCCGGATGATACACTGCTCCCGATGTACAACTGATGGAAACGGTTTCCCATAAAGTGAACAATGCAATTATGTATGATCGGAGATGAGTCAGCGGGGATCGATACTTCAACAAACTGTTACGAAACGTCAACATAAATTACGGTAAAGCGGCGGTTAGCGATGAACGTCCTGCTGGTAAGCCCACAATCCTCCTGCGTATTCAACACCTTTGGTTTAAGTCTACCGCCTCTCGGTCTGCTTTACGTTGCCGCCAGCCTGGAAGAGGCAGGCCATACCGTGTTCGTCCGTGACCTTGCCGTTCCCGGCGAAAGGCTGAATGACCGGGATATCCGGCAAGCCGATCTGGTCGGTATCTCAGCGGATACGACCAGGGCCGACAAGGCACTCGCCATTGCCCGCAGAGTCTCTGCGCTCGGCAGACCGGTGGTGATGGGCGGCCCCCACCCGCAATTCATGGCGAAGGATATTTTTGCCACGGGCCATGTTGATTACATCGTCAAAGGAGAAGGCGAACTGGTCTTCACCAACCTCCTGGCCGCTCTCGGAAACAAGGACAGTGTTGCTGCGGTGAAAGGGCTGCTGATCAGGGACGGCCGCCACTTCATCGAAACAGCTGCCGCTGATCCGGTCGATGTCGAAACCCTGCCGTTTCCCGCCCGACACCTGGTGAATCTCCAGCATTACCTGGCGTCGGTAGGCGACCGGCGAACAACACCGATCATCACCAGTCGCGGTTGTCCCAGCGCCTGCCATTTCTGCTCTTCCTCAAACTTCTTCGGTGCCGGGTGGCGCAGCCGCAGTGCGGAATCGGTGCTGGCCGAACTGGACGAGATCTATAACCTCTACGGTTTTCGTGCCGTCTGTTTCATGGATGACAACTTTACCCTTTCGCCGCGGAGAGTGATAGAGATTGCGGATGGAATAATCGAACGCGGCTATGATCTGAAATGGTGGAATTTTTCGCGGGTCGATACCATCGTGAGAAACCCGGCCATGGTCGCCAGGATGTCGGCTGCCGGGTCTACAACGGTGTATCTCGGCATTGAATGCGGCAATGAGGACACCCTGAACTCCCTTGGCAAGAACACCACAAACAACGACGTTGTCCGGGCACTGGACCTGCTGCAGATGAACGGGATCGAATCCTATGGCAGCTACATCATTGGAAACCTGAACGAAACCGTGGCTGACGTGGAAAAAACCATTGACCTCGCGGTCAGGTTGAATACCAATATTGCCCAGTTTTCGATCCTGACTCCCTATCCCGGCACAAATCTCTACGAAGACATCAAGGACCGGATTTTTTGCCGGCGCTGGAAATTTTACGATGGTCTGCATCTTGTTTTCCGTCATCCCCAGATCCAGCGCCATTATCTGCAGGTACTTTTGATCAAGGCATTTGTCAGGTTCTACCGTCGTTCAAAAGAAGCAACCCGGGGATTCAAACAGGCCTCCACCAGGGGCAGACTCACCTTCCGGAAACTGGTGGCATGTGCCTGGGAACTCTTTTTTTAAAGGAAAAACTCCAGTCTCAAAAGAAGAAGAATAGGCACAACTAATCATTACTCGGTCAGCGGCTACCTGCTTCGGCTCCCGCGGCGGCCGGTTTTGGGGAGCGGTCGCGCGGCCGGCTCCTTTGTCCTGCGTGGCGTGGCACTCTTGACCGGGACCTGGGCCGGAGCGGCATCAACCGTGGGCTTATCCTGGCGCTTTCTGGTTTTTGCCGGTCCTTTGGCCTTTCTGCTGTCCTTCGGCTTCCCGATCCGGCTGGCGGCATACTGCGGGAATTCCGGGAGTATCTGACGCGGAATGGAATACTTCAGCAGTTTCTCGATTGCCTGCAGCAGGGAATGTTCTTCCGGGCAGACCAGCGAGAGCGCAATTCCATCCTCGCCGGCTCGGCCGGTTCGGCCGATCCGGTGCACATAGTCTTCGGGAACCTGGGGCAGATCATAATTCACCACATGGGGTAGGCGCTCGATATCGAGACCGCGCGCCGCCACATCGGTTGCCACCAGCACCCGGAATTCGCCGCGCTTGAACTCCGCCAGGGTACGTGTGCGCAGCGACTGGCTCTTGTTGCTGTGGATGGCCGCCGCCTTGATCCCGTCAAAGAGCAATTCCTCAGTCAGCTTATCCGCACCGTAGCGGGTGCGGGCAAAGACCAGCACCTGATTCCAGTTGCCCTTGCGGATCATCAGCGAAAGCATTTCCCGCTTGCGGCTTTTTTCCACTTGATAGACCGCCTGGGTCACCGCATCAGCGGCGACATTGCGGCGTGCAACCTCAACCCTCCGCGGCTGATTGAGCAATTCATCGGCAAGTTCCTTGATACTTTGCGAGTAGGTCGCCGAGAAGAGCAGCGTCTGGCGCTTGACCGGCAAATACTCCGCGACCCTTTGAATATCATCAATAAAACCGAGATCAAGCATGCGATCCGCCTCGTCCAGGACCAGGAACTTGATGCGGGAGAGATCCACGGTCCCCCGATCCGCATGATCAAGCAAGCGGCCCGGCGTAGCAACGACAATATCAACGCCGCGATGTAACCGCTCGATCTGCGCCTGAATATTCACACCACCGTAGATCATCGTTGAACGCAGCGACAAACGCCGGGCGAAACTGTTCATTTGCTCGCTGACCTGGGCCGCCAATTCCCTGGTCGGAACTAAAACCAGCGCACGGGGCTTTCGCCGCTTCTCCGCGGGAACCTTTTCGCCAAGCAGCTGCACGATCGGCAGGGCAAATGCCGCGGTTTTTCCGGTGCCGGTCTGGGCTCCGGCGAGCAGGTCGCAACCCTCGAAAACCAGCGGAATAGCCGCACTCTGAATCGGGGTCGGGGAAGCATAGCCCCGGGCGGCAATCGCACTCAGCAACTCGGCGCGCAGGCCAAGAGATTCAAAAGACATTGATTGTACTCCTTATTCGCTGCACTGATTAAAATTGCTAGCGCAGATAACCTTGTTCCGGCAGGCGACAGTATTCAGCGGTCTCATCGGTTGCGTTCGAAAAATAAAAACCACAGGGGTGACCCTGTGGTTTTTGTGTACAACTTGTATAACACGCCTGGCGAGCTGGGTACAATGCATTTCTTGCGCCTCCTGATCAGCACAACGCCTCAACACGGTGATAAAATGAACGGGCATGACCGGATAGCGGCTGTTCCGGCCTCAGACCTTTTTCCCCAGGAACTTCAGTGCCCCATCTGCGGCTACCTTATCGATGACCCGTTTCATAAACAGATCGATTTCGCCTTCTTCACAATAATTCGCAGGGGCGATAAAATTGACTCGACCATCCTGCACCAGCTTTTCGGCTTTGCCCTTGGCACCCTTGGTGCTTGGTTTGTAGACCGCAATGGAATGACCACCCTGCTCTTTTACCAGTCGGAAGCACGGAATATCGGTTTCACCATCGCCGATAAAGACCATGTTGCCAAAAGGCACCGGCCGGTCCTGGTTCTGAACGAAGTCATTGATCCGGCTGTTGTCGTAGACATTCAGCACACCTTTGTTGATCCTGAAGAGAAACTGGGTTTTGGTCGTGTAGTTCACAGCCAAAGCAGGCCATTTGGCGACACCGTTATGATCGTAGACGAATGACGAAGCGTAGATGAAGGAAAATTTCTTTGCCAGAGGAGTGCCGACGATCATCTCGCGGATGCCGGAAGAGATTATGTAATGCTCGACTTTCAACCCCCGTTCCTTGCCATAGCAGGTGATGCGATCAAACCAGCTCTCCACCCCTTCGAACAGGCTCACGGAGCGCCCGAAGTCCACAAAATCTTTTTTTCTTACCGGCACCTTGGCAGCAGCCGCCTTATCAAGCATATGCATCATGTACATCAGAATACTGTCTGCGTCGTGTTTTTTCGCCAATTCACCGACTTCACGCCAGAAAGCCATTTTAGTCATGCCGATCGCCGGCACGAAATCGTATTCCTGCATATTGCCGGGAGCAAGGGTCCCGTCAAAATCATAGGCAATTGCAAAAGGAATCAGTTTTTTAGCCATTGCATAATCTCCTACCTGCCATCAATCAGCTGCACCACGTAGGTTCTTCTGTCAGTCAGTCCGAAAAAACCACTCTGCCCCTTCAGGTTAGACCTAGTGAACTTGCCTATAGAAAAGTTTTGCCAACATCGCTCAGCGATTGACAAACGGCTCACAATATCATATTAAAATAAACGATTCGTTCGAACCCAATTCCCGTAATTGTCTAGGATGGCAACGAATACTGTGAGGACGTGCATGAAGAACCGAAATAATGTGAGAAAAATTCGGGAAGACCGCCTGATCAGCAAAATGGAATTGGCTCGCCTGGCCGGTGTCTCCGCAGCAACCATTGAAAGAGTCGAGCAAGGTGAAACGTGCCGCATGGAGACCAAGCGAAAGATCATAATCGCACTTGGCTTTAGTCTGACTGATAGACACAAGGTTTTTCCTGATTGACCCATTTCAGGCAAACATCTGTCTTCCACACTCCTCAGGCTTTTTTTACAAATTCCGATTTCAACTGCATGGAACCAATTCCGTCAATCTTACAGTCGATGTCATGGTCCCCATCAACAAGCCGGATATTTCTCACTTTCGTGCCGACCTTGACGACTGTTGACGAGCCTTTAACCTTCAAATCCTTGATCACCGTAATTGAATCACCATCATGCAGTTCGTTTCCGTAGGCATCTCGCACAACGCTAACTTGAGCAATACTCTCATCCGCAGCGGCTATAGCCCACTCATACGCACATTCAGGGCATACGTACATCAATCCGTCTTCATAGGTATATTCCGAAGCGCACTTCGGGCACTTGGGTAAATTGCTCATGGATGTCACCTTTCCTAATCACCTGAAGAATTAAAACTTCGAAAGTATCTCGTATCTGCCCCAACTTGTCGACAATAAAGATGGAGTAAATTATCCGTTGCCAGCTTTTCTTTAGCGACATGCTCCAGATTGCTGTCTGGTCCGTCAGTAGGCTGGCCATTAACGAGATGCTTGACGGAAGTTCAAAACAAGCCTGCCAAAACTCCGCTGATAAATGCAGATAGAAAGTTGCAATTCAAACGTTTGTTTGATACGTTAGTTTGAATATGTCACTCTCAATCAGTCCCATTCAAAGGAGGAGCAAAATGGACAGCAAACGTCTCATAAAGTTACGTGAACTGATTGGCTACGATAATCCAGGAATTGCAAAGATGTTCAACATTGATGTGACGGAAGTGGACGCATACTGCCTCGGAACGAAAGACGTGCCGGACAAAATTGCGCTAGATTTGGAGGCGTTTGCCGATTGGTCGTGCGAAGTTTCCCATACGGAAACGAAAAGAGAACTCGCAAAAATACACCTTAACAAGCCTGAATGACCGAAGTTCGCACACTACAGCTTCATGTCAGAGGAAAGGTCTGCCTGCAGAAAATTCGGTCAATTCGCCTTTCGCGACAGCGGTAGTATAAAATTGCCCCTTGTCCAAAAGACATGACCGCTCGTTATCACCTCCTGCAATAGAGAAGAAAAAAAATCGTATCTTATGGGCGGATTTTTCTGGAAACATTGGTACTATTACAAACAGTAGTTTCAATTTACGCTAATAGGAGAGAGTCATGGGTACACATTTCATTACTGACGACTGTATAGCCTGCGGTGCCTGCGAATCGGTATGTCCTGTCAATGTCATCAGTGCAGGAGATCCGATCTATGTAATCGACACGGAAGGTTGCATTGAGTGCGGAGCATGCGATGAGATTTGCCCGGTCGATGCGATCAAATGGGATACGACTGCCGCTTGATCTTTCCCTGAAAAGCTTGACGGTGTTCACACCCGCACAAAAGATTATTCTGCTTATCAGATAGTTCCGGAATCAAGGCCAATTTCTGAAGTACGTGCATACTCTACTGCAGGAGTAGCGTTTTATTCCTATTCTGAACAAAATCTAATGCATTATTTTATGTCGATTGAAGGAGATACGAAAAACTTCCAGCCTCAGGGCAAACTTCTCAAACTTTAAATTCCGCTGTCGACTCGCGTAATCTTTCGGCGACTTTTATCAAACCGAGAACTTCCTGCATCACCATGCCCGACATGTCTTCTATTTCTCGGGCAATTATTGAGGTTTTCTCCACATTCCCCGCTACCTCCTCAGAGGTAGCGGATTGCTGTTCGACCGCAGTCGCTATCTGGGTGGTTTGGTCAAGAACAGTGCTTACCGCCGCAACGATATTGTCCAGATAGCCCTCGAGACCTACGATATGACCGGAAGCAGTTTGTACTTTTTTCGCGGTTTCTTCCATCGACAAAGCGGTCTGCTTCGATTCAGACATTACTGTATTTATTTTAACGGATATCTCTTTGGTAGCATTGATCGTTCTCTCTGCAAGCGTTCGCACCTCGTCCGCAACCACAGCGAAGCCACGTCCCATGTCGCCTGCACGGGCAGCTTCGATAGCTGCATTCAGCGCGAGAAGATTGGTCTGGTCAGCGATATCTTCAATGACAGTGGAAATCTCGCCTATTTCCATAACACTTTTGTCCAGTTTTTCAATCATCCGGGTAAGGCCGGCCGTGGCGGTATTGATACTGCCAACTGCGGTAACGGCAATTTCCGCCGCCTCTTTGCCCCTGGCGGCAGTAGACACTGCTTCACCGGAACTTTCTGATACTGTCGATGTGTTTACCGCAATACTGTTCATGGTCTGTGTCATCTCTTCCGTAGCAGCTGCGATCTGATTTGCTCGCCCGGCCTGATTTTCCGCGCCGCGAGATGTCTTTGCGGCACTTGTCTCCAGGCTTCCAACCGCAGACAGCACATTTCCCGCCGAAGACATGATTTCCCTGATCATCGTATTGAAGGAACGAACCATTTGGTTCAGATCATTTGCCAAAACACCCATTTCATCACGAACATCCTCGTCAAACTGAACCGTCAAATCACCGTGGGCAACGCGAGTAACCTGTCCGGTGAGCCTCTGGAATTTTCTGTTCACCGTTCTGGCGAGCAATACTGCCAACAATGTTCCGCCCAAAAAAATAACCAGACCAATCAACAGACAATTGATCAAGCTGCTCCGGAGGATGGCATGTATTTCTGAAAGCTCGAGATCAACCCCGATGACATAGGCGTTGCCGGCTGACCCGGCTGGAAGGAAAACCGAGCGGAAGGACCCCCATTGATCCGCATACTCCTCAAAATGGATCTTCCTGTCTGAGAGAGCTGCCTTAAGACCGTCACTTGCATCATCATAGACTTCAAAAAGTTTGGTAGAATCTCCGCTCGCTTTTTCTTCAGGTGTATAGCTCGATGTCGTAAAAACAACTTTTTCACTTTGGCTGATGACCGTATAGACGTATTTTACCTTGGTTGCGAGAGCAAAATCAGAGAGTTTGTCAAGGGACGATTGGTATTCTTGTGCGGAAATCGGCTCTTTCTTTTCTACACGCAGATGAAAATCATCTGCAAAAAACCTGGCGCCTTGAGCACAGGCAATCAGTCTGTCGTCGATATCACGCATGATGGTTTCTTTTTGAACGTGATAGGTATAGGCAGTATATCCAGCAACAGAACAGACATTGACTACCATCACCAGCAGGAAAATTTTCAGCGACAGATTCAGATCCCGGAAAAGTCGTCTTTTCACTTGTTTTGGCCTCCGTGACAGTAGTGGTGTCAGCTTTTCACATACCGGTAAAACAGAGAATCACTGAATTTATATTCGGTTTATTTCAGCCAGACTTTAGTCAAAATGCGAATAAGGTAACATATGGATAATTTTCTTAAGCGACAGCTTTGGCGTTACGACAAGAGCATCTCTAAAAAGTGCTGCTTGTCACCCTTCGATGCTGAAAAATTATCAGGTAAATTGACCTGAATCATGTAGCGGAAGAAATATTCGCTGTATCTTCAGCACAGATCGGCAATTCCAGGAAAGAAAAAGGAGATTGATGATGGGAACTTGCGGAGGATGTGGAAATGGAGCAGGACCTTTTTCCGAAGGAAGGGAATTGGTGGAATTTGTCTATAATGCTCACGCTGGGGCGATCAGGAACAAACCACTCTCCAGTGGCGGTCTGCGAACCGTCTGCCAGGGCTGCGGTGCAGGCTTTGTCCTCCAAACCTACGTAGGAACCTGTCCGGCTTGTGGCGGGGTACATGCCGTATCTCCGCCCCGGAGCAGCGATCCGGCCGGCATTCAGTTTGCCGGGATCGGTTACCGGCTTCCGTAGTAATTCCAATTCCATAGCAAGGGACTCTCTGTGCTGGCTCGTCTTCGGCTGCTCAATGTACTCTTCAGTACGCCTCGCAGCCTCAATCCTCGCCGCCTTGAGATCATCCTTGATCTTGAACTGATATAAGCCGCCATCACTATTTTTCGATGAACGGCGAAGACCTGAAGCCGATCAGACGGGCTTCGGGCTGCAGCAGCGCCCCGAAAAGGGCAAGGACTTGCTGCTGCACCTCGACGGCAAAATCGACAATTTCCCGGCCAGAATCTCCGTCCAGATTGATCAGGATCAGCGTATGGTAGGGTGAAATACCGGCTGTTCCCCGGCGATACCCGCGCTGAAAGCCCGCGCGCTGGATCAGGTAGGCGGCAGAAACTTTCACGTTGCCGTTCGGCAAGGGCCAGGCCCAGGTAGGCGCGCCGCCCTCCCCGGCCACCAGGTCTTCGATAGCCTGGAATTGAGTGCCGGTCACGATGGGATTTTTGAAGAACGAGCCGGCGCTTTTGAATGACTCGTAGCCTGTCCTGATCAGCACACCTTTACCGGCCCTGATTGCGATGACCGTGTCGCGAACTTCAGCCAGCGTCGGGAAGGCAATGGCAGAAAACCGTTCCGCAAGTTCCCGATACGTGATCAGCGGTGCGCCACCCGGAATGAGAGTGAATGTGACGGAAAGCACCATGTAGTTGCCGGCTTCCGTGGTATTGAAGATGCTCTCCCGATAACGGAAGGCGCACTCATTATTCTCAAATGTCACAACTTTGCCGCTCGCCGTTTCCAGGCAGCGGACCCGTGCAATCACCTGCGAGACTTCCTGGCCGTAGGCGCCCACATTCTGAATCGGAGAGGCGCCGACCGTTCCCGGTATTCCGGCCAGGCATTCGACACCCTGCCAACCCCTCGCCACGCAAAGATCGACAAAATCCTGCCAATCTTCACCGCCACCGGCAGTAACGAGCACGCTGCCGCTTTGTTCTTTGAAGCTCACCCCCTTGATCCGATTCAGGATTACCAGCCCCGAAAAACCTTCGTCACTGACCAGGACATTGCTGCCGCTGCCCAGCACCAGAATCGCGAGTCCTCTCTCCTGGGCAAAGTGCAGGGCCGACAGCGCATCCTCTTCAGATGAAACTTCAGCAAAATAGCGGGCCGGTCCGCCGACGGCAAAAGTGGTCAAGGTTGCAAGAGATCTATTCTCCTGAATTTCAATCGTAGCAGCTACCATGTACATTATCTCTCATTTCTCAGAATAAATACTACTGCGCTATCTTTAAAGAAACTTTCGTATCCAGGTAAGTATCGCCTCTTTACTCATCCCCCCGCTGGTCTTTGCCACAACCTGGCCACCTTTTATCACCAGCAGTGCTGGAATACCTTGAATCTGGTAGCTTGCTGCCAGGCCAGGATTCAGATCGGTATTTACCTGAACCACCGCCAGCTTACCAGCCAGTTCTCCTGCCACTTCCCGCACCACCGGTGCGAGGTTTTGACAGTGTGGTCACCAGGACGCCCAGAATTCAGCGAGCACCGGACCGGTATAACTTTGCAGGAAATCGCGAAAAGTGGAGTCTCCCAGCACTAGTGGTTCCAGGTAGAGAACCGGCAAGGCACCATGACATTCTCCACAGCGGCCCGGCTTTCCGGCCATCTTCGCCGGCACCCGGTTGGCGGCGCCGCATGAGCGGCATTTTACCAGATAGATCTCTTTGTCTCGATCCATGTCCCGACGCTGCCCCTCCTATTTACTGCATTTTCTGTTTTCCGTTCACTATCCTGACCTTGCCGGTCGCGGGCCAATCATTGTGCCCTCCGGCAATTTCATGAAACGTGGCTGACGGGAAGCTTTGAGCCAGGGCTTTGGCATGTACGATCGGAATAATCGCATCATCACGTGCACCGAATATTTCCAGTACCCCTTTATAGCCCTTCAGCGCTTCGAGATTATTCCAGTTATCCCGCAAAAAGAGGCCGACCGGCAGAAACGGATAATGGTGGGCGGCAACCCTGGAAAGTATATCAAAAGGCGCGATCAAGACAATCTTGTCCGGAGGTTGACGATTTTTCGCCAGGAATGCGGCCGGACCGCTGCCGATCGACTCGCCCACGACACATACCGGCGTATCCGGGAAGCGAATCCTGAGCGCCTGATAGGCCTGTTGTGCGGCCGCATTGATCGACGCCAGGGACGGAGACCCCGGCCGCGAGCCGTAGCCGGGATATTCAAGGATGAAGACCGAATCATGGTTGGCGAACGAAGGAAGCGCGTACACTCGATCGCTTGCCTGACCGCCATTTCCATGCAGCATCAGCCAGACATTTTTCGGTGACGGCACTTCCCGGTAATAACCGATTAACAGACCTTGATAGAACCATTCGTCAAGTCCGTTCTTCTCCTGATCGTGGGTTGGATAGTAGAGAAGCTTCCGCTGGAATGCAACACATCCTAAGGTCACGACGACGAAGCCGATAAGCACTGCAATAACAATGCGCAGCATCATTTTCCACCCTCAGCCCAGTTCAAAACTGGTGATACCGTAAATGCTGCCCAAGGGCAACTGAGGCGGTGAACCGCGATAGATTCTGGCCGTTTCAAAAACCTTGCGCATGCCCTGCCCTTCCACCAGCCGAACAGCGGACTGATTACAGACCGGGATATCGAGAAAGATCGGTTGAGCAACGGCCAGTCCGGAAAGGGAGCGAAACAACTCTTCGGCAATTTCCGGCGCATCAGCGAAGAGAGGGGCAATCTTGAATCCCCGCCAACAGGGGCGGATCACCCCATAGCCGCTGATGCTGCCGTTGTCGAATGCCACCCGGCCGCGGGTTCCCGGCCGACTGATCCAGCTTTTCAGGAATGCGGACCGGGGCGAGGGAAAAAAGCGGCTGTCATACCGCTCCAGTTCCGCAAACGGGACCCGGGAGATATCTACGAAAACCGATTGCGTCTCACTGCCGAACCCTTCATAGCGGGCATTATGGTGGGCGATCCTGAAATCGAACTGCCCATACTTTTCCAGCATCTCCACAACTCCGTCGGCCCCGATGGTTCTGCTGCCCAGGTAATCGAGAGAAGCGTTCCAAAGCTGCATGCCAATACCAAGATGGCGCAGTTCCTTTTTCACAATATAAAAGCCCATGAATCCGAAGTACTCATCATAAGCCACGGCCGAGATGCAGCCCACCGCCTCACCGTTCAGCTCCGCAATAAAATAGCCGTTCGGGTCGGCAGCAAAGAAAGCTTCGGCATCATGCAGCCCCGAGTTCCAGCCTTCAGCGGCTGCCCATTCAACAGCCAGCCCGAGGTCAGCCCTGGTCATGCGGCGGATTGTTATATCTGCACTTGTCATGGATCATCTCCCTGTCATTATCAGTTTGAAGACTCTTCAAAGATCTCCCCGCTGAGAGAATCGATCACCCGGTACCGTTCTTCACCTTTGTTGTCAAAAATTATCTTGGCCATAGTTTTTGTAGTCCGTAGCCTCGAGACACAAAAGACAATAGTATGGAATTCTGCAAGTTTCCCGTATTATCCTCCAACTGCAAGTATCGCATGTCCAAGATTTCTGCTGTCCCATCGGCATTTCAAGGTATAGTAAATTCTCTCCAAGTGAGAAAATTATTCCTTATGCGAAAAAAATGCAACAACCAGTGCGCACCAGACACTGCTACGGAAAGAAATTTCACCTGGTTGCCTGTAGTATTGTCGATTGTCAGACTGAAAGAAAATTGACAGGAGGATGAATGAACGGCCAGAATCGATATTATTTCCATTTCACAACGACCAATAAAAAGCGTGACAGTTCAGTATGACCTCACTGGACAGATCATCCCGGAACCGTCTTACCGATAAGCTCCTTCCCCACTTTGGCGGCGCTACCCTCTTTGATGCAATCGCCCGGTCGGTCTGTCACGCCGGCTGTCTGCCGCGTAAAGAGTTGTATGAAGCATGGGAGGTTGCGCGCCGGGTGCGCCGCCGCTTCCGAGGCGGACGGATCGTCGACCTGGCCTGCGGCCACGGCTTGCTGGCAATGATCCTCCTCCTGCTCGACGACACTTCTCCCGAAGCCGTAGCTGTCGATCGATACATCCCGGAAAGCTCTGCAACCCTGGTTCGCTCCTTGACGGCAGTCTGGCCGCGACTTAACAGTCGGCTGTGTTTTGTAGAAAGTTCATTGGAGGAACTGCCGTTACAGCGGGACGATTTGATCGTCTCCGTGCACGCCTGCGGCGGACTGACCGATCTGGTCATTAAACGGGCTGTTGCCGCCGGGGCACGGCTGGCGGTACTGCCGTGCTGTCACAATCTTGATGGTGCCGAGCTTGGCGGTTTGCAGGGCTGGCTCGACGGACCGCTGGCAATGGACGTGGCGCGGGTCGCACGTTTACGCGCGCATGGCTACCAGGTCTTTACCCAGCTGATTCCGGAAGATATCACCCCGAAAAATCGCTTGTTGCTGGCTGAACCCGCACGCTAGGAGACACCTAATGGCCGCTTTTCAGTTCCGGAGAGACCTGAATCCCACCAGCTTTTGCCGTCCCTCATCCCAAAGATGGAGACGCAGTGACTTCAGACTGGTGCGGAGGTCCAGGGGGGGGACGTCTTTCAGAGCCGGAATGGCTTCACAGCACTGCTGGAGATTGTAGTTGGGGATGCCGGGACGGATATGATGCACGTGATGAAAGCCGATGTTACCGGTAATCCATTGGAGAAACCTCGGCAGTTTATAATAGGATGCCCCCTCCAGCGCCGCGCGAATCGGGTCCCACTCGTCGTGACGTGCCCAGAAGACACCTTCGAACTGATGCTGAATGTAGAAGAGCCAGACACCGAAGGTTGCGCCAATCAGCAGGACCGGCAGCTGCACCATGAGATAGGTCTTGAAACCGATGGTAAAAGCTGCGGCAACGGCAATTACCAGGATTACCCCGTTGGTAAAGAGAACACTCCAGACATCGCGTTTTTTGGACCCTTTTGTCGGGAACCGGTTCCGCAGCAGAAAGTAGAATCCCGGGCCCAGGCCGAACATGATCAGTGGATTGCGGTAGAGCCGGTACCCAAGCCGCCTCCATTTCGACGAGGCCTGATACTCCAGGGAAGTAAGGGTCCAGATATCACCGATGCCGCGCCGGTCCAGATCGCCGAACCGGATGTGATGCCCGGCATGGGAACGCCGCCAGTCATGAAAAGGGGTAAAAGTCAGGACTCCACAGAGATACCCCAGGTTTCTGTTCCAACGGGGTGTCGTGAGGTACGAACCATGCGTACAATCGTGAAAGATGATGAAGATGCGGGTGAGCAGGGCCCCACCAGCCACTGCCAGCGTGAGGGTAACCCCGTACGAGTAGCCATGACGAACCGTGAAGACCATGAGGGCCAGTATCAAGACATAAGGGAGCAACGTATCCAGCAGCTGCCGGATTACCCTGCGGAGATTTCGCCGGGCGTAGACAGCCGTCTCTTGGTACCAGTCGGGTTTGGGAATTTTTACTGCAACAAAAACAGGATTGAAAGCCATGATAAGCCCCCAGTGGCTGTAGTATGGAGCCTGTTTCTACATTATATAAACTGAAGCAATTGAGCCTGATTCCAGGGTGGCGTTTTCTCTCCCTTCGAAGTCAATAGCCTTGTATTTCTCGGTTTACCTGGTGAGAGCAGGCAGTAAAATGGGAACAAACTGCCTTTACTGAAAAGCAGTTTGTTCCCGTGGCAGTCCTTAGCGGTAGATGCAGGTTGAAGCATGCCCGCTACCGCACGGTTTGCCGCAATCCGCACAGACGCAGGAGGGTTCCGGAATATTCTCCGACGAAGCCGTCGTCGTGCCGAGGAATAATCCGGACAAGACAAGAACTGTTAAAATTACGGGATAGATCGATTTCTTTAGCGACAGCATGGCAGTCTCCTTTTTCAGTATTTCGATTTTTTACAAGTTCGACTTATGACTTTTGACAGGATCAAAGTCAAATTTGTTCCATATTTTTTATAATTTCATCCTATCACTTCAATCTTTTGCTCTCCTGCAGCGAGCGGGCAACACAATCCTCGATGGCAATTCCGGAGAAGTAGTTGCCGGTGAGCAGCAATGGAGTACCGGCAAGCAGAGCGTCCAATTCCTCGATCTTTTCCTTGTGGCCTAGCCGCAGGGAGGGAATCACATGCTCGGCACTGGCGATATGCTCGAAATTCCCGGTACCTATCACCTCTGCGATGCGCTGAAGCCGGGTTTCACGGCCGCCTGCGGAAGCCTTGAAGTGAAAGGCAAATGCCCGGTAGAGGGGGTCGGGAAAGGTGTCTCGCGAAACAAAGGAATAAAAGATCTCGTCCGTTGCGGCAAGTGCCGCTATCGGACCGATTTTGACTTCCTCTTTCTTGACAACCACCCCCAGGGTCTCGACCTTCTCAGACTGCAGGGGAGCGAGTTTTTGCGCAACCTCCGGAAATGAGTGTTGCAGCAGTTTTGCGGCCGGCTCCGAAGGGGTGGCCAGGGCAAGGTATTTCGCCTGAAAGGTGCCGCCATCAGTGGTCGTTACGGTAAAAACGTCTCCTGCAAATTCGATCGCTTGCACTTCCTTCCCGGTCAACGTCTCAATCGCCGGGTCTGTGGCAATCGCATCGGTGATCGACTGGAGCCCGCCTTGCAGACTGAATTTCTTGAGCACATCTTTGCGCCGCGGCCGCTTCTTGAAGAGCATGTCCGCGGGGAATTCGTTAGACTTCTGACAGATCACGGCATTGAACATCGGTCCGATTACCTGGGCGAAATTCCTCTTGCCGAAAATTTTCGAATAATAGGACTCAACTGTTTCTCCCGCCATCTTCGCCCCGAACATTCTTGGCAGTGAGAAAACCAGTTCCGGAAAACTCATCTGCGACATGATCGATTTGATCCCGTCTTTGGTAATGAGTTTGTAACCGACACTGTCCGGTTTGGTGATCTTGTCCAGACTGCCGGTATCGCGGAGCAGATCCACCAGGGTCCCATAAGAGTTGTAGCAGGTGTGGGCACCAAGCTCAAACCAGAAGTTGTCCGTGCGGCAGGTATTGAAGGTGCCGCCCATCTGACCGTTCTTATCCACGACCAGCGGTTTCATACCGGCTTTTGCGCAATAATGGGCAAGAGACATACCGCTGATTCCACCGCCAATAATGATCACATCATGTTGGGACATTGTTGGACTCCTCCGTGCAATAAAATTGCGGATTCAGATGATTGGTCATGCGTCCGCCTGAAGTGCCGCTGGTATACAACTATACCGTGAAAAACCGGGGTAGCCATCGTGGCTTCAAGGTGAGGTAAAATTTTTGCCGCGTGAGTGGTGATCGATTACGAGAGTCTTCGCTAAAATTCCGCCCGGCCTCTGTCGAGACTTCCAGATAAAAAACTAGCTGATATCTTCCTTCCCGAAACGCCAGATAAGCAGTGCACCAAAAATAAGGCAATACAGCAGGACATTAAGAAAAGGATAGAGGTCCCCGAAGCCGTGAACAGGCTCATTCCCGAGCAACGAAGTTGCCGTCTGCTGAACGCCCAGGAGCTTCGGCCAGACAAAATAAACAACTTTCCACCAGGTCACCTCTGATCGCGGACCTGCGCCCGGTTGTTGCATCGTCGCCTGCACGATCTGGCTCTGGCTGACAGCGGCTATGCCGTCAGCCACGAAGCCCACTGCACCGATTCCCAGGACACAGAGAAAGGCGACGATATCGGGCATCAGCAGCGACAACAGCAGTACGGCAAGAACCACAAAGAGCAAGTTGATGGAGCAGAGCAGCGAGGCAATGAGATAATCCGGCATAAAAATTCGTAAATTGACTGAGGTGATCACAAAGATAATACCATGCAGGATGAACATGAAAAGTACCGATAAGCTCCATAAACCGAGGATCTTTCCGGTAACATACTGCCAACGGGCTATTGGTTTGGACAAAACACACGATTGCTGTCCTTCGTTCCGGTCGCGGCGGAAGATGCGCATTGCGAGTAAAGCCGTTATGACCATCACTCCGGCGCCGATGGCGTGGAAGGTCACTATCGATAAAGCTTTGACAACGGTTGCGGTATCAAGGGCCTGGCCGTTCACCAGGTAATTGCCGTGATAACAGCCACGGAGGAGAAACACGCAGACGGCGCAGAGAAGGAACATGATGAGGAAACTTTTCTGCCGCACTTCATCGGTAAGGGTATATTTGGCAATTCTGGTAATGGAGGGAAGCATTTTCGACGTTTTCATATCAACCTTTCACCAACCGCACAAATACATCTTCGAGGGTCTCACCGTCCCTGACAATAGCCGCAATAGAGTCTTTCACCAAGAGTCTGCCACGGTGGATGATTGCCGCGCTATCACAGATTTTTTCCACTTCCGAAAGCAGGTGAGAATTCAGGAAGATCGTCACGCCTTGCTCTTTCAGCGTCTCCAGAAGCAGGCGTGTTTCCCTGATCCCGATCGGATCCAGACCGGAGGCTGGTTCGTCGAGAATCAACAGTCTCGGCGCACCCACCAGAGCCGCGCCCAAGCCGAACCGCTGAATCATGCCCTTGGAATAAGTGCCGGCCTTATCATGCTCCCTGCCCTGCATGCCGATCTGCTCGACGACACTCCGGCATTGCTCCTCGGCAGCGGCCCGGTTGATATCCAGTAACTCCGCACAACGCAGCAGGTACTGCCATCCGGAAAGGCCAGTCGGAATTCGCTGGTTTTCGGCCAGATAGCCGATTGCCGTCCGGCATTCCGCCTTGCTCGCGGGAATACCGTTGATAGTCAAGCTTCCCGCTGTCAAACGGGTAAAGTCGAGCAGCAGCTTGACGATTGTCGTCTTCCCCGCCCCGTTGGGGCCGAGCAGGGCAAAAGACTGGCCTGTCTTGACTGAAAAGGAGACATTGTCTACTGCTGTAAGGGTACCGTAGCGTTTCGTAACGTTTTTCAGTTCGATCATAGTATGGACTCACGGGACATTTGATTCTACTTTACAATCAAGATGACACAAAACCCAACCACCCCCCGCACCTTTAGGCCCTTTGGGTCCTCCTTTGTAAGGAGGGGAGCTTAAAATTCCCCTCCTCTTTCGCGTAAAAGAGCCTACTTCTGGCAGGAGATGTCAGGGGTGGTAAGGTGTCGGTTTGAATACCTATTGGAATTACAGGGACTCTCCATCATTCGGAATTATTTTCGACGACTCAGATTACACCTCGATCCTGAATTCGGCGCCGTTCGCGGTATTCCGGGCCGAGATCAGGCCTCCCATGCTTTTTTCGATAATCCCCTTGGACATGAACAGTCCGACTCCGGTACCGTGTTCCGGTCCCTTGGTGGTGAAGTACGGGTCGAATATCTTGCCGAGAATCTCCTTGGGGATTCCTCCGGCATTATCGGTGACCGTGATCACGGCTCTGTTATTTTCCTCCGTTACAATTATTTCCACTTTAGGAAAAGAGATGTCCCGTGTCACAAATGCGTCCCTGGAGTTGAGGAGAATGTTGAGGAGCACCTGGGAGAACTCGTTTGGGTAGCCGTTGATGACCGGATCCTCTTTCCTGATGATCTCGATGGCAATCTCCTGGTTGCGAAAGCTGTCCTCGATCAGGGCGACCGTCCTGGACACCGCATCCCAGACAGGAAACGCAACCCTCTCCTTGTCCGGCTTGAAGTAATTCCGGAAGTCGTTGATTGTTTGCGACATATGCTGAATGAGCTCCATGGCTTTCCGTTCCATGGACGTGAGCATCTCGCGGGAAAGCTCTCCCGTTTCCTGCAGCAACGGCAGAGTCCCGAAGATAAGCGCCAGAGTGTTCAAAGGTTGTCGCCACTGGTGGGCGATGTTGCCGATCATTTCTCCCATGGCGGCTTGGCGGCTCTGCTGCAGGAGCAGTTGGTCCTTTTCCCTTAATTCGGCGGTCCGCTCAGCCACTTTGGTTTCCAGTTTATCGTGGGCAGCCTGCAAGGCCTCTTCGGCCTGTTTCCGCTGGGTAATGTCATGGACCATCCCCACTGACCGGATGATGTTGCCGTTATCGTCCCGATAATGTTCGCATCGTTCATGAACAAAACGTACTTCTCCTGTTGTTTTGTGAATTACCCGATGCTCGATCTCATAGCTGTCCCGCCCTTCCCGCACTGAAGCACTATAGGCCTCGTTCACCGCGGCCCGGTCGTCCGGGTGCACAGCCTCCAGGAAGTTTTCATACGTGGCGCAAAACTCCTGCGGTTTGAGTCCGAATATCCGGTAGACCTCGTCAGACCAGGTCAGTACGTTTTGGACAAGGTCCAGCTCCCAACTGCCAAGATGGGCTATCTCCTGGGACCTGGCCAGCCGCTGTTCGCTTTGCCGCAGAGAATTCATCAAGGCTTCCCGCTCGGACAGAGCGCGAGCTAGCTTGATGTTGCTGTAGCTGAGCCGGGAAATCATGGCAGAAAACTTCATGAAATATGCCATGGCGGTATCCAGGGCGGCCCGGCTGATTCGCGGCGCCTGATCCAGGGCGGCCAGATATTCTTCCTCCGGGAAACCATATATCGCGGCCTGCGACCGGAACGTTTCATAATCCGGTATTTCATCATCAAAGAAGAACTGCCCGGTAAAGAGGTACCCGAGGTGCTGACCTCCGACCATGACGGGTGTGGCAGCATCCCACATATGGTTCATACACTTATAGAGTTTATACTCTCCTGCCAGAATGCCGGACGTGAGCCGGGTATCGCTTTCGGTGCAGTGTCTGCGCGTCTCGGGATGCTGCCGGTGATATTTCGTACAGACCTCCTGCCAACCGACTCCAACCAGTACCGTGCCATCGAGGTCGATGAGACTCATGGGAATTTGAGCCAAAGCATAGAAATCGTCCATGAGCGCCTGGATAGCGGGAATATCGATGATATCGCCAAGATCCAGGTCGCCGATGTCTCCCTCTGGCGAGAGGATTGAATCCAGCTTGCTCCTGACTCGCCCTTCACTTTCGCGCAGCGCCTGTTCCGCACGTTTCAATTCGGTAATATCCCGAGCCACGTGAACCGAGCCGGTTTTATTGCCCTGTTCGTCGGTAAGGGGGGTCGTGGAGACCAGAAAATTGCCCCCCAGATGTGCTTCATGGATTTCTGCCAGATGCTCCAGCCCATCCTGCATCGTCAGGGCATGGGGGCAGAAGTCAGGAGGCGTCTCGAAACCGTGGACACAGTCATGGCAGGACTTCCCGACACATGCGTCAGGGGCTACTCCCAGTCGCTGAGCCATAGCCTGATTAACGCGGACAATTCGATGCTGTTCATCAAGAATAGCGATCAGATCCGGAACGCTGTCGAAAGTTCTTTCCCACTCATTTTTTGCCCGCTGCAAAGCTTCATTGATCTGCTTCCGTTCAGTGAGATCGCGGCCGTAGAAATTAACGTAACCACGATTCGCAATCGGGACGAGAATCAAGGAGAAGTCCCTGTCCCCGCAGCGGATTTCCAGCTCAAAGTTTCGGCCGGCATCCAGGACTGCCGTGACGTTCTGCTGAACGTGATCGGGAAGCTTCCCCTCCGGACTGAGTTGCCACTGCACGAGCAGCGGCGCGGCTGCCCGGTTGGCATAGAGCAACTTTCCGTCGCGAGCCACACGCAATACCGGCGAAGGATTTTCTTCCGGAAACAATGCGGCATTGCGTATTTCTTCTTCGGCACGCCGAATATCGGTAATATCCAGCAGCGTCACCACAATTCCATCGACGATATTATCGATGGTCCGGTAGGGAAGAATCCGCAGGATGAAACTGCGACCGTCATCAAGGGAAGTCACTTCCCGCTCCACGGGAACATTTCTTTCCAGCACCTCCTGGGCATCCCGGCGGAGGTGCGACCAGTCGATGGTACCGGCAAGGTGGCGGAACTGCCGGCCGATATCAGCCGGGATCAGGTTGAGGATTGCGGCCATGGCCGGGGAAAAACGTTTTATCGTGAGCAGACGGTCGAGAAAAATCACAGCGATTTCGGAACTTGTCAGAAGATTTTCCATGTCGTCGCTGACCAGGTTCAACTCCTCCACCTTCCCCTGCAGTTCGGCATTAACCGTAATCAACTCCTCATTCAGAGCTTGGAGTTCCTCCTTGGAAGCCTCCAGTTCCTCATTGGTGGACTGAAGTTCCTCGTTGGTGGATTGGAACTCTTCGTTGATCGACATCAATTCTTCATTGGCAGCCATGAAACCTTCATTCGAGGTTTCCAGCTGTTCTATGGTAAACAAAAGCTGTTCATTGGTGATCCTGAGCTGTTCTTCCAATTGACGGATGAGTGTTTTGCGGGTTATTTCATCCTCCGGGACTGACACGTCGCCTGAAGACTCGTGAATAGCGGCCGGGGAAGTGACCGGTTGCAGTACGACCAACGCCAGCTTGCCGTAGGAAGGCTGGAGAGCGAGCGGTTCAACAATCACGTTGACAGCTGTTTCCGTTTCTTCATCGGCTAGCTTCACCCCCCGGAATATGACCTGTTTATTCTCTTCGAAGGATTTGTACATGGCGGCCCTCAAGGCTGGCCGCAACTCTTCACGGGCCATCTTCAGGATGTCCATGGTCGGCGCGCCCATGGCGACTTCCAGGTATCGCCCGGTCCGGGAGGAGATATGCAGCACCTCGAATTTTTCATTTACCACCACGCAGGGGGGTGAGTAGCGTTGCACCAGCAACCGGTCCGCGGCCGCGCCGGGGGTGGTATCCTCCGCATTGCCCGGACGACCAGTGGTGGCTGCCTTGACCGGCTTTCTGACCGGGGCGGTGAAGGGAAAGAGAGTATCTTCGCGACGCCCATTATCCAGCCGCTGATAAATCTTCCATTTCATAGTGACCGGAGTAAAAAGTTCCGAGTTGGGTCCCGCTGTTTCCGAGGCGCCAAGAAACAGGAAACCGCCAGGTTTCAGCACCAGGTGGAACAGGGACATGAGCCGTTTCTGCATATCGGGGGTCAGATAGATAAGAAAGTTGCGACAGACGAGCAAGTCGAGCCGGGAAAACGGCGGGTCTTTGATGACGCTGTGAGTGGCAAAAAGGATCATCTCCCGCAATTCCTTCACCACCTGCCAGCGGTCTTGGGAGCGAATGAAAAAGGTATTGACGCGTTCCTCGCTCAAGTCCGTCCTGAGTTCATCGGCATAAACGCCAGATCTCGCCTGGGCTATTGCAGCTTCATCGATGTCGGTGGCAAAGATCTGTACCTTGGTGTTCAGCCGTTGCCGCACCATGAATTCCCGCACCAGCATGGCAACCGAGTAAGCCTCTTCGCCGGTGGCACAGCAGGCATGCCAGATACGGACCGGGTCATCAGGGTTTCGATCGGTAAAAAGCCGCGGTATGATCTCATTCTCAATGACTTCAAACGCGCCCGGATCACGAAAGAAGCGGGTCACGCCAATCAGTATTTCCTGGGCGAGGATCTGGGCTTCCTGCGGGCTCTGCTCGAGGAAGGCCAGGTATTTCCTGAGCCCCCCGGATTCGTTTACCGTCATCCGCCGTTCAATCCGCCGCATGACGGTGCTTCGCTTGTATGAGCTGAAGTCATGACCTGACCCAGCCTTTACCGCGGCAAAAATGGCGTCCAGGTCCTCATCAAAGGTGGTGCTGAGGCAGGAGTGCTGGGGGAGGCGGCAATCCCCCCGGGCGATCCCGGCAACCTTTAACGGAATATCTTCCGTAGCAAGAATCAAGTCAGCGCTGCCGGTGGCGATGGCATTCGCGGGCATGGAGGGATTCACCGCAGAACCAGGCTCCTGGACAATGACCGTACCTCTCCGCTCCTTGATTCTCTTCACGCCTTCCGCTCCGTCCGTACCGAAACCGGAGAGAACCACGGCAATGGCTCGCTCTCCGTAATCTTCGGCCAGGGAGGTGAAGAAATGGTCAATGGGATGGTTTGTCCCGGCAAAACGACCGCTGCGGCCTTCGACACAAAGTCTGCCGCTGCGCATGGCCAGAAAGGTGCCTGGAGAGACAACATGGACTGTATTGGGCAGGAGTAGCGCGCCGTCCTCGGCGGTCAGCACATCCATGGAGGTATAACGACTGAGCAGACCGGCAAGAAAAGCAGGACCGTCCGGGGGGAGGTGCATGACTACGACGAAGGCGAGGTTGCAATCGGCAGGAATGAATGTGAAAATGTGCTCCAGGGGAATCTGACCACCAGCTGAGGCGCCAATGCCGACAACGAAGCACGGCTTCTCCACGGATGCTAAACTCTTTTCATCACATAAAACGGATTCGTTAGTCCCAGGTATCACTGTTTCTTCGGCCCCTGGAATACCGGGGTTGTTCATTACCGCCTCCAATGTACGATTCTAGAAAAAGTCACTGCTCCAGAAATTCCCTCGGGAATTCGTTTCCTCCCGCAGGAATGAGGTGTCAGTTGGGAAACACCCCGATATGTTGTCGAGACGGGACCGGAAAGAGACATGAACGATGAATTTATTTCGTGAATTTCCCTTTATCTCAGGAAAATTTTATACCATGAATAAGAAAAACTTAAAACAGGCAATTTATGGGAATTTTCGTTGAAATCGGCCCAGAACGTAAAGGCCGGTAAAGAGGAAGTGCCGGGGAGTTAGTTTTCGTTCCCGGTTTGTTGGCTAAAGCAGGTGAGGCAGCCGTCTATGGCCTCGTACAGGTCGACGCTGCTGATCGGCTTCTGTATGAAGCGATCGAACAGACCGGCCACCTCGTTCGGCAGTTGCAGATCGTCGTGCGCGGTCAAGGCAATAATACAGACACCCGGTTTAATGATTCGGATTTCCCGGGCCATGGAAATGCCGTCCATGACCGGCATGCTGATGTCAGTCAGCACGATATCGGCCGGGTTCTCCCGGAATAATTCCAGTGCGCTCCTGCCATTTTCCGCAGTTGTCACTTTTTGGTCAGGATATTTCATGGTGAGCATCTGACCGAGGAATTTCAAGGGCAACGGTTCATCTTCGACACAGAGGATCGAAAGGCCGGACACTGGGGAAGCGGTTATATTCATGTAAAGTACTCCGATTACGAAAGGTGCAAATCCTGAAATAACAGGATGTCCAACGTTCGATTTGACAAAATATCCCGAAGCAACAAGGATAATGCAGGTCTCATATCAATTTCAGATCAAGGATGATCTCAAGTCGGCGATGATTGAAGCCGCAAGGTATAGGTTGAGCAGCCGAAGACGAACCAACGAAGAGAGGGCCTTGATCTGGAATTTGAATTACCTCGTGGTTGCCCTGATGGGAGCCGTTACGGAATAGGTGCTGAGCAGCACGGCTATCCGATCCAGAATTTTGCGCACCCGCTGCTTCGCGCCAACAAAATTCTCTACTATCATGGCAAATGCCACTGGCTCTCCGTCAGCGGTGACGGTATAGCCAGCCAGTGCGGAGACGCCCTGCATCGTGCCCGTCTTGGCCTTGACCCGTTGTTCGGCCGGCGTTCCTTTCATACGGTTCACTAGGGTGCCGTCTTTTCCCGCCAACGGCAGTGCTGCAGCAAACAGCGGAAATATTGCCTGATCCTTGGATGCCGCAACCAAAAGCCGGGCAATGGTATCGGCATTGGTCAGATTGTAGCGCGACACCCCCGAACCGTCCGCGATTACCAGCCTGTCCGTGGGAATGCCCTGACTGCGGAGATAATTCTTGATCGCTTTTTCACCTCCGGCGGAGGTTCCCTTTTGACCGGACTGGGCGTACGCCAGGTATTTGAAAAGGTTCTCGGCGCACAGATTATCGCTCTTTTTCAGCATCACAGAGATAATTTCGCTGATCGGACGCCTGGTCGAAGCGAGGAGTAGCGCATCCGCAGGAACAATTCCCAGCAGGGGCGGGTCCGTGCTCACGCCGGACTTCTCCAGCAACTCTGACAGCAGTGTCAAAGTATACAGTTCCGGTCGCCAGACCGTCAAACGTCTTCTTACAGATTTGCACCCGGGCGCCAGAGAGCCGGAAACCAGAATTTCATTTTCACGTTCACCTGCCGGACGGGTCACGGAAACCTTGCATGAGCCACCCGGCTTTCCGGTTATTCCGGAGTTTTCAATGCTCACATAGCGGGTAGGCGGTTCAACCGAGACCTGCACTGGCGCTGATTCTGATTTCCCGGGAGCTACCGTAACGCGAACCGTGTTGCGGTTCACGGAAAGCGCGGAGAGATACATTGCTTCGGGGGCCGGCTCATCATCCCACATCCAGCCGCTGCCCCAATAGGCACCATCAAAACAAGTTGTGTCCCCTATAAGTTTGTAGCGTACGCCGGGGCGCAGTTTTCCGGTAAGTTCGGCCACCATCCGCGCCAGATCGGCCGTACTCAGCAGGGGGTCGCCGCAGCCTTTGAGGTAGAGAGTGGCGGTCTCGGAGTTCACTGAAATGGATGTTTCGAGCGAATGATCGGAACCCAGGAAAGACAGCACGGCAGCGGCAGTAAACAGTTTTTGCACCGAAGCCGCGGGCATGAGCAGATGAGGGTTGGTTTCGTAAAGGGTTGAACCGCTCTGGAGCGAGACAACTTTGATGGATGCAAGGGAGTACGGGAGCAGTTCCCTGCCGATCATCCCATCCAGTTCGTTCTTCAGGGCTATGCGGGAAGAAATGAGCGGGGACGCGACCGGCGGCGAGGGACAAGTCAAACTGACTTTTTGAGACGCGCAGCCCCCTAGGAAGAAAAAGAGCATAAACCAGGCGAGAATGTTGAGCTTAACCGGTTTCAAATTTCGATTTCCTTGCAGCTGATTAAAATGAAAAAGCAGTATCCCTAACAATTGCTGCTTACTTGTACTATGCACTTCTGAATCCGTCAAACAAAAGAAAACCACAACCGGCTGCAGGGCGCGGAAATGCCAGAAACTGCAATAAAGGGATAATGCGGTCCCTCAAAATGTTCCGGGACGAAAGTGCCGTGCCAGCTGACGAACAGGCACCTGAAATGCTAGACTGAAGTAGCGGCAGCTGAGAAAATGAAGATTAAGGGGGAAGCAGTGCAAAAACCGGAAGAAAACTTGAGAAGAGTGGGCAACGTTGCCGCTGGCAGATCTGAACATTATGCGTTCATCATTGATCGATCCGAAAAAGGCCGAGAAATGTTGGGGCAGCTCCGAAATTCTCCACCTGAAGATTCGGAATTCCGGGAACGTGCCTACGGAGTAGGAATCAAGACGTGGGAAGAATCCGGGTACGAATTTGTCATCATCTGGGGAACGTTCGGCTACTCCGGTGGCCTCACGATACCAACCAAGGACATTAACCACTTGCTGCAGAATGCAATTCCGACCGTTATTGAAAAAACGAAAGAAAAAGACGGTGAATGTGTTTTCTTTATTGGAGTACATCCTGCAATCGCCCCCATAATCAAGCAGCGTCTCGCGGAACTTCAGCCAGAGGTGGGAACGGCATAGGCACTGAGAATAAAGAACCCTCTTGTACAGGACTTTTCGTGGCCGGCTATCGATCCCTCTGCATTACTGAAACAGGAAAAAGGCGGCTTTTGGCCGCCTTTTTCACTGGAACATCATCTTCAATTGAAGAAGAATCTGATGCCGAAAGTCGTTGAGAGGCTTGTGGGATTATAATTGCCGACCTTAACGCCTTCAACACTGATGTCCGCGTCAGGAGCAAGAAGTCCCTTTACTTCGGCGGTGAGCGCCAGCTGATTCGTGAGAAAATAGTCAACTCCGCCGCTTAGGTGGGCGCCGGCTACGGTGTCTACCGAGGCATTGTCACCATCGTCAAAGGTAAAGTCATTTACCAGGATATCCAGTCCCGCGCCCAGATACGGGACAAGTCTCTGTGTGCCAAGGTCGACAAAACGGTATTGCGCGCCAAACGAAATGTAGGTGGTTGAAAAATCACCCGCCCTGAAACCAGCAAGATCGGCATCGAATTCGCTGTGGGTGATGTCGAATTCGGCAGCGAAATTTTTATTGATCCCGTAAATTAAACCGCCGCCGCCAATAAAGCCCACATCGGTCTCAAGCCTGCTCGGGACAAAAAATGCATCGCTGTCTTCCGGTACAAGGAATCCAATGCGTCCAGATACGCCCAATCTGTCAGAAATGCTGTCCGCCGCCACTGACGTGCCTGCTGTCAGGGCCAGAGCGAAAACTGCACAAGAAAGTATAATAAGTTTTTTCATTTTACCTCCCGGGTATTTCACTTAATTTCGATAGTACTAGTCTTCCGCGCAAATCAGGGCCTCAAGCTCCCCCGCTTTGTCATAAAAAACCGTTAACATTTCACCACTGTTGTGCTCACATAATAACCACCTTCTTTCTCCTGAAGTATTGAGGCCTTCGCAAAAAGTCCGGAAAGGCGTTTTCCGTCATTCCGGAGAAAGCCGGAATCCTGTCTTTTCAGTGAGTTGCAAACCTCTTGACCCCGGCTTCCGCCGGGGTGACGACATTTTGCGAATCCATCATGTATTGAATGTACGAAACCTTGCCGAACGCAAAAAAGCCGGGGCTGAATATCCTCTGGATAGTTCGGCAACCCGGCTGTCTCGTGAAGACCCTGTAGGCTTTCCGCCCCACCCTTGCGGGTGGTTTAGTAGTATCGTCTATCAAAGTATTTCTTTTTCCGTTTGTAAAACAAAAAAGCCGGGACCGGAAATCTTCGAGAAGATAATTCGGCGACCCGGCTGTCTCGTTGAGACCCTGTAGGCTTTCCGTCCCATCCTCACGGATTGTTTAGTATTATCGTGTATCATTCTGCTACGCGGCGTTGCCTATTGGTAGCGCAAATCAGTACGACGAGTCAAGTGGAAAGTGCGATATTTTACAGTCAATGTGTTGTGGGGGAATCTGGACTGATACAGCTGCCGAGACCTGCCAGATTATAAAAACCTGCAGGTCGACTTTAACCTCGTCATACATCCGAAATCACGCTACGTTGCAACATTGCGCCATAATGTATCTTGCCTTGATGGGCAGCCACAACAGATGAGCCTTTCGCTACAACATTACTGTCGCACTATTTTTATCAATTACATCGCCGCGCAAAAATGCTATTCTTTACCATTTTTGTTACTTATGTGTTTTGCATTTAATACTGATTGTGTTATCATTCTAAAACCTCGAGCGAAAAACGTGAGTCAGATGGTACAGTCAACACGAAACAAAAAGGGGGTGTTTATGAAACGTGCGGTAATAGTAGGTATGGGCTTTGGCGGATTGAAAGCAGCCCGGGCGCTGGCTGGCAAAGGGGTTGATGTCCTGGTCATCGACCGTCGCAACTTTCATCTGTTCCAACCACTCCTTTACCAGGTTGCGACTGCCGCCATTGAGCAGGAATATATCGCCTATCCCTCCAGGGCAATGCTTCGCAAATGGAAAGGAATAAACTTCCGCCTGGGAGAAGTTACCGGGGTAGATTTCGATAGCCGGATTGTTCGCCTCGCCGATGGAGAAGTGCCCTACGACTACCTGGTCTTGGCAGCAGGCAGCGCCACTCATTACTTCGGCATGCAAAGCATGGAAGAGCATTCCTTTGATTTGAAAAGTCTGGATCAGACCGTTCGTTTGCGCAACCACATCCTGAACAGCTTTGAGCTTGCTTCCAGTGAACCGGACCCGGCCAAACGGCGCGCCTTGCTCAGCTTCGTCGTGGTCGGCGGCGGACCCGCCGGTGTGGAGTTTGCCGGCTCTCTGCAGGAACTGATTCAGCATGAGCTTATTAAGGATTACCCCAACCTCGACAAGTCGGATACGAAGATCGTTCTTCTTGAGGCGCGCGGTTCGATCCTGCCGTTCCTGCCGGAAAAGCAGCGGGATTATGCAGTGCGCAAACTGAGTGGGATGGGGGTTGAGGTTAGTCTCAACACCCAGGTGAGCGGCGCCGAGGCGGAAAAAGTGCTCCTGGCCAAAGGTTCGCACATCCCCGCTCACACCATTGTCTGGACCGCCGGGGTCCAGGCGGCAGCCATCGCCGCCGCTCTCGATCTCCCCAAAGGAGCCGGCGGCCGCATTGCCGTCGAGCCGGACTTGACCATCGCCGGACGGCCCGAAGTGTTCGTGGTCGGCGACATTGCTTTTCTGCCGCAGAATGGTGTCCCTCTCCCGATGGTTGCGCAGGTTGCCATGCAAGGCGGAGAATACGCAGGCAAAGCCATCCTGAGTAAAATCCAGGGACAGCCGGTCGCACCATTCAAATACTTCGACAAGGGCAACATGGCGATCATCGGCCGCAATGCCGCGGCGGTTAACGCTTTTGGTGTCTTGAGATTCAACGGCTATTTCGCCTGGGTTGCCTGGCTGGCTCTCCACCTCTACTACCTGGCCGGGTTCCGTAACCGGACCATGGTCGGCATCAGCTGGATGTTGAATTATTTCTTCCGCTCACAACAGGTGCGCGTTATTTCCGCTTCAATAGCGAAAGAAGAGAGTGTGCCCCTGAAACGATCTGAGGTTGCGACAAGCTCGCAACCAGGTTGAGGACAGGAGACGCCCAATAAAACAAATCTCCCGGAATAACAATATCTTCGGGGGATTTGTTTATTTTCTGCTTTACGTTTTTCTCCTGCCAATCAGGATGGTGTCTCAAACTACGATACAGCAAAAGATGCCGATTTTCCGCCTACCAATTACAAAGACCTGCCAGGTTTTGAAAACCTGGCAGGTCTGACCTATCCTTCACACAATCCCTCATTGACAGACCGAACCCTTTTGAGTTAACAATAGGCGGCACATTTCAGCAGAATGATACACGATAATACTAAACCACTCGCAAGGGTGGGACGGAAAGCCTACAGGGTCTCCACGAGACAGCCGGGTCGCCGAAATATCAGTCGATATTTGGCCCCGGCTTTTTTTATAGGCATGTTTTGCCGGGCTAAATCCGGAAATACGAATAGTGATAGGTATTCAATTCCGGCATGACTGCATCACTTATTGAACAGATCCACAATTTTCAGCGGCAAAAGGAGATTGCAATGAATATTGAACAAAGAAAATCGGTCATCCAGGAGAAACTGGAATCAACGGGAGATACGATTACTACTTGGTCCAAGAAAAACAAACTTGATCATCGACTTGTCATTGACCTGATCGACGGCAAATTCCATGGCACCCGAGGCGTGACTTTAAAGACGAGGATGCAATTGGAAGAATTCTTCGGCAACATTTTCTGACACCCCGCAGAAATCGTTACGATGGTGCCAGCTTGCCTCTCCACTGATACACTTACTGATCGACGTCCTGCTGGTGACGGTCGCTGAAGCCAATGGCTTAGCTTTCGCGACCCCGCAGGTCTACGAGTCGCTCCGCGTCTTCATCATCACCTCCCGGCCCAAAAGCCGCAATCTCCAAGCGCCGACCATCAAAGCGACAGCACTGTTGAACCCGGAACTGGTCTGGCAGCTGAATAAAATAAGACCCCAATTGTTGCTGCGGGGCATTGTCATATTCTCCGACTGGTTTTACCGAAGGCAAATAATCAACTCCCCTCATCACACGCAATCGAAAGAAAGATACAACTGCCGGGCAGATGTGGAGGACGTGCAAACAGGCATAAAATACTCAAGTTTTCACCGCTTATGACGAAACGAATACAAGATAATTGTAGGCTCATCGCAAACATCACCACACTTATGTGGGAGACACAGGTTTACTACTATGGATGCAATCGACTACCAGATAATCCGCCAGCTGTTCGATGACTACCTGCGTATGTATTCATCCCGCGATGATCGTCTTACTGCCTGTTTCAGCGAGAACTTTTCCGGATTTACCGGCGGCGGTGATTTTCTGGTCAAAAACCGGGAGGAATGGGTCTCAATTACCCTCCAGGACTTTGCCCAAGTACAAGACCCGCTCCGTATCGAGCTCAAGGACCTGGCAATCCAGTCCCTCAGTGAGACGATCGCTGTAACCACGGGCTTCTTCAGCATTCACCTGCCTATCAAGGACCACATACTGTCGCGAGAAACAGCGCGACTGGTCTTGATATTCCGCAAGGAATCCGCGGACTGGAAAATAACTCACAGCAGTATTTCCATTCCCTACTACCTTGTGCGCGAAGGCGAAGTCTATCCGATGAAAGAACTGGTGGACCGCAACCAGTACCTGGAAAAGCTGGTCGACGAACGGACGACGCAACTCTCCGAAGCAAACGTCAAACTTCAACAGACAAATGAAGAACTGGCAAGGTTGATTGCAGAACTCCAGCAGACCGATGAGACACTCCGGGAGAGAGAAACCCACTACCGTTTGCTGACGGAGAATGCCTCCGACGTGGTCTGGAAGGTTGACAGCGAGTATCGCTTTACCTATATCAGTCCGGCAGACGAGCGCTTGCGCGGCTACCGGGCCGACGAAGTGATCGGTCGTCAAGTATTCGAATGGTTTGACGAAGAAGGGATTTCAACTATCAAGAAGTTGGCCCGGCAGAGAGAGGAAGCCGAGCAACATGGCATCAGGTCGGGCGTGGCAACCTTCGAAGCCCGGCACCGCTGTAAAGACGGCCGCTGGATTTGGGGTGAAGTCAGCGCCACCCCGGAGCGCAACGCGGATGGTACAATCAACGGGTTTTATGGCATAACCAGGGAAATAACCGAACGCAAGGAGCACGAAAAAGAGCTGCTGAAAATGGAAAAACTCGAGTCTCTCGGTGCCCTTGCCGGAGGCATCGCCCACGATTTCAACAACATCCTGACGGGAATCATGGGAAACATCTCCTTTGCCCAGATGTTTCTGGATGACAACCACAAGGCCTCTAAACCACTTGCGGAAGCCGAGCGGGCTTCGGTCCGCGCCGGTGAACTCGCCCATCAACTTCTGACTTTTGCTCGCGGCGGCGAACCGGTTAAAAAGCTGGTTTCACTCAATCAGCTCGTCAATGAAACCGTAACGTTTGTTCTGCGCGGATCAAACGTAAAGGGCTGCATTGAAATTCCCGACTCAATCCACGCCGTCGAAGCGGACGAAGGGCAAATGAACCAGGTATTTCACAATATCATCATCAACGCCACCCAAGCAATGCCGGATGGCGGGACGTTGACCGTCACCGCCCGAAACGAAACGCTCCCGGAAGGGAACCCGATTAACCTTCCAGGCGGCAGGTATGTCAGACTCGCGTTCAGCGACCAAGGCAACGGAATTCCGGATGAAAACCTGAATAGAATCTTTGACCCCTACTTCACGACCAAGGCGTCCGGAAAAGGGCTCGGGCTCGCTTCGGCCCATTCGATTGTAACCAGACACGGCGGACATATCGGCGTCAGTTCAGAAACGGGTAACGGCACAACCTTTACGATTCACCTGCCATCAACTGGCGAAACATATTCACCCGAACAGACTGATCCTACCTCCCAAACCGACGCAAGGCATCCGGGCGGCGCTATTCTGGTCATGGATGACGAAATGGTCATCCGGGAAATGACCAGCGAATTGCTCAATTATCTGGGCTACACTGCGACAACGTGTGAGGATGGCACTGAGGCGATTGCGCACTATAAAGCGGCCGTGGATTCAGGTTTGCCCTATTCTGCGGTAATTATGGATCTGACCATTCCGGGAGGCATGGGTGGAAAAGATGCCGCACAACAGATTCTGACCATCGACCCAAAGGCCTGCATGATTGTGTCGAGCGGTTATTCCGACGATCCGATCATGTCTGACTACCGACCCTACGGTTTCAGCGGGGCGATCACAAAGCCTTACAAAATGGCGGAATTCGGGTCCATGCTCAGTTCGATCTTGTCGAAACGCCAGACAGGCAGGTAACGACCGGGCGCATTGAAGCAATTGCTGGGCATAGGGGGTACATTCAACAATCATGCACCCCCTCTACAGAGACCTGCCAGGTTTTGAAAACCTGGCAGGTCTGGTCGATTCTTCACGTTACCCCTCTGAGAACATGGGCATGTTGAAGGATCAAATCTCCATTGTTGTGTCATCATTTAAAATTTGACCTCCATTCCTTCTAACACCAAGGCCCCGCCAATAACTGTCGGGGCCTTGGTGTTTGTTGAATTTATACGCTTTCAGGCTCTTCTGTCCACCGAATCAATAGACGCGATCGAGGCAAAAACCGCTTTTCCATACACAGTCCGAAGCGACTCCATCGTTTTTCCAATCCGCAGTGGTACATTTCGCCCTGATAGTCCTAGTTGCGCAGAACTGTCTTTGCGTGCAACCGGTGGAATCAACGGCAGTGTTCAGTGGTGAATCCTGGCAAGTGTCGAAGGTATTGTAGATACCGTCCTTGTCATCATCTAGAATAAGGAAGCGTAATTTAAGGTTCTCGATTGAGAGCACGGCATTCTCATTTGCCAAAGTCATATTGTCAGATTGAAGTCTCTGGATTTGCAGCAGAAAATTCGAATTCGCACCCAGACAGGCGCCGAGGTTGTCGCTGTCATTGGGATACGGGTCACAGACATCGCCCAGACCGTCAGTATCCAGGTCACTCTGATCAGGGTTGGCCATGGCAGGGCAATTATCTGCTGTATCGGGAAGGCCGTCACCATCCGCATCCGGAATGGGTATGGAAGAGACAACCTGGATCTGATAATGGCTGTCGCTGCCATAGGGAGAACCGTGAATAATGAATATCTTGCTGCCAGTCCTGTCCACAGCGAGCCCCATTGTCTGCGGGCCGTCATTTGCCTGCTTGGCCAGCAAATTTTCACTGCTAAGGAGAGCCTTTGTTGTCAGGTCAAACTTGAAGAGGACATTTTGGCTGTTGGCTGAAGCGTAGGCGAACAGACCTTTGGGGTCGAGCGTCACAGCATTCGGATACGGACCGGTTGACAAACTGTTGACCCTGGTAATGGTTTCGCTGTTAATCTCCTGGATTTCGTAGGGTGATCCGCACGCAAGATAGACATAGGCGCCACTTTTGTGAATTGCCAGGTCCTGAAGATTGCTGCCGATTGAGCCATGCTGATCTTCAGCCAGAAAGATTGGCGCTGTTCCTCTGATATCGAATTTGTAGAGAGAAGCAGGCGACAGCCCCCGTTCCCCGGCGTACAGATAGGTACCCGTTATGTCCGTCTTGACGATGGCGGATTGGTAAATTGCATTACTCAAAGTTGTTCCGGTGCCGAACGACAGCAAGACACTGCCGGTTGCTGCATCAATTTTATGGATTTTCCCCCAGGAATCGCTGGTTGTCACATAGAGCTGTCCGGCAAAGTCGAAAGCAACAGACGCTATAACCATGCTGACCGGAAGTTGGGTTACCTGGAATGTTTCGAGATCGATGAGCGCCAGCCCGCTGCAAGCGACAGCCAGTTTCTGTCCATCCTTGCTGAGATCCATCATGAGAGGTTGGCCTGCCAGTTGAATTTTCGTAATGATTGATTCCCCTTCACTGTCTAAGACAACTATCTGATTCGTTTCCGCATCACAATAGTAGACTCTGTTCCGCTGCGGATCAGCCATGATCGACAAAATTTGTTTTGATTGCGTGCCTTCAATCCAATGGGTTGCGGCATGGGCTGATTGCACATGACTAAGCCCGGAAAACAGAAGAAAAACCAGACATGCCAGATTGTATCGCAGAAAATGGCTTCCGATCCTCTGCACATGTGCCCATAACATATTTTCTGACGCCGAATTTACCCTCAAGCCTACCCTCATGTTTGCCTCCTCTGTCCATGAAAAAATAATGATACGTTATGTAGCTTGTTTATTTATTGTGCCACTTCTTTACTGATATTTGCTTACGCGAATTGGGAAAATTTGTCAATTGTGATTAACATGATCAAATTGTTTATATTTTACCAAACAATGCTTCCTAAATAACAGCGGACCAAGCATTGCTTTTCATCCTGACAAATTGAAATAGCGCGGAAGTCTGCTATTTTTGGTTTACGACCTCTCCTATTTGGTTCAAGCAAACAGTTTCCAGAATTATCATCCTTCACTCGGAGCACACCATGCCCAAAACATCCCTGCAGAACCGCGCCGCCGGCGCCATCATGGGCGCTTTCATCGGCGATGCCATGGGTCTCGGACCACATTGGTATTACGACCTTGCCGAGCTTCGCCGCGACCACGGCGAGTGGATCAACGACTACACCGAACCGAAACCGGGCCGCTACCACGCGGGGCTCAAGGCCGGGCAGCTCTCCCAGGCCGGCTTCATCCTTGAGCTGACGCTGCGCTCCCTGGTGGAGCGTGACGGCTATGACGAACAGGACTTCTGCCGCAGGCTGGATGAAGAGCTCTTCCCCCTGCTGGACGGCACACCGATCTGCGGCCCCGGCCGCTACACCAGCCAATCGATCCGGGAGGCCTGGCGGCGGCGCGTGCAGCAGAAGCTGCCCTGGGGACAGACCGGCGGCCATGCCGATACCACCGAAGCAATCGAACGCACCCTGGCGATCGCCGTCCGCTATGCTCTGCATCCCGGACAACTGGCCGCCCATGTGTCAGGCAACACGATCCTCACCCAGGTCGACGACACGGTGGTCTCCATGACCGTGGCCTACTGCGTGGTATTGGGAATGCTGGTGCAGGGGTATCGGCTCGATACGGATCTGTCGGGCAAACTTATGCAACTGGTCATAAGCGGCAAGCTCCCCTTCCATGCCGTGACCCGGCCCGGCACGCAGCCTCCGCAACCCGGCGATCCTGACCCGCCCCGCGTCGGCCGCTTCGCCTCCCCGGATGCCCTGCTCACGCCGTCCTGCATTGCCGCGGCCGCGGCGGACCCCGAGATCCGCATCGAACCGGCCTGGAAGGTCTCCCTGGTCTACGGCATGCCGTGTGCCATCTATCACCAGCTGCCGGCCGCCTACTACCTGGCGGCCCGCTTCCATGACGATTTCGAGTTGGCGCTGCTCCATGCCATCAACAGCGGTGGCCAGAACCAGGCGCGCGCCATCCTCACCGCTTCACTGGTGGGCGCGCAGACCGGCCTCTCCGCCATCCCGCAACGCTTCCTCGACGGGCTGGAAAACTCCGCGGAACTCCTCAAACTGGCCAACGCTCTTGCTGCCAAGGTCGCAGAAGAAGCACTCGAAAGATAAAGCCGTATCTTGCTGAAAACTAAAAGCCCCGACCGGCACGCAGGGTGCTGATCGGGGCTTTTGCTTATCTATCTGGCTCAGCCACTTTGTACCGCAAAAATCACAACAATTTGCTGCCACGGGGAGAACTTTCACCTAATCAGCCTGAGCCCGGCCGCCCTCCCCTCACGTCGCAATATTGCGCAACCGGACAGTACCTTTACGGCTTTTCCGTTTCTTCATTCGCCGCCGGGTCCTTCAAAATATGTACCCTGGTGTCGTAGCGATTGCGCAGCTCATCGCAAATGGTCCCCTTCCAGAGCGGCACATTACTGAAATAGGCGGCACGGCCGATCATGTGCGCAGCGACCGGCGCCGTCAGCACGATAAAAGCGATTATTGCCGCTATTCTGCCGGATATTCCGAAATCATCAAAATAAAAGGCTGTTGCCAGAAGCAGCGACATCGCTCCCAGGGTGGCAGCCTTGGTTGTGGTGGACAGGCGCATGAACAGGTCCGGCATGCGCACGACGCCAAGCGCGGCGACAAACATGAAAAAGGTCCCGATAAACATGAATGCCGCAATGAAAATCTCTCTCATTGGTTAGTATCCCGCTGTTGATTTTTTCCCCGCTGTAGATAGTAGGTAAAGGCCACCGTACCGAGAAATGCAATGAGCGCCAGAATGATGGCGACATCCAGGTAGGCCGAACGGCCGGTGGCAATGGAGTAGACCGCGACAATGCCGATGACAAGGGTTGCCATCAGGTCAAGCGCCACCACACGGTCCGGGAGGCTTGGCCCCCGCAGCAGCCTGATGAAGGCACACAGCATGGCCAGGCTCAACACCGGCAGAATGAAATAATAAATGATGAAAGGCAAATTCATTGAAGCACCTCCCGAACCCTCTTTTCATAACCCTGCTTGATCGATTCCCGGAACTGCTCCATGTCATCGATATACATGGCATGAATATACAGTGTGCGCTTGTCCGTGGAGACATCAAGGCTCAGGGTGCCCGGGGTAAGGGTAATAAAGGTGGTCAGCACCAGTATTTCCAGGTCCGATGCCTGGTCAAGGGGCACGGCAATCACTCCGGGCCGCATGTGGTGGCGCAGTGTGAGCACATCATGGGCAACGCGCAGGTTCGCTTTCAGCAATTCCCACAGGAAAAAAGCGGCAAAGCCTCCCGCCAGGCGTATTTTCGTCAGATAAGTAAATGTCGATTTACCCCGCTGGGTCAGCCAGAGGATCGGAAAAGCCAGCACCAGTCCGACGGCGAAATTGGCGGCAGTGAATTGTCCGGTCAAAGCCATCCAGGCAAGAGCAAGCAGAAGATGAATCAGCAATAGTCTCATGGCATTCTCCCCAGCACCGCGTCGATGTAACCGGCCGGGTTCAGCAGTTGCTCTGCAGCCCGCAGCGACATGGCATAGAGAGGTTCGGCCAGAAAGCCGATACTTACCGTCACCAGGGCCAGGATGATCATCGGCAGGTACAGCGAAACCCGCGAAAACGCTGAAAGCTGAATTTCCCCGGCAGCTGTTGCCGGAGACTCCCCCCAGAAAGCCTTACCCCAGATCTTGGTCATGGACAGCAACGTCAGGAGCCCGACCAGCAGAGCAACGACGGCAATCGGGTAACTTTCCGCCACGAGTGCCGACCGGACCAGGGCCAGCTTGGCCCAGAAACCGGAGAGCGGCGGCAAACCCGCCAGGGACAGCGCCGGAATGAGGAAAAGCAGCGAAAGAAACGGCGCATTCCGGTAAAGCCCGCCAAGACGGCCCAGATCGAGAGTCCCCCGCAATCTCCGCACTACCCCGCTGACCAGAAACAGGTTGGTCTTGACAATGATATGGTGAACGATGTAGAAAACCGACCCGGCCAGAGCTGTCTTTGTGAACAATCCGAGCCCCAGAACCATGTAGCCCACCTGGCTGATAATGTGGAATGAAAGCACTCTGCGGAACTCATTTTGAGCCACCGCCCCGAGTACCCCGGTCACCATGGTCAAACCAGCAATCAGCAGGATCAGCCCGTGGGTAAACTCGACATCCCGGACAAACAGAAGAGTGAAAACCCGAATCAGGGAGTACACGCCGACTTTTGTCAGAAGACCGGCAAAAATAGCCGAAACCGCCGCCGGTGGAGTGTGATATGAAGCGGGCAGCCAGAAAAACAGGGGAAATAACGCCGATTTAATGCCGAATGCGATCAGAAACAGCATGGCCAGGACCGTCATCAGACCGGTATGAGGGGTACTATGAAGATAACGGGCCAGATCCGCCATATTGAGAGTACCGGCCACTCCGTACAAGATTCCGATTGCCGAAAGAAAAAAAGTGGATGCGATAAGATTCAGTGATACGTACTTGATGGCGCCCTCCATCTGCTCCCGGTGCCCGCCAAGCGCCAGCAGCACAAAGGAGGCAATCAGCATGACCTCGAACCAGACATACAGGTTGAAGAGGTCTCCGGTGACAAAGGACCCACAGACCCCGAGCAGCAGGATATGCAGCAGTGGATGGTAGCCGAAGGATTCATGTTCGACCTCGGCGCTTTCCAGGGAATAGATGACCACAGACAACCCGATGAGCCCGGCCACGGCAACCATCATGGCGCTGAAGAGGTCGGCGACCAGGGTGATACCGAATGGCGCCGGCCAGTTACCGATCTGGATCGCCTGGATGCCATCGTTCCAAACGGTCACAAGAAGCAGAATTCCCGCTGCGAACAGGACGCCCGCACCGCTCACGCTGATCAGTCGCTGCAATCTGCGCCGGTTCCAGGTCAGGAGCAAGACAACGGCGGTGCCGAAGGGAATCAGCAGCGGAATAAGGAGGATATTCTTCATTTATGCTCCAGGGAATCGGTTATCCTCATTTCGTCCACGTCGTCGTCACCCACGGTCTCGTACACCCTCTTGATGAGAACCAGGGCAAAGGCCTGGATACCAAAGCCGATAACAATGGCGGTCAGAATCATCGCCTGGGTAAGAGGGTCCGCATAGGGGGCCGAAGGAGCAATCGCGCCCTCGGAGATCAACGGCGGGCGGCCGCGAACGAGCCGACCCATGGTAAAAATAAGCAGATTCGCGGCATTGCCGAGCAGAGCAAGGCCGAACACCATCCGCACGATGCTGCGTCTGACCATCATGTACAGACCCGCGGCATATAAACCGCCGATTACGAATGCGAGTAGAGTTTCCATCTCATTCCTCCATGAGCGAGAAAACGATCAGAAGCGCCATACCCGCAACAGTAAGGTAAACGCCGGTGTCGAACAGAAGCGGAGTCCCCAGCGAGCCGACAACAGGGAACCGGTCGCCGGCCCAGAGACCGGTCATGAAGGGCTGGCCGGCAAACAGCGAAAGACAGCCGCTGCCGACGGCAATCAATAAACCCCAGGTGACGAGGACGCGAGGATCTACATGCATCTTGTGTCTGGTCGCCGACACCCCATAGGCAAGGGCATACAAGGCAAAGCCGGTTGCTGCCACCAACCCCCCCACGAAACCTCCTCCCGGTTCATTGTGGCCACGCAGCAACAGGAACACCGAGTAGAGCAGCAATAGGGGCAACAGAATTCGCGTTGCCGTCGACAAGATCAACGAACGGATCATTTTATCACCTGTCCTTTTTGCCGCGCGCCCGGAGCAGCGCAAAGACACCAAGAGACGCCACCGCCAGCACGGTGATCTCCCCTAGCGTATCGAGGGCACGGAAATCCACCAGGATTACATTCACGACATTGCGGCCATGGGCCTGAGTCAGGGCGTTTTCGGCGAAGAATCCGCTGATCCGGGTTTGCACCGGTTCGGAAGTGGCTGTTAAAACCAGAGCGGTCATGACACCGCCATTGCCGATGGCAATCACCGCATCACGGATTCTGGCACGTCTCCCGGAGAGAATCGAAAAGCGCGGCAACCGGTGCAGCACCAACACAAACAAAATGATGGAAAGTGTTTCGATACAAAACTGGGTCATGGCCAGATCAGGAGCGCCGAAAAAGATATAGATCAGTGCCAGACCGTATCCGACCACGCCGAGAGCCGCGACGGTCGCCAGGCGCGACAGGGAAGTCGCTGCAAACAATGCCGCTGCAAGAACCAGAAAGGCAATTACCCATTCGTGGAAAAGCGCCTCCGGGCCACCTGTCCCCCAGCGAAATCCCGCTTTGGCGAACAGGGTAAAGAATACCAGCAGAAACGACGTGCCCAGCACCGTCATCAGATAGTGACGCAGATATCCGCTCTGCAGGAAACGGGTCTGCAAATATGCCAGCCTCGCAGTTCCAGCGATTGCCAGATTGTACCAGCGCGACGGGCCCCAGTCCGCCATTCGCCTGAACCCGGCGGCAATGAGGTAAAGCCATTTCCTGCCTGCATACAACGCCGCCCCTGCCCCATACGTGATAACACTGAGTATCAACACGGGGTTCATACCTTGCCACAGTGCCAGTTCGATCTCCGTTGGCTCAGCCAGCAGGGCGCTGACCGCCGGCGCAACCAGCAGCTTGTCGACAACTACTGGATAAAGACCCAGGATCAGGCCAAGGACAGCCAGGATCAACGGGGACAGCCACAGTCTCGGCGGAGGGGGATGAAAATCACCTGTCAGTGCGTGAGATTTCCTGAAAAAAGGAGTAATGACGAAAATGCCTGCAGCCGTGACCATAAGCACATTTGCCAGCAAGCCGGCACCAGTAATCACTGCTGCTGCCTGAGGCGCCTGCAGTTTGGCCTCGTAGAGAAGTTCTTTTCCCAGATAGCCCAGCATCGGCGGCAGCCCGGCCATGGAGAGGGCCGCCAGCGTTGCGGCCACTGCCACCGCCGGCATCAGCCAGAGGAGCCCCCGCAACTCGCGGATATCACGTGTACCGGTCGAATGATCCACTGTGCCGGCGACCAGAAAAAGGGCACCCTTGTAAAGGGCATGGACAATCAGGTAGACAATGGCGGCTTCGGCGGCCTGAGACGTGCCGAGGCCAAGCAGCAGCACCAGCGTCCCTAAGGAACTGACGGTGGTATATGCAAGGAGACGTTTCAGATCCGTTTGCGTCACGGCCATGATAACGCCCAGCAGCATGGTCGCAGCCCCGAATGAGGTCAGGAGATAATGCCAGGCATCCGTCCCGCCGAGCATCGGGCTGAATCTGGCGAGCAGATAAACGCCGGCCTTGACCATGGTCGCTGAATGGAGGTAGGCGCTCACCGGTGCCGGGGCTTCCATGGCTGACGGCAGCCAGAAATGAAAAGGAAATTGGGCGGATTTGGTAAAGGCCCCCGCAAGGACCAGGAGGAGAATCGGCAGGTAGAGCCCATGGGCCCGGATTACCTCTCCCTTGTTCAATAATTCGGTAATTTCAAAGCTGCCGGCGGCATGTCCCAGAAGCAGGAAGCCGGCCAGCAGCGCCAGACCGCCGGCACCGGTAACCAGCAGCGCCTGCAGCGCTGACTTGCGTGCGGATTCCCGGGTATGCTCGAAACCGATCAGCAGATAGGAACTGAGACTGGTCAGTTCCCAGAAGACGAATAAAGTGATTATATTGCCGGCCAGCACCAGTCCGAGCATGGATGCCATGAACAGAAGAATAAAGGCGTAAAAACGCCCCAAGTGAAGATTCCCCTGCAAATAGCCAGAGGAGAAAATCACAATCAGTGCCCCGGTTCCGAGGATCAGAAGGGAAAATAGAAGGCTCAGGCCATCAAGGAAAAAAGAGAGGTTGATGCTGAGGGAAGGTAGCCACGGATAGGTGGTAAAGAGAGTCTCTCCGCTGGCAATCGTTTTGATATTCGAGGCAAAATAACAGAAAAATGCCGCCGGGATAACAGCAAGCAACATGCCTGAACATCTCGGCAGGAAACGATGCACCCAAGGTGCGGCAAACACCGCCAGAAAAGCTATGATAAGCGCTATAAGCATATCATGTATCCAATTCGGCAGGGTACGGATCCGATTACAAAAGACCGGGGATTCCGGATCGGACGATCAGGGAATCTTAGCGATTTTCAGGACACGTCCCGCAACAATGGCAAAGAGTACGATACTGCCGCTCAAAAGCGCACCCATCTTTGCCGAACCCTCGAGGCTGATATCGTTAAAAACGGTATCAGCCGCAAGTAAAGCAACGGAAAGGCCAATACTTGCAATCATTCCTACCAGGAACAGTTCTTTTTTTCCGACCTTTTCGGGCAAGGTGAAACCAAGCTTCGTCCCCAGATACCCCAGTGCGAAAATGCCTCCGGTTTTACCGGCAACAAGAGAGGCCAAAACCAGCCAGGTTGCATTGCCGATTTCGGATAATGCCATGCCGGCATTGGCCAGACCAAACAGAAACAGGCCGAAATTAACAATGTTTTTCCATTCGAGTTCAAATTGGGTCAAGGTTGAACGGTCGGTGACATCGGCAGTAAAAATGGTCTGTTTTTCATGCTGCGGTTGGGGAAAGAACGGAACAATAAACACCAAGGCGAGAGCCGGGTGGAAATGGGACTTGAAAAGCCCGATCCAGCTCAGACCGCCGCCGATAATCAGGTAAGGCCAATAACTCAGTATCTTTCTTTTACGCATGAGCCAGGCGGCGATCATTCCGGCAACCGTCAGAAGCAGCCAATAAGAGGACTGCGGTGCGCTTGGGTCGGGATACAGAACCGAGATGGCAACAAGACCGATGGCATCATCGGCAAAGGCAATAAGAAGCAGAAATGGTACAGCGGGATGATTTTGACCAAATATTACCCGTGCGGCAAGCCAGGCAAGAATAATGTCGGTGGCAACCGGAATCACCCACCCTCTGGTTAGTTCGGGAGAACCGAAAAAGTTATTCAACCCCAGATAGATGACAACCGGGCCGAGTATGCCGCCGAGAGTTGCCAGCAAAGGGTTGACGAGTTTGCCGGCTGGATTAAGGTCACCACCGGGAAGGCACGCCTGGGTTATCTCCACGGTTGCCAGAGCGAAAAAAAAGACCATGAATATTTCGTTGGTGACGAAACGCAAGCTCAGGTGACTGAAAGCATGGGTTTCAGCAAACGGTTTATCGACAAAAGCGTAATAATCTGCCGGTGACAGATTAACCCAGAAAAGGGCAACAATGACCCCTCCGATCAACGGAACTGAAAATTCGGAAATCAGGTTCATTATTTTTTGCATGCAATGCTCCAAGAGAATGCTTTTACAGGGGATGTACCAAACAGGCTTACTGGAATACCACCGTTTCGAAATGTACCTTGAATTCTACCACATTATGATTGGCGGAAAAGCCGGCGTTACGATCAGAGCGTACAGCGGCCCAGCTACTTGACAATCCGGTTAAAAAAATCCCCGACCGGTACGCACGGTGCTGATCGGGGCTGCAAGTGGTTATGACGGATCTTTGACGTTGTTCTGTGGTCACTCTGGCAAGAAGGTATTATCTGCCCTCGGAAATAAACAACTCCGTCTCAAAATCAGGATCTCCAGGCTCTTCATCCGTCTCGTCAGCAAATAGGTGTTCTTCGAGCAGATGGTCAGGCATGAGTTGCAGACGCTTCTTCTCCACCTGATCGACTCCCAGTGCTGTGATGGCATAAAGACCCGAGTCAAGGCGCTCCACCCATCCTTGGGCCTTGAGATACCAGAGGTGGAATTCAAGCAGTTCCGGGGGAGTCAGAAGCAGGCGGGCGATCGATAACTCGCCCAGTCCGGGATTCTTCATATTGCGCCTGCGCTGCACGTACAACAATGAAAGCAGACGTTCCCGCGCAATGATATCGTTGTCGAACGCGGATACGTCACCGGCCTCCGCAGTAATCCGCCATTTGTTCTGCCAATAATCCTGGTACTTGGCATCGTACCCGGCGCGAATCAGCGGGTCCGCCAGCGTCCGGTGCGCCTCGACAATCAACTGGAAGCGGTCATTATCGGGAAATTCGGTGCTATCGGGATGGGTCTTTTTGGCAAGATGCCGGAAGATGCGATCAATGGTATCCGTATCGGCGTTCGGGCTCAGCTGCAGCAACTCGTAATAATCGACGAAATCATTATCGTTCATGGTGACCCCACCCTGGATTGACTGTACCTGCGTTCCCCTTGGACGGAACGTTCTTTGCCGGCCCTGAAATAACCAAACCCAGGGCGACTGCTTATGAAAAAACTAATGCACTTGTATCATAGTACGTTTTTGTCAGCAAATATTTCTTTGCTGCCATATGAATGGTTTTTTCTGCAAAAAGGTCATTGTATTGCACGGTGTACGCGTGATTCAAGCCCTATGAATCTTCAACTCCTTCTCAATAACCCGGGCGAATTGAGCCAGGTTGTACGGTTTTTTTATGGAAGCATTAAAGATATTTTCATCTGCTGATCCAAGTAGAGAATCGTTGCTATAGCCGCTGGAGATTATGAGCACGGCATCCTTGTCCAGCGCCCGGATTTTCTCCGCGGTTTCTTTTCCGCCCATACCGCCCGGAACCGTCATATCCAAAATCACCGCAGAAAAAGGTTCGTTGCTCTGCAATGAAGCCTGATATAACCGGAGAGCTTCCGCGCCATCTGAAGAGGTGACCGCCTTGTATCCCAACTGGGATAGGATATTTTGGGCAAGCGAGCGGATCATCTCTTCATCATCCATCACCAAGATTCGCTTTGAATCACTCCGGATACGGCCTTCAAACATTTCCGGCAGCGATTTCTGGGTGGTGCCGGGGGCAGCCGGCAAGAGAATTTCGAACGTGGTGCCGTTGCCCGGCACGGATTCAACATGCATCATCCCCTCATGGCGTCTGATAATAGAATGGGCCGAAGTGAGCCCCAATCCTGTCCCCCTGTCCTTGGTTGTGAAGTATGGATCAAATATCTTACCGAGGTTTTCGCGAGATATTCCGCCACCTTGATCAGTAATGCCGATTCGTACGTAACGGCCGGGTTTGAGAGCAGGATTTTCCGTCGTTGCAATCAATACATTATTAGTTTTTACCGAGATCAATCCACCTTCCGGCATTGCCTGGATGGCGTTGAGCACAAGGTTATTCAGAACCTGGTGCAACTGTCCGGCATCGGCCACCAAAGACCATAATTCCTTGTCGAACTCAAAAGCCACCCGGCAGTTTGACCCATGCAGGGAAAACAAGACCGCCTCTTCCACCAGTTTTCTGATATCGACATAATTTTTTTCCGGTTCACCACCGCGAGCAAAAGTCAGTAACTGGCGGGTGATCTCCGCGGCACGGGAAGCTGCTTTCTCGCACTCCGCCAGACGCTCGGATATCTCATGATTTTCCCCCGCCTGCCAGCGTGCCAGGGAGATATTGCCGATGATTGCGGTAAGGATATTGTTGAAATCATGGGCGATGCCTCCTGCCAGAATTCCGAGAGACTCAAGCTTCTGAGACTTTACCGCCTCTTCCTGGAGCCGGTGTTGCTCGGTAACATCAAAAAGAATAGTTGCTAACTGTCCCGGCTTTGGTGAATACACGGTTACTTCGAACATACGATCAAGTTCTTTGGAATAGCGCTCAAAATGCGTGGACTCACCAGTCAGAGCTACCTTCCCGTAGGTTTCGTGCCAGTAATTTTCCAACGGAGGGATTATTTCACTGGCAGTTTTGCCAACCACATCACCATGGGCAAGTCCTGTAAGTTTTTCAAAGGAAGGATTTACGTCGAGAAACAGATAATCTATTGGCGCCCCCTTAGCATCACACCTGATTTCGTGCAGGGCAAATCCTTCCTGCATAGTCATAAAGAGAGAACGGAATCTCTGCTCACTGTCGCGGAGTGCGTTTTCCTGAATAAACCGTCTGCGGGAGTATGCGGCAATACCGGCACAGCCTGCCATCCAGAGCAGAAGATATCCCCCGATAATATTGCCTGAGGTTTTTCGTTCTGATTGAAAATACGAAACAAGCGGGATCGAGATACTGATCCCCCCCGCACATCCCCGACCTTATATCCTTGGCTCGCATGGCACTTGAGACATGAAGGTTCGGTAACGAACCGGGAAATAAGACGCAGATAACGAACGCCATTCAGGGTCACAACCTCGGAGAGGTCGTCGGTCCGGCCGCGCTGAAAAGCAAGGAGGGCAGTACGTTCCCACGAATCCGGAACATTAGCGGGATTGAGCGCCTTGAGGCTGGTAAGTTTACTGATAACCGGATTTCCCGAGTCGGCCTTGATGGCATCGAAAACCATCCTGGTCATGTAGGCCGGGTTGACAAGAGTAAACCGACGTCCGGTAGTAGTGGTAATTTCACGCTCCGGCACGACCAGATGAGGGTTCGGCTCGACCTTGTCTACAGGTGCATAAACCCCGCCGATTCGCGCGTTCCAGGCCCGGTAATGGAGATTGAGTTTGAAATAGTTGCGAGCCTCGTTTTCGGCATCGTAAAGCGTCTCTTTGTGGTGTCGATAAATCGTCCATCCCAGGATCAGCAGTATGGCAAAAGTCCAACCAATCAGGGGGAGCAGATTATACTTACGTATGAATTTCAGCATAACATTTACCAAGCAAGTATTTGCCATGAAGAACCTTCAGAAAAAGGAGTAAGATACCGTGAACATATTTAAAGGTACCGTAGAAGGACTCTGATAACAAGGGACAGCTCCTCACGGCACCTTTTGACAATCATGAGGTGAAGGTATGCCGGACAGCTACAGTTGTTCATAAAGCTTTCGGACCTCCTCTTGACCGTGATCTCGTTCGAGTCTTCTGACAATAAAATGACCCCGGGCCATATTCTGAAAATGATCGATAAATAAAGTGTTTATTGCGGCACCGCCGAAGGCTCCCACTACAGGTACCGTCTGAGCTGCAACCTTTTCTGATACGACAATCGAGAATCGGGAGGTTATCAATGATATCAGCCTGACAATTACTGGAGCCCCTTTCTGAACCAGCCCCTTTTTAGCGACAAACTCCGCAGCTTCAGAAATCGCTTTTGCAAGAGCCGCTCTTGTCGCAAAATAGGTCGATTCAGCCGCATCGTCTTCAGGTGGTGCGCCGCCAAATGCCAGGACCTGAAGACATTGCAGCCTGCTGTCAGGATGCCGCAAATCTTCACCTTCACTGCGAGCGATATCGGCAATCGAACGAAGCATGATTGTCGTGGAAACGGGCAGCTCTATCGCAAGTGCAGACAACCCGAAGAATCCCCCCGCGGCGCCGGTCGCTCCGGCAGCGATCTTATGCCGCAAGTTCGACGAAGGGTGACGTATATCTTGATCCAGCGTCTTCAGGGCAATATCAAAAGCAATATCAATAGATTTTCGTACCGCGGAATTGATCGTCGAATGCAGCGGTCCCGGAAGCTTTTTCAGCAAAGATTCAATGGGGGAACCTACGAGATGGCTCAGTTTGGCAACCAATCCAGGGTTCTCAAGAATCTGTTTTGCGGTTCGAAGCTCTATAAGCTCAAATGTTGACAAGGCCATGGACATTCACCCCTCTATCAGTCTGTTTCGTTATGATAACAATGCTACCAAAGGCAGCGTGGCCCAGACGCATAATCCAGCCTTGACATGGCTGTCTTTCTTCATAGTTGGCAGCACATTTCCTGATTTCCGGCATATTTCTCTAAATTCATTCGCTTTGTGGCAAATCCGTTCGTGACGCAGAGTCATGAATTTCATTGCGACGCCTCTTACTCAAAACAACTATTGACACGAAATATCAGACACTTACAAGCAGTGCCCATCTCTTGTGCATAGTGCAAAAGTACTTGAGGATACTGGCTAATTCCGGGCTTATCCACAGCTGACAGCGAGTTATCCACTCCCAGCGTGGAAAGTGTCCAGTTTCATATAAATAGCATTCCAACACATTTTCTGCCGGCTCATTATACTACAATATATTTATAAAAATATGAATGCGGGCGAAATATTAAGGCAGGACCCGACTATGCAACCTGAGGCCACCTGTGGCTCAAGTACAAATATTTGTTGTCCTCCATGAGCCCTCAAAAGCTCTTTTCGGTTGCGCTCAGGCGACCTTGACATCGCACAGGCGTGACTCATACTTTACAAACTTGATTTTCAACAAGCGATCAATTCGTAAAGGATGAGTGAAACCATGCACTGGCATCAGAAGAAAATCGACGAAGTCATCGGTGAACTCGGATCGTCGCTTGAGGGACTTTCCGAGGAGGAGGCTCGGAATAGGCTGATCAAACATGGCCCCAACGAACTGACGGAGAATAAGAAAAAAAGCCTCTTCATGATGTTTCTCGACCAATTCAAGGACTTCATGATTCTGGTGTTGATTGCCGCCGCTGTCATCTCCGGTATCATTGGCGGGGCCACCGATACTATTGCCATCGTCGTCATCGTGGTACTGAACGCGGTGATCGGCTTTGTCCAGGAATTCCGTGCGGAAAAAGCGATGGCGCTGCTCAGAAAATTGTCCGCCCACTCAGCCCTGGTAATGAGAAATGGAACACCTGTGACGATTCCCGCGGCGCAGCTTGTTTCCGGTGATGTGGTTCTGCTCGAGGCTGGCAAGATCGTTCCTGCCGACCTGCGACTGATCGAAACAGCTCTGATGAAGGTTGAAGAGGCAACCCTTACCGGTGAATCCCTTCCCGCAAAAAAAACCGTCGATCCGCTGCATGACGAGCACCTGTCCATCGGCGACCGGAAGAATATGGCGTATAAAGGGACCATCGTGAGCTACGGTCGCGGCCGGGGAATTGTTGTCGCAACAGCCATGGCAACGGAACTCGGCAAAATCGCCACCCTGCTCCAGAAGCAGGAAGAGGTAAAGACTCCACTCCAGAAAAGACTCACTGCCTTCGGCCGGAAACTCGCCCTCGCAGTACTGGCAATTTGTGCCATTGTCTTTGGTATCGGCGTAGTTAAGGGGGAACCGCCGATGCTCATGCTGCTTACGGCGATTTCACTGGCCGTTGCCGCTATACCGGAGGCCCTTCCCGCGGTAATCACCATATCCCTCGCCCTCGGCGCACGGAAGATGGTCCGGCAGAACGCACTGATTCGTAAGCTTCCTGCTGTCGAAACGCTCGGCTCGGTTACCTACATCTGCTCCGACAAAACAGGGACACTGACGCTGAACAAAATGACTGTGGAAGAGATTTACGTAAACGGGGGAGTCGTTCGGGCTGAGAAGAATGAAACTCAGGAAGTTTCTCCACCGCAAACCCCCTCGAACGCACCCCTTTCAATACTCATGACCGCTCTTGCCGTGAGCAATGATGCAGGCGAAGACACGTCAGGCATTGCAACCGGTGATCCGACTGAATTCGCCCTGTATGCCCGGGCAAAGCAAGAAGGTTTTGATAAAGCGGTCCTCCAGCAGAAACTGCCGAGAGTAGCCGAAATTCCCTTTGATTCCGAACGAAAATGCATGACAACTTTCCATAAGCTGCCGGAGTCGGGGATCATGGAAAACGGGCAGTGGGGCAACGGTTCCTATGTCTCGTTCACCAAGGGTGCAATCGATGTACTGCTGGACAAATCCGTGGACATGGCAACCAACGCAGGATTGAAGCCCGTGGACGCAGAAGAGATCGGGAAGGTCAACGAAATGATGGCCGCGGACGGACTCAGGGTGCTCGGTTTTGCCATGCGGACCTGGCAGGAAGTGCCCGACGACCTCTCCCCTGAACAAGTTGAAGCAGGTCTCACTATTCTGGGACTGGTCGGCATGATGGACCCCCCTCGCGATGAAGCCGCAGAAGCGGTACGCGTCTGCAAGGCTGCAGGAATCCGGCCGGTAATGATCACCGGCGATCATCCCCTTACCGCAACCACCATTGCCAAACGACTGGGAATCCTCGACCGTGACTCCCGGGCGGTAATCACCGGAAGAGAACTCGAGCAATTGTCCCTGGAGGAGTTAGAAGAGCGGGTCGAAAATCTGCGCGTCTACGCACGGGTCGCGCCGGAACAGAAGCTGAACATCGTCAAGGCCCTTCAGGACAAGGGACAGTTTGTCGCCATGACCGGAGACGGCGTGAATGACGCTCCGGCGCTCAAGAGCGCGGATATCGGTGTTGCCATGGGTATTACCGGAACTGATGTCACCAAAGAAGCATCCGATATGGTCCTCCTGGATGACAACTTCGCCACAATCGTCAAAGCTGTGAAAGAAGGCAGACGGATCTTCGACAATATCCGCAAGTTCATCAAGTACACCATGACCAGCAACTCCGGCGAAATCTGGACCATCTTTCTGGCACCGTTTCTGGGCCTCCCCATCCCCTTGCTGCCCATTCACATCCTCTGGATCAATCTCGTGACCGATGGTCTTCCGGGGCTTGCCCTTGCGGCGGAACCAGCGGAAAAAGCGATAATGGAGAGGCCGCCGCGGCATCCCAAAGAAAGTATTTTCGCCAACGCTCTCGGTATTCATATTGTCTGGGTGGGGCTGCTGATGGGTGCGGTTTCCCTGTTTACCCAGGCCTGGTCCCTGAAAACAGGGCATGCCCACTGGCAAACGATGGTTTTTACTGTATTATGCCTCAGCCAGATGGGGCATGTGCTTGCGATCCGGTCTGAACGGGAATCCCTTTTCAGCCAGGGTATCTTCACGAACAGACCGCTTGCAGGTGCTTTTCTGATAACGTTCATCCTCCAGATGGCGACCATCTATGTACCGCAACTGAATCCGATTTTCAAAACGGAACCACTGTCGTTTCCGGAACTGTTGCTGACACTTGCACTGTCTTCGGTGGTTTTTCTGGCGGTGGAAATCGAAAAATTCATCAAGCGCCGCAGCAGCAGGTAAGGTAATGATCAGTTGTCGAGGCTGATGGGCAAGCACCACGACAACCATTTTCAGATCAAGGACAATCTCAAGCCGGCAAGGATTGAGGCTGCGAGGCGCACGGAAGAGTACGTTGAGCAGCCGAAGACCTGCCAACGAAGACAGGGCCATGATCTGCAATTAAATAATGGCGGCGCCAACCTTCATGATGCAATCACCCGGTCAGCCTGCCGCGCAAGGAGCCATACATACAGCCGGTTATCTTGATATGTTCCAGGCGTCTTCTTGCTATCGCGGGGGCCTGCGGGCCTCGCGAAACCAGGGCCGGTACATCTCCATCCGCTCCCGCTGCTCGGCGGGAGAGCGGCGGCGGCAGGTGGCGAAGTCAGGCGTGCCCGGAGTCGCTCCCCAGCGCCGCTCAACACAGTCGTTGGGATTATAGGCGATCTCCAATCCGGGCCGGCGTGCGTAGATCTCGGCCAGACTAAGCTGCCAGGGTGTGCCGTCGCTGCGGGTGTAGGTGACGTAGCGCTCCCGGGACCGCCGGGCATGGAGCCGTTCAATGTTCTTGGCTGCCACGGCCGCGCTTTCCCCCTTCAGCAGATAGAGTTCAGGATGGCGGCGGATGCGTTCGGGCAGGTCGGCGAGCACCCGCAATGCAATCAGCAGCCGCATATCGCGGGAGGGGGTCGCAAAATCCTCCCAGGGACCGACGGTCTCGAAGATGGCTGGGCCGCGCGGCATGGGGATGACCGCCCCCGGATGAGTTCGGAGAAACTTTTCTCCAGTGGCGACCGAACCGACGCGGGTTTCGAGCTGTTCCATCAGCGCATCAAGGGTAGTCTCGTAGGCCTCCTCCGGATCGAGCCCGCGCGGATTGATGAGCTGCTCCATGCGGGCGTAAAAGTCCCCGGGTGTGAGATTTGCCTGTTCGACCGAATAGGAGGGAAAGCCGGATCGCTGATCCAATGCGGCGTTGGCCGGTAAAATCCACCCCCTCTTCCCGCCACCGGCGACCGGCGCACGATAGGCCTTGAAACCGGGGCCGGCGTTCGGGTTTACTGCGAAGAGAAAGTTTCCCTCCCAGAAACGCTTGCGGGCGACCGAATTGTCGGGCTGGGCATCCACCGCGAGGAGCAGTCCGCTGCGCTCCTTCGTCTGCGGAAGCCATTTCACAATGATCAGGGTGTGCCCATAGGGATCGGCAAAGACGGTGCCGGGCCAGAGCGCTGATCGTTCAAGCGGCACCGGGTAGAAATCAGTGGCGTTGTCTCGAAGCGCCGTACGTCCGGTGCCGGAGGTTACCCGGTCCATGATTCTGCGGCTCGTTTTCCGGAAAGCGCCGGCGGGAGCGGCCGTGCGGACAAAGGACTGGTCGATCTCCGGCGGACCGCAGTGCGGAGGGGCGCCGGCGCTGCCCCGGCTGCAGAAGCGGTAGCTGACGGGGAGGCCGAGTTTCCAGGCGAAGTAGGCACGCAGGAAATACGGGAGGTCGGCACAATCCGGTTCGGCGGGGAATTGACTGTCCTCTCCCCTGCTCAGGTAGTCATGAAGGAAATTGCGCCGTGGATCGCGCAGTACGGGTTCAAGTGAAGGGAAGCTGAGAGACACCTCAGGCGGGTCATTGAACAGATGCTCGACCCAGGCGGCGAAGAGCGCTTGCGTTGACAGGTCCCACTCTCCGCTTCCCCGGTTACCGGCACCCTTCCCAACCTGGATCACGGCACTGTCCACCACCTTCCCTGCCCGTGTCACTTCGATCAGGTAGCTGCCGCGTGCAGGCGCCTGAAGTGCCGCCCGCAAACTCCAGGGAGGACCTCCCCCCTTCACCGCGCCCAGCCGGGTCCGACGCCCTTCGGGGTCGGTGACGAAAAGTTCCGACAGTTCGGCACTGGTCGCAACCGCCATGATCCCAAGTTTCTCGCCCGGCCTTGCCACAAGCGGTGTGCTCCAGATATGGACATCACTTCCCCGACTGCGTGAGATGGCGGCCCAGGACGTGTCGGCAGAAATCAACACGAAAACCAGCATAAGAATGTATTTCATTGTCATGGCAATGTAACCCCTTTCATCAGCTCTGCTGAAGCCCATATTTTTTCCCTATCTCTTGTGCGCAATACGGGATTGCCAAGATGCGCCATATAGCTGAGCTTGGCCTCCTTGCCGGCGCTTTTTCGTTAGAATATCTTTTTTGTTTTAACCTACAGTATTCTACCTTCTGTCTCAACACCTCAGCGTAATTCGTCATATTTGGTAGTTGTGTTAAATATGACGGATGCCGTTAATGGATTTTCCTTCCCCTCTCATTCTTTAATTGTATTTTACTTTTAAAATCAAGATGTTGCACCCGCAGCAAACCCAGATCGTCTTTGGTGTGCAAGTTGCAAATTATCTAGTAAACAGAACTTGAGCTATCTGCGAAATTCGTCAGAACATCGGAACGCCGGTTAGTTTGACACCAGTAGTATCGATCGACTTCTTTGAAATACGCTACAGCTCTTATCTTTCAATTGTACCTTTCATTGGAGAGAAAAATGTCAAAAGTTCCGTGGGTTAATATGCAAAAATGTATTAGTTGTGGACTTTGCATTTCCTATGTTCCCAGTGTTTTCCGTTTAACCGACGAAGGTAAGGCTGAATGTTACAATCCGGATGGGGCGACTGAAAATATAATTCAAAATTATGCCATCAGTTTGTGTCCGGTTCCATGCATACATTGGCAGTAATCAATTCACCTTCGTTTGACTTGTAGCATCCTCTTCACCAACTTTCAATTAATACGTAGGGAAAGGAGTCAGCTATGGAAATGAATCAACCAGTAGTGGAAAATGGAAAGAAAGAAGACACCATAAATGCGTTAATTGATGCCCCCATCTTGCATAAAATTGAGAATTATGTCCAAAGAGAAGGCCTTAAACTGGGCGATGTGCTGACTGCAGCGATAGTTGAATATCTTAAGCAACACGATAGGTACTAAATGTAAACCCTTGACGAGAATTTACTGAAAGCTCAGCAGTGGGGTCTTCGGGCGTTATTTATGCGTCCAGCTCTCTGGTGCCGTAAAAATTGGCTTGATATAGTGCCTTACAGTTTCCGAACACTGAACCGTTTTGCTGCCCTTTTGCCAATCTGACGCGAGGTTGGCCCGGGATCCATGATGAAATACACCCTTTTTAGAATTTACAGCAAACTATAATCAGTCAATTGATAATCCTCGGTTGGGTCAAGATGGAGAAAAAGTCATGTGCGGAATTGCTGGCATACTCAATCTGACCAGAGAGATGCCGCCGACCATGGAACAAATTACGTCCATGATCTCCACTCTCAGGCACCGCGGCCCCGATGAAACGGGGATATACCGTGATACCCGTATTGCCCTTGGCCATTTGCGGCTGAGCATAATCGGCGTAGCAAACGGGATACAACCAATCTCCAATGAAGACGAAACGCTCTGGATCATCTATAACGGCGAAGCCTTTAATTACGTGGAACTCAAGACTGACTTGATCAAGAAAGGTCATTGCTTTAGAACCGAAACAGATACAGAAGTGCTACTTCATCTCTTTGAGGAATACGGTACCGGCTGTCTGGAAAAGATCAACGGACAATTTTCCGTTGCCATATGGGATGCCCGGAACGAAAAGCTTTTCCTGGCCAGGGACAGGGTCGGCATACGACCGCTATACTATACCTGGTCAGGAGGAAAGCTGATATTTTCATCCGAAATCAAGGCCATTCTGACCGTAGGTGGCACGCGGGAACTTGATTTGGAAGCTCTTGCCCAGGTTTTCGAGTTCTGGACTACGCTTCCGGGAAGAACGGTTTTCAAAGAGATACATGAGCTTCAGCCGGGGCACTACATGATAGTGAAAGATGCCCGGTCGCATCCAGAGCCATATTGGAGCATTCCGTTTTATCCTCCGGAGGAAATTACGACTCGTTCCCTGACCGAGTCCGCAGAAGAACTGCGGGAACTCCTCAAGGATGCCGTCAGGGTGAGGCTCAGAGCTGATGTCCCGGTCGGGGCGTATCTGAGCGGTGGACTGGACTCGTCCATCATCGCAATGCTCATCTCCAGGAATTTTGACACTCAACTCAAAACCTTTTCCCTGGGGTTCCAGGAGAGTGCCTTCGATGAAACGCCCTACCAGGAAGAACTGGTCCGTTTTCTCGGAGTCGAACATCGACGGATCCTGGTTTCCGGCAAGCAGATTCGCGGACTTTTCCCGGAGACTGTCTGGCACTGCGAAAAGCCGATACTCCGCACGGCTCCGGTGCCTCTTTTTATCTTGTCGGACCTGGTGCATCGAGAAGGCTATAAGGTGGCTCTGTGCGGGGAGGGAGCGGACGAAATTCTCGGGGGATACGATATCTTCAAAGAGGCGAAGATACGGAGTTTCTGGGGCAGGCAGCCAGATTCTAAGCGTCGACCGCTTCTACTGGAAAGGCTTTATCCTTACGTTTTCAATAATCCTTCCCGCGGAAGGTTATTTCTGCAGAATTTTTTTGCGGTCAGGCCAGAAGATTTACAGGAACCGTTTTTTTCACATATGGTTCGCTGGGAAAACAGCAGAAAAAACCTGACATTCTTTTCCGATGATTCCATTGCCGCACTGTCCGGTTATGATCCGCTGCACGAACTGGCGGAACGGCTGCCACAGGGTTTCTGTTCCCGCGATCCGGTTACCAGGGCCCAGAACCTTGAGACGGAAATTTTTCTCGCCAACTATCTGCTCTCCTCCCAGGGCGACCGGATTGCGATGGCCCACTCGGTCGAATTGCGCCATCCGTTCTTGGACTACAGGGTTGTAGACTTTTCCTCCAGGTTGCCCGTCAAGTGGAAAATCAGGGGGTTACATGAAAAATTTATTCTTAAAGAAGCGTTTCATGGGCTTATCCCGGAGCGCATAGAAAGACGGGCCAAACAACCATATCGGGCTCCCATACGTAAGCTGTTTTCACCTGAAGCGCCGCCTGATTATGTCGATGAGCTGCTGTCGGTAAATTGCCTGAAAAATTACGGCTACTTCAATACCGCAAAAGTAAGGCGTCTGCTCGAAAAATACCGGCAACCCGACAACGGATTTTCGAGCGAATTTCAGAATATGGCTTTGATCGGAGTGCTTTCGACCCAAATCCTTCACCGGCAGTTTGTCGAAGGGGTGCCACCCTACGCGACGGAAAGAATCTCGCCGGACAAGGTTATTGACCGTTCTCGAGAAAGAACTACATGAATTCGAATCTCGGCACACAAACACTTACCCATAGTTTTTTGGAAACCAATGCTAAACTCCGACCTGACAAGCTTGCATTTATCCATGATGAAGTTCGCCTGACCTACGAGCAGGTCAACTCAATGGCCAACCGATTGGCATTATGGCTACTGAATCAAGGAGTTGGCGCCGGTGACCGGATTGTTCTCATCCTGGAAAACAGCATCGAATATGTCGCCGGTTACTACGGAGCGCTGAAGGCAGGGGGTATTGCGATTCCGCTGAATTACGACATCAGATCGTACAGCCTGCAGAACGTCCTGGAAGAACTACAGCCAAAAGTGATCATTTCCTCCGGCAGATTCGAACAACTTTTGCAGCACATCAAACCCGAAGTGTTTGGTGTCCATATGCTACTGATAAAGGACCGGTCACCTGCACGGCAATTGTTCAGATGCACGGTTATTGAGTGGGACGATGTCGTTCACCAGGGACAGGATCTCGATCCGGGACTCTCGATTGAAGAAACAGCCTTGGCAAGCATTATCTACACGTCCGGCTCAACCGGGAAGCCCAAGGGGGTAATGCTGTCGCACAGAAATATCGTCTCCAACACCTTTTCCATCGTACAGTATTTGAACCTGGTCGAGTCTGATATCCAGATGGTAGTCCTGCCGTTCTTTTACGTCATGGGGAAATCTCTCCTCAATACCCATTTTGCGGTAGGTGGTACGGTCGTCGTGAACAACCGTTTCGCTTACCCTGCCTGTGTACTTCAGCAGATGGTCAAAGAACGAGTCACGGGCTTTTCAGGCGTACCGTCCACCTATGCCTATCTGCTGCATCGTTCACCATTGCTGGCATACCGGGACCAGCTTGAGTCGCTGCGCTATTGTACGCAGGCTGGCGGCCACATGCCAAGTCAGCTCAAGGAAAAACTATTAGAGGTTCTGCCTTCACACACGAAGTTATATATCATGTACGGGGCCACGGAAGCTGCCGCCCGGCTCTCATACGTAGAACCGGAGCAACTCAGAAGCAAAATCGATTCTATCGGCAGACAAATTCCCGGGGTAACTCTAAAAATCCTGGACGAAAAAGGAACTGCGGTACCCTGCGGCCAGTGGGGTGAGCTCGTAGCTTGCGGGCCAAACATCATGCTCGGGTATTGGATGGACGAAGCAGGCACTTCGTCTGTCCTGGATGAAAATGGCTATCACACTGGAGACATGGGGTACGAAGACGAAGATGGCTATTTTTATGTGATTGGGCGAAAAGATGACCTTCTGAAGGTAGGCGGACATCGAATTTACCCGCAGGAAATAGAGGATGCGATGATGGGGTCCGGTTTACTGGTGGAAGTGGCGGTATTCGGGGTTGAGGACGGGCTATTGGGACACAGACTTGTCGCCATCGCAGTACCCTCAAACGGAAAGACAACCGAAAGGGATATCCTGGCACATTGCTTTTCAATGTTCCCCAGACACAAAGTTCCAAGCGAAATAATGCTGGTTGACTCGCTGCCCAAGAATTTGAATGGTAAAATTAATCGTGCAGGATGCAAGGAGCTGTTTATGCACCAGCCGAGCATGTAGCAATCAGCAGCCGTCCATGGAGGCTCTGAAAATGAACATAGTTCTGAAAAGGTTGTTAGGCAAACTTGCCACGATTGCACCTGGTGGCAATTCGTTGAGGCCGTGGCTGCATAAAATCAGGGGAGTCCGTATCGGCAGCAATGTCTGGATAGGGCAGTATGTCTATATAGATGAAATTCACCCTGAAAACGTGGTGATCGAAGATAATGTCACCATAGGTATCAGATGTACCATACTTGCACATTTCTACAAAGGAGGGTACAGCTCGGACACGAATGTCAGTAAAGTGTTGATAGAAAAGGATGTATTTATCGGACCTAATTGCACCATCCTTCAAGATGTTACCATTGGCGAGGGATCGGTAATCGTCGCCGGCAGTGTCGTGACAAGAAACGTTCCTTCCGGAGTGTTATATGGGCACTCCCCACCTGAACCATTAGCCAGGATTACGCATCCTCTGATAAAAGACGGAAAAGTACAATACAAAAAGTTTTCGTTTGGCTTGAAAAAATTTTGAGCTATCGATGCAGGTGATAAACGGAAAACACATGAGCGAAACAGGAAGCTTTTCCAAAGATGTATTGCGTTTGGATCCGGAGAAGGAAACAGCAAGGATATGTCAAAGCCTGCGTGAAATAATGCGGAAACAGTTAAAAAAACGCGGCCTTGTTGTGGGGATCTCCGGTGGAGTTGACAGCAGTGTGACGGCGGCGCTCGCTGTCCGTGCTTTGGGGCGGGAGCGTGTTCTGGGACTGGAGATGCCTGAACGGCATTCGGCCGAAGAGACTTTGAATTTAAGTGGAATGGTTGCATGCTTTCTCGGAATGGATACGGTCAGGGAAAATATCTCCGGAATCTTAGAGTCGGTCGATTATTACAAGAGGTACGATGCAGCGGTCCGGATGGTTGTACCCGGCTACGGGGAGGGGTGGAAATCGAAAATTGTCATATCCAATGTATTGGAACACGTCGGATTTACAACGTTTTCTATCGTGGCACAGGGGCCGGATAATGAGGTAGTAAAAAAGCGGTTGCCAGTCACGCCATACCTGAAAATCGTTGCAACGACAAATTTCAAGCAGCGTATCCGCAAGATGCTGGAATATTACCACGCGGATTGTATGAATTACGGCGTTGCGGGGACACCGAACCGCTTGGAGTACGACCAGGGTTTTTTTGTCAAACTTGGTGACGGCGCTGCCGACGTCAAACCGATTGCCCATCTGTACAAATCACAGGTATATCAACTTGCGGAATTTCTCGGTATTCCTGAAGAGATAAGAATACGGAAACCCACCACTGACACCTATTCCCTCGCTCAGGGGCAGGATGAATTCTATTTCTCACTTCCGTACGAGAAAATGGATCTGTGCCTTTTCGGAAAAAACAATCGCATACCAGCGGAACAGGTGGCATCTGCGCTGAATATGAAACCGGTACAGGTTGAAAGGGTTTATAAAGATATCGATAGCAAACGTTCTACTACACGCTATCTTCATCTGCCGCCTCTCCTTCTGAATGAAAGTTCCTAAAGACTCCCGGACTCGGAGGTAACACTGCATGAGCATACGAGAAAATATCAGGGCTTTTATCGTTGATAATTTCCTCTTTGGTGATGATCTCGGACTAAAAGATGACGGTTCTTTTCTCGACGAAGGTTTTCTTGACTCCACGGGGATTATGCAGTTGGTCGCATATCTCGAGGAAACTTTTTCAGTCAGGGTTGAGGACGAGGAACTGATTCCGGATAATCTGGATTCCATCAATAAAGTTGCGAATTATCTTGAAAGGAAGGCCATTGTAAGCAGGTGACAAACATGGTCATTGTCCCACCGTACCGGGTCTCCGGATACCTGCGGCAATAATCGCGTCTAACTCTCCCCGGTCTGAAGTGACTCAGCCAGAGCCACGCTAAGTACTGTATCATCGGTAAAACGATAGATCTCCCGAAACAGCGGAAAAACTGTCATTTTGGTATTGATAAATTCGCAGATGGAGCCGACGATGTCTCCGGTCAAAGCCCCGATCATGAATTTTTCCTTTCATAACCGATATCAGAGTTGTCCCGCCCCAAAAGTATCGCCCTCGCTGAGGTCACCTGCTTTAAATCCTTTATAAAACCAGTGTTTGCGCTGCTCGGACGTCCCATGGGTAAAACTGTCCGGGACGACGTAACCGCGCGCGCTTTTCTGGATACGGTCGTCGCCCACCGCACTTGCGGCGTTCAACGCCTCGTCAATATCACCTTCTTCAAGCAGTTTCATCCTTTCCGCATGATGGGCCCATACCCCGGCGAGATAATCCGCCTGTAATTCGAGGCGCACCAGGTACCGGTTGAATTCCGACTCGCCGACCCTGGAGCGGAGCGACATCACCCTCTCGTTGATACCAAGCAGGGTCTGCACATGGTGACCCACTTCGTGGGCAATGACATACGCCATGGCGAAATCGCCCGGTGCCTGGAATTTGTCCCGCAGTTCGTCATAAAAACTCAGGTCAATATAGAGCTTATAATCAGCCGGGCAATAAAACGGCCCGGTGGCTGCACCGGAAATTCCGCAGGCTGATTCGACGTTCCCGGAATAAAGTACCAGCTTCGGGTGTTGATAGGTCTTGCTTTTCTGGCGGAATTGCTCCTCCCAAACATCCTCGGTGTCCGCAAGCACGACCGAAACGAATTCAGCAAGTTCCTGTTCTTGCGCCGTTCCCTGGTACGGCGCGGCCATTTGCTGACTTTCAGGAGGTGAGACATTCAGCACCTGCGAAGGATCTCCGCCGAGAAAATAGATTGCCAGTGCTATCAGAATTGTTCCAATGCCGCCGCCCACCACAGCCTTGGGCATCCGGCCCCGCCGGTCTTCAACATTCGAGCTTTGCCGTCTTCCTTTCCAGAGCATGGCAACCTCCTTATGGCTGGCGAAACGATTTATTCGAAGTATACCAAGCGAAGCTGTGTTAAGGAAGCGACTGCATCGCAGCATTGGCACGAACCCTTGGTTTCACAGGTTTCAATTATTGTAAGAGCATGCGTTGACGGTACAATTTACCATGACGATCAGGTCCGGAGAGAGTTCAAAACCGCCGATTACCTCCACACTTGGGTACTTTTTCCTCTGCCATGTTGTGAAGTTTGGTGCAAAAATAAACAAAAATTCAAAGGCGGAAGCCGGTTCTCGCTTAAACAGGCCGGGCCGAAAATGTGAAAAAAAATGAAACGGTACACAAGAAAACGTGAGCTTACGGCAGCTGGCCAAGCTGCGAGAGCTGGGCCAACTACGCATAAAATGGAGGTTTGCCATGGTACATATCTATGATGTGCTGGTGATCGGGACGGGCACCGCAGGATATACTCTCGCGCTCACCTTGCGCAAGGCTGGACGGCGGGTAGCGGTGGTGGATAACCGTCCCTATGGCGGAACCTGCGCCATGCGCGGCTGCCAGCCAAAAAAATACCTGGTCGCTGCAGCCGAAGTTGCCCACCTCTCTCAGCAGATGTCCGGGATCGGTATTCAGCCGGTCGCGCAGATCGACTGGCCGGCGTTGATGCAGTCCAAGGCCGCTTTTACAGACGCCGTCCCCGAGCGCACCGAAAAGGATTTCCAGAAGGCAGGCATCGAACAGTTGCACGGCACGGCGCGCTTCCTTTCCCCTGAAGAGGTGGAAATCGACCCCGACCTCACAGTCCGCGCGGAGCATATTGTGATTGCGACAGGATCAAAGACGACAAAGCTTGATTTTCCCGGTGCGGAATTTACCGTAACCAGCGATGAGTCTCAAGCTCGGGCAATTGCCACGTCGCATCGCGTTTATTGGCGGAGGCTATATCGCCATGGAGTTCGCCCATGTCGCACGTGCCGCCGGTGCGGAGGTCACTGTCCTGCAGCGTAGTAACCGAATATTGAAACGCTTCGACGCCGAGCTCGCGAACCGGTTGGCCGAGGCATCGCGCGACAGTGGCATCACAATAATTTTCGGCTTCGAAGCCTGCCAGGTGGAAAGGAGCCGCGGGGCGTTCATCGTGCACGGTAGCACTGGATGCAATCAATCTATCGAGGCGGATCTGGTGGTTAATAGCGCTGGTCGACTACCGGACCTGGACGACCTTGATGTAAAGGCGGGAGGGGTCAACCGCACTGCGCACGGAATCGCCGTCAACGAGTTTTTGCAAAGCGTCAACAACCCCCGCGTCTACGCTATCGGCGACGTCTGTGACAGCGGCCCGAAGTTGGCAACGGTCGCCGACATGGAGGCCGCGCTTGCAGCCGAGAACATCCTGAACGGCAATCGGCAGATACCCGACTACCAAGGCATCCCAAGCGTCGTATTTACTCAGCCGCCGCTTGCGCAGGTCGGCATGATGGAGGATGAGGCAGAGACATCGGGACGACGTTTCCGCATCAACCGCGGCAGCATGAGCGCCTGGCCTTCGTCGCGGCGGATCGGCCAGAAGCATGCCATTTACAAAGTCATTCTCGGAGAAGAAGACGGCCGCATCCTTGGTGCCCATCTCTTCGGTTACAATGCAGGCGAGGCGATCAACATCTTCGCGCTGGCCATGAAGTTCGGGCTCAGCAGCCAGGATCTGAAGAAGGTGCTTTGGGCGTATCCAACCAGCCCGTTTCGGATCTGAAATATATGATCGACTGAGAAATCCGGTTTCCAGGCAAGGGAAAGGTCTCTGACCGTCATCGTATGTGCCGGTTCTGTCAAGTATGACAGTTGCAGTTGACGGTTTCTTCAACTCCCCACCCACCCCCAGCTCAATTATTGCTTAAATACCTTGAATTACTAGGCATTACAGCAGCATCTCAACAACACGAGTCTTGGCACAACCTATGCTGTTTATATAACCAGGAAGTGGAATAATTCAAAGACAAGGGAGAATCGTTATGACAACCATACTGATAATCATCCTGGTACTTTTTCTCCTCGGCGGTGGTGGTTTCTACTGGTCGAGAAGAGGTCGTTAACTCTTACCTGCTGCTCAATCAGCGGCAGTCACATCGAAGTCCTAAAGGATGAATACCATGAAATCAAGCACGAAGGACAAAGTAGAAGGCACGTTTCACCAGGCGAAGGGTAAGATCAAGGAAGTAGCCGGAGAAATCACCGATAATCCCAAACTGGAGATACGTGGCAAAGCCGAAAAGATTGCTGGTCATCTTCAGGAAAAAGTCGGTAATGCCAAGAAGGTTCTGGGGAAATAGCGCTGGCTGATTGTCACTCAAGCGCGTGCCAGGAGCCTATCGGACTTAGGAAATCAAAGCGAAAATTCGGCTGGGAAAGGACAGATTTTATCGATTATGCAGGGCAATAGTTGTTCTATTCCCCAAATAGCGTCGAAATATGCACCGTCCAGACGGATTTGCAGCAGAATCACCCTACGTCCGACAGACTACTAGATGCCCTGTCCGTGAAAAAGCTGCCTTTTTTCATTACCGGGACAGGGCGCGGTCGTGCTCTATGCGAAAGTTGGTGTTATTAGATAACGAGGAGTTCCTCTATGAATTTCATTACCGTCAGCAAAGAAAATCAGAGTAACGTCAAGCTCTATTATAAGGATTGGGGCAGCGGACAGCCCATTGTCTTCAGCCATGGCTGGCCGCTGAGTGCGGACGCCTGGGAAGACCAGATGGAGTTTCTGGCTGCCCGTGGATACCGCTGCATTGCTCATGATCGCCGCGGTCATGGCAGATCGAGCCAACCCTGGAATGGCAACGACATGGATACCTACGCCGACGACCTCGCGATGCTTGTCGAAGTACTCGATCTGAAGAACGTCATCCATGTCGGGCACTCCACCGGCGGCGGAGAAGTTGCTCGCTATATCGGCCGCCACGGCACGAGACGCGTTGCCAAGACCGTGTTAATCGGCGCAGTTCCGCCGTTGATGCTGAAGACGGCCACCAATCCCGACGGCCTGCCGATCGAAGTCTTCGACGGGATTCGCGCCAATGTCCTCGCAGACCGCTCACAGTTTTTCCAGGATCTCACCACCCCGTTTTACGGCGCTAACAGGCCGAACGCCAAGGTTTCGCAAGGGCTCAGGGACTCGTTCTGGTTTCAGGGGATGCAGGCGGGTTTCAAAGGCGTCATTGATTGTATCATGGCCTTCTCCGAGACAGACTTTACGCAAGATCTCAAAAAATTCGATGTACCGACACTGATCCTTCATGGCGACGACGACCAGATTGTACCGATCGGCGCCTCGGCCCTGCTTTCGTCAAAGATCATCAAAGGCGCCGTGCTGAAGATTTATCCGGGAGCACCACACGGCATGTGTTCGACCCTCAAGGACCAGGTCAACCAAGATCTGCTCGCTTTCTTCAGAACCTAGGTAATACTTTTTGCTGACCTTTTCAGATTGAGGTCAATTATTTTGTGCCGTTGGCTGATCAATAGTACTGAGAGGAAAATAGATGAGAAAGTTTACCATACCTGCCCTGTTACTACTTAGCGCACTGAGTGGATGTACAACCCAGAGGTCAGTTTCCAGTTCCGAATACTATCCCGGAGGCACTACTGTTCGCACTGGTGATAACCTGCTCTACCATGGGGAGTTGAGTGAATTCGATGTCCTCGGAATTGACCCGGGAACGGAGATTACGGAACAGGAGATCGCCGCTGCCGCAAGCGATAAGAAGGAAAGGCTCAGATTGCGAAAGGGCGAACCTCTTTTGCTTATTCAGTCAGGGGCCATGATCCCTGAGCAAGAGATGATCGAGAGGATGGAAAAATACTTCCCGGTGAGCGTTTTTTCAGGAGTGCCTTCGCAGGGTAATAAAGCCGATGCAAGCTATGCGAAAGCACTGAGACTCGCCGCGGCAAAAGCCGGGATTGACAGGATTCTCGTGTACTGGGGGATGCTGGAAACCGAAACCAGGGACCTTGCGACAAAGAATGTGTCCTGGGTCCCCATCGTGGGCAGTGTAATACCGGACCAAACGCAGGTAATCCGTATTCGACTCAAAGTTGCCCTGGTCGACGTGAAGAGCGGTCAATGGGAAATTTTTCTGCCAAATGTCTATGAAGATACGGCAAATACTGCATCTCTCGATCGAAAAATTTCTGGCCAACAGCAGTTCTCACAGGTAAAGAGCAAGGTTTACCAGGCTGCTGTCGAAAGTATCCTCGCACGATATGTGAAATAAATTCTTATTTGGGATAAATGCACAGGAGTTGGGCCCCAAATAGCCTCGCCAAGATTGCAGCGTCCTGCCAATTAAAAGACCTGCCAGGTTTTGAATACCTGGCAGGTCTGGTCTAAACCAATCACAACGGCCTCAACGCTTGGCGATAATCCAAACGGCATGCACGATACCAGGAATATACCCCAAGAGGGTCAAAAGGATGTTCAGCCAGAACGCTCCCCCAATTCCCACCTGAAGAAAAACACCGAGCGGCGGCAGAAGAATCGCAACCAAAATCCGAACCAGATCCATTTTCTTTCTCCTTGTCTCCCGTACTTAAGGCATTTCCAAAAAAAAATCCGACATCACCGGCCACAGTGAACAAAGCACGGACTTACATTGTCAACGGCAATCCAAGCATTCGCATTGCTGCTATTTACCACGCCGAATTTCCTCGCGTAAGGCGATCAACTCCTCCCGGAGGGCAGACAGTTGATTGGCACCCGCAAGCTCGGCTTCGTCATTCTCCGCATCGCGACCGATGAAGAAAGTTGCGAGCGTCGCCGTCACATAGCCGAAGACAGTAAAAGCATACAGCGCCAAGAAGACGCACAGCACGCGCCCCTCGACCGTCTGCGGCCAGTACTGCGAGCCCATTGTGGTAAGTATCATCGCGGTCCACCACAGCGCTTCACCATAGCTCTTCATGCCGCCGGGAGACACGTTCTCGAAGGCGTACATCCCGGCCGCACCGGTGAACATGACCAATACCGTGAGAGCGATAACGTAGCCGAAGCCCCGCCGGATCAGGCTCGCGCCGAGCGCACTCATGCCGCGGTTCAGCGAACTGACGACGCGGAGCAAGCGTAAACTCCGCCCCACCCGGGCCACCCGGAGCAGTCGAAACACCCGGAAGATGCGGAAGAGGCGCAGCGCCGGTATCAGTAGCGACATGGCGGTCAGCCAATTGTGCTTTAGGTAAGCGACCTTGTGCGGAGCCAGGACAAATTCCATCGCGAAATCGAGAATGAAGATTATCCAAATGATCGTGCCAATGATCTCGAACAATAGGTTCTCGCCCCAGATCAACTCCACGACCAGCAGTGCCAACCATACGAAAGCGAGGGCCAGCATCGGCGTTTCCAGCGAGTCCTCCAAGCGCCGGAGGAGCTCGTACCGCTCGTTTTTCAGAGCCTCCTCGATAGGGGCTGCCTCATCTTGCTTCTCGCTTGCTCTCACATCGCTCATCAGGCCCTCTGGATTTTGATAAGACTTTTGACATTCAAGGAGAAAATATCTGGTCTCCTCGAGCAGCGACTTCAACCGGGCACAACCGGCACTCTGTTCTTTGAGCAGCAGGGCTGCTCTGGAGAACTGTGAAAGCACCCAATCCGTGGTGAACTATGATCAGTGTGATGGTACCGAGACAGGCGTGGTGTCCGCTCCAAGGGTGTTCTTCAGGCACGGGCACGCATCGCCCTGGTGCCCCTTACCTACAAGCCGGCCATATCGAGCACAACCAGCAACAACACCAGCACAACAGCCACAGGAATGACCACCACCCAATCATTGACCTTGAAGAGTCGCGGCAGGGTGAGATCACCAAAATCGCCTTTGGTCAGAATGCCGGTCTTCAGTCTAGGGTAGAGCGCCGCAAATAGACCGCTGCCGATGATTATGCCGGCCAATCCCCCTACCAGGGCGTCGAGATAGCCGTTGCCGACCGCACCGGCAATGGTGCCCGGGCAATAGCCGAGGACGGCAAAACCCACCCCGAAAATCAGGCCGCCGACAACGTTCATGCCGATCGATCCCGATTTGATGGACAACGTGATCCACCCTAGATTTTTCATGGCATAAATGCCGAGCATCCCGGTAACCACCGCCGACAGCATGATTTTTACCACGGTAAAATCCGTGAGCAGCAACTGGCCGAGAATCACGTCATATTTGGTGGCCCCGCCTTTATGCAGCAAAAAGCCGAAAACGATACCGAACAGCAATCCCCACACCAGTGACGCCTTGTCTGCTTTTTTTTGTGTCTGCATCATTCCTCACCTTCAACCGATAACGTGATAGATAAATTTGGCGGACAGAATCCCGCCGATAAAAAAGCAGACGGCGGAAATCCAGCTTGACACCGCCAACTGCAAGGTGCCGCTGATGCCGTGGCCACTGGTGCAGCCGTTGGACCAACGCGATCCAAATCCCAGGACGATGCCGCCCAGCAATGCCACCATCACGCGCAGCAGGGCGCTGTCGCCGAAGGTCGCCGCCCATCGATCAGGCACCCATTGCCCATGAAAATCTCCGGAGAGCAGCGCTGACAGCAGGGACCCGAGCACAATGCCGACCACCAGCATGCCCTGCCAACCCCAGGAAAGCTTGATTTCCCGATAATAGAGTTTGTCCTCCACCTGCGCTCCCCGCACCATTTGCTCAAGCAGGCCGCTGCTGCGGGCGAAGGTGGTGGAGCAGGCAATGGGTTGCTTCGAGATGAGAAAACTCAACCAGCTCAACACTCCGATACCGATCCCCACGACGTAGGGCGACCAGCGCACCTCGATTAAAAAATCCATAAAGCCCCCTTGTTATTGCCAACGTGTTTCCTGGTCCATGACCCCGGCATAGTAACGCGACCCGTGCGGATTCTCGCAGGCGCGGCATTGCCTGGTGTAGCCGGCGGCGCTGTAGCCCGTCATGCCGCCTGCGACGTTTGCGACATCCACAAAGCCATGCTGCAGCAGGATGCTCGCCCCGAGGCTGGAGCGATTGCCGGAACTGCAGAGCACAAAAACCGGCAGGTTTTTCTCCAGCTCACCGGAGCGGGTGCGCAAATCGGCCACCGGGATATTGATCGCCCCTTCTATATGGCTGTCGGCAAATTCGCGCGGAGCGCGCACATCCACCAGCTGAAATGCCGGTGCATCGCTCATCCGCGCATGGAGATCCTCCACGGAAATCTGCGGCACGGCGCGCGACGGCATCCCGGCCACAGCCCACCCCGGAATGCCGCCGTCGAGATAGCCGACGATGCGATCCATCCCCACACGCCGCACCCAGCGATTGGCCTCCACAGCTTTCTGGTAATCTTCGGCAACGAGCAGAATGTCCTTATCTATGGGCAGCACCCACCCGGCAAAGGTAGGAAAATTGCCGTTCAGATCGAGGTGCCAGGCATCAGGGATATGCTGACTACCGAAGGCATGATAGCTGCGCGCATCAAGCACCAGCACATCGGCATCCGCCAGGCGCTTTTTGAACGACTCGGCATCCAGTTCCTCAAGAACGGGCAATTTGTCGATGAGGCACGGCCCTTTGCGGTTGATATCGCTGCAGCGGCTGAAATGATCCGGCGCAGGCGGCATGTTCTCCGTCAGCGACTTGATGAAGGCGGCCTTGTCCTGAATCTGCAAAGCCGCATTGAATTTGCGTTCGTAACCAATGGTGCTCATTTGCTTGGCGCCCATGGCACGACCGCACAGAGAACCGGCGCCGTGGGCCGGATAGACCTCGCAGCAATCGGGCAGCTTGAGCAGCTTGTCGTGGAGGCTGTGAAAGAGCTTTGCGGCCAATTCCTGGGCCATATCCGGAAACAGGTCGGGACGCCCGACATCGCCCACGAACAGCGTATCACCTGCAAAAACACCGACGGGGCTTGCGGAGCGCGAGGTGTCCGCCACCACATAGCTCAGATGCTCGGGAGTATGGCCCGGTGTCTCCAGAACCTGCAGTCGCATATCCTCCAGTTCGATCAGGTCGCCTTCCACCAGGGGCACATGCTCAAAGGAGCATTTTGCCGATTTGGCCACATAGATTTTGCCGCCGGTCCTGGCAGCCAGATCCATGTGTCCGGAGATGAAATCGGCATGCAGATGAGTTTGCAGAATGTGGGTGATTTTTACGCCTTGGGCACGTGCCGCCTGAATATAGACATCTACATCGCGTTGCGGATCGATGACCGCGCAACTCTTGCTGCCGGCCAGAATATAGGAACTGTGGGCGATCTTTTCGACAAAAAAATGCTTCAGCAACATAATTTCCTCCCTTGACGCTGTGGTAACGATTTACAGATAGAAGCCGTAAAAGACGCTGACGACCACCAACAGAAAGAGCAGCGTCATGCCGCTGCCGGCCTTGAGATAGTCGCTGTTGCGATAGCCTCCTGCTGAAATCAGCATGGCATTGACCTGATGGGTCGGCAGGATGAACGAATTGGCGGTGCACACCGCCGCCAGCAAAGCCAGGTTACGCGGATTGAGTTGGCTCATGCTCGCCATGCTCATGACCAGGGGCGCCAGCACGACGATGGCACCCACATTGTAGATGAGCAGGGAAAAAGCGGTGGAGAGCACCGCCACGCTCAGCAGCAGAAAGATCGGATGAGCGCCCTGCACCAAAGCCATGAGCTGCCCTGCCAACAGATCGGCCGTGCCTGTTTTCTGCATGGCCAGGCCCAACGGGATGAGTCCTGCAAGCAGGAAAACCACTTTCCAGTCGATGGCCTGGTAGGCCTCCTGCATGCTGAGCACGCCCAGCAGCACCACCGTTGCGGCCAGAATACCCAACACAATCAGGATGGATTGATCCATGGGAAAACACCTTTTTCGGCATCGTAAACAGACAATGCTTTAAATTATACCTAAAATATGCGCCAATACTTTTATTTTAAACACGAGGTTTCCATTGGTTCTCAGGGAAGTTGAAAATTGCGGCAGTATGCGGGCAGAAAATTCATTGTATTTGCAATAAACAGGGAGGCACATAAGAGTCATACGGTTAAAGGAGAGAGTGCGGTTTCAACTCTGTTTCTGTGAGGGTATGCAATGGTTACTTCCTGATATTGTCAAAAAGTTTTTCTCATCAGCACAGTTAATTTGTTTTTGTCATTCACCCGTTGATAGTCAATATCTTCCGCCAGATTACGAATAATGGTTACCCCCAGGTCATCAGGCAAACTTTCACTTTCCAGCGGGTTTGCCGCTTCCCCGCTGCTTTCCAGGATCAATTCCAAAGTTTCTTTCTTTTCCGAGTAGGCAATAGCAAGATCAAGGCGAGCCGCGTGAAGGCCGGGAGTATAAATCTGCAGCAGCTCCTCAACCAGCAGCAGCAGGCTGTTCCTGGTTTTTTTCGGCAGAATCTGCTTTTCACAAAAGTTTTCGATTTCAGCATTCATGGCATACAGGTCATAGTCGGGAGAACTGATCTGATAGGTGAAATTGCGCACCCGGTTGATAAAGGCCCTGGTCTTCTCTTTCTGCGGGTTCTCGAAAATCTCCTGCGGTGTGCCTTCTTCATAGATCAGTCCCTCATCCATGTACAATACCCGATTGGCAACGTCCCGGGCAAAATCCATTTCATGGGTGACTATCGCCATGGTGATCCCCTCTTTGGCAAGCCGACGGATGACCGAGAGGACCTCGCTGACCATGGTTGGATCAAGCGCTGAAGTGGGTTCATCAAACAGTATGATCTCCGGATCCATGGCCAGGCAGCGGGCAATGGCCACGCGTTGCTTCTGGCCGCCGGACAGCTCATCCGGATAGCTGTCAGCTTTCTCAACCAGCCCTACCAGCTTGAGAAGTTCACGGGATTTTTGTTCCGCATCCTGACGGCTTGTGCCCCGCAGTTTGATCGGTCCCAGTGTCAGGTTTTCCAGCACGGACAGGTGAGAGAACAGATTGAACGACTGAAAGACCATGTTCATCTTCTGCCGAATCATCGGCACGTCAGCCTTTTTATCCAGTATATTCACCCCATCAATGATAATGGAGCCGCCGCTTGGCTGATCCAGAAGGTTAAGACAACGCAGGAAGGTGCTTTTGCCGGTGCCGGAAGGACCGATGATAGCAATGACTTCACCAGTTTTGATTTCAATGGAGATGTCTTTCAGTACGGTCAACTCACCATATTTCTTTGAGAGGCGCTCTACTTTTATCATGGTTTGATCTTCTTTCTCCGCCTTGATTTCGCGTCAGTTCTTCGTTCCGGATTCATTTCATTGTTCTGACAACTTTTTAATCCCCAACTGATTCATCATAAACGAGTAGTACTCCGCTGCCTCCTGATAACGCTGAAAACGGCCTGAACTGCCTCCGTGACCTGCCTCCATCCGGGTACGCAGTACCAGCAGGTTGTTGTCGGTACGCCGCTCACGCAGACGGGCAACATATTTGGCCGGTTCCCAGTACTGCACCTGCGAATCCCACAGGCCGGTGCCGACAAACATTGCCGGATAGGAGGTAGCACGCAACTGGTCGTAGGGGGAATAGCTCAGCATGTACTCGTAGTAGACCGGTTCCTGCGGGTTGCCCCACTCGCCAAATTCGTTGGTGGTCAACGGAATAGACTCATCCAGCATCGTGGTGACGATATCGACAAAGGGCACCTCTGACACAATCACGCGGTAACTTGATGGCGCCATATTGGCAATGGCCCCCATCAGCTGACCACCGGCGCTCCCCCCCATGGCGGCGACCCGATCCGGAGCAGCATACCCCTGGCCTACCAGATAGCTGGTAACATCGATAAAATCGGTAAAGGTGTTTTTCTTTTTGAGCAGCTTGCCATCCTCATACCACTGCCTGCCCATCTCCTGGCCACCACGGATATGCGCAATGGCATAGACCATGCCACGATCAAGCAGGCTGATGATGTTGCGGTTAAACCACGGTTCCATACTGGATCCGTAGGAACCATAACCGTACTGCAGCAGCGCGGCGGTGCCATTTTTCACAAACCCCTTGCGATACACCAGCGACACCGGCACAAGGGTGCCGTCGCGGGCGGTGGCCCACTGACGCTCAGTCACGTAGTTGTGCTTATCAAAGCCCCCCAGAACTGGTGTTTCCTTGAGCATGCGGCGTTCTTTGCTGATGCTGTTCACTTCATAGATGGTTGCCGGAGTTGTCAGTGAGGTATAGCTATAGCGCACCCAGTCCGTATTCGGCTGGTGGTTCACATCCAGCTCCATCAGATATGCCGGTTCGTCTGCGGCGACAATGGTTTCAATGCCTGCATTGGAACGGAGCCGGATGCGGGTCAGGCCATTAAAACGTTCGTCAATGGCGATAAAGTTATTGAACAGCTCAAAGCTTGAGATCAGAACCGCCTGATCGTGCGGTACAAGATCGGTCCATTGCTCACGCCCGTTCCAGATGCCATCGCTAAAGGTCATCAGCTTGAAATTTGAGGCATTCCAATTGGTGCGCACCACCCAGCGCCCGTCCAGATGGTCGGCCTGGTACTTGAAGTCGCTCCTGCGCTCGGCAATCAGCTTGAACTCGCCTGGATTGTTCGCATCAGCGCAGCGTTGTTCGTCAGACAGGGTGCTCTCCAGATAGATGCAGATATACTCTTCCGAACGGCTCAGGCCAACGTCAATGTAGTAGCTGTCGTCAGGTTCGCTGTAGACGACCGGATCCAGGGAAGCATCAGTGTTGATAGTATGAGATTTCACCTTTTTGCTGAGCAAGGTCTCCGGATCGTTCCAGACATAGACAATGGTTGCATTGTCTGCTGCCCAGGCGATCCCGTAGGATATGCCTGAAACGCCCGTGTCGGTTATCACACCGGTCTCAAGGTTCTTGATCCGCAGCTTGTACTGGCGACGGCCGACGCTGTCTTCAACAAAGGCGCATAGTTTCTGGTTCGGGCTGATCTTGAAGTTGTCGATGCTGTAATAGCTGTAGCCCTTGGCAAGCTCGTTAAGATCAAGCAGTATCTCTTCAGGGGCGTCCATGCTCCCCTTGCGGCGGGCGTGAATCTGGTACTCTTTCCCCTCTTCATAACGGCTGTAGTACCAGTAATCCTTGTAGAGGTACGGCACGGTGGCATCATCCTGCTTCAACCGGGCAACCATTTCCTTGTAAAGTTGCTCCTTGAAGCCGGCCAGATGTGCCATGACGGCATCGGTATAGGCGTTCTCGGCATTCAGATAGGCGAGCATTTGAGGATCCTGGCGATTATCATCCCTCAGCCAGTAATACTCATCCACGCGTGTGCCGCCTGGCGCAACCACAGAAAACGCCCGTTTTTCGGCAATCGGCGGGGCCTGCCCCACCTCCTCGGCGGTCAGTGGATGGCTCCCCGCAGGTTGCGGATCATCAGAGGAACAGGCTGCGAGCATGATGAAAGAAAGCATAATCGTCAGAAACCTCATGAAATGTATTGTGCCATGGCAGGTCATGTTTGTACTCCACTCTTTTGTCCTTCTGCGTAAAAAAACGGTTATTTTTTTCGTCCAACTTCTTGATATTTCAACCCCGGACTCTCAGTTGTTGGATATCTTGGACAGCAATGGTGGGACAGGTATTCCTTCCCTGCTATTTTCTTTATTTTCAGCTTTTCCGTTGTAATCTGGGGTCTGTCCTGCGTTCCAAATACTCCAGAAACTGCATGAGCACCCATGAAATCAAGAAGTAGAGAATCGCCACCATGACCAGCGGGAAAAAGGCGTCAAAGGTGCGGCTGCGGATAATGTCGCTGGCTTTGGTCAGATCCTGCACGGCGATGTATCCGACGATGGAGGTCATCTTGACCAGGGAGATGAATTCACCTTTATAGACCGGCAGAATGCGCCGCACGGTCTGCGGCAGGACGATATTGAGGAATGTTGCGACCTTGGTAAAACCCAGGGAGATGCCTGCTTCGGACTGCCCTTTATCCACCCCCTCAATGCCGGTGCGGAAGATCTCTGCTGAGTACGCAGCGAAATTCATCCCGAAGGCGATAACGGCAACCAGCACCGGGCTGATATTTACCGAGGCAAAAACAACATAGAAAATCAGCATCAACAACACCAGCACCGGAGTGCCGCGCAAAATAGAGATATATATTTTTGCAGGGATGTTAAGAAGAGTTTGTTTCGACATTCGCATGAAACAGACCAGCGAGCCGAGCAGTGTGCCGAAGATTGTTGCCAGGATGGAAATAATAACCGTAGTTTGCAGTCCGTTCCAGAGCAGCAGGTAGCGTTTTTCCTGTATGATATTGCTATGAAAGCTGTTGGCAATACTGGAAATGAACGATGGTGGAGCGGATTCGGCGGGATTCGAAAGTGGAGCCCGTCTGACCAGTGCGGAAATATCATTCTCAAGATACGGGATAGAGTACAGAATGAGCTTTTTGCGTTCGTCTGTGACGTTGAAATTGGAAAGGGCAAAATCGATCTTGCCCGATTGCAACGCCGGGATCAGGGCTTCAAAATTCATATTGACGACTTCTATTTTTTTACCGAGACGACCACCGACCAAGCGTCCCAGCTCAATGTCCAGGCCGGTAAACCTGCCATTGGACAGGAATGAGAAGGGTTCGAAGTCGGCACAGGTCCCCATTTTCAGCACGCCCTTGCCGCCCGTAGCGCTGGTTGGCGCCAGCTGCGGCGTAACCGCGTATTTTGAATCGATCCACTTCAGCTTCAGCTGTTGCAGCACACCTTCCTGTTCAAGGTCCGACAAGACCCGGTTCAGATCAGATTGCAGGGCGGTATTTCCCTTTTTGATCGCAGCGGCCACTTCAAGCTTATCCACCGGCTCATCAAGAATCACCAGGTCCTGGTTTTTCTCGGCAAGATTCAGCAGCACGCCCTTGTCAAAGACAAAGGCATCGGCCTTATTTGTCATTACCGCCAGGCCAGCGTCTGCTGAAGTGGCCAGAACCTGAAAGTTTGCTTTGGGGAAGCGCTTCCGGGCGGCCAAATCGCCAGCTGAGCCGGGCATGACACATATTCTTGTGCCGTCAAGCTGATCTAATTTAGTAATTGCGTCATTTTTATTCAGATTGATGGCAGGTGTCGGAGCTGCTGCGGGTTTTCCGTCCCCGGTTTTTTTGACAATCATGACCTGGGCATTCGCAAAGTATGGCTGAGTAAAATCCACCGTTTTTCTGCGTTCATCGGTTGCAGTCATACCGGTGATAATCAAATCGACCTTGCCTGATTGCAGAGCCGGAATCAGGGCCATGAATTTCATGTTTAAAAATTCGACCGGTCTCTGCAGTTTGGCGGCGACAATGCGGGCTAGTTCACCATCATGACCGGTCACCCTGCCATCTTTATCCACAAAACTGAAAGGTTCCCGTGTCGCGCTGACCCCGACTTTCAGTACCTTTCCCTCTGTGGGGAGCGGTATGTCCGGTTCTTGATATGGCGTCAAATCCTCTTTGAACCACCGTTTTTTCATGGATTCCAGTGTGCCGTTGCTCTTTAATTCAGCGATAATCCGGTCTACTGCCGCCAGCAGTTGGTCATTGCCCTTTTTAATCGCAATGGCACTATCCTCGTTTTCAAGCGGCTCCGGCAATCGCCGCAATTCACTGTTTTTCTTGGAGACCTGAAGCGCAAGCGGGTATGAAGTTACAATCGCATCAAGCTGCCCGGATTTCATGGCTGCTACCGCATCCATTATGTCATCAAAACTTTTTACTTCTGCTTTCGGGAAGCGTTCTTTTGCAATTTTTTCGCCGGTTGTTCCTGTCATCACGCCGATTTTTGCATTTTGGGCGTCAGCAAATGAGGTTATGACCTTTTCATTCTTGCTGCACCCGGTGAAAAACGTGATCATTGTCAGACAGATGAGTGTTGCGTTAAATAAAAACTTCATTTTGTTTTCCTTACGACATTCGGGATTCCGTAAGCGCCGAGGTAGAACCCGGAGCCAGATCAACGGTCATGGTGGTTACTTCGGCTTTGTCTGTCCGAGGACAGGTGATTTTCTGGCCGTTTCCGGTTACGGTCGTTTGATTGAGAACATTTGATGCTACGCCAGAGCTGTACTCAGCAGCAATTGCGAGCTGAACCATAAGTAGAAATAATCCCACCAGTATGACATACCCGTTTCTCATTTCACTTGTCCTTACGGCTATTATTTCTTGACCAAAGCCGCAATGCCGCCGGTGTAATACGGTTCTGAAAACAACACTTTTTTCGCCCGTTCCTCTGTAATGGTGATGCAGGCGGCAATCATGTCTACCTTGCCGGACAGGAGCGCCGGAATCATCGCGCCAAAATCCATATTGATAATTTCAAGTTTCATATCAAGCTTTTGTGCAATATAACCAGCGAGCTCAATATCCAGGCCAACGACTTTTTGTGAACCATCCATAAATGAGAACGGCTCCGTTACAGCCGCAGTGCCAAGCTTCAGTACACCCTTGCTTCCGCTTGATGGAATTTCCGGCATTGCGGCTGGACTGCCTGATTCTGGAAGCCACCGGAGCTTCATCGCGTTATAGATGCCGTTTTTTTTGAGCTCGCTCACAACGAGGTCGATATTTTTTTTCAGTTCCAGCTTATCCGGTTGAACAGCAAAGCCATAGTTGTCGATGGTGATCATCTCCGGGAGAACGGTCAGTCCGCTGTTTTTTGCGGCAATATTTTTTAGGATCGGCTCGTCATATGCCGCGGCATCAGCCTTGCCGGTTTTTACCGCCAATGCCGCGTCAAGCACAGTGTTAAAGTACTTGAACTTTGCATTGGGGAATTTCGACAGCACCAGTTTGTCGGCAGCGGTTCCTGTTGGAACGGCAAATTCCTTACCATCAAGTTGTTGAATCAGAGTAATTTTTTCTCTGTTGCTGCAGCCTGAAAGCAAAATCAAAGCAGATAACATCAAGATCATATTAACCAATGTAAAAATTTTACGTGTCATAATAATTAGCTCCTTTTTTGATAACTTCTCCGCAGAGATGAGATAAACCACAATCAGTGTCGTCCTGAAAATATTGAAGGAACTGCATCGCCAAACAAAGGCGGATTGACGCCATCTCTATCATCGCTGAAATTGGCGTTTTTCAGCCAATCAACACCGGCCGAAGCACGGACGTATAGATCAGCGGCAATGGCAGGTGATGCCAGACATAACAACAGAAGAACCGGCAGTAACAATTTTAACAATTCATTTCCATGGATCTCCTCTTGTATTTTTGGTAGTTTTGCGCAATACGGCTTCACAGCCTTTCATATTTGTGGAGCATACACATCAGGCATCTCTATCAATCTTTTCTCCTTACACAACCAGACGATGTGCCTTCAGCGCCATAATCCTGCCGCACGCCTGATCTATCCGTTCACGAGATATTTTGTCTTGTTCCACCATTTTCACCAGCAACTCAATTGAGCGTGGCATGATATCCGGGCTGTATGCTTTGTCATTTGCAACTATCAACAGATCTACTCCGGCGTTGATTGCTTTTTCCACCGCTGTTTCATAACTGTAATGCATGACTATGGCTCCCATGTTCAGGTCATCACTGACCACTACGCCGTCAAAACCGAGACGTTTGCGCAGCAGACCGTCGATAGTGGCTTTTGAGAGTGTGGCGGGATAGTCGGGATCGATCCGGCTGTTAAAGGTGTGTGCGGTCATAACCATATCGCACAATCCCTGGTTGATCAAATTTTGATAGGGTATGAGTTCATCTTCGCTCCAGTAACTTGTAACATCCACTAAACCGAGATGCGAGTCATCGCGAGAACTGCCATGTCCAGGAAAATGTTTCAGACAGGTGTAGATATGCTGCCGATGATGGCTGCGGATAAACTCGGCTGCATGGCTGGAGACCAGAGTCGGATTGGCCGAAAAGCTGCGTTGTTTCAAGGCGACAACCGGATTGTCCGGGTTTGTTTTCAAGTCAACCACCGGCGCCAGATTAAGGTTGAAGCCATATTCGGCAAGTGTTGCTGCCATGCTTTCAGCGGAACGGGCGGTCAGGCCAAGGTCGTTCTGCTCCCCAAGATACTGGGCAGAGACCGATGGGGGAAAACCATAACGATCCTTCAGGCGGGCGACAATACCACCTTCCTGGTCAACGGCGATCAGAAGCGGCGTGGCAGAAGATGCATTAAGGCTCTCCGTCAATCGTTTTACCTGTCTGGGGCCGGTGATGTTGCGGTTCGTGACGCCAAGATCTATATTGTTGTCGAACAGCACCACCCCACCGACTCCGTAGTGCTTGATCGCATCGTCAATCGGGCTGCCCTGCTCAATGTTTTAGCCAGGGAAGCCAAGCAGCAGCATCTGGGCGAGTTTGCGTTCCAGCGGCCAGAGGCGCCAATCACTCTCCACCGGAAGGATGCTTTTACGGGAAAACGAGCAGCCGCCCATCAGGCCGGGAACAAGCAATCCGATGGCTGCTAGAGACGATATTTTCAAAAATTTTCGGCGGGAGTATCTGTTGCGTACCATCATGGCTGCTTTACGGATACTATCTGCCTGAAGGTATCAGCCAATTGTTTCAGTCCCGCTGAACAGTCACGATCAGGCAGGCAGATATCAATCAGGAAAAATTTGTCATCTTCTGCGGAGGCTGTTGTCAAAGCACGTTCCAGTTCACCCGCTGTTGTCACCTTTCCGACATCCTGCAGGCGCAGAATCAGATAACGGGATACGTTACAGGTAAGGGTGTTGCTCTCAATCATGCAGCTCTCCTTTGAGGTCACGCTTTGAAAGACAGATTCAATTCTTGTTCTGCTTCAGCGGGTCACCTGTTACGGCTTCTGAACAAGCGGCATCTGGTGGAATACCAGCTTACTGAAATTTTCCCGTAACCTACCCTCAAGTCTCATACGGAGGCTTTCAATTTCCTCGACTGTGAGTATCAAAAACTCGAGAAATTTTCGAGTTTTCCCGTGCCATGGGGAAAATTGAATGAGTTGCGTCGCTGGATGACGGTAACCGCCGCCATATTAAAACTGTGGAGGATCAGGCTGGCCACACCCACCACAGCAATGGTGAATATCGTCACCAGGGATCCCATGTCAAGGCTCCAGCATCAACCTGCGTTCCTGATGACTCAGACAATAGCATCAAAGGATACACAATAAAGACAAGCGCAAGACCGGCGTGCTGAAACGCCAGCAACAGTGCCGTCCTCAACGGCGGGATCTCATTGACACCGTAAATTATATTGGCGGGTTTCTGTTCCAAAATTGGGGCCTTATTCGCACTCTGGGTTTTGCAAGAGAGTCAATTAACAGCTTTTACAATAGTATCTCACCGCTGAACACTACTGTTGCCGGGTGTCATATTCAAATTGCTGATAATCCAACAGCCGCAACCAGCTTCGCCCAGTCAAAGCCACGATCAGTGAAAGCTTTTGCTTCGCTGAACCGGTATGGAGATGTCCGTGAGGGCTTGTGTTCCGGGCCGTATGTGCAATGACTGCCGGTGGAAGTACAAGGCAATCGTTTGGCCGCGGCGTATACCGGCGATTTGCCATCGTAGCCGCTACGACGTAGAAACAGTCCTTTATTTTCGGAACCATTCCATCCAAAATCCTTGAGCGGCAAACAGTCCGGCGTTCATCACGGTTCCCCGGGAAGAGAAAGTCGAGGGCTTTGTAGTAACGTATCACATATTATTGCGATGACTTGAGCAAATATCTGCAGACAGTATCAAATACAGTGTATTTAGAAGTGTTGCAGGCAAGGCCGCACCGTGGTGGAGTGGTTATTATAACCAGCGATTACAGATGTCTGGCATTTCGTGTTTTTTACTGTGCCGAATATACTTCTAATGTTTCGGACCCACCTGACGATAATTATATACTGAACCATGAGTAAACCGGACAAACAGGATAACCATGAAAATTACAGATAGCAAACCTTCGTCAATGAGATCCAGAGAAAACAGGGGCGGTGTTACGCGGAGGGGTGGCGCATCGATATTTATCGGCGAATTGAACAGGCAGGAAGAGAAGCAGCGGGATACCGAAAAACAGTCGTTGAAAGATCTGAGGGACAAGCTTTTTCATGCGGGTGACAGACTGGAACAGGAGCCGTCACCCGCCAATTTGGCGGAGTTCCGCGAACTGATAGGAACCTTCGCCAAAAAAGCGACAGCACTGGCATATCGATTCGAATCCATGGGAGGCTACATTGGAAGCGATCTCGGTCTCGTTAGCATCATCGATAAGGAAGTTGACGAATTGTTGCGCCTCGTGGTGCAGGGCCAGCGGGCGCGGATCGACATTGCAGCAAAAATATCCACCATTAAAGGGCTTATCATCAAGCTTTCCGCATGACCCTTACATGATCCATCTCACCCGGCGCGGACTCCGCGACAACCTTCCTGTCTTCGATGCCTTCGTAGCGACACAATACGCATGTTTCTACCGTCAATCCACTTTTTCTACCCTTCATCATTTGGCAATTTCAAAAAATAAATCTATCACCTTTTCCCTTGATAAATCGGTAAGGTTTCTCCCGAATGCCTGAGTTCTCAAGAATCTTCCAGGCAATCTTGCAAGGTCAGAGGATTGATGTTATCGTCTTCTGGAGAAAATCGCGAGCTGGAGTCCTCCTTTGCTGACAGCACATTCCGCAGAAAATCCCGGGAGCCCGCGAACGTCGGATTCCGGAGATTGTATCCCCCGCGATCATGGAAACTGATCGCTTTTCCGCTGAGATAATGGTGAAGCCGCAGGATCAGTACGTACAGGAAGGAAACCGATGTCACCTGGCAAAGAGAATCCGGCAGTACCCCACGCCCCGGCGGCACTCCGGCCCGAACCGGTCATTGCCTGCCGCGAGTGCGACCTGCTCCAGCGGGAAGTGGAGCTTCTCCCCGGTAGTGCCGCCCGATGCCGCCGCTGCGGCGCCCTTCTCTATCGCAATATCCCCAACGGTCCCGACCGGACTGTTGCGTGTCTGATCGCGGCAGCAATCGTGTACCTTATCGCCAACATCTACCCCATTGTCGGACTGGAAGCCCAGGGAATACGCACGACCACGACTCTCATCGGAGCGGCAAAGTCACTCCAGGACCAGGGTCTGACCATCGTGGCAGGCATGGTGTTCATCACAGCCATTATTGCACCCGTCCTGGAAATAGGCGCCCTGCTCTACCTCCTGCTCCCGCTCAAGTTCGGCCGCGTTCCCGCAGGATTCAACGCGATTCTCCATACCGCCAACGAGGTCAAGCACTGGAACATGGTCGAGGTATTCATGCTCGGGGTGCTCGTCGCGCTGGTAAAACTTGCCAAGATTGCCAGCGTAACACCAGCTCTGGCCCTCTGGATGTTCGCCGGGCTCACTCTGCTGCTGGCCGCGGCATGGGCATCCTTCGATCCCCATGATATCCGGGTTCGGGCAGAACGGATCGCCATGAAGGAAACCGCACCATGACCGGGCAGGCAAAAACTTCGCGAGATTTCGGCCTCCTTTCCTGCCACGAATGCGGCATGGTATCGAAACCGTCTCATGTCCCCGGGACCGAGCGATGTCCCCGCTGCAACGCTCGGCTGCACCTGCGGAAACCGAACAGCGAGCAGCGGTCCTGGGCGTATCTGATTGCAGCGGTCATCATGTATATTCCCGCAAATTTCCTGCCGATGATGATCACCAGCACCATTACCGGCACCCGGCAGGACACGATCATCAGCGGCATCATAACCATCTGGGAAGAAGGTTCCTGGGGAATAGCCGCCGTGGTGTTTTTCGCCAGTGTTACGGTGCCGATCCTGAAAATGATCTCTCTCACCCTGCTTCTGGTATCAGTACGGATGCGCGCCGGATGGATGCCGAAGCAGAGAACCAGGCTCTACCGCCTGATCCGCTGGATCGGCCGCTGGTCGATGCTCGACATTTACGTGGTGGCGCTACTTACATCATTGGTGCAGTTCAGTTTCCTGGCCAATGTCAAGGTCGGTCCGGCGGCTTTTCCCTTCGGCGCCGTGGTGGTACTCACCATGATCGCCGTCTTGGAGTTCGATCCACGGCTGATCTGGGATTCAACAACAAACAAGAGGAATGACGCATGAACGATACACCGCATCAGCCGGACGCCGCGGAGATTCCCGAAGCGGTCGCTGAACCGAAACGGCGCTGGTCCATTCAACTGGTCTGGATAATCCCGATTATCGCAGCTCTCATCGGCGGAACCCTTGCAGCCAGGGCCTATCTCGAACGGGGGAGAACCATCACCATCACCTTCAAAACCGGAGCGGGCCTGGAAGCAGGCAAAACGAGAATCAAATACAAGGATGTGGATATCGGAAAGGTGGAAAATATCGTCATCGCCGAAGACCGCACCCATGTGATCGTCACCGCCACGGTCAGCAGCGAAAGCACGGGAATTCTCCTGAAGGACACGAACTTCTGGGTCGTCCGTCCCCGCATCTACGGCGGGTACATCTCCGGTCTCGACACTCTTATGGGAGGCACCTACATCGGCGTTGATGTGGGCAGTTCAAAGGAACAGTCCCGCACCTTTCAGGGCCTGGAAGTGCCGCCGGTAGTTACCACGGATGCCAAGGGAACAGCCTTCTTCCTGCACGCTGAAGATCTCGGCTCCCTCAATATCACGTCGCCGATTTTTTTCCGCCGCCTGCAGGTGGGACAAGTGGTTGCCTACGATCTGGACAATAACGGCCAGGGAGTAACCTTCACCATCTTCATCAATTCCCCCTACGACCGGTTCGTCAAAGCGAATTCCGTGTTCTGGCACGCAAGCGGCATCGACCTTTCGCTCAGTGCCGCCGGAGTCAAAGTAAACACCGAGTCCCTCGCGGCCATCCTGCTGGGAGGGGTGGCCTTCGAGACCCCGAAGGATGGGGCAGAAACGACCAGCGTCTCGGCAAATACCACTTTTTCCCTGTTCGCCAACCGGGAAGACGCCCTAAAACACGCGGAATCAGCCCGGACCTTCCGGCTGGTTTTCAGGGAATCGGTGCAGGGTTTGTCCGTCAATTCACCCGTGATATTTCATGGCGTTCCCCTGGGAGAGGTCAAAGATATTGCATTGGAGTTCGATCCCCGCCGGAAACAGTATTATGTGGAGGTCAAGGTTCAGCTGTACCTTGAACGCCTCCACGGCAAACAGGCACATTCACCTCAATTCCAGGAGAATACCCGGGCAATCATCAGCGGTCTGGTGGAGCGTGGTCTGCGGGCACGGCTTGGCAGCAGCAACCTGCTGACCGGGCAGCGACACATCACCCTCGATTTTGTTCCCACGGCGCAAAAGACAAAGATCGACTGGGGCACGAAACCTCCCGTATTTCCCACGGCCGGAACGGGAGAAAACGATCTTCGGGAAACTCTGACTCGGCTCGCCGGAAAAATCGACAAAATGCCCCTCGAAGAGACCGTAGAGGAGGTCCGGTCTTCGGTGCGTTCCCTTAACGAGGCATTGAACAGCGCAGACAAACTGCTGAAGCGGGTCGACAAGGAGATCGTTCCGGAGGCGCGCGCCGTTCTTGACGAGGCACGTGCCACACTCCTTGACGCCGGGAAGGTACTGTCACCGGATGCTCCCGTGCACCATGACCTGCGCGATACCCTGCAGGAGCTTTCCCGTGCCGCCCGCTCGGTAAGAATCCTGGCGGACTTCCTGGAACGGCAACCGGAATCGCTGATACGCGGCAAGAGGGGGGACAAGCAATGACAGTCCGTAAAACAGTCATCGGGATAATGGCGGCAGGCATGCTGCTCATGAATTCGGGGTGCGCCAGATCCCCGGTTGTGACCTACTATACCATGTCGGCTTTGGCGCCGGAAACCTCATCAGCCACCGCGGATCCCCGGGGGATTGCCGTCGGTCCGGTCACGGTGCCGGATCTGGTGGATCGGCCACAGCTGGTAACGCGAATTTCCGCCAACAAAGTGAACATCCTTGAATCCCATCGCTGGGCTGAACCGCTCAAAAGTGAAATACCACGCCTGCTGGCGGAAAACCTCGCCCTACTGATGCGTCCCGCTCGGGTCTCCACCTACGACCAGAGCGCAAGCCGCAGTGCGGAATACCGGGTGGTGGTGGATATCCTTCGCTTCGAATCGGCGCCGGGAGAAGGCGTGATGGTCGAGGCCCTCTGGTCCGTGCGACGTGAAGCAGACGGCATGGTGGAAAAGGGGCATTCCATTGCCCGGGAACCGGCCGACGGCACAGGATATGAGGCATTGGTGGCCGCCCATGGCCGCGCCCTGGCAACCATAAGCAAAGACATGGCGCGCGCACTGACCATCAGCATGAGTCAGCCTTGAAAAGGGGAAATGGTATAGTCAGGGCCTTTTCAAGGGCTAGCCCCTCCTCCGCCTTTCCACAACACTGCAAATGGAATTGCGCTGAAGGCGAACAGCAGCCGTTCCTTTTTGTCCCCTGGGACAAACCCCCGCTCCAATAACGCCGACTCGATGGCCGGCATGTGCATCCCTCCCCAGGGGACGACGACGGTGTCGTAGTGAACCAGGCTCCTATGCAGGGCGTCGATCACCACCGTGTTGCGCTTGTAGAGAATATCGTCCATAACACCCGATATCATCTCCGGGGTTCCATGGACCTTAACCCAGTCATTATATGCCGCAAACCCCTGAACGAGTGGCTTCTCACCAAGCAAGGTACGGGCGATGACGTTGAGAAACTCGACCGTCTGCGGGTCGAAGCGGTTGAGATCCATGTCGGAATGCACTATATCCGGTTTGGTCCCGTCCCGCTCGAGATGATCCACCCGTTCCAGGTCGTCCAGTTCAAGCAGATTGCCGTCAAGGTGCATCTTATCCTGGGAACTGAGGCCGACCAGATTAGCGAGTCTGCCGTAATCAAAACGGCCCTTCAGCAGCCGGTCCTGATCAGTCACCCCCTCGGCGAGAATGATCGTCCCTTTTGCCGGCAACGAGGCAAACAATTCCTGGTAATACCCCTTGCGGGCGACATGCATCATCGCCACCAGGCGCACAACTTTACCGGCGTGATGATAACTGCGCTCGGAGGTGTAGATGCCGACCGGACTCACCCGCATGAAACCGGCGGTTTGACGGTCGAGATAGTAGCTGCTCGATGCCATCAAGGAATAAACCAGCAGCAGGGGAAATAACAGCAGGTTGACAGCCGAAAAGACGAGGGTGTTGCGCCAGCCGAACAACGGTCGTTGGAAAAGATCCGCGGGCAGCAGGTTGCGCCCGTAAGAACTGCGTAGCGTAATCAGAGCGACACCGCCGAAGAAGACCTGCCCGAAGGCCGCCGTCAGTCCCTGGGATTCGCGCGAAATCAAGTCCAGCAGCGGCCACAGCGCCAGGGAGCACCAGAAGGCATACAAAGTTAACGGCAGAAAAACCCGCTTCGGCAGCCTCCGGTCAAGTCCCAGAAGGAAATAAACCACCAGGGAAAGCACGATCACCTGGAAGGCAACGAAATTGCGGACCATTGAGAGAGCTGGCAGGTGCGCAGCGAACATCGTCAAGAGTTCGTCGGTCAGGGAAAGACCGGCATCGATCAAGAACAGGACGATATAACAATTGGCGAAAAGTCGCATGGGGAATCCATAGAGTCAGCGGTTAAGGGGCGGCAACAGGTCATGCTTGATTTGTCATTAGGCAAAAGGCGTGTACACGAAAGCCGAATCGTTCGATTCCCTCTTGGACCAGCAGGTAAAAGCGATACCTGTCCACATCGTCGAGGAAGATGTCTGCCGGGCATTCCCACGCAGGATTACGTGATAACATGCACCGGGATAATGGATACGGGGTTTACGTGCCATGTTTAGATGAAACCTTTAACTTGCAATGTTGCAATCCCCACTCCCCCCTCTGTGGCAAAAATTGCTTTATTGCAGCGGCATCATGGCACAGGTGTCAAGTCTCCAACCGTGACAATATCATCGGTGGAGACCTGACACTCTCATGCGTTCTTGCCATGGGTGATTTATATCAGCAAATGTCTAAAAGACAAACCAGCCCCTAAGGGTAGCGGAAGCTTGACGCCAATTCAGTTTTTCCGTTGACATTTAATTTCGATCAGATACCATAGGCCAAAATTTTCCACTCGTGGTAGACGATAATACTCAACCATCCGTGAGGATGGGGCGGAAAGCCTACTGGGTCTCAACGAGATAGCCGGGTTGCCGAAATATCATTATATTTCTGCCCCGGCTTTTCTGTTTTCTGCGTCCTGACGTCCGGACAGCAGAGTGTTTTTCCGCAAATGCAGCAGCAAAATCCCTGAATAAAGGAGTCGTAATGCGTACAAAAATTCTTCTATCCATGCTTCTACTGGCAGCTGCCGCCGGCACCTTCAGATACAGCGAAGCCATTGCCGGTCTACCCGGACTGCCGGCGCCTCCCGGTTTACCAGCCCCTCCCCTCCCCGGCGTGAATATCAACATCGATGCCTACCTGCCGGCACCTCCAGGCGTAACGATCCGTGTCTCCAGCGGAGGTCCGTACTATGTGGAACATGGGCGCCGCGTATACCTTAAAAAGAAGAAACACGGCAAACATCATCGGGACAATGGTTATAAGCACGGTCATTACAAACACAAGTAACGCGGACAGGGCGATTTCTCAAGAAAACCGCACCGTATGTTTGCACAGTTCCAAGTCCATGGGGGCAGGCCAAGGCTAGATGCCCCCGATGGACCGGAACTTCAATTGCTTCTCACTCCTCTCACGGCCGCAGACTGATGATATAGATCATGCCGAGATAACGCTTGCCCTTCCTGACCGGTACCAGGAAGAAATGTCCCACCTCTCCCTCCACCAGGGGGGCGTCAAACGAACTCTCTTTTCGCTCTAAATGCGCCTGCAAAAGTGCTTTTGAAGCAGGCGTTTTCCGTCTGCGCAGATCATAATTCGTGAGGCTGTTTTCCACCGGAAAGCCGTAGCGGCTGATGCCGCGCGAGTCCAGCCACTGGATGGCGTAAATTCCGTACTGCTCGGTAAGATAGCGGGTGAAGAAGCGTTGAACCGTGGCCTGGTCGTATCCGGCCAGCGCGTCTATCAGTTCCGGCTGCCCCGCCAACTCACGGAGCGCCTCCTCTGAGGATTTCACCCCGAGTTCTGCCAACTCTCTTCTGGCCTGTCTGCCGTCTTCAGAGAGAGTGTGGGTTGCCACAACCCGCCATTCGGTACCGTAGAGCCCGACACTCGTCCAATAGGCATTTTTCGTTACCGGCTTTGCTAGCCCCTTACCGAGAAACGTGTAGCTGCCGGAGCCGTTCGGCTCTTTCGCGATCTCGGCACCAAGGGCAAGAAGTTCGGGAAAAGGTTTATAGATCGTATCGGAAAACAGCATCCGTCCGATCTCTTCCCGGTCGGGGTCATAGAGTATCCGGCCGTCCGTCTGCATTGCCCAGACATCGATGGGCAGGCCCTGGACGAGCTTTCCGGCCACGCTTGCAATCAGCGACTCCGGCGTGATGAGCATGCTGACCGACCCCTCGAAGGTGCCCTGCGGAGAAAAGACAGGATGTTCAATATCCACGGCGTCCAGACCCTCAACGGTGCGGATTACCCTGCTCATCACCGGTTTCTTCGTTGCATGCAGCCGGACCATCTGCTCCTGGGATCCGATGGCGGCACCCTCGAATTTCCGGTACTTCGCTGGCTCGATCAGGAGCATGGTACCTGCGCTGTCAACCGTCGCACAATCGATCGCGGACGACGTGGACCGGCACAGGTCGTCAAGGATTTTCCTGGCCGTTTGATTCTTCAGTCCGCTTGCCGACAGCTCCTTTGCGGCAGCAGCAAGGTCGGCGTCAATCATGCGAAATTTGTCGCCGAGATCCTTTTCCAGTTCAGCAACGATCGGCGGCATCGCGCTTCCTGCTGCGGCGCCGGGTGTGTCGGCAAGGAAGCCAATGGCAAAGACCCAGCCTGTCAGGGGTGACCGCTTGAAAACGACGACCTTGTTACCGTGGAACTCGTACCGGACAACTCCCTCCGGTCGCGCGAGCATCTCCTGCACCGCATCCTTGAGGGACTTGCTGCCGAGATCGGAGGGAAAGGAAAACAGACGACTCGATTCGCTATGAAGCGAACTCTGCCCCTCTGCATCGAGGGCGTAAAATACCATATCAGCTGGCAGCGCCAGTTTCTCCTGCAGCATCCTGCTCATTTTTTCCGCCGACAGGGACACGCCGAGGGCGCCGTTGACCGTGCCGTTCTTCCACACCGGGACCGCCAGTATCGCGCTACGCTTTCCCGTGGATTTGCTGATGACAAGATCGCCAACCACGCTGGCACCGGCCATGAGACGCGGGAAATACGGCCGATCGCTGAGGGTCTGGTCAATCAGCCCCTTATCCACCGTATAGTAGTGGCCGTCGGGGCGGGCATACCAAACTGCGGCAGCATCGATTCCGCTTGTGCTGAATTCGCCGAGTGTGGCCTTCATGGCATTCCAGTCGCCGCTCTGCATCGCACCGGTTGCGGAAAGAATTTTCAATCCGTGCAACGTCCCCTGGATGTGATCCTCGGCAAGTGCGGTAAAGGCATTGAGGAGAATACGCATGTCCGCAACCCGTGTTGCCGCGGCTTCCCCGCTTTCGTTGACGGGCACGGCTTCGGCAGCCAGCGCCGGAAAAGATAGCAGCAGGAGCAGAAAAATAATCTGTACGGTTTTCATTTCGGCATCCCCTTTCTTTCTAGGTTATTTCCACATAAACCACGCGGAAATCCTGATTCCTTCTGGAAAGTATACACGGATGTGGAATCCTGCAAGTCCGGTAAAACGTATGAAACAGCACAGGGAATCCAGGTCTTGGATAGAGGGATCCTTGATTGCAAGGCAGATACCCGCCGTTTTTTGAAGAGCATGGTGAAATGTATTTGTGTCAGGGGAGGTTTTTCCTGGTAGAGAAGGTCAGGAAGTTGACTGAAAGAGGACCTTTCTGAGCCAACTTCCCGGTTGGAAAATAGCGTTACCTGTACTTCAAATCGTCTTTCAGAATTTAAGATCCCCCCCCTTTGTCATCTCATTACTACTGAGGATAAAGTCAAAGAGAAAAAACAAATTCTGGTGATTCTTGCCAAAAATAATCACGACTCTTCAGCCGGTTATTGTTCTAAAAACAGGCAGTTCTTCAACCACCATTGCAGGATTTTTCCTAAATCCCTCACCTACCTTCTCCGTTCGGAATGCCTTCTATCCTGTTCTTCTTGAGACTGCCTCTGCTTGTCTTCCTTCTGCTTGTCTTCTATCTGCTTGTCTTCTATCTGCTTCTGCTGATCTTGTTGTCGCTTCTGCTCTAATTGCCGTTTCTGCCCTTCTTGCCTCTGCTGGTATTGTTGTCTTTTCTGATCGACTTGCTTCCGCTGTTCTTGTTGTTTCTTCTGCTCAACTGGTCTCTGCCGATCTTGTTGTCGTTGCTGAAATTCTTGCCGCTGCCGGCCTTGCTGATTCTTTTGTTCCTCTTGTCGTTGCTGGTCTTGCTGCCTCTGCCACTCTTGCTGTCTCTGGTGATCCAGTTGTCTCTTCTGTTCCAGCTGCTTCTGCCGGTCCTGTTGCCTCTGCTGCTCTTCTTGTCTCTGCCAATCTTGCTGTCTCTGGTGATCCAGCTGTCTCTTCTGTTCTAGCTGTCTCTGCAGCTTTTGCTGTTTCTGCTGTTCTTCTTGTCTCTGCCAGTCTCGTTGTCGCTGTTGTTCTTCCTGCCTCTGCAGGTCTTGCTGTCTCTTCTGTTCCTCATTTTTCTGCCGGTCTCGTTGTCGCTGCAGCTCTTCCTGTCTCTGCCGGTCTTGCTGTCTCCTCTGCTCTTCATTTCTCTGCCAATCTCGTTGTCGCAACTGCTCTTCTTGTCTCTGCCGGTCTTCTTGTCTCTGCCGGTCTTCTTGTCTCTGCCGATCTTCTTGCCACTGCCTGTCTAATGGTCTCTTCTGATCTTGCTGACGACGCTGTTCCTGTTGCATTTGTTGCGGACTTCGCTGAAACTCTTGCCGCTGACGATATTGCTGTTGCCGTTGTTGTCTCAGTTCCAGTCTTTGTTGTTGCGGTCGAGGACGATAGCCCTGGACGCCCCAAGTTCTTTGATTTTCCCAATAGCGGTTAGTATTCCAGCTTTTCCAGTTCTGTTGAAGTCGATGAGTAGGTATCCGTTCATAGTTCCAGCGATGTCCATACCAAGTACGGTCTCGGTAGTACCCTCTCCAACCCGGGTCTACATCATAATAAAAACTCGGGACATTGTTATAATACCGCCAACCCTGATTATAATATTGCGAGCGATACCAACGACCTTCCCATGGACGCCACCACCAGCCATCCCAGAAAAACAAATCAACCGAGATGCCGGGAACAACATACACAGAGTCGGTATCAGGCAACACGATTACATCGGGAGCCGCATATAAATCGATAGGCGGCGGCAGTGCCGAGTCATAGCCATACTGATCATATTCTTGATATCCTGTATCAACATATTGGCCGTTATTTTGGTAGGTTGGCGGGAGTACGCACCCCAGGAAAGCGGTTACCATCCAGGTGCAGACCAGAAATTTCACACTGCGTTGAAGTTTTGACATGATACCCTCTCATAATCGTTTGAAAAATATTCCGAGAGCCACGAGAAGCTTATCCCACGCTGAAGACCTGACAACAGTTTGTGCGCGTGAGAGATTCTACGGCAAATACTCTTACCCAGTTAACGTTTTGGTAACGGAATCGTTTACAGCTCGACGCATTAATTTCCAATTTCCGCCAGTCGAACAAAGAGTCCGGGTGTCAGGTGGAGACCTGTGACTCTCATGCGTGACAAGCAATGAAAAGATTTAAATCACGCCGAGTCTTCCGTCCGGGCAACGGCCTCCATGAAAGATTTACGAGCCATTCGCGAAACGACGACCATGACGATGACGGTTACCACAAGTCCGCCAATAACGATCGCGTCGTGAAGGTACACCGCCGAGGTGTTTCGGCCTGCCATCCGTGCCACGTGCTTACCGGCGTAGCCGAAGTACACCTCGATGAATAACGTGGGAACAAGGGCCAGGCACGCAAGCATGAAACTGGAAAAACGGACCCCAGCCGCACCGAGTATGTAGCTGACCGTTGCCGGATTTAAGGGTGTCAATCGCAGGAGCGCCTGCAGCCGCAGGGCATCGTGACATATGGTCCGTTGAATAGCGGCAAGAGAAGGGTTTTTATCGACCACCCGTTGAATTTTGGCCCGCAAAACCTGTTGTGAGAGAGCATACTGCAACGCCGCAGACAGTAGGCTCCCGGTAATAATTGCCGCTGCTCCCCAAGCCAGACCAAAGAGAGCCCCGGCCATGATCGACAGGACCGAATCAGGCATGAGGACGGAAGTTGTCACGACGAACAAAGCGATAAACGCCAGAATCCCCCATGGCCCGAGGTTCGTGATCCATGCATCGATCAAATTGATGTGATGTTCAATCTCTTTACCGGCAAAAATGATTGCAGCAGCCAGTAGCAGGCCCATGAGCAGATACATCAGCACTGTGCTGAAACGGGCATTTGTCAAAAGTTGTCGAATCGACGTCAATGGTTTCTCCTTTGTTGATCTGTGTAACTTTATGGTCAGGCTAGAGTTTTTGTCTTACGAAGAATAACATGGCGGGCAGCGCCAGGAAAGTGGTTGGGTGGTTTTCTTGCCATGGTGATTTACTCCAGCGAATGACTAGAAGTCAAACCTGACTCCAGTGACCTCCTCACCCGGCGCGGACTCCGCGCCAACTATTAAATGCCCCCAGTGTCGTGTTTCTTTATTCCGCCGGCCAATAAACCTTCACAAGTGGAATCAATGTGCAACCTTCAAGGTCGAACTTTTCGTAATTATCGATTACGAGGCTTGCCAGTTCATCTAAATCGATTAGAGTACAAGGCACATTTGACCTTTCGGCTTCGTATTTCGCTTCTTTTGTAAAACCGCCAGTACTCACGTAAAGGCCACGGTTACCTTCACGCAAGCCGCCGAGAAAACTCCGTATATCCTGGGCTCCCATCTGAGCTTTACGGTGCTCACTTCACATCGAATTCGCGGTTGTTCCAACCCTAGCCCGTCGGGTGAGGCCAGGACATCAACTCCGCGGTCCGGACCGACGGGAGTTACTCGCGACTTATATCCCATCCCCCTGAGAATTGCAGCAACAAGTCTTTCCATCTCCCGCGCATCCCTGGAGAAAGACTGAATATAGGTCTCCAAGTTGTCCTTGATGCCGGACTCCCCGAGCTTTAAAGTTCCATCGGCGAAGTATTGAAGAATTTCGCCTCCGTCGAGCGCAGCATCATCTTCTCATACGCCTCTTCCGGTAGCTTCATCCGGCTAACTTCACCGTGTTTTTTCAAAACGACCTGTTTGTCCTTTTCGAGAACGCATTCAAGGCGACGCAACAAGGTAAAAGGAAGAATAATGCGGCCATACTGGCTTTGCTTGAAATCACCGCGCATCAAATCGGCAACCGACCAGAGAAATGCAGCGGTTTGGGTAAAACTGGGGGTCATAAAATTCCTTCTATATCAAGAAACTCGATAAATATGAGACAAATGTGTGATCAGTAGGCCACGCGAGGGCAGAATTGTATGCATGAAAGTAATACCAGAAGCAACAACCCAATACCATTAAAATATTTTCAATTAAGATATGAAAGACGGCAGTAGATTTTGGCAGGTTATTCGAAGTGCTTGAATGGCAGCACAGGGGATTTTATCCTTCCCGATGCAGAATTCTCGGGTACAATGCTTTTCGTACATCCGACCACAACGGAGGAAAACAGCAATGGCAAAAGGATATCTGGCAAACAAAGACCGACTGGACACCATCAACCAGTTCGGCAAGGAGATCGGCAAACGGGCGGGCTTCAAATGCGAATGGTGCGGCAGCAAGGAAGATCTGCGCACCTGGGACTATCGTCCCGAGCGGGAACCGGAACCGGCAACCCTCGCCCTGCTCTGCGGCCGCTGCCGCGACCTGGCTGACGGCAGAAAACCGGACCTGGTCGAACTACGCTCCATCCGTGACGCACTGTGGAGCGACATACCGGCCGTTGCCGAAGGCGCTGCGCGGGTGATGGCCACCTGCAAGGAACCGTGGGTACGGGAAGCGATCGAGGAGAGTTTTATCGATGAAGAGGTGAAGAGGGAACTACTGGGGTAAGGGAAAGCTGCGAATGTTCTACCAGAGGCGTTTGGCGGCGAATGCGCGGCCTGAACCCGACTTGAGATACTCCTCGAAGGCTGCAGCCTTGCCGAACTCGGCAAAACCGAAAAAAGCCACCAGTTCCCATGGCGTGTATTTTGACGTGTGGCTGGACTGGCCCTCATTGTGGGCCGCAAGACGCTTGTGAACATCACGCGTCAGCCCGACATATGTCTGGTCCGGGCATGCTTTGCTGCGAAGAAGGTAGACGTATTTCATTTGTTCACCTACTCTTGTTAGTGTTGATTAATTTTTGGCACTATACATTTTTGTAGGTGGTTTGTGAAGGGGTTTTTATGTTTTGGGGGTTGGGAATTATTTTATGGCGGGGGTTTTGACTGATTTATGGCGTAGTTTTTTGTAGGGGGTATTGGTAAAAGAATTGGTGATATTAACAGACCCTCCTTCCGCCTTCGCCGAGGCTTTCTCCTTCGCTATAGCTTCGGCGAACTTCATCGGCGGACACGTCGGCAGATACATCAGACAACCTTTGCCAAAAAAAAAGGCTCCGACTGACACTTGGCGATAGAATAATAGTTAAGGTCCTCCTTCGCTAGGCGCCTTCGCAAGCTACGGCAGCTACGGCGGACAGCCTTCGCAAAAAAACAAGGCTTCAACTGACACATGGCGTGCCAGCCGAAGCCTTGGCGAAGGCTGGTGGAGGTGGCGGGAATCGAAACTTTTGTCGGAATCGAACCCAAGTCCGAAATCTCACACCGTAACTTGTTGAAAACACACGATCACATTCAGGTGTACTTTTGTTTAGTGTACCATACTTGTGTACCACTTTTTGAAAGTATTTTCAATTAGAGTCTGTAGAAGTCTTGCAATTAGATCCTTTTCTATTCGGTAAGTTAGCTAATATGTAGCCGAAACCCACAACCCCGGCAAACAGTATACCTATTCCATAAAGTGGCCCCACTTTTTTGCTCAGGAAGTCAACTCCCTTAAAGCACAAAGCCAAGAAACCTATCAGTGCTAAACCAAATTCAATCAAATCCCACATAGCCCCCCCCCCTTTTTTTTCTTAATGTTCTGACCCGTGACCCGCGCACTATAACGCCCTGAACATTACCACAATTATCACCAATTAGTATCCCTCAATTCAAAGAAACAGTTTCCAAAGTGAGACAGTTTCGATAATACAACATAACTATTTGTTTTAATTGATATTTTACCTTGACAGATCTTTCATTACCTTGCTAGATTACCGGCCACATGGTAACAAACTTTTCTAATGGAGGTCTACATCGTGGAGCTTATCGTGGAATTGGACGACATGGTAATTGACGTAAGTGAAGGCATTGACGTGTATGTTCGTCAGGGGAAAACGCATCAGTATGCCGAATGGGATACCCTTCCCGAATCCATTAGAGACTCACTCACGCTGTTCAATCAGAAGATAAAACACACATATGCCGCATTACTCAAAGACGTTGAACCGGAAATTCAAACGTAGGCAATACAGATTTATTCAGGGGGCTAGGTGACGTTTTCCGATGCCCCTTTTTCTCCCCCCCTCTTACACCCCTTCCCGCCGCGCCAGTCTTGAGTTTATCCCACTTTTTCCACTTTCAGACGGACACTATAGAGAGAACACCTTTTTTGCATAACCGGCGTATACACCAAAGCGTACAACTAAAAAGGAGGTGATACATTGCAACAGAATCAAAAGGGAGTGAGTAGAAACCAAGGAGAGAACCGACATTTCAACCTTGATAACTTCAGTTATGTATGTCTCACGTCATGCCGGGAAACCTTCCAGGAACACGGTAACCAGTTTAGCGGGTCCGTAATAGTCCGCCGCGCCATTCGTCACTACTCTGAACACCTGGAAAGAATGAGAAGATCAGGAAAGATCGAAACCGAAGCAAAAGAAACCTTGAGGGCCGCTAAAGGTGTCCTGTAAATTCAGAAAGGAGAATGAAACATGAACGAAGATTATATCAAGACTATCCGTGAGGAATTCGTCAAGGAACTTTCCAAGAAAACCGGATGGGGCAAAAATGAAGTCCTTACAGCATTTGACAAGGCCGCGTCTGTTGCCGGTGCTCGCCTTCTTGACCGTAAATAGTGTCACTTTTCTTCATTGCCCCGCAAACCCCCTGCCTAACCCTTTACCCTTCCTATTGAATCAAGAAAACCTATAGCTAGCTCAACAAAACGGAGAAGAAATGGAAAATGTATTGACCCCTATGAAGGCAATAAGGGCTAAATGCCTTGATTGCTCTTGTGGATCGAAACAAGAGGTACGCCTTTGTACCGTTACTAGATGTGACCTTTACCCCTACCGTTTCGGTAAAAGACCAAAGAAATTGGAGAGTGAATAACACATGCCAGATATATCCTCACGTCATCAACGTAAGGTTGCGAGCAACTATCACGCAAAGCAGATGAGTGAGCTGCGCGAAATGTATAAGCAGTTTGAAGTACAAAAACCTGTAGAGGCTCCTAAAGTTACACCTGAGGGTAAGAAACCTGGGATGCTCACAGAGATAGCAAAGGGCGGTGCTCAGGGTGTCAAGAAGGCAGCATACGAACTCTTTGATAGTTTAGATGACATGAGTAACTACGTAGCCAAGATTGACTTCTTAAGAGGTGACGATTACAACGACCACGCCTTTAAAGATCTTCTGCATAACGTGACAGGGATCAATAAGGAAACACTGAAGGCGAGTCAGGAGGGGCATGGTACAGCTTATGGTGTCTCCTCAGGTATCACTCAATTCGTTACCGCCTTTCTCCCTATCAACAGGGTAGCGGGGGTGCTGACTAAGGGTGCCAAGCTCACAACAGGTGCTCGTATAGGACAGGCTGCTATTGCCGGTGGTACTGCTTCTATGGTCGGCTTTGATCCTTATGAGGCAAGACTTTCTAATATGATTCAGCAAGTGCCTTCCTTCCAGAATCCGATTACTGAATACCTTGAGGCTTCCCCCGATGACTCCAAGGCGGTTGCACGTCTAAAGAACGGCCTGGAGAACGCCTTGTTAGGTATCGGGTTTGATATGGGTATCGAAGGATCTAAGGCCCTCTTCAGTTCCCTTAAGGCTTACAAGGCGGCTAAGACTCTTAAAACCTCAGGGAAACCGGGGGAGGAAGCTTTAGCAGCAGCACAGGAAGTCCTTGCGAAAGAAGCCAAGGCGATACGGGAATTGCAACCTGTACCTACCGGAAGTGCTGATAAAGGGGCTTCTATAGTTCCTAGGCCGAATACAGCACCAGCAGTCAAGGATGAACTCTCTGAGCAGTTCGTTAAGGGGACTCCCAAAGAGGCCCCTTATGTTGAACCAAAGCTCAACAATCCTTACGCACAAGGTTCAACTAAACCGGCAACCGCAGACCCCATAAAGGATGCCTTTGTAACTGCCCCTAAGGAAAACCTCTCTACACTCACCCCTGAGGCAATCCAGGAAAGACTGATAAACGCTACCAGGACCGGACGCATTGCAGCACTCACCAAGTTAGAACCGGAGAGAAGCTTTGATGATATAGCGTCTGAGGTTGATAACCAGTTAGCTGCTAACAAGGCAAACAAGGAAGCAAACATTGAGGTAGTCTCTGACATTTCAGGGGAGAAAGTACCGGTAACAGGGACACCTGAGGGGGAACTTAATTCTCTCCCTAATGATCCGCTCCTGGAAATCCCTTCATTGAAAACTGAAGGTGATGCCATGACGAATAGCTATGCAACACCTCAGATTCTACCGAAGTACACTCTTGATGAACCATTAGGTAGAAGCGCTATTCTTGACCCTAGCGGTAAGCCTTTCGCAGTAAAAGACATTCCGGTTATAGATGAAGCGGTATTGCCTACCAAGCTCCAGGAGATAGCTACAGCTGAAAAGAAAACGGTTACAGGTCTCCTTGACTCCTTTGGTAACATCATTGGGAATGAGAAGGGTTCAGCCGGTGTAGGACTCCAGGGCGGCATAGCTTCAGCCGGTCTCGGGGGATCTTCAGGTCTCTTCTTTGACTACAATGGTGATGGTAAGGTGGGTTCCTGGGAGGATATAGGGATCGGCCTTCTGATCGGTTCCGGTGGTTATGTTGGTGCCAAGAAGATCAGGAGTTATCTACACGGGACACCTGAGGATAAGGCTGTTGCAAGGGAAGGCATTCTTGAACGCATCAAGCAAGCTGATTCAGATCTTGAACACACACAGAAAAGCTACCAAGAAGCATTGGACAATAAGCACTTACCGCTTGAAAGTAGAAAACAGGTTGAAAGGTCACTAGAGATAGTCAACAACGTACGGGAAATAATAAGTAAACACGGAAACAACCTTGAAGCGCTTGACGGTGTGCTTAATTCTGGATGGGTAAAACTCAAGTACAAACCCCTAGTGAAGATACCTGAAGGTAAAACACAGGCTCTTGTTCAGGCGCTTCGTGATGGAGACCTGGAGACTGTCTCTAAGGAAGTAGGTAAAGACTTCAATTTCAAAGGTATCAGCGCTCCTGAAGATCTTAAGGAAGCAATAGACGGCCTCACAAACCTCATCTCTCAGCATATCCCTGAAGAAACAGCTAAGATGACAAGGGGTGTGGTCTCGTTTGAGGAGACGTTGAAGGGTGCTAACGAACTTGGGGTGAACCTTCAGAATGTCAACATGCTCTCCAAAGATACAAGGAAGCTGTCTGAAAGGCTTTTGGCCGCTAGGGTAGCAATGAATTCGATCAAGACCCCGTTGTTAGAGGTGACAGACCAGATTCTTGCACATAATGACCCCCCGGCTGACCTCTTGATGAAGTTCAAGGAGCTGACCTCTTTGGCAGCAGCGGTCCAGGCTGAGGTGAAAGGAAGTCAAACTGAGGTAGCAAGGGCCTTGAACTCGATGAAGATTGCAGCTGATACGGTACGCCTTGACTTCGATTCAGTTTCTAAGCTCATGGAGACACAAGGTGGTAAGAAGCAGCTGGTGGCGGCAGTACAGAAGCTGAAAGATATTGTGAGGGAAGGCGATCAGATCAAGGTAAATAGATACCTTCGGGGTATCGTCAAGTCTCCTACCTTGCGTTTTCTCAATGAGCTACATAGGACGGTTTTGTTGTCCAATCCGGTGACACATGCGGCGAACATAAGCGGTAACTTCTTAGCTGGCATGATGAACTTCGGTGAGGCCACTCTTGCGGGGGTGTTCTCAGGAAGAGGCTTAGGGGATGCCAAGGCTTTGTTTGAAGGGTTATCTCAGGGTGAGGCGTGGTTTGATGCCTTGAGACTCGCTAAAAGGGCCTGGAAAACTTCACAGTTCACGATAGACCCCCTTATCTCCAAGATAGACGGTACAGACCTCACCCCTGGAATCTCTTATGATACCTTTAAGGAGATGCCTTTGGGGAAAGGTGTTGACTACCTTGCAACAGCATTAGGCATGGACGGTGCTCTAGGGAAAGGTGTTGATGCCTCAGGGAAGTTCTTAAGGACAACCTTTGATGCCTTGGGTGCTGAGGATGAGTTCTTTAAAGTAGTCAACCAAAGGGCGGCACTCCACAGGGAAGCGTACCTTGAGGCATACAGAACAGCGGTATCCGAGGGCCTTGAGGGTAAAGCCTTAGCTAAACGTGTGGCTTCTTTAAAGTCTGAGCTGGTGGATGTCCCGAGTGAGGACATTCTTGCAAGGGCCTTAGAGACAACTCGGAGTAATACCTTTACGGCGAACCCTAAGGGAATCTTAGGATCTTTAAATAGGGTAGTAGCAGATCACCCCGTCCTACAGCTTTTCATACCCTTTACCAGAACCCCTACAAACCTGATCCACTACGTTACTGACAGAATCCCTGGGCTTACCATGTATCAATCGGAAGTGCGGGAGATTTTGAGGAATGGCACTCGGGAGCAGAAAGCAGAGATTGCTTCCAGGTGGGCCACAGGTGGTCTCCTGATGTTTGGAGCCTATCAGCTTGCCTCTTCAGGACTCATCACAGGCGGTGGTGACAAGAACATGATGTCTAAGAAGGTCTCAGGCTGGCAACCGTATTCGGTGAGGATCGGTGACAAGTATTATTCGTATAACCGATTGGACCCTATATCTTCGTTCCTGGGCCTTGCCGCTGATGCCTTTGATATTCTCCAGTATGCCGATGACGATGAGGAAGCCAAGAAAGCAGGGACGGCGGCACTAATTGCGGTCTCAAGGAACCTTACCTCAAAGACCATGCTGAAAGGTATGGTTGAGCTGTTAGATGCTATCTCAGCGGGTGACAGTAAGGCTGATGCCTTTGTAAAGAACTTTACGCTCTCCTGGGTGCCTTCAGGTGTCGGGGCGGCTGAACGCTTAACTGATCCTACAATAAGGGATACCGTATCATTCATGGACTCTGTGAAAGCCAAGATACCGGGACTCTCTGAAACGTTACCCCCTAAGATGGACATATTCGGTGAACCTATTGTGCCTGAAGGTGCCTTAGGCCCTGACATTATTTCCCCTATTATTGCCTCAACAGCCTCTAAAGATCCGGTACGACAGCTCTTTGACAAGCTGAACATTGATACCCAAAGTGACAACCGGAGCATGAAGCAGATCAGTAAGGTTCCGCTGTCTGTTGAGCAAAACTCAGAACTTGTGGGTATCAGGGGTAAGAAACTCAAGGAAGCCTTGGATGGTATTGTGGGTGAACAGTGGTTTCAAGAACTCAACGAAGAGAAGGGACACCCCTCATCCAAGCAGGAACTAATCAGAACCTTGATGAGACAAACGAAAAGTGATGCAGCCTATGAACTCTTTGAGAAATACCCTGAATTGCCTCAGGCGATCCAGAAGAGACATGAAGAGTTTATGAACCAAGAGTAAGGAACAAACCTTAGCTTGAACATAAGGGGAATCTGAAAGGGTTCCCCTTAGCTTTAACTATACAGCTAGCTCACGATTTCTGAAGGCAAACCTTCAAGGGTATACTGAGGTATGGGAAAATAAGACGAACAAGAATTGTGCGTGCTATCTAACAGTTTTCCAAAATACTGCAAAAATGTGAAAGGGCATATCGGGGGTGAGTGAACATGAATTTCCCCCCCGTGGGGGTACCCTTGTGTGCTCCTGGGTGCCTGTGGTACCCCCTGCTTCAATCCCTCGCTTATATCCCTGCCAAGTACAACACTAGACATGGCAGCACTAGACCATTTAGTTGTCAGATTTAAGTACACTCTAGCCGGACGTAAGACACCCTTTGTTTTCCTGTCAGATTTAAGTGTACGAAAAATATTCTTGACAATCTTTGATGCACGTCTTAAATGTATATCGTACAGTTTATTCATTCCAAGGGGGTGTAAGATGAAAGTTCAACGTATCGGGTACATTCGGGTTTCTTCGGTCCTTCAGAACACAGCAAGGCAGCTAGACGGCATAAAACTAGACAAAGTATTTGAAGACAAGGTTTCTGGTAAGGATACAAACCGGCCAGCATTAAAGGAAGCTCTTCAATATGTACGCCAGGGTGACACCCTAGTGGTTCACTCAATGGATCGGCTCGCCCGTAGCCTTGATGACCTCAGGCAGATCGTGAAGGAACTTACAGGGCGCGGTGTGGCTGTTCAGTTCGTCAAAGAGAATCTTACATTTACCGGGGAAGACTCCCCAATGGCAAACCTGATGCTATCAATTATGGGTGCGGTTGCTGAGTTTGAGAGAACACTTATCAAGGAACGGCAAAAGGAAGGTGTGCAATTAGCAAAGGCAAGGGGTGCATACAAAGGAAGAAAGCAGGAAATGACAGAACAGCGGATAGATGAACTCAGGAGAAGAGCGGAGGCCGGAGAACCAAGAGCACAGATAGCGCGTGACATGGGTATTTCAAGAGACACCCTTTACAGATACTTGAACAGCTAGAAAAGCTAATAAGTGGTGTATGTAATCACCTGGAATGATACAGGAATCTTCTCACGCACACCCAAGGGGGAAAGTAGTAGTATAAATCAGTAAAGGATACATTAGGGTAAACATAAGGTAATACATAAGGGTAAACATAAGGGTAACATTAGTGTTTCTCTCTAGTAGCTGATAAAGGTAGTCATAAGGGGTACTGTTACTACTTATTACTTTGAATATTCTTATGCTAAGTAGAGACTATCGTGTAAAACATTATGTATCACATAGGGGGGGGCTTTTTATGCAAACATAATGCCAATAACGAGTATCACCCTGATAATTTATCACCCTGGATTAGTACAATTACAAAGTAAAAGCAAGTATAGGAAAATACAGAAGAGAGAACTCTTGTATCCGGTCAATGTGAACATGAGGTATCCCTTTAGGTGATCAGTTAATAGCAACTCCTCATGTTTCCCCATTCTCCATACCTTCCAGGGTGTTACATTGTATTCAACTTACTGCATATATAACATCTTGAATATACCATCAATCTGTTTATTTTCCCCTCATGTTCACCTTCAGGTGTCAACGCTGTAGACGCGCGGGAACTTCATAAGGCTTTGGGTGTAAAGGACGCTTTCGCACATTGGATCAAAGAGCAGATTGTAAGGGCCATGCTGGTTGATGGGATTGACTATGTAGTTTCTGCCGAAAAGGGCAAAAACCCCAAAGGTGGCCGCCCTTCAAAGGACTACCTCATATCCCTCGATGCAGCCAAGCAGGTTTGCATGATGTCCGCTACAACTTCGCGGGAACCTTCCCCTTCAGAATCTCCAAGTCAACGCCATACTCAAGCTTTTGTAGGGCTTCAAGTAGCGGTTGCGGCTTATAGCTCTTCCCGTAGCGCGAATAGGTGATATTTTCATTCTTTTGACCAAGAAGTTCAGCGGTGACTGTCTCCTGGATACCGGATTGCTTAAGGGTATCGGCTACAAGGTGCCTGAAGGAATGGAACACCTTCTTCCTTTCTTGGGTGATATATTTACGGTTGAAACGCTGGTACCACTTTCCGAAGTCCTGAGAGTAACCGTCACGCTTCAATATGCAGTTTTCCCAAAGGCGAGGCTTTCCCTGTACTCTGATTTGCTCCACGTAATCCAGAAATCCCAGGGTGATCAATACAGGGTGTACCGGTACGATCCGGCTACTAGATACCGTCTTAACCTTCTTTGAGCCTTCCTCGTTCACATCAAAGCAGGGAATACCCTCAATGCTTTTCACATCTTCAAGGTGTAATTGGCATATCTCATCAATCCTCATTCCGGAATAGAGACCAATCAAAGGTATCCAGAAACTTTCCGGTTTCTTGTGGTCATACGTGAGGGCCTTGAAAATTTTTTCCAGGTCATCCACCCCATAGGTATTTCTATCTCCTGAAGCTTTTGCTTTCTTGGATTCCTTTATTGTCAACCCTTCAGCTTCATTCGTTTCCACATACTTGTGAAGCTTTGCCCACTTAAAGAAGGATGCAACCCGCGTGAGGTATTTACCCACCGTACGTTGACTAATGGGAGGAAGGCCCATTTCTATGATTTCCTTCAGTGGTTTACCTTCCTTGTCCCGCCCTTTCTTTGGGTTTGCCGGTACCTTCACTAGATTTGCCCTAAAGGTCATCAGTTCTTGATGGGTGATAGTGGTAATGTCCCTGTCTTCGACTAACTCCAGGAACACGGCAAGGATACTTGTGTTCTCCTGCTCGGTTTTTGGAGTCCACTTCTTGAATGTCAGGTGTTCCTGAACATATGCACCAATTACCACAGATAGAGGCTTGCCCTGCTCTCTCTCCGGTTGTTTCGGGGTGACTATCTCCTGGCGGTTACGGGTGAACACCTCATGTTTACTAGAATAATTCCCCACTACCCTTTCACTTTCGATCCTACTTGCCTCAATCCTCTTTTTAAGCAACTCACGCGACAACATAGTAAGCTGTTGATCGTCCTCAATCCCTAGCCCTTGCCGCTGCATTTCCTCAAGTATTATCTTAAGATCTTCCTTTATCAAACTGAAATCGTTTACAGCCAAGTCCTTTTGATAAACCTCAACAAACGATAACTGATTACGCCTCAGGTGTTCCGGTGTGGTGATCCCTTGAGGTGAACCGCTGCCCTCTTCTCTAGCTTGTTCCCAATTTTCCAACAGAGTTTGAAGATAATCTTCAGCAATCTGCTTCAGCTGTTCACGTGTCAAAGCCTTATCCCTCATTTTCTCAAAAGTGATTGCAGCCCTTGCGGTTTCAATCTTCACCATGTTCCGCGCTTTCCGGTGATCCGCTGTTTGAAGTGACCGCTTCAATTCACGGCGGCTAAAGAATTCACAAAGGTCTGCCGGTATTCGTACCCGAAAATAATATCTTGCCCCCCTTCTTGTCAATAAAGGAAAACCCATAGAACCCCCTGTGTACCAGTTTGGTGGTACACCTGAGAGGCGCTATGGGTTTTCAGTCTAAAACCATAATGATTTCAGATAGTTGGTGGAGGTGGCGGGAATCGAACCCGCGTCCGAAGATCATCCACAGAAGGCGTCTACATGCTTATACCAGTATTTGATTTAACCGCGTGAAGCTCCACTGGCCGGGATATTCAGTTGGCGATCCTGCTTCAATTTCGCTCTGGGTCACAGGCACTCCCCTCGGCTATCCCACTAAAATGACGATTTGTCCTTCCCCGTGGGAGAGGGTCGGCAAATCGTTAGCAGGTTATTAAGCTGCTAAAGCGTATTCGTAATTATCGGCGTTTAATTCGCCCCGGATTGTTTAACGAGCCACCCGGATCTCGGCATGCAACCTTTGCTTATTACCCCCGTCGAAACCTTGACACCCCCATTTGTTTAGCGTACAGCGTACAGTAAATCCTAATACTTACTGATTAACTGTTCCCTGTTCCCTGTCCCATGTTCACTGATTCTCTATTCTCTGTTCCTCTGCTTCAACGCCTGCGACATATCGCGCTTCTGGTCTTTTTCCTTCATAACTTCACGCTTGTCGTACAGCTTCTTGCCTTTTGCCAGACCTATTTCCACTTTTGCCAGCCCGTTCTTGAAGTAGAGCCGCAGAGGAACCACCGAGTAGCCCTGTTCGCGGATCTTGCCGAACAGTTTGGCGATTTCCTTCTTGTGCAACAGCAGTTTACGCATCCGGTCAGGGTCGTGATTCTCCCGGTTGCCGAATTCATAGGGCGTAATGTGGAGATTATTGAGAAATGCCTCACCGTTCCTGACTATGGCAAAAGAGTCGTTCAGATTCGCGTTTCCCAACCGCAGAGATTTTATCTCCGTACCGGTTAGAACCATGCCCGCTTCGAACTTCTCTTCGATGAAATAGTTATGGTAGGCTTTCTTGTTGTTGCAGATCAACTTTTCGCTCATTGTCTTTATGATACCAAACGAGAAAAATTAAAGCTATGGAAAAAACTTTATAATTCCGCCATTGAAGCGGCTCCGGCACTCTGCAGGGAATTACCGTGGATGAATACTTCGCGAATAGCTCCTTCGCTAATTATCTCCAGAGCGAGGTCCCTGCCCGAATTCTCCGGCAGCGAAATGACCAGGAAGTCGCCCCTCTTGCCCTGCTCGAGGGAGCCGATTTCAGCTTCCCTGCCAAGAACTTCCGCTCCCGTAAGCGTCATCATCCGCAGAACTTCAGCGGAGGAGAACTGATCCGGAAACTTCTTCAAGAAAAAACGGGCCTCATCGAAGAGCGACAGTGAATCGTTGCTGGCCAGGGAGTCGGTGCCGAGCGCCAGCGGTATCCCGGCCGCATTCAGTAGATGTACCGGAGCGGTGCCCACATCGAGTTTCTCGTTGCTGCGGGGGCAGAGCACGACAGCAGCCCCGCGCTTTTTCAAAAGTTCCGCATCCGACGGAGAGATGTGGACGCAATGGACCAAGGTCGTCCCCGGCCGCAAGACGCCGAGTGAATCCAGGTAAGCTGTCGGGCTGGTTCGCCGTGGAGGCGGAAGGTGTTCGTTCCAATCCACAAAGGGATAAAGCTTCTCGGCGATCGGGCCGCTGGAGTCGAAAAAGAAGGTCGATTCTTCCCGGGATTCGGCCAGGTGGATCATCAGCGGCAGGGCTTGCCGCGCGGTATAGTCCCGCAACTCCCGGAAAAAATCCTCCGACACGGTATGAGGCGTATGAGGAGAAATCCCGGGCGCCAGATCCGTTCCGGAGAAGAGCGGCAAAGTCTCGCCAATAGCCGACATCACATCGGCGCAACGTTGGGGAGTCTGTCCGACCGCCTCAAGGTACACCCTCCCGACAAGGGGAGAACGGAGGTAGAGGGACAGAAGCGCCGGATCGGAAAGGATCTCACCGAGAGCCGTTGTCCCTGACTGCAGAGAGATCCTGATCCCCTCGAGAACCGAGTGATCCTGTTCTTCGGGACTGAGTGATCTCCTGATTTTAATAACCTGAATTATCCAGTCGACGTAGGTCCGGGGGGAATAATCGATACCTTTGCGAACCTTCCAGGAGGGGAAATGGGTCAATTCCAGATGACTATGGGCATTCACCAGGCCGGGAATTATGGCGCAACCGGGATTTTCAATCACCGGGGCCGAGAAGGCGGCGGTCAGCTCGGAAAGCTTTCCGACTGCCACTATTTTTCCGTTTTCGACCACCAGCGCCCCGCCCTCAATGGCGGGACCTGAAACAGGCAAGAGATGTGATGCGGCGTATATTTTCATGGCAGTGCCCCGGCTAACCGTTAATGTGTCTTCTTGTACTTGTAGCAAAGAACGACGGAAAAGCAACGGCCGGAAGCACGGCTGCAGGCTGCCACGACGAACTGGCGGTTACCAGCTGACCTTTCTCAGGGACCCCTGTCCGGCGACTTCCTTGCGGGTGGGCAGGATTTTGTTCTGATCATCCACGAAGACCAGTTTTGGTTCGTGGGCGCGTGCCTCGGCATCACTCATGGAGGAGAAACTGGCGATGATGACCAGGTCATGGGGAGCAACGAGTCGCGCCGCGGCGCCGTTGACACAGACCACCCCGGAGCCCCGCTCGCCTTCGATGGCATAGGTCTCGAAGCGGCTGCCGTTGTTGACATCCCAGATGCAGACCGCCTCGTAGGGAAGAATATCCGCGGCATCCATCAGGTCCCGATCGATGGTGACGCTTCCTTCATACTGAAGATTCGCTCCGGTCAGCGTTGCCCGATGAATTTTGCTTTTCAGCATCTTTCTTTCCATGTGACGCCCCTTCCTATCATGGTATTGTCTATCAGTCGTGTGCCGCCGATCCGCACGGCAAGAGCAACCACTGTCCGCTCATCTGCCTGCGACACCTCTTCCAGAGAGTCGCCGTCGCGAAACTCCGCATAGTCGATGCGGGCCAGCGGTTCGCCGCCGAGAATGGCCAGCAGACCGGCACGTAATCTTTCAACATTCTTTTCACCACTGCGATAAAGATCGCTGACCGCTGCCAGGGCTCGCGAAAGGCACAAAGCGGCGGTACGCTCCTCCGGCGAGAGGTAGGAGTTGCGCGAACTCTTGGCCAGCCCGTCATCCTCCCTGATCGTCGGCATCCCAACGATCTTTACATCCATATTCAGGTCCAGGACCATCCGGCGAATGACCGCCAGCTGCTGGAAGTCCTTTTCCCCGAAAAAAGCACGGGTCGGCTTGACGATATTGAACAGCTTCGCCACCACCGTGGTAACACCACGGAAATGACCCGGCCGCGAGGCGCCGCAGAGGGGAAGCGAGATCGTCTCCACGTTCACGTAGGTTTGATAACCGTGTGGGTACATCTCTTTCGCGGTCGGCGCGAAGATGATGTCGACGCCGTTTTCAGCGGCAATCTCACTGTCCCGTTGCAGGTCACGCGGGTACGATTCGAAGTCTTCCCCGACGCCGAACTGGGTGGGATTGACAAAAATGCTCAGGACCAGCAGATTACCCTGAACGCGCCCTTCACGCAGCAAAGAGGCGTGTCCCTGATGGAGGAAGCCCATGGTCGGTACAAAGGAGATGGTTTTTCCCGCGGCCAGCGTTGCTGTCGCCCTCTCCTGCATTTCCACTACCGAGGTAACGATTTCCATATCAATGAAAGGAGTGATCGTCTGTCGGAAACTCACTCGCCTTCACTTCGGCGGCGAAACGTCCGGCAGCGTCGGAAATAATCGCTTTCACATCGGCATAGTGCTTGACGAATTTGGGTGAGTACTTTTCACACAGACCAAGTATATCATGTATCACCAGCACCTGCCCGTCGCAGTGCGGTCCGGCGCCGATCCCGATGGTCGGAATCGCCAACTCGGAGGTAATTTTAGCGGCAAGCTTCAGGGGGATACCTTCCAACACCACGGCAAAAGCTCCGGCAGACTGTACGGCAAGGGCATCCGCCAGAAGCTGCTCCCCGGCACTTTCCGATTTTCCCTGGACCTTGTAGCCTCCCATGCGGTGAATGGACTGGGGAGTCAAGCCGATATGTCCCATGACCGGGATATCCATGTCAACGATAGCCTTGATGCTCTCGACAACATTTTCGCCACCCTCCAGCTTTACCGCCTCGGCGCCCCCTTCCTTGACAAGGCGTCCCGCGTTAACGCGGGCATCTCGAATATCGGTCTGGTAGGAGAGAAACGGCAGATCGACAACAAGGAGCGACTTGGGCTTCGCCCGGGCAACGGCACGTGAATGATAGATCATCTCGTCCATGGTAACCGGCAGCGTCGTATCATAACCCGAAAAAACAACACCGACCGAATCGCCCACCAGCAGAATGTCGATTCCACTCTCGTCAAGAATTCGTGCAGTCGGGTAGTCATAACAGGTGAGCATGGCTATCTTCTGACCGTCACTCTTCATTTTCCGAATATCGAGGATGGTTCTTTTGCGTTTCACACCTGGCCCCAAAAAAAAACGCCCTCCGGTGAGAGAGGGCGTGGTATGGGTAACGAAACGAAGGACACTCCACTTCGTCGTCGTAGTCCGGCTATCGCCTCCCGTCCCGGTTCACAAATGAATACAGGCGGTATAAGATAATTAGTTCGCTACTCAAAAGTTAAAGGCCGCCCTGCGGCTCTTCTCAATTACTGTAGTAGATACCATAACAAAACTAAAAAAACCAGTGTATTTTACGCTGAAACTCCCTTGATGACTTCCAACTGCTCCATTACGGCAACACTCTGCTGCCTGCGCAACTCCATATTTGCAAAAATCTCCTCACTGGTGTGCACATGGGACTCCACCGACTCCTCGATTTCGGACCCGTCGCGGACCTGGGCCTCGGTGGACTTCACCATCTCCATGGCCATATCCTTAATGGATTCGATGGAACGCATAATATTCTTCGTTGCCCCTGATTGCTCTTTTGAAGCGGTATAGATCTGTGAGGCCATGGCGCTGACATCTTCAATGGAGTGGGTTACCAGCTTCACCCCCTTGACCTGCTCTTCGGTGGCAGTCTTGATCTCCTCCGTCATATCCATGGAACGGACCGCGCTCTCATGGATAATCTTCAGCGTTTCGCCGGTTGCGTGTCCAATCTCGACACCTTTCTGCACCAGTTCTTTCGAAAAGGTTATGTTTCGGGCAGCGGTGTCTGAATCATTGAGGATATATGAAATGATGACCGAAATCTCACCGGTAATCTGGCCGGTCTGGTGGGAGAGCGCCCGCATCTCTTCGGCAACCACGCCGAAATCTTTGCCGAATTCGCCGGCCTGTGCCGCAATTATCGAAGCATTCAAGGCCAGAAGATTGGTCTTTTTCGTGATGTCTTTAATGATTTTTACAATACTGCCGATGCGTCCGCTATTTTCAGCCAGACGCATGATTCCCTCGAAGGAAATCTCGACTGAACGTTGTATCTCTTCCAGGGCGGCAATTGTTTCCCCGACCTTGTCGTTACCCGCATCCGCCTGCAGCCGGACCCGCTGGGAAACTTCATGGGAAACAGCGGCATTCTTCTCGACATTCTTGATGGAGGCGTGCATCTCCTCCATGGCTGAGACGGACTTATCAATGGTGTCGGCAAGAAAATTGAGATTATTGGTGACCTGATCGATGGAAAAGGAAATCTGGCCGACCGCGGAACTGGTCTCTTCCACCGATGTCATAACACTTTCCGAAGCATGGGCGATCCGTGCGGTGCCGTCAAACAGTGAATCGATGGCCGCCTTGAGGCTATACACGGTACGGGAAAACACCTCCTGCTTTTGGAGAAAACCGCTGAAGGTATCATCCAGCTCGGAAGTTAGTGTATCGATGGCCCCCAGCAGATTTATCCGCATGATTGCTGCAGCGGCCTGATCGGCGAATAGCCTGATTGTATCCTCATCGCTCTCATTGGCAAGACGCCGGCTGTAAGCATTGTCAATACCAAAAAGACCAACCGACTCCCCCTTTACCACAATCGGGCAAAGCACGAATGAACGGGACCGGAGCGGTTTGAGAGTATCATAGGGGGATTGGAGGTAGTAGTCTTGCGGACATTTGCCGATATCGTCGATCAAATAGAATTTCTGTTCGGCGAAACATTTATTGATGATGCCGATTCGCTGGTCGAGAGGCAGGCTTACCCCACGCACATCAAACCCTTCACTTCCGGTGGCAAGCAGAAAGTGCAGGTTTTTGCGCTCCGGGTCTGCCATCAGCACGTTGACGCGCTCGAAGCCAAGCACTTCATGCAAGCCTTGAGTGCAGAGAGTCATTACCTCTTCAATATTGAGGGACTTCTGGATTTTTGTACTGATGCGCTGAAATTTTTTGATATTTCCGTCAAGTGCCCGGTAACGCTCTTCATAGGATTCTTTCTGAGAAACCGCCTCAGCATGGACTGTTTCAAGTTCGCGGGCCCGTTCACGCAGCTGATCAGTGGTCTTGCCGAGAATATAACCGGAAATAGAGGCGAATAAAGCAGTACCCACACCTATATAGGTATACAAGAGGACTTTATCCGGACTTGCGGTCACCTCTCCGATCATCTGAGCCCAAAAAGAAACATTCGGCTGATAAAAGACGAGTGTATGCAACAGCGCCCCGATAGTCGGCGATACCAGGATCGTCAGCAATCCAGCTGCGGCATAGAGGTGATCCCTGTGCCGCATTTTTTCTTGTGTGCTCATAGGCTCTCCACTCCCCGTCCGCTGCTGTCGAATTCAGAGGAATTCTTGCTACAGTACCTGTAGCCTGATAGACTATTCTTTGACATTGCGGTACCACGATTCCACCAATCACGTTGCACAAGTGACTGTCACGCTCACGCAATTACGTACCTTTATTCCGTTGAGTCTCCGCCGTTGCGCGGACTTCACGAAAAAAAGGATGAAATTTCTCATAGGTGGCCAAGAGCCCTTCGGGAATGACTCGAACATCAGCGACAACCGTCATGAAGTTCGCATCACCCACCCAGCGCGGAACGATATGGATATGGAGATGATCATCCACCCCCGCACCCGCGACCTTACCCAGGTTGATACCTATGTTGAACCCCTGCGGTGACAGAGCCTTGGTTGTTACCTCGCAGGCACGTCTGACGTTTTCGAACAGCTGCAGCATTTCTTCCGCAGTCAAATCCTGTAGTGAGCCGACATGACGGTACGGCGAAACAAGCAGGTGGCCGGTGGTATATGGATAGCGGTTCATCATTACAAAAGAAAGAGTGTCACGATACAGAACAAGGCGTTCCTTCTCGCTCTCTTCGCCTTGCATCTCACCCAGACAGAAAATGCAGCAGGAAGGTTTCTCGTTGAGTATAAACTCCATGCGCCAGGGAGCCCAAAGTCTTTCCATATGACAACGTTCCTTTCCCGGCACGCAACGCAGCAGGGCATTCGTGATGCAAACATGCGGTCCGATGAATCGCAAAATTATCTTTCATCCAACGGTAAAACACAAGCCGTTTTTACTTTTCCCACACATTTTGACCTCGCAGGGGGAATCCGTAAAACAGGCGGGTTTTTTTCGTGCAGATTTGAGGAGCTAATGACAAAAGGCACCCAAGCTGACACCATACCACCCTTTCCCCCAGCAAAACAGGAGGGAGACGTAAGCTCCCCTCGTTGCAAGGGAGGGCCCAAAGGGCCTAAAGGAGCTGGGGGTGTGGTTGGGTATTAAGTCATCTTGGTTGCAACGTAGAATAAGAAGATATCCGGCAAAAAAAGAATCTCAACAAGGGACGCAGTCACAGTATGCTAGTTGAGGGAAAAAGGTGGCAGGAAACATCAAAAAAACGAAAATACCCGATCATTCCGCACCGGCAGACGGTGCAGGACGACCAGTTCAAGAAAGTATTCCAATTTCATATCAAGGCCCTCCCTGCGTTGGCTCGTCTGCGGCTGTTCAACGTGCACTTCAGTACGCCTCGCTGCCTCAATTCTCGCCGCATTGAGATCATCCTGATCTGGAATTGGAATCACACCAACTCTTCCAACTCGATATCCTCATCATCCAAGTCCGACAGGTCGAAGGAACTCTTATTGCCACTCAAAGCAGTGATCTTCTGCATGGTGTCACGGAAGCCGGGATTCGTGCCGAATATCTCACGGAAAACTTGCAGAGACTCTTCTCTGCGCCCGGCGGCTTCGTACAAGAGGCCCAGTTCATAACGTAACGCAAGGAGGCGATCGGCATCAAGGGATTCGAGGGATAAGAGCGCGGTAAACAACTCTTCTGCATCGGCAAATTTAGCCTGATCGCGAAAACAGAGCCCCTGAAGTGTCAGGGAATCCAGTTTTCTGTCTGGATCATTGGCCGCTATGCGAAATTCTTTGACCGCTTCGTCGTGAAGCCCCATCTCCAGATAGGCGATACCGAGATTGTAGTGTGTCTCCGTATCGTCCTGTTCATAATCCTGTGCGGGAGCATCCATGAAGCGGGCAAAAATATCTTCAGCTGAAAGTTGTTCAGGGAGAGGGATATCCACAACAGGGGGAAGGATTTCCGGTTCCTCGAAAGGCGACACCTGCGGTTGGTCAGAGACAATCTCCGTCAGAGGAAGCACGGTCTCTTCGCGAGAAAAATCAACGGCGTCGATCGATTCTTCCTGCAGCAACGGTGCACGGGGCTCATCGAATCGATACGAATCCTCCTGCGCAAGAAAATCGGGAACATCTTCTTCCAGAGGCAACGACTCTTCCAGCTCCGGATGAACAGGAAGTTCCGCATCCCAAGCAGGAGTATCCATTTCAGGAGCAAAAACAGCACTCTCTTCGGGTAATTCGAAGGAAATATCTATCTCAAATTCTTCCTGATTTGATTCCTCGCCGGTAACATCTGCGGTGGAAAGTTCAATTGAACCGAAATCCATCGAATCGATGTGAGCCGGTCCCTCGTCACTCATAGATTCATCCTCGTCGGTCAGAGTGAGATCAATCTCGTCTCCCCAGGGCGAATCAGAGGTGTCGTCAGCGGCAATTTCCGATGTCTCCAGAGCAGCATCTGCAACCTGCCGAGAGCTTTTGGAGGAATCTTTTTGGGAAAGTATATTGAGACTCACCTGAACATCGGCAAGTTTCGACGACTCTCCGGTCAGCTCATAAAGATTTTTCAAACCTTCCAGCAAGCGAAGATCATAGGGTGCGAGATTTTGCAGAGCAGTGTAAAAATGTTCGACTTCACCATAGGCTCCTGCGGTAAAAAGCTCGGATGAATAGCTCTCGAGAAGGACAATGCTTCCCTCCAGGTCGCCAGCGTCGACACGGCAGTTAATGAGGTTCTTCTTCACGGAAACATCGTTCGGCGCCAACTCGACCATCCGCCGCAGAACTTCTTCCCGATTCTCTGTCTCACCGGAGATTCGGTATGCCTCGGAAAGCAGGCCCAAAGCTTCGAAGTTGTCAGGGGCTCCTTGGAGAATCTGCTGCAGCTTCGGTATGGCATCACTCAGCGTGCCGTTTCGCAGCTGTTCCTTCATAATATCCAGTACGGAGCTATCTGTTTTGTCGGGAAACAAGTCATGAATCTTCCGGTTGACACGTTCAAAAAAGTCGTGGTTACCGCGATTCTTGAGGGTAATGGCAGCGCGGGTAAACTCCTGATAGGCCTTTTCTTCAGATTTTACGGCAAAGTAGGTTTCTGCAAGTTTCAGCCGGATATCGACATTCTCGGGATCAACCGCTTGCATTTTCTGGAGAATTTCGATTGCTTGATCGACAAGACCCTGTTTCTGGTAATGGTCGTACACCATTTTGTATTCAGAAAGGGCATTCCCGATCATACCCTGTTTTTCATTGAGAGCAGCAAGGCAGAGAGAAATCTCGATATTCGAAGGATCAAGACGCTGGATCTGCTTGTACACAGCTATCGACTTCAGATAAAAACCATTCTCGTCATAAAACTTGGCAATGGTGTTGTATTCACGAATGGCATCATCACGGCGATTGCAGCGAATCATCAATTCTGCGAGCTTCTGACGGAGTTTAACATCTTTTGGATCCGCAGTGACAACCTGTTCATAGTCTCTCAGAGCTCTATCGAACTGTCCTTTTTGGATAAACTTTTGCGCGCTTGCCAGAAATTTGTCTTTTTGAGAACTCAAAGTAGACCCTCTTTTGCTTGAAATCTTGGTACTTCAGCACGTCTGCAAGAAAAAAATTCTAACCCCGACGTATTAGGGGTAAATTGAAACGACAAAAACCACTCTGTGCCATGCAAGACGCTAAAAATGTATCAGTATAACAAAATCAAGTCAATGACTTATGCCGCGTTCCGCCCGTTGACAATTCTTTTCCGGTGGAACTTTCCAAGGCCCTGAGAATCCCACGAAGCCGCTTCACTTCCTCAGCGGAGAGTACGTGGTCGCGATAAACTGAATCGTAAAACGTTACAGCAAAATCCCTGATGTAAGGGTCGCCGGTACTTTCCGCAAGATCAAGCAGACCGGTGGAAGAGGATATCGATTCAGCCGGATATTTTTTTGCGATTATTCCATACAAGGCCCGAAGCAACTTCTTTTCAGGTGACGACTTCAGACTCCCGAAAAAGACCCGATAACCGGCTACAAATCCGCCCAGGCCAAGAAGAAACAACAGATACCACAGTGCATCCTTGGGAAAAGTAAAGTTTCTCAATACTTTATTAGCCGACTTGAATATGGTAATTTGCTTGTCAAGGTCGTAAGTTACAATGGCATTGTTCCAGTAGTAGTTGAGGTAATCAGAAAACTTTCCCACTCTGTCGAGGAGCGAGTCCCGTTTATTTTCACTACCACCGGCAAAATCCAGGGCAAAAACGGTCGGGTCTTTCCGAACCCAGCCAGTTCCCTGCAGATACACCTCCACCCACACATGAGCCATATCCTCCGTTACCAGGTAGTATCCGCCAAGTTCATTATAGTCACCACCGTAATATCCTCCCACAAGTCGCGCGGGAACCCCTGCCTCCCGGAGAAGAAGCATGAAGGAAGTTGCGAAAAGTTCACAATGTCCGGCCTTGCCCTCAAAAAGAAACTCACCGATCGGGTCAGCCGAGCGTGGCAGACCACTCGTGGAATAACGGAATCGGGCTGTATTGAAATACTCCTCAAGAGCAGCAAGTATCTTTCGGTCAGTCTTTCCCTCCGCAGCAAATTTTTTCCCCAAATCTTCCACGCGCGGCGAAACATGTTCTGGAAGTCTCAAATAGATGTCACGGTCGAAAGCACCCGAAACCGATTGATTCTGTTTCAGGGATGATTCCGTGACGTAGCGAACCCTGCCACCGGTCCGTTTGCGGGTATACACCAGATCCGGCGACTGATCGGCGCGTATGCCGGTAACTTTAACCGGAGTATCGAGAGTAATGAGATACGGGCTGGAATTCGGCTCGGGCAATATGGTCTGACGTACCAGTCCCGCGCCTTTGGTATCGACAAAGGCGCGTTCGCTCACCGGCATCCTCACCCAGGCGTTACCTTGTGGTGCATTCAGCACAATCCCCCGCCAATACAGGTCCGTCCGTGCAAGTTTAGGGCTCTCGGCCCGCAATACCGGGTTCTTCACCGTCCGGACCAGAAGTGATGAGCCAGGAATAACTTGCTCACTGAGACCGGTAACCTTATCTTCGGCGGGTGACAGAAAGTTCCAGAGAGGAAACTGCGGGCGCGGCATGATGATGAAAACTATCAGGATCAGCGGTGCCGCGGCAGCGGGCATCGCCACGGCAACCGTCATCAAGCGCTTCATCCCTCTACGGCTCAGCGACAACTTTGCGTCAACGGTATAAAAGGTCAATAAAACCAGTGAAGCAGCAATGCAAAGGATCATTATCAGCAGATAGCTGAGAAAAACCGGACTCAGATCATAGAGAGATGATGCGGAAAGGGCAAAGAGTGACAGGGCGAAGATTTGGAGATAATTGCGGGGAATCCTCTCGCTCAGAAGCCGGACCGCAAGAAGGATCACCAGGATATTAATGGCCGGTTCGAGAATGTTCTCGCGGGAAATCCGCACTGCATAGAACAGAAAGAGCGTAATGGAAATTACCGTGGGTACTTTGCCGCTCAGCGGTTTAATCGACTTTTTTTCCATGAGGACCGCCGCCAGCAAGGCAGCGGGAAAGGCCAACTGGGGCAACCGGTCAAGATAGAGGTAGAGGGGCGCCACCCCCACCAGGCTGATCAGACCGGCAAGAATATCGAGAACCGTCCTAATTCCTACCATACATCGCCAACTCCGTAAGCAGGTGCAACCGGTGCATACGGGTAAAATCCGGCCGCAGAAAAAGCCGGCCAAGCCTCAAACCGACCGGGCGTCCGGCGCGTGCGGCCTTGTTGATCAAAAATGTCCCGTAGGAGAGATTATCCTCAAGGGTAGCTCCCGGCAGGGAATGGATGTCAACTACCAGCGGCGCTTCGGCGGGAGCCGTCAGTTCCTTGACCTTCAGGTCCTCGTGACGTGCTGAAAGCCGCCAGTGAATAAGCTTCAAAGGATCACTGGAGACATAATCGCGAATTCTGGCAATATCTCCGCCAGAGCCCTTTCTGGTGGACAGGTTTTCGCCCCTGATATCCTTGCGTCCAAGTCCGCCAGGCAGAGAGCACTCTCGAGGAACCGGAAAGACCACGCAGCGTGAATCAAGCTGCATCGTGTTGCTGCGGATGAAGAAATTAATCGGAAAAGGTGAAGAGAGAACAGCTTTCCCCGAAACAACTTCTCCCCTTTCCGGAAAAGTGACAATCAGCGAACCGGTATCATCGGACCCCTTTTCCACCAGCGGAAAGCGAAGACTCTCGCCAAAGGCATCCAGCTTGAGGAGAAAGGAAGGCATGAGTTTTTTCCGGTTTTGCAGACGAACGGTCACAAAGACATTTTTGCCCGCATAGATTTCATCGGGAAAATCAAGTATTACCCTTATTCCGCGAATATTCAGCCAACCGGCCAAACCGGAAACGGCCATAAAACCGAGCAGGGATGAAACCACGAGAAACAGCAGGTTATTGCCGGTATTGACCGCGGCAAAGCCCATTAGCAGAGTAATGGAAATATACCAATAGCCTGCCCGGGTAATGCTCAGACGATTGGTATTTCGATGTTTTTGAGCACTGCCTTGAATAGCTCCTCCTTGTCGAGCGACTCGTTCTCGGGGGCAAGGATCAACCGGTGGGCCCCCACCGGAACAGCAATCGCCTTCACATCTTCGGGCGCGACATAGTCCCGCCCTTCAAGAAAGGCATGGGCCTTGGCGGCCTCCGCCATGTTGATGCCGCCTCTGGTTGAAACGCCCGAGAGGATAAAGGGATTGTTGCGGGTAGCGGAGACAATGCTGAAAATATAGTCGACTATCTTTTCGGAGAGATAGATTTTTTCTTTAACCGCGCTGCGCGCTTCGAGGATGTCGGCGACCTGAACCAGCGGAGTGAGATGCTGAATCTCGTCACGGATGCTGCCGCCGTGAATGATGGCCTTTTCAATTTCATCGGGAGGGTAGCCGATTCCGGTCCGGATGAGGAAACGATCCATCTGGGACTCCGGCAGAGGATAGGTGCCCACCTGCTCGACCGGGTTCTGAGTCGCAATGACCAGGAACGGAGCGGGCAACGGATAGGTCACCCCTTCCACCGTCACTCTCCGCTCCTCCATTGCCTCCAACATGGCACTTTGGGTCTTGGGCATGGCCCGGTTGATTTCGTCGACCAACAGGAGATTATTGAAAATGGGTCCGCGCAGGAACGTGAACGTCCCCTCGTCGCGGTTAAATATCGAAAGTCCGGTGATATCAGAGGGGAGTAGATCGCTGGTGCACTGGAGCCTGCCGAATGACATGCCCAGCACACCCGACAATGCGAGCGCCAAAGTTGTTTTCCCGAGGCCGGGGATATCTTCCAGCAGAATATGACCGCCGGTCAGAAGAGCGATCATCGACAGCTTGACCGCTCTGACTTTTCCCCGCAGATACCGCGTTGTCAGCGCTTCAATAACATGCAGCATCTCGTCGCGTTTCGGCAGGTTCATTCGTTGACTCTCCCAGACTTTCCTGTTTTTTCGTTTCAGCTACGTCCTGATAGGCGACTGGACGGTACTCAAGACATTCTCGTGTCCATCCGCAAACAGTCTACCAATTCGGACCGGCATTTGGCAAGCAACAGCTTTCCATTCTTGCTGTCAAGGGAAATTCTGATAAAAACCCAACGCCATGGCAACAGTGACACCGCCCTGAATGAAGCTGCAATGAATCTAACCGGGCTTTTTATATTGACATTTATACTCCTATTGCTATTAAGTTCTGTAACAACATGCGTTAATTTCCGCTTATTACTTCGGCAATTAAAAATGTAGGGGCACGGCGCGCCGTGCCCTTCCCAGTGATACATTTAATTTCCGCAAGAACAATTCCCGTTGACAGAGGATTATTTCATGGATCCGATCCGCAATAAGTTATTTCTCACCGACCTCATCAAAATGGATTTTCCGCAGAGTGTTTTTGAAGAAGTCCAGCAACTCATCTCTCAGGTATACCTTGATTACGATTTCTCCTGGCTCTCGCGTGTTTTCAAAGATGTGGTAAATCTTTATAACGGCAGCTACCCCGGCTACCGTCCGTGCAGCACCCACTATCACGATTTGAAACATATAACTGACGGCCTGTTGGCCTTGGCAAGCCTCATTAACGGCGCTCACGCCTCAGGGGTTTCCTTCCGGGAAAAGCAGGTAACCTTGGCACTGATCGCCATCATGTTCCACGAAGCGGGGTACATTCAACGCAATCACGATACCACGGGAACGGGAGCCAAGTACACCCTGGTGCGCCTGGAAAGAACCCTGGAATTCGTCAATCAGTATTTCGCTACCCATGGCTACGATGCCACGGATTGTGAGCTCTGCTGTACTTTTATCAAGTCCACCGACATGACTGAGGACCTCGAGTCTTTACCTTTTTCGTCAGAGGGTGAATTGACGCTTGCTCGAATGATCGCCACCGCTGACATTATCGGCCAAATCGCCGACCGAACCTACCTCGAAAAACTCCTGTTTCTTTTCCAGGAATTGAGTGAGGTGCACGTCCTGGGATTCAAGACCGAGCTTGATCTGATGGAAAACACGCTCGACTCTTTCCGGCAAGCCCAACACCGCATGGAACATGACCTTGGAAACGTGAAAATATATTTTCTCCCGCATTTCATGAAGCGTTGGGAAATAGATTACGATATGTACGACTACTCAATTGAGAGCAACATCTCCTACCTGAGCTATCTGCTGGAAAACCACCGTAGCGACTACCGGGAAAAGCTCCAGCGAGGCGGTTTGATGAAACGGCTTGCTCTCATGGAATCCGCAAACAACGACTGACTTCTTCCGGTCGATTCATTTTTTTGACGGCAATTCCTCCTTCCTTTACCAGACAAATAACGAGGGCGGCCCTGCAGGGCCGCCCCAAAAGCTAATCATTTCTTCTTGGAATCACAACTCCCGCTGTCGCACCCCTGGCAATGCCCCTTCTTTTTCCACACCGAGTGATAGAGCAGATAGAACGCCGCCGCCAGAATTAGTCCCGCAATGAGCATATCTTTGATTTCCACCATCAACCTCCCAATCCCAGGAGCCTGCCGCCCTGGTAGACGATGAATGCCATTCCCCAGGCCAGGACCGTCTGGTAGAGGAATGCGACGCCAAACCATTTCCACGACCCGAATTCCTGGCGCATGGCTATGGCCACCACCATGCACGGCATATAGAGAAGGACAAAGACCATAAATGCATACGAACTGAGTGGCGTGAATGCCCCGAGTACTGCGCCTTTGAGGGAAGACAGATCTTCCTCTTCCTCAATTTCTCCCTGAATACCGAGGGTCGATGTAACGGCTGACTTGGCGGCCGCACCAAAAGAAACTACGATCTCTTTCAGATCTTCTCCCAGAGTCGGGGTAACTTCTTCCGTATTCGCGGCATCACCTGCAGGAGCGTAGATTTCACCCATGGTACCGACAACTATTTCCTTGGCAATGACGCCGGTAATCAGGGACGAAGCAGCCTCCCAGGTGCCGAAACCGAGCGGCGCCAGAGCCGGAGCCATTACCTGTCCCGCCTGGCCGAGATAGGAGTCCTTCTTGCTTTCCACACCCCAGGGAAGATTCAACATGAACCAGACAAGGATGGACACCGCAAGGATATAGGTTCCTGCCTTGATCAGGAAGTGCTTGCCCTTCTCCCAGGTATGGAGGCAAAGACTGTGCAGCGAGGGCATCCGGTAGGGAGGAAGTTCCATGATGAACATGGGGGCCTCGCCACGGAAAAGGGTCTTCTTGAAGATTATGCCCATGATGATGGCAAGGACAATCCCCATGACGTACAGTGACCAGATCACGGTGCCGGAGTTTGCGGCAAAAAATACTCCGGCGAACAGCACGTAGACCGGGAGCCGCGCGCCGCAGGACATGAGAGGCAGCAACAGCGCGGTGAGCGCTTTGTCCCGTGGATTTTCCAAAGTCCTGGTGGCATAGATACCAGGCACATTACAACCAAAACCCAGGAGCATCGGGATGAATGATTTGCCGTGCAGGCCCATGGAATGCATGGCCCGGTCCATGACGAAGGCGGCCCGTGCCATGTAGCCGCTCCCTTCCAGGAAGGTAATGAAGAACATCATGGCGAAAATGACCGGCACGAAAACCAGGACGAATCCGACGCCGGAGATGATTCCTTCGTTCACCAGCGACACCGTCCAATCGGGAGCGTTGATACCGCTCAGGAGGAACTCGGCCCAACGTTTAAAGGGGCCGCTGGTCATGGCATCCAGCCAATCGGCAAAGGGCGCGGAAAGGTCGAAGGTGAGCTTGAATACCAGCCACATTGCGGCGAGGAAAATCGGGATCCCCAGATAGCGGTTCAACACGATCCGGTCGATTTTCTCGGTCATCTCGATCTTGCGCAGCTCAGGCTTGGTCAGAACCTCACGGGTCAGACCGGTGGCGAGGGCATAACGGGTATCCGCCATGATCGCTTCAATATCTTCGCCGTGGGCCTTCCGCAGATGACGCAAAGCCTCATCCATGGGCACATCGCTACCAATGTTAAGCTCCTCCTTCACATGGCTGTCTCCCTCCATCAGCTTCAGCAGGAGCCAGCGTTTCGGGTATCTATCGAGGATAGCGGGATGATTTTTCTTCAGCGCCGACTCTATGGAACCGGCGGCAATCTCGATATCCTCACCATAATTCAGTTGTTGAGGAACATGTCCGGACGGGTCGTCCGCGGTCGCCAGGGCACCCTTCAGGAGGGCTTCCAGACCGGTTTTTTTCACGGCAGAGGTAGGGATGACCGTGATGCCGAGCATCTTTTCGATGCCCTTCACGTCGATTTTGTACCCCTTCGACTCCGCTTCATCGTAGATATTGAGAGCCATGACCAGCGGAATCCCCAGTTCCAGCAACTGCACGGTGAGGTAGAGATTGCGCTCAAGGTTGGTGGCGTCCACCACATTGATGATCAGGTCGGGCCTCTCGTTAACCAGGTAATCACGGGCGATGATTTCCTCCTGGGTGTAGGGAGACAGGGAATAGGTACCGGGAAGATCGACCAGCCGGATCTTTCTGTCCTGGAATTCGAATATCGCCTCTTTTTTCTCCACCGTGACCCCAGCCCAGTTTCCCACCTGGAGCCTGGTGCCGGCGATGGCATTGATCAAGGTGGATTTACCGGAGTTCGGGTTACCGGCGACCGCCACCGTTATGACCCGTTTTCCCACCGGATGGAGCGCCGCCTTCCTCTGCCCTTCGCTGAATGCATCCACATTCTCCTTCGCCTGCATGCTCATCCCATTACCTCCACGCCGATTCCTTCCGCTTCCTTCTTCCGCAGCGAGAGGTTGTAACTCTTGATCTTCACTTCGATGGGGTCGCCCAGCGGCGCCATTTTCAACACCTGTACTTCCTCACCCACCAGCACACCCATATCCATCAACCTTCTCTTCAGGGGGCCGATCGCCCCGATGGAAGTAATTTTCCCCTTATCACCCGGTTTCAGTTTGGCCAGATTCATCATTGCGGTCTCCTTACCATTATTTTCATTGCAATTCCGCGAGCGACGGCAATCCTGGATTCATCGACTCTCACCAGGACCGGACCGCCGCCGTTGTTCAGTATCTCCACAGTCTTGCCGATCCTGAGGCCCAGATCTTCCACCCGGATCTCGCTCTTTTCCTTATCCTTACAGCAGCGGTGCCCGTCAGAGGCTGAACCATGCATCGCCTTGCTGTCACCATGTTTGTGCCCTGTGCAACAGGGCCCGCTACATCGGGCCGCGCCCATCCGAATTTCCGTTATCTCTCCCGACTCGCCGGGGCTCAAAAGTCCAAGGGGTATCATGGTAACTCCTTTCACGCTCTGCGTGAGTAAAAGCAGCAGGAAGGCGGATGGATGAAATCCCACCCACACTCCCTGCTCCTCAATTATTTCGGCCGATTAAAACCTCCAAGCCACGCCGGCCAAAAATGCCAGGTCCGGCTCCTGCTTGTTGAGTCCGCCTTTAACACCAAGGTCAAGATCCAGATTTTCGCTGAGCGAGTAAATTGCCCCGCCGAGAACAAAAGCCGGCCAGGTATTGCTGCCCCGGTCACCGTTGCTCTCCATGCCGACATTAGCTACCAGTTGCAGGTCCTCCAACACCTGATAGGTTGTCGCCAGCGAAGCGTGCCAGATGTCGCGCCGGTTGGCCTCCTTATCCAGGTCCAGCTTGAATTCGTTATGGGTATAGGCAAGATTGAGGTGGACGGTGAAAGGGTCGAGTTCCTGGGTAGCGACCATGGTTGCGCCGTAAGAGACCTTGCCATTGCCGAGGCCGCGGTTTTCGTTACCGGTCGGCAAGGTCAGCCCCGGCTTGAGGGCCAGGCTGAAGCCCTTATACTCGAGGAAGCGCCATTTCAGCTCGAGGCCCAGGTCACCGAGACCGTTTTCGTCGGAAACCACAACACCATCCTCTTTCATACGACTCCAGGCCCAAGGTACGGCCACAACCAGATCTATGGTGTCCGTCAACCCGCCCGAAATTACCGTCTCGAGCCCGGCGGCGTTTTCACGTGTCTCGACGCCGCCCAGGTTCTCCTTGTCACGGCCATATTCTCCGTTCACCTCCAACTGAAACTTCCCTTGCCCCTGGGTACCGGTATCATCGGTGATGAGAGGGTGAGCGGCAAAGGCCGGCACCGAGGTCAAGAGCACAGCGGCAATAACAGGGAGTACTTTCTTCAATACTTTACACATTCTTCATTCCTCCTAATATTCGGTTAAGACAACCCAAACATTCCCTCAGCGTACAGATACCGCATGAGTGGTGCATGAAAACCGGTATATCGTGTGCCTTTGCCACGTTCACCGCCTGTTTTTTTACCTGGTGCGAAACCTTGTTGGTAAAGATGACCATTGCATCCACGGTGCGAATCTTCGCGGAGATCCCGGTTTCAGTCCGGGAGAAAACCTTGAGATCGAAACCAAACTTTGCTGCCTCTTCCATGTAGTGTTTTTCCAGGCGGTCCATTCCGCCGAACAGAGCAATACTCATGCCGCAAGCCCTCCCTCACGGTAATGACTTTCATTTTCATTTACTGAATAAAATAAATCCTTCTGCCGTGTGCCAGCGGAACGATGAGAAGAGCCAAGGCACTGGTAGGGACCCCAACCGGAAAGAAGGCGGCCAGCCATTCTGCTGCGACACTGTCGATGTGTCTCCGCCAGCAGCAGACTCTCTTTCGGATTTCCGTATATTTTCCAGGGCCCCTGGCAACTGAATTGACGACGGCTGATTCCCATGAAACCGGCCACGTCCTTGAGCGGGTATCCCAGGATAATCCCTATTTCATGTGGTACAGCGCCGGAGACAAAACGGGAACCCAACTCGGTCAACAGCGAATCCAGATCAAACTCCGCCGCATAGCCGGCCTTTCGCAACATCGCGACAGCTTTCTTATCGGCGAGAAGCCGGCACAATGCTCCGCGGTCATAGAGGAAAAGCAGCAGTGATTCAGGGCGCTCAACCAGGACCGTTCCTTCCAGAGAACTCTCCCTGATCAGATTTTGCCCATGCTCTTTCCAGATAGCGAAGAAGTTTTTGCCACAGGAGCGCTGCCTGTCAGGCAGATTTATCAGCGCGGACGGCTTGACCCCGGCCAAAACCTCGGCCGCCTCAAAAGCGAGAAAAGCAGCAAGACAATCCCTGTCATCCGGAAACTGGCCGGCAATGTCAATCCAGACCGGCTTACGTACCTTACTGAACTTAGTAGACGAGCGAACTGTTTCCATTGCCGCCCTCCTCGAGAAATTGATTGTCATTATCAATACTCGAGTTCGCGTTACCCGTCAAGAAATATTTCAGGCCAGACACAAAAAAGCTGCCCAATATCCGGCAGCCATTTTTGACCTGATTATTTCTTTCCGATCCGATGGGCACTCAAGCCGACACCTAACCGCTCCAAACACCTCCTGCCAGAAGTAGGCGCTTTTAAGAGAACTAGGAGGTTCATTTTAAGCTCCCCTTCTTATAAAGGAGGGGCTGGGGGGTGGTTGGGTTTTGTATCAGCTTGATTGAACGCAGAATAATTGCACTCTGAGGGGAGAACCGCACAAACTCTTAGCGCAACGGATACTCCGAAAGACTGCCGAAGCGAAATCCTTTCTTTCGCAACTGAGGGAGCGCCATCATGACCCCCTGCCCAGTCCCACTTTCCGGATGGTTCATATGCAGTATCACAATTGCTCCCGGGGAAGTTGCCAGGAGTGCCGAGTTTACCTGCTCTTTGGTAAAGGTGGCTCCAGCATCGCCAAGTACGGAAAAACCGATAACCTGATGGCCAAGGCGTTCCGCAATCTGCACGGCGAGCTCGTCATAATAGGCGGTTCCGGAACGGTAATATAAAGGTCTTTTCCCGGTCAGCTGCCCAATTTTTCGGGCATTCAATTCGATCTCGTCAACGAGTTCGCCGATGTTCCTGGTTCCGTCGATTCCATATACGGACCGGCCATTGACTGAAGCCGGACGGTGAAGAAAACCATGATTAGCAATAGTAAACAGGGGATTTGCCGCAAGTTTCAGGAACAACTCGGGGTTTGCATCAATCCAGCGGGCGTTGATAAAAAGGGTTGCGGGTATCTTCTCCTGCTCCAGAAAATGGATGAGATCCAGATCGACCCCCTTCCCTTTCGTGCTCCCGCAGGCGTCAAAGGTCAGAACAATTACGCGATCGTTCGTTTTCAAGGAAGTTTTCACGCCGGTCACCGTCTCCCCCCACTCTTTCGGAGTCTTTCCGGCGTACTCGGCATCAATTTCAGCCTTCAAGGCGGCTAATGACTGATCCGGAGCGGTTCCCGCCCACAGCTCATCGATCGTCATGGTCGGAGCCAAAGCGAGGATGAAAGCGAAAACTACGAAAAAACATCTGCACGGCTGCTGTTTCATCAGATTCTCCCTTGATTTATTATTTTCGTGCTTTCCGCAACAGCATAAACCGACTATAAGGGAAACCTCTTGGCAGCGCAACAAATTCAAAGACCTGCCAGGTTTTCAAAACCTGGCAGGTCTAAAGCATATACGTCGATAAAAAGCTACTCCAATTTGGGACTTTCTATCCTGGCAACAAGCCGTTATTTCTTTTTCTCTTCCGCCGCCTGCTGCCCGGGCATGGCTTTATTCAGGAGGGCGACCCCTGCCTTGGATGCGGAAATGGAGGCGGCAAGTGTTTCCCGGGCAAGTTCCGGATTGTGGAAACCGTCGCTGTTTTCAGCGGTCCACCATTCCCAGAGCACATGGGCTTCTTCGTGTTTTTCTCTCGCCTGGGCGAGAACCGGTTCAGCCACACCAGTTCTTTTTGCAACCTCATAGGTATCGATCAGACGCCCGAGCCAATACTCTGATTTACGCATCTTGCCCCGGATATAATTCTGAATTGTCTCTATTTCATAGAGCTTTTTCCGCACCGTGGAATTCTGGTGACAGCGCATACAGGCAGCCTTGACGTCGTGAATTGGCCGGATAACCCCATGATTGCGATAGCTTTTCCCGGAAGCGTCTTTCATTGGCGGCATATGACAGTCGGCGCAGGTTACGCCGTTGCGGTCATGGATGCTGCCGAAAAAAGTTTCCGCTTCAGGATGCTGCAATTTGACGAGTCGCGCTCCGGTTACCGCATGTTTAAAATCATAAAAATTCAGTTTCTTGTAATGAGCCAACAATTCCTTAGGTCCGGTCAAGGGAAAATGATTGGTCCGCGGGTCATCAAAACCGATCTTTTTCCCGCTATCGAACTCGAAACCAGGTCCGCAGGCATACTCCACATGGCACTGGGCACACATCATGCGGGAGTCGGCTTTGCCCTGGATCCCGATCTTGCGGAACCCTCTGAAATCAACAACCGTAAGGTCGGTTTTCCCGTTCCTGCCGGCAAACATCTGCGAACCGTTCTGGACCACTTCCTTGATCAGAGCATCGCGCACGATGCGAGGCTGGCCACCATGAGGGTCATGGCAATGGATACAGCCCATCGGGTTGTTGGTAGCCTTTGCCACAGCCTGGACATCGGAGGAGCGGTCCCATTTCGCCGCGGGATCCTTATCACCCAGGAACTTCCAGGTAAGGATATGATCACTGGTCTTGCACTGAATACAGGTCGGATTTCCCGCCTTGGCCGTCTCCTGCAATGTCTTGCCGGTATCTTCCAGAACATCCCAGGTGGGCCCCACGTCATCGACGCCGTGCCAGCCCTTTTTGTACCGGTAACGCCCACCGGCAAAACGGTCAACCACAAACTGGTCGGTGACCATGAAAGCATGACTGCGAGGCTCGTTATGTTCGAAGGTAAACCCGTACGGCTCCAGCAGCTTATCCATCATTGGCGAACGGCCGGTAGGCACACCTTTCTCTTTACGAGCCGGAGCCTGATAATTGACCATCATCAAACCCTTCGATTCATTTTGATGACATTTGCCACAGAGACCTTGATCAATGGTCGTAGTCGGTTTCTGCTCGTAATTTGCAAGATGTTCCTGCAGCATTCCATGGCAAGTGGTGCAGGAAAGCTCGGCATGTTTAGATTTTTCCTTCAATGCCCGGATCTCATCATGACAGCCATAGCAGGTATCAGGGGAGATTACCGCGGATTGTGCAACGTTTTTCGTTTTTGCCGCCGGAGACAGCATCGGAAGCAAGACAATAACAAGAAGACTGCCTACACCAGTGAACACAGCAAACATTTTTTTGAGCATGATTCCCCTCCCAGCACAGTCATTATCAGCATCTCAAGTCTGAATATTCAGCAAAAAAAATCGGGCAGGACGCACATGGCGTCCTGCCCGATTATCTCAGTTACCCGAGAATCTGCTTGAGATCCTGATCCGGGGTGGTGATCGGCGCCAGGTTGAAGTTCTCCACCAGGAAGTTGAGAACGTTCGGGGTGATGAAGGCCGGCAGTGACGGGCCGATCTTGATGTTCTTGATCCCGAGGTGGAGCAGCGTCAGGAGGATGACCACCGCTTTCTGCTCGTACCAGGAGAGGACCATGGACAGCGGCAGATCGTTCACCCCGCACTCGAAGGCTCCGGCCAGGGCCACCGCGATCTGGATCGCCGAGTAGGCGTCGTTGCACTGGCCCACATCAAGGAGCCGCGGGATGCCGCCGATGTCGCCGAAGTCCAGCTTGTTGAAGCGGTACTTGCCGCAGGCCAGGGTCAGGATGATGCAGTCCTGCGGAACCTTCTCGGCAAACTCGGTGTAGTAGTTGCGGCCCGGTTTGGCGCCGTCGCAGCCGCCGATCAGGAAGAAGTGTTTCACCGCTCCGCCCTTGACCGCTTCGATGACCTTGTCGGCCACGCCGAGTACCGCATTGTGGCCGAAGCCGACCAGGATGTCCTTGCCCGGAGCTTCTTCAAAACCGGGCAGCGACAGGGCTTTTTCGATTACCGGACTGAAATCCCAGCCTTCGATGTGCTGGATGCCGGGCCAGGCCACCAGGCCCCAGGTGTAGAGGCGACCGGTGTAGGAGTCGGCCGGCTTCTGGATGCAGTTGGTGTTGAAAATGATCGCACCGGGAAACTCGGGGAATTCCTTGTGCTGGTCCTGCCAGGCACCGCCGAAGTTGCCGGCGAGGTGGGCATACTTCTTCAGGCCGGGATAGCCGTGGGCCGGCAGCATCTCGCCGTGGGTGTAGATGTTGATGCCCTTGCCTTCGGTCTGCTTGAGGAGCTCTTCCAGCATCAGCAGGTCGTGACCGGAAACGAGAATCGCCTTGCCGGCCTTGGTACCGAGGTTGACCGGAGTCGGTACCGGGTGGCCGTAGCGCTCCACGTGCCCTTCGTTCAGGAGACCCATGATGGTGAGGTTGTGCTTGCCGCACTCCATCGAGAGGCCGACATAATCCATCAGGCCGAGGGCCGGATCGGCAGTGGCGGCCAGGGCTTTGTGGAAGAAGGCGTATATCTCATCGTTGTGCTTGCCGAGGATCTGGCAGTGGTCGGCGTAGGCAGCCATTCCCTTAAGGCCGTAGGTCAGGATTTCGATGCCGGAGCGGACGTCGGGATCAGAATGGAATGCCATGACACCATACTGCTCACCCTGTTTCACCAGGTCAGCGGCCGGGACCCAGGCAGCGGGTGCGGCAACTTCCTGACAGGTTTTCGCCTCATCACCGGTAAACAATGCTTTCAATTTCTGCAGAATGCCGGCTTCGGCTTTACACCCAGCAGCATTCTCATAAAGAGTCTTAGCCTTTTCCTTCATTTCGTGGCATTTTTTGATGGTCGTTTCCAAGCGGGCCGGATCGAAATCGACATTGGTGACAGTAGCAAACAACCCTTCGATCAGGAAAACATCTATTTCTCGGTCTTTAGCACCAAACTTACGGGCTTCATCGGCATAAATGGCAAGCCCCTTGAGTCCGTACAACAGGTTGTCCTGAAGTGCGGCCACATCCGGTTGCTTTCCGCATACACCCAGCACGTCACAGCCTATTCCCTTTGCCGCCTGCTCACATTGATGACAAAACATGTAAGTACCTCCTCTTTTGTGGTTGTTTTAGAAATAAAAGTACCTGTTAATTATACCCGACTTTTCCGATATGTCTTTGTGAACAGTTATAATGGATATAACGTCCGCTCGCCTTGACATGCATCAATTTTATTCAGTTTAGCTTTTAGTGGTTTTGAATGACGCGATCGAATAATTTCCAAGCAGGAAAGGCAAAAATATGTCTATTATTTCAGCAGTGCTTGATGAACACCGGCCGCAGCAAGCCAGACCAGAAAACTGCTGCAGAGGACCAGGGGAAGTGAAAAGCCCTTTTTGAAACAGAAAAAAGCAACGAAAAAAAAGAGCAGACTCGGCAGCATCCCCCAAAGTGCACCTTTGGAGAAACTCACCATAACCGCCTGATTGCCCCGGTTCTCCTGATAGACCCAGACAAGAACCAGAGCTCCGGTCAGCGGCATGACCCCGACCAGCCCGGCAAGTGATGGGTAGCGTTTCGCCAGCGCGGTTGCTCCCAAAATAATCGCCATACTGAAAAGAATCTTAAAAAAAAGCTGCATTTTTCAGTTAAGGATTATGGGTTCGGAATCATGCTGGATTTTTATTCCCGCGCCCTTGGAAAGAAACCTGGTGAGAAAACCGTTTAAACCATGGCCGATCAAAGCGTATTTCTTCATTTGTTCGACATTGGCGTTGCCGGCGCTTTCGTAGGTATACAAATACACCGAACCATCGAAGAATTTTATCGTAATAGAATCATCACCACATTCGTAGGCCACTACGGGTGACTTGCGACTGCGATTCTCATAGAGTTTCATCGTTTCCTCCTGTGGCTTCCAGGAATTGAAGGTAGTACGGGAGCAATTAAACATACTTATAATAGGGGCCAAGTGTGCTTCACCCAATCGGGCACGGCACGCCGTGCCCCCACATCAAGGTTGTATTGTCTTATTGACGAAGTAATTCCGCAAGGGTTGGCAAAGCCATCAGCGACAGTTCCGCATCGGCTCGCTGTCGATTTCATGGACGCGGCCGTTGCGAATATGCACCTTGACGCACCGACCGACTGCCAGTTTTCCTTCGACCTGGTCAAATTCCGTGCCTGCGTCAGCTTTAACGGAACGCCCGGCGATGACCCACACCCCTCGCAGGCCTTTTTCCGGCAGCGATTGGACAACGCCGTAGAACTCGGATCGATTGTCGTCGGTGCCGCCTCGCCTGGCCTGTGCCTGGTCTGGCTCGACAAAAAACGGGAGGGCGATCGTGAGTAAACAGTAAATCAACAGGGCTTTCAAAATTCTGGATTGACGCATTTCGGATCTTCCTTGCCTGTACGACAGAACTGGTAGTGTACGGCAAATAACCAATCGCTTCTTGAATAAATGTAACCGATTACAGACCCACGTCAATCATCAGGCACCGCAGTAAAGCTGACAGTTCGAACAAATCTTGCGTTATTCGAATGTACACGTTAAATTTACAACAGAGCGAAACACAAGGCGGGTATCATCCATTGACTTCAGAACAACATGGCAGGTCCCCTGTGGGGCCAAATTCTGGAGGTATCGATATGTTCAAGAGAATTTCACTGTTTCTTATCACCAACCTGGCAATCGTTTTCATCCTCAGCATCGTGCTGAATTTGCTCGGGGTCGGAAGTATGCTCGACCAAAAGGGGATCGATCTCGATCTTTCCAACCTGATCGTTTTCGCCGCCGTCTTCGGATTCGGTGGATCACTAATCTCGCTCGCGATCTCCAAATGGACGGCAAAGCGTCTTACGGGAGCCCGCCCGATCACTTCCCCGAGCAGCGAAATGGAACTCTGGCTGGTTCAGACAGTGCGCAATCAGGCCGAGATCGCCGGGATCGGTATGCCGGAAGTGGCGATTTACGATTCGCCCGACATCAATGCCTTCGCCACCGGGATGCGGCGTAATAGCGCTCTTGTGGCGGTGAGCACAGGTCTATTGCGCTCGCTGAATCGCGACGAAGCCGAAGCGGTCCTGGGGCATGAGGTAAGCCACGTTGCAAACGGCGACATGGTCACCCTTGCCCTGATCCAAGGTGTCGTCAACACCTTCGTCATTGTTGCTTCCCGGGTGGTCGGGCACCTGATTGACCGCGTGGTGTTCAAAACCGAACGCGGCCATGGCCCGGCCTTTTATATCACATCGATAGCAGCGCAACTCGTATTCGGCATTCTGGCCAGTATCATCGTCTTCTGGTTCAGCCGCAAGCGGGAGTTCCGCGCCGACAGCGGCGGTGCGCGCCTGGCCGGGCGCAATAAGATGGTAGCCGCACTGGAAAAACTGCAGCGCTCGGCCGATCAACCGCACCTACCCGAACAGATTGCCGCCTTTGGCATTTCCGGTGGGAGCGGCCAGGGCCTCAAGCGCCTGTTCATGACCCACCCGCCGCTGGAGGAGCGCATTGCAGCGCTTAAGGCTGAAGCATGAGATCATTTGTATGCCCGGAAGTTCCACGCTGCGCATTTCAGGGCCTTATGACACAACAATCCCTGGCAAATTCGGAGGAGGTCAGTTGTACTAGAGCGAGGAGAATCAGTCTGTTACCTGTTTCGGTTTTATCTGATTTTTGAGTGTTTCAATTTCCCGTTTTAATTGGATGACTTCTTGTTTCAGCAAGTCTTTTTCATTTTTCAGGATGTAGAGTTCACTACTTGAGGTGTCTACTCTCGGGGGGATGATATCTCTTTGAAGAAGGTACTCTGTGCCGATACAGGTACAGCCATGAGGGGAGCAGGTAGGACAGGGAACATACCGATACTGTTCTCCAATTACTTTTTTGGCAGTCGAACTGACGATTTTCCAGCCATCTGAAAGCAGCGCTGTAAGGTCAGTCCCGGATTTTTTATCGCAAATTTCCTGACACCTCATTGGACCGGTGCCTGATTTGTATTCGATGCTTTCGGTATTGAAAACAATTTTCTGTTCAGCTGCTTGTGCAACGTATGTGGCAAACAGCAGGACCGATGAAACAAAAACTAGATAGACTGCGGTTTTCTTCATGGGCATGGTACCTCCAATTACCGAGACCTGCCAGGTTTTCAAAACCTGGCAGGTCTGACCAGTTCTGACTTGTGAAAGATAATGTTTCTTCGGCAATTAATCATCGCAACATTGATGGAGAGGCACGGCGCGCCCCGATACGTCCGATAGGCCTAGTACCTTCTCCCCCTATTAATCCATTCCATCACGCGAACAGCTGCAAACAAAGCAGCCATTGGCCCCGCCCAGGCCATGGCGAGCAGAATCAGCAGCTTCATCTGTCTATCGCCCAGACCGCGCAGGTCGCTTAAATGCTTTTCCCACATGCGTGCAAAAGCCGGGTCCGCTTCTGACCCGATCCGGTGTTTCTGCCGCACCTCGGCTATCCAGTGGTCGAGCCCTTTCCTCCGGGCAGCCGCATAGATTCTGCGGGGAGACTCGGCGACAAAGGCAAGTCCGTCGTATTTTCTTACCTCCTCGGTTACGGCAAATACAAGGGCACGTTCCACCTGCCCGCGATTCGGCATGAGGAAAAATCCAGCCACGACCAGCATGACCAGATAGACCACGGCGGTCACCAGCCAGAGCCTCATCAATCTGGTTAAACCGGAAAGAAACTCTCCTATTCGGCGTCTGTTCGGCCGCTTCCAGGGATCGTAGGGATTTGGCTTATGATCTATTTCCATCAGGCAAGCCTCGATTCAAACTCGGAACAATCCGTTACGCAAGCCCACTGTACCATTACCGTGGTTGTTTGCAAGAAACACTTCCGATTATCCCGGCTCAGTTTCCGCATCATCGGATAAAGAGCTCTTGCATGCCCTACCCTCCTCATTTACTATAGGTTCATGCAACGACTATTTCCCGCAGAAAGAAAAAGGATGATTGACCAATTCCAGAAAGCCGCTGAAGCCGCGGGAGCGGTTGTCAAACGCTTTCCATCTCTGGCAGCTACCGCGGCCCATGTGCGGAATACGACGGGAGCAATCATTGCAGCCTCCGAACTTCCTGATGATATTCGCCAGGCGCTCGCTCCCGTGATCTTTGCCGCGCCGGAAAATTACCCGGGGGTCAGAAGCTGCGTCAGCTTCGCCCGGGCCGGGATCACCGACAGCGGCAGTCTGCTTCTGCAACTGTCGGATCACCTCGAGAGAAGTGCCACCGCCCTGCCGCCTGTCCATCTGGTTTTTCTCCGGGCCTCCTCACTGGTACCCGACCTGGCCGCATTGGCCGATACCATCGCAACACTCCTCGCCTCCCGGCCCCATTCGTACCTCTCCCTGATCACCGGACCGAGCCGGACCGCCGATATCGAAAGGGTACTCACCATTGGCGTGCATGGGCCGAAAGAACTTCAGATCCTGCTCCTCGAAGGAGAATAGGGCATGTCAAAAAAACTCATCAGGCAGAAAATCAACGACGCATTCCTGCGTCAGGCCCTTGCCGCCTTTGCCAAACAGTACCCCGCGGCCCGGGCAAAGGCCTTCGAAGGCACCGACTTTGAGGCGTTGCGCGAACGGATCGCCTCTTCACGTAAAGCCGCACTCAGGGAACTGCCGTCGTTACTGGAAAAATTCCGGACCAATGCCGAAAAAACCGGAGCTACCGTTCACCTTTGCTCGTCACCGCGGGAGGCGCTTGAGGTAATCCGGAATATAATCCAGGAGAAGAAATGCGACTTTGTCATTAAGTCGAAATCCATGACCTCGGAAGAAATCCGTCTCAATTCCTATCTGGAGAAGGCCGGAATCCGCTGCCTGGAAACCGACCTCGGGGAATGGATAATCCAACTCGCCGGTGAAAGACCCAGCCACATGGTAATGCCGGCCATTCACAAAAACCGCGAAGAAGTCGCCGCTCTCTTCTCCCGGGAAACCGGTCAACCCTGTCCGCCGGATATTCCTTCGCTGGTGGAAACTGCCCGGATCACACTGCGGGATGCTTTTCTTACGGCACGTGTCGGCATCACAGGGGCAAACATGGCGATCGCGGAAAACGGCGTTATCGGCCTGCTCACCAATGAAGGCAATGCCCGGTTGGTAACGACCCTGCCGGAAACCAATATTGCCCTGATTGGCCTGGAGAAGATCGTCCCTACGCTGACTGAAGCGCTCGACATCATCACCATGCTGCCCAAAAACGCCACCGGCCAGATGATCACTTCCTATGTCTCCTTAATCAAAGGCCCGTCACCCGGCAAGGAACTGCATCTCGTCCTGTTGGACAACGGCAGGCGGGAACTGGCTCGGGACCCGCGTTTCAGTGCCGCGCTGACCTGCATCAAATGCGGTGCCTGCGCCAATGTCTGCCCGGTATACGAGATTGTCGGCGGACATGTCTTCGGCCATATCTACATGGGCGGAATCGGCCTGGTGCTCACTCCCTTCTTTCATGGGGATGAAAATGCCCGGGCAATCATTGGGCTCTGTATCGGCTGTCGGCGCTGCAATGAAGTATGCGCGGCCAAGATCGATTTGGAAGGATTGATTCTCGACCTTCGGGAACGAGCGGCTAAGCTGCCGGCTCAGAAACCCCTGATCGGCGTATTCATGAAAAACCGGACCCTCTTTCACTCCGCCTTGCGAGCTGCGTACTTTGCCCAGAAACCTTTCCAGGGCAAGGACGGCCGCATCCGACATCTGCCCCTGGCGCTCAGTGGCGATACCGCGGGACGCTCTTTGCCGCCGATCGCGGAACAGCCATTTCACAACCTGGTCGAAAATCCTGCCGTAAAGCAAGAGCGTTCATCGAAAAAAAATCGCCAGAAAGTGTTATTTTTCTCCGGGTGTCTGGCTGATTTCGTCTTCCCGGAAATCTGTCGTGACACAATGGAAAGCTTGAGCATGTTCGGATTTGACGTCATCTTTCCCAAGGAACAGCTCTGCTGCGGAATTCCCGCGCGCTATTCCGGCGAGATGGAGATTGCCCGGGATATGGCGCGCCTGAACACGGAGATACTACTGCGGGAACAGGCCGATTTTGTCGTTACCATCTGCCCCACCTGCACAATTTCCCTGAAACACGATTTCCCAAAGCTTCTGGCAGAGGAACCGAGTTACTATCAAAAGTCAGCGGAACTGGCAGCAAAGGTCTTCAACTTTACCGAACTGGCGGCTCGAAATATCAAAATACCTCGTGACAAAATGTCAGGCATGGCCGTTACCTACCACGACGCCTGCCACCTGAAGCGAGGCTGCGGTGTTTATACGGAACCGAGAATGGTCATGAAAATCATTACCGGCCAACCGGTTGTAGAAATGGAGGGGAACGACTCCTGCTGCGGGTTCGGCGGTTCCTATGCCTTCAAACATCAGGAGATTTCGGGGGAAATTCTGAAGAAAAAGCTTTATGCCGTTGTCGCCACCGCGGTCGGCACTGTTGCGGTGGACTGCCCTGGTTGCAAGATGCAGATTGAAGGTGGCCTGGAGGGAATAGGCAGCCAGGTGAAAGTGAAGCACTCAGCCAGCCTGGTCGCTGAAAGTTTTCGGAGCCTCTGCGAGGTAAAGGAATAGCACAATGAAAAACTTTGATTATGCCGGATATGCCCTGCGGGGAGAACTTGACCTGAATAAACTCGCCATTCGGCTTGGTATCAGTCGACACTACCGTTGGGAAGAGCCGATGATCCTCAACCCCTTCGATCTGCGTCCGGTGGCCGATGACGTCAACACCATGGAAAGGGCATACCTGTACTACTTCGGCGCCGTGGTATTCGTGAACTGTTCCGCAAATACCATGGAAACTTTCTGTACCGGAATGGCGCCATACAATGAAGCCTTTCGCAGGCTTACCTCAGCCAAGTTCCATGATGAATACGCACTCCAGATCAGCAGCGGAAGCGAAATGCTCATAACCAATGATTTTGCGGTCATGCCTGATTATACTCCTGCCTTCTGCGGAATCATCTGTTTTGTGATCGCAAAGTCGGTTGCCCTGGAGCGGATAGAGGAGCGACTCGATCAGGTGCTTGACGAGATCGAGGGGTTTATTACCCGACTGGAACACGGTTTACTGACCATCAGAGACAAACAATTGGCCAGAATGGCTTCGTCTATTCTGTCCTTCAAGTACGCCTCCCTGTCGCATATCATGGTACTGGACAAGCCGGAAAGCACCTGGAAAAACGAGGAAGTCTATCAACTCTATCTGACCATGGCCAATCTTTTCGAGTTGACCGAACGCTACAACGAGATTCGCCACAAGACGGAAACTCTCATGGACATCACCGAGGTGTTTACCAGTCTCAGTCATGCACGTCGATCCTCACGGCTGGAATGGATCATCATTATCCTGATCGCCATCGAGATCGTAATCTATTTGGTAGATCTCCTCAAATAAAAATTTCAGATAACGCGCGACAAAGCTCGTTCCTTTAGTGCGTGGGACTGCTCTGACAGCGGATAGGCATTATGGCAAACCCCACAGGAGACCTGGCTTTTTTCAAAACGTGTCCACAGGGTCAGATTTCGGGAATCGCACCATTCGCAGTACCACGCATAATATTCACCGATCGGCGTTATTTTCATGTATAGCTCCTTTGTCACCTGAATGCTTTCATGGAATGTCATGAGGGAAGGTTCCCATTACATTACTCTTTTCATGTGCCTCCACTATCACATTTTCAGGTTACAACCGCGTGGGGAACAGTAAAAATCAGCGTTAATTTTTCAGTTGTCCGGAATTTTCAGGAGCGATGGTGAGGTCGGCGAGGAATCAGCAAACAATGCGACATACATATCTTGCAGGCAAAAAAAGGGGGAACCGAAGTTCCCCCACCATGAAGAAGGCTCACGTGAAAGAGCCGCGTGTACTTTGTTAGAAGATAATCTGTGCCTGAAGTCGATACTGCATTTCGTCGGTATTTTTCTTAGGCAAGGCGACCTGCTGGTGGATATTGGTTACGTCGGCCTGCAGCTTAAGGTTATGTTTATTGAAGTAATAGGAGACCGCACCCTGTACCTGGGTATTCAGGTCATTGGAAACGTCTCTGTTCTGGTCTACATACGAATAGCGGGCTGCCAACTCGAGGTGCTTCGGAATAATGAAGTACCCCATCTGTGCGTAGAATCCCTGCGCGCGGAGAAGTTGCTTGGTAGTATCACCTTCAGCCTGCCCAATGAAGTATTCACCCTGCGCCGAGAATCCCATCCACTTGAAAGCAGCATCGATACCGTAGGTATCAATGGAGAGTTTTTCGGTCGTGGCAAAAGTGTTCTTGCTTTTTCCTAACCAGCCGCTGGAACCAGCGAAGCCGAGGTTGTTATCCTCCAGAGTAGTAGACGTCCCGTTTCTGGTTGCGATCAAAGAATCCCTGAAGTAGTTGGCGCCAAAGGAAACCAGCGGTTTCTCCGAGTGATCCAGGTCCGCCTCTGAATACTTCATCTCACCCAAAGGATTGACGACGATGCGCGCAGCCATGGCATTGTTGTTGGTGGCACGAAGTTTACTTTGGCCGACACCGCCGTACCAGCCGAGATTATAGCCGAGAATTCCGTCAAATACGCTGCCGTGTGCCATAGCGCCGATATCGCGACCTGGCTTGAAGGCGTCCGTGGCACTGGAACGGTCCACAAACTGTTGTGCTCCCGACGAAGTAAGTTCCTGGCGTGCAAAGGGGACTTTTTCCTGTCCCACCTGAATCTGAGCCTCTTTAATGAACTTGTAGTTGAGCACTGCGTCCTCAAGTATCTTGTTGGAGTCGGCAAAATTCACCTGTAACTTGTAGGTTAGGTCCTTGGTGTAGGCATGCCCCTTCAACCATAATTTAGCCCGGCGCACCCGCCATTCACTGACATCCTGTGCAGACCCGTTGGCGTTATCCTTATCGAAGAACGAATACCTTGCCTGCAGACGCGCACCTAGGGAAAGCTTGAATTTCTCATCTGAAGACATAAATGTAAACCCGTCCCCAATTTTGTAGCTAACCGGTTTGACCTTGGTGACTTCCTTGTAGTCCGCCTCGGTAATAACACCCTTTTCCTTCAGGATGTCCTCGAGACTCTTCGCTTCCGCATTCCCCGCAACCGCCAGGGCTGCCAGAAGTCCTGCCGCAATAATCTTCCTTTTCACATCTTCCTCCTTTGTCTCTCGAAATAAGAACATTGTGAGCCGGCAACACCTGTAGAGTGCGGCATCGACATACACAACTATCCGTCCGTACTGCTTCGGAAAGATACAGGAGTTCTATTGCAGCGATGTTACATACCATCAAAAGATACGTTACAACTGCACGATATGCCCCTAGCAGCAGGGGTAGTAAGAACAATTGAAACACAGGAAGTTCATAAAAAACGGATGAGTGACTGCGTTTAATCAACGCCTGGTCCATGAATCAGGAGGGTGAGAAGGCAGGATGGTAATTGTATGTTCAGGCGGTAAGCAGGCTGAGCTTACGCTGGAAGGCACATTCAAGAAGGGTTCCCTTGGCTTTGCCGGAATAGATTTCAACGGAAAGATCCTCTTCTCCGGTCAGTACAACCCGGAAAAGCGAGTCGGTCATCTCACAACGCAGCTGTTTGACGAGACTGTTCCTGCGGCGATCAAGCCCGTCGGCCAGGCGAAGAATACCGCCCAAGCGGCTTACCAGCAGGCGATCTGGCTCAGCCAGACGGGAAAAACCCTCATGCTTCTTTTTCGGTAACGATTTGCGGTGGTATCGGGCAATATTCGCGATAATTTCCCGCTCGCGGGGGGAGAACCCGAAGAGGTCCGCATGCCGGATCAGATGGTACGAATGTTTGTGATGGCTTGAGTAGCTGATGAAGTAGCCGGTATCGTGCAGCAGCGCAGCCGCCTCAAGGAGTCGCCGCTCCCGCTCCCCCATGGAAACGGCAGCGGCCAGGGCATCGAATAGTTCCAAAGAAAGGCGCGCCACCTGGCGGGCGTGCTCCTCATCCACCAAGCAGGAGCGGCCGAAATCAAGGGCGGCAGCTCTCCAACTCCGGCGACGCGTGCCTTCAGCAATGAGGCTGTGTTTCCGGAGGCTGTCGAGTATGAGGCCTTCCCTGATGCCTCTTTCATTGACCCGGAGGATGTTGGCGCCAAAGAACTTCATCAGTTCCTCAATTACGACCACACCGGCCACAATGATGTCAGCCCGGTCCGGGTTAAGGCCGGGAATGGTCTTGCGCTCCTTCACGTCCTTCCGTACCAGCATCGCCAGGAGGTGGACAATATCCGCACGGAGCACCTCATAGCCATGGACGGAGTCGTAGGCCTCCCCACGGGTAGCCATCACCATGGCAGCCACCGAGGTAATTGTCCCTCCAGAGGCAATCAGGCATCGGGCACTGGCATCTTCCCCTTCAAAAACCTCCTTCAGGGAAATCCGGACGTGTTTGGCCAATTTTTGCAGCTCAACTTCCGCAACCGGGTCACGGTGGAGAAATTTTTCGGTGAGGGTTACCGCGCCCAGTTCCAGGGAATAATATTCTTCCACTCTATTGCCCAAGGCCGTGACGATTTCGAGGCTTCCACCACCGATATCGATCATCCCGTAGCGAATGCCTTCCATATCAAAATTGTGCAGGACACTGAGAGAAACGAGACGCGCCTCTTCCTCGCCCGGAATGACGACAACCCGGATGCCGGTCCGCTCGGCCACCGACTGAATGAATTCCTGACTGTTTGAAGCCCTGCGGACAGCACTCGTGGCAACAGCCTCCACATAATTAACACCGTAGCCGTCCGCGATCTTTTTCATACGCAGAAGATTTTCCATGGCCCTATCCCAGGCAACCGGTGAAATTCCTTTTCCCTCACCAAGGGCCTCACCAAGGCGCACCGTGGCTTTCTCGTCATCAAGGATGCGAAAGCTGCCGCCGTTTACCACCTCCACTACAATGCAGCGGATGGAGTTGGAGCCGATGTCGATCGCTGCCAGTCGCTTTCCTCTTCGTGTCACAACAGGCTCCTGATCCGGGCACCGATCACCTCGAAGGGCACGGTGTCGAGTTTTGCCAAAAAAGCCGCAAAGGACGTTTCTCTCTTTGCCGTCAAAAGTTCCGCAAGGGCAATCTCCGTATGCTTTGCGATGCCCATTCCGCGGATCAGCTCGATAAAGACATCAAGGTCATGGATCCGGCCGAGTATTTCCTGGTATTCCTTCACATGGGCGTGAACTTCTCGATACTTTTCGTCCATAAACGGCGACAAGACCTCGATCCGGTAACGGTAGTGCTTTACGGCAATACGCAAACGATGCTGGCAGGCAGCCTGCAACGGCAAGCGAGCCACCGGAACAAGTTCCAGCACGGAGGCAAGTCTTTGATCGATACTTTCGCGTGCGAAATCATCTATGGCGATAAACGGGTCAACCGCACCGGAGGGGGGATCGAAAATGTACGGAGAGTGGATGGTTCTGACAAAATATTTGCGCAGAGTTGCCGGCCTGGTTTTTCGAAATTCACGTTTCAGTTGTTTTTGCGCTTTTGCACGCTTTACTTCATAACGATCAATGCAATCGGCAAGCTCCAGTCCATGCACCGGTCCCAGCTCGATAGCCTCTTCGCGCAGAAAATCCAGATACTCATCGATATTTCGTAAATCACCGAGCATATCGGTTATCTTGCGTACCGCTTTCCTCATATATGAAAGCCGATCTGCAGGATAGCATTTGCTAAAGAGAGAAAGCCCTTCCCGAAGGCGCCGGGAAGCAACACGCAGATCATGAATATCGACTGGATTATAGGTTATGACAGCCGTTTCCAGACAACGGAAAAAGTCACTGCCACGCTCGGCGAGAAGTCCCTTTGAGGCAATCCAGAGCGGTGTTTTTTTCATTAGTACCACGATGTGCCCCTTGTACCGTTACTAATGGGAAGAGATTTTGCCCAACGATTTCCGGGTCCTCTTCAAACACTTGCGAATTTTTTTTAATCCTGCGTCCTCGGCTATCGCAAGTTTTTTTTCTGCTTTGGCAAGACCCTTTACCACTTTCTTTTTTTGACGTTTCAAGGAGAACCCGTCCAGAAAGCCGACTATTTTAAGAAGTTCTTTTTCAACCTTCTTACCGTGTTTTTCTTTGAGCTCATCACCGAAACGGTCGCGAATATTCTTCGCCAGAACCTGAACACGGCTACTGAGAATGGTAACCTTCTCCACAGTCTGGTCAACGGTTTTTTCTGTTTCCTCGACGACCAGTTCGGCTGCCTCCGCAACAATTGCGGGTATCGCACGTAAATTGATTCCGCGGATTTTAGCTAAACCGTCTGCGCCGGCATCCACGATTTTCTCGAAAGTATCAAGTCCGGCATCCTTGAGCCTGTTTGCAAGCACATCTCCAACACCCCGCAAGCGGGTCAACTTTTTGAGCACGGGATCCACATTACCTCCTGTATTTGCCTATGGTACCACAGCAGATATCATCACCTGACAAGAAGAAAATCTTGGTGGCGAGTCGCAATCTAGTATCAATACTACTCGTACCCAGTGTGTTTTTCAATCGGGCAGCGGCAGCAAAACGTATTTGCTCAAAAAGTTAACCCCGTTGTAACAGTAACGATCGATGGAATTCATGGTCTCCCAACCCTAAATTCATTGACAGGATGAGAAGAGATTAGGTATTCTCTGACGATGAAAAAATCGTCAAATAGCAGTGACAATTGGGAAGATCTCTGCGAAAAATGTGGAATCTGCTGTTTCGAGAAAATAGAAAACGATAACGGAACCATTTTTTTCACGGCAACTCCCTGCAGATATCTTGATGTTGTTACCAGAGAGTGTAAAATTTATCCGCGCCGTTTTGAAATCTATCCAGAGTGCGTTCAACTAACGGAAACTCTCGTGCAGAAACTGAACTGGCTGCACGATGATTGCGGCTATCGTAAGGCTTTCGGCCTGAAACGCAGAACTTAATGGAACCACGTGGATTATTGCGATTTTCTTCGCTCCCGGGAATCACATCAAAGCCCTGAACAGCAATTAGAGTCTCATGGGCAGCAGAAAGGTCTTACATGACGAACGAAGCGAAAGCAACGACGGTACTGGTGGTCGACGATGATATGTACGTCCTGGAATCAGTCGTTGCCTTGCTCAGCCAATTCGGCTATTCGGTTCTGCCCTGCCATAACGGAGAAGAAGCTCTCCAGAAAATCCAGAGCAACGAATTCGATGCGATACTCACCGACATAAAAATGCCCATCATGTCCGGCATTGAACTTCTGGAAATCGTCCATAACCTGAATCCGGATATCCCCGTCATCCTCATGACCGCCTACGCAGAACTGGATATTGCCGTTGAGGCGATAAAGAAGGGCGCCTTTGATTTCATCATCAAACCATACAAACCAACCTACCTGCTCCATTCCATTGAAAAAGGTGTGAAATACAATCGCCTGGTCCAGATGGAGAAGAACTACAAATTCATGCTCAAGGACATGGTGGAAAAGAAAACCAGAGAACTTGCAGACGCACTGATGATGGTTAAAGATATCAGCGTTGAAGTTATTGAAAGGTTAACGGCTGTTGCCGAATTCAGAGACACTGATACCGGCTCGCACATTGCCCGCATCGGTATCTATGCAGGCAAGATTGCTGAATATCTGGGCCTGCCGGAAGATTTCGTTGAAAACCTCACCTTTGCCAGCCCGATGCACGATATCGGCAAGATCGGAATTCCTGACAACATCCTCCTGAAGCCGGGCAGCCTGACCAAAGAGGAATTTGAAATCATGAAAGCCCACACGAGGATTGGTGAAAAAATGCTTTCCGGGTCTACCTATCCGGTTCTGCATATGGCAGCATCCATCGCATTGAATCACCATGAAAGATGGGACGGCAGCGGCTACCCGAGAGGCCTGAAAGGGGAAGAAATCCCCATGGAAGGGCGGATCGTCATGCTGGTAGATCAATATGACGCACTACGCAGCAAGCGACCCTACAAAGATTCCGCAGACCATGAATTGGTCGTCAAGATCATTACCGAAGGGGATGGCAGGACGAAACCAGAACACTTTGACCCGAAAATCCTTGAAGCCTTTAAAGTCCTATCCCCGGTAATTGAAGAAATCTACCGCAACAACAGAACGATAAAATACCCGATCAACGACCTTCTCCACCCTGAAACAACAAAGCCGGCTATCGCATAACGACACCGGCTTCATCACTGTTTCCTAGAACTCCCTACAAGCCAATTAATTACTCATCTGCACACCGAGAGTATCATTCAGCAGAACTTCTTCATCTTTCTCCTCCGCCACCTCGGAACCGGCAAACAGATCTTCCAGACTCACCGTGTCGGGATTCAGTGTCGGATGTCTCTTTGCGCCAATATATCTTGAACGAAAATAGGGAGTATTGATTGATGAAATGACAACCTTATGATCACGAGAAGAAGCGTGAATCATCTTGTTGTCGCCCAGGTAGATGCCAACATGTGAAGGAAATGAGGCATAGGTTCGAAAGAAAACAAGATCACCTTTCTGCAGTTGGTACGTGTTTACCGGTTCTCCGGTGTGGAACTGTTCGCGTGCTGTTCGCGGAAGTTGAATATCGAGGTCCCGAAAAACGTGTTGAACAAAACTGGAGCAATCAAGACCGCTTCGACTTGATCCACCGAAACGGTAGCGAGTTCCGAGAAAACTAAATGCGGTCTTTTTCAGACGCTTCGAGGCATCGGTCGTCAGTTCCAAATCCTTTCCAAGATCAACGGTTTTTTCCGGATCGGAGTCCGTCAATTCGGCAAGGGTCCGCTCGTATTCTTCAGTGGAGAAAAGTTCGGTATTTCTGACCGTATAGCTTCTGACAGGCTTCTTCGCTACTTCCTGGACAGGTTCACTTTCCCGGAGCGATAACATCTTGCCCGGTTTAAGCGATTTAGCGGAAATCCCATTGATCCGTTTCAACTCCGCAACGGAAAGCCCGGTCTTTCTGGCAATTCGAGTGAGAGTATCACCTTTTCGAACCTTGTACACAGAAACTTTGATTTTTGAGTGACTTTGAGCAGTCGAAGATGAACGAGGTGGAACAACCAGTTTTTCACCTAGCTTCAGATGGCTGCTTACGAGGTTGTTTGCGGACTTGAAGGCCTGAACCGAAACATGGTATCTCTTGGAGAGGGAATATAACGAGTCGTTTTTCTTGACGATGTGAGTTTTGGCGGCAATAGCAAGTGAGGGGAAGGTAATCAGAAGCATGGCTATTCCGATTATGCGGGTACCACTTTTCATGCGCCCTCCTTTCCTTGTTTTATAACACAGAACGTTATTTTAAATCTTAGGCTTTATACCGCATAAAACGGACGAGTGTCAACCTTAAATGAAATATTTCTGTAATGCGTCCACAGAAAATGCTCCATAACCAGCTAATATCTCAACACTTCAGCTAAAATTCAACCTGGACAAACCTCTTACGGAAAAACTACTTAGCGATTTGTAGCCGGACAACAACTGTATCGGAGGAGATTGATCTGAGATTTGCGGGGATTTCAAGCTTCCTTGACAGCCTCCTGCTGCTATCAACATCCTGAAGCCGGATTTCTTCTGTCCTCAGCGAACTAAGCCGCGCCATGACCGAATCAGGTCCTTCCAATATCACTTCGGAAGGAAGCACGGTTACGTCACGGAGCCGCACCCCGGCCGGCAGCTTGCCGGAAAACCGTGGAGTAACCCGTACGCGCTTTCGAACTTTCTTCTCCATGGTAACACGAAGCGAAGAAGGATTGATTCGAGTGATTACCACTCCCGAAGGCAAGGTAAAATCCTCTTTCTTGAAGAGAATTCTATTATTCCCGACGCGGGTTTTTGAGAGGTCGATTTCGGCGGCAAGCTCACCTTCCTTCGGCAACTGGATCAGGCTCGAAAAGGTTTTAAGCTGCAGCTCCACCTCTTCCGCAGAAGAATTTCTCAAGAGCAGGGTATCCGGAGAGTTGCGAAACTGAACCGGTGCGGTTATGGTGACAATCTCACCCTGCCGGGCCGTGATAATCAGCCAGCAGATGAATACCAGCGCTACAGTTGCAAGCTTCGGCCAAAAGTTACCGAAGATCCGTTTTACCAGGGTTAGGTGAACTTCTTCGCGAACGGGAAGCTGCAAAAGGCTTTCAAGACGAGAGGAAAGCTCTTCCGGTGTGGTGATTTTCTCTATTGTATGCTCAAGCGCCAGGGAAACTTCACCCCGCTCTTCAGAGACGATAACCACCGCGGCATCGGAACGTTCAGCAATGCCAAGACCCGCACGATGCCGTGTCCCGAAGTGCTGGGGGATTGACGGGTTTGTTGAAAGCGGAAGGTGACATGAGGCAGTAACCACTCTGCCGTTACTGATGACCAGCGCTCCATCGTGCAACGGAGACCCATCTTGAAATATACAGCCGATGAGATGCCCATTGACGGAGCTATCCAGGGGAACCCCATTGGTAATATATTCAGCAATGGGCTCGCTTCTCTGAAAAACGAGGATCGCTCCAGTTTTTGAGACGGCAAGTGAAAACACCGCTAAACTGAGCTCGGCAGAATCGAACGAGAGGCTGGAATCCTGGCGACCGAAAATACGTCGTAATGGACTGATCCGGTACAGGGCTTGACGTATTTCTGCTTGAAAGATAACGATAATCAACACAAAAATTACCGTACCCAGTTCCTGAAGTATCCAGCTGGTCATGAAAAAACCGAGGTTTTTGGTAATCAGATACACCACTCCGAGAGAACTCAAACCAATAACTACCTGAAAGGCCTTCGAGTGTTTGAACCAACTGTAAAGCTGATACACAAGAAAACTCATGATGATGATATCGGCAACATCCTGCCAGCGGATCAATGCAAGCACAGGCAAACCTCGAAACAGGTAAAGGTGCGGATCAATTATTCCTCGATTTCAGATACTTCCAGATGCTAACGTAAATATGGAAAGCACTCAATTGCTTCGACGTAACCACTCTCGACGGCAAACCAGAATGCCAGGAAACAAACGGAATACTTTTTTCTGCCCTCGTATGTTACTATAACGACGAATTCCGCTTTGCAGGCAACAGAATCAGGCAGCGATATCGAGAGGGAAGCTTTTGTATGATGGTAAAAGATTCAAAAAGTGATCAAGTCCGGAATATGTTCAGGAAGATCGCACCCCGCTATGACTTTCTCAACAAATTGCTCAGCCTTGGAATAGACAGACGCTGGCGCAAGTCCGCAGCCAGAAAGATCAAAAGCCGTCCTGGAGGAAGGGTGCTCGACATCGCCACAGGAACCGGCGACATGGCCCTGGAAGCCGCAAGGACAACAGACTGCACGGTGAAAATCATCGGGGTTGATTTTTGCTCGGCAATGGTAGAAATCGGCCTGAACAAACTTGAAACATCGCAACTCAGCAACAGGGTCGCGCTCGGAGTAGCATCCTGCGAGGCTTTGCCCTTTCACAACGACACGTTTGACTCCGCCACAATCGCTTTCGGGATCAGAAATGTTGATGACAGGAATCTCGGTTTACGGGAAATACTGAGAACACTTCTTCCTGGCGGCAGGATAGTTATACTGGAATTTTCCAACCCCAAATCCCGATTTTTCAAATCCGTGTATCATTATTACTTCAGACGACTTCTCCCGGCAATTGGCGGCATATTATCCGACTCCGGGGCCTATCGCTACCTGCCTGATTCGGTTCTGGAATTTCCGGACCAGCAAGCATTTAAGAAGATGATGACCGAAGCCGGCTTCGAAAGCGTTGACCATACCGATTACACCTTCGGTATAGTCACCTGTTATGTGGGAGAAAAGCCGATCAACGATTCTTCACGTGCTCCTCAAGTTTGAGCGCCAGATCATCCCCGTTAACAGAAGTGACCTTGCCGCCATGCTGTTCACAACGAATCAGACCTTCTTCAACCCATTTCAGAACAAGATTCTTCGGAACGCCGAATTTGGACTCGGCATCCTCCACGGAAAACCAGGTTTTCGCAATAGACATAGTCACAGACTCCTTTCTCGTAGGGGATTTTCAGTATAACCATAATAACCGTTGTTACAACAAAAAAAAAGCCGTGTAAGTGCATTAGCTTACCAGATGATCAAATCCCGTTGCCCCGTCCACCCGACTTGACAGAACACCCTAATTTCTGTATAAAGTTGCTGTTCTTACACAACTCACCCAGGGAGGATTGAATGTTTGTTGCCGCCAATTTCCTTATTGCACTAGGGAAAATCATGGACCTCATCCTCACTGTCTACATGTATATCATCATTGCCCGGGCGCTTATTTCCTGGGTTAATCCTGACCCGTACAATCCCATTGTAAATTTTCTCCATCGCATCACGGAACCGGTTCTCTTTCAAGTCAGAAAGAGGCTCCCCGCGATGGGCGGTCTGGATCTTTCGCCCCTTATAGTCTTGCTTGTCATCTTTTTCCTGCAGAAATTCCTGATCGCATCGATACTTGACCAGGGCTACCGGATGAAACTTAACATCGGAGGATTTCCGTGAAAATCACCCCTCTCGACATTCAGCAGCAGCAATTCAAAGGCAAGCTTTTCGGCGGTCTGAATCCCGATGAAGTAGACTCATTTCTCCAGGCTGTGGCCCAGGAAATGGAGAATCTGAACAGGGAAAACAACCTATTTCGCGAGCAGACACAGAAAATGGCCGCCGAGTCGGAAGTCCTGACACTGAGGGAAAAAGATCTACGCGAAACCTTGCTGGCAGCACAAAGAATCACCGAAGAAATGAAATGCAACGCACAGAAAGAAGCGGAGCTGATCATTGCCGAGGCTGAAGTCAAGGCTGAAAAGATCCTGGCTGAGGCTGAAAATAAACTTGTTCAACTCAGAAATGACATTCAGGAGTTACGCAGGCAAAAAATACAATTTGAATCATCCTTCCGCTCCCTGATTGAGTCCCACACCAAAATGCTCTCAATTCATGAAGAATAATTCTGGAGAAGATGTTTTCCGTATCAGCGAGTCCGGCGAAGGAGTCACTTTTTCCCTCCATGTTCAGCCAAAAGCCTGCCGCAATGAAATCTGTGGGCTCAGCGGGAACGAACTCAAGGTCCGCCTGACATCTCCCCCTGTCGAAGGCGCCGCAAATAAACTCTGTCAGGAATTTTTCGCAAAACTTCTGCATGTGGCAAAATCGAACGTACGCATCATAGCCGGAGAAAAGTCGCGGCACAAAACCGTGTCTATTCAAGGCACAACCAAAGAAGAAGTACTGGCACTACTCAAAAACCCATCACGGAGTTCTGAATGAAAGCCAAAGACATAATGGTTACCGATCTTACAACGATTTCAAGGAAGGCGTCCCTCAAGGAAGCTGTCCTGTTACTACAAAAAAACTACGGCGATAAAAGTTTCCTCAATGCGGCTCCCGGTCTCGTGGTAATCAACGATTGGGGAGAACTGGCCGGCGTCCTGATGCCTCTCACCATCATGATAGCGCTGATGGAAAGCGGCGGCGAAGTAACACCTAAAGAAAAACTGAAGGAAAATTTTTACGAACAGCTATGCTGCAACCTGAAAGACAAGCTGGTTGAAGACATCATGGACAGAGAACCTCTATCGGTAACGGAAGACGCCGATGTCAGCGATCTTGTCGATCTCTTCATTACCCACCGATTCCACAGGATTCCTGTCGTCCGCGACAAGAAAGTCGTGGGAGTCATCTATCGGACGCCATTGTTGTTCGCCATGACACGTTGTTTCTTCAAATAACCAGCAAATATAAATTCTTGCCCAAATGTATTGACAAATACCCGGGGGAATTCTTATATTTTACAAAAGTACAGGAGGTGCATCAAAATGCCGATTTATGAATATCAATGCTCAAACTGCGGCAACCACTTCGAGCTTCGCCAGAAATTTTCGGACGAACCAGCTACGGAATGCCCGAGTTGCGGCGGACCGATTCAGAAACTGATCTCCCAGACGTCTTTCGCTCTCAAGGGCAGCGGCTGGTATAACGAAGGCTATGCAAAATCTTCCGCGGCGAAATCCCCCCAAAGCTGTCCGAAGGATGGAGCCTGTTCAACCTGCCCTTCCGCGGCAGCCTAAAACTCCTGAAAAAATGTCCCCCGTATGGGGGATTTTTTTCTGGCTGAAATTCTTATCTTAGACGGCTGATCGCCGCATTCTCATCGGACGTTTCCCTTGGAAACGCTCATCACTTACACAGGAATCCACCACAATGGCTATCACGATAGATGGAAAAGCAACCGCTCATAAACTCCGCGCAGAAATAAACACGGAAGTACAAAAGCTTGTATCGGAAGGCACTCGGCCGGGACTTGCGGTGGTTCTGGTTGGTGACAATCCGGCCAGCAGAGTCTATGTTCACATGAAGGAAAAAGCTTGTTGCGATGTCGGCATTTTCTCTGATGAACATAAACTTCCGGCTGAAACCGGAGAAAAAGAATTGCTGTCCCTGATTGAAAGCCTGAACCACGACACTCGAATCCACGGGATACTCGTTCAACTACCTTTGCCAAAACATATCAACGAGGCCAGAGTACTCGAAGCTATCTCACCGGAAAAGGATGTTGACGGTTTCCATCCCTACAATGTCGGCCGCCTGGTCCTTGGAAAACCGACCTTCCAGCCATGCACCCCGTATGGCATCATGGTGCTGCTGAAGGAATACGGGATAGATCTGACCGGGAAGGAAGTTGTGGTCGTTGGCCGCTCCAACATTGTCGGCAAGCCGGTGGCTTTCATGTGTCTGCAGCAACATGCCACCGTAACAATCTGCCACACGCGAACCGTTGATCTGCCGGACAAAATCGCTCGGGCCGATGTGCTGATTGCGGCAATTGGCCGGCCTGAAGCCATTCCCGGCGCATGGATCAAGAAAGGCGCCGTGGTTATCGATGTTGGCGTCAATCGCATCGCCGAAAAAAAACTCGTTGGTGATGTGGAGTTTGAAGCTGCGGCAGAAAGAGCCTCGTATATAACTCCGGTCCCGGGAGGTGTCGGTCCTATGACCATAACCATGCTCCTGCAGAATACCCTGCTATCCGCAAAAATTTCCCATGCTGCAAAACAGAACTCGCAGGAGGAACCTTCATGAACGTCAAGAAAGCCGTATTTCCGGTGGCAGGACTGGGCACACGATTCCTGCCGGCAACAAAAGCATCGCCAAAGGAAATGCTCTCACTCATCGACAAGCCGCTAGTTCAATACGTTGTTGAGGAAGCGGTGGCCGCGGGAATCGAGCAGATCCTCTTCGTCACCGGTCGCGGAAAGCGTGCCATTGAAGACCATTTCGACATTTCCTTCGAACTTGAGTCAATCCTCCATGAAAAAGGCAAGGATGACATCGTCAAGGAAGTCCGGGATATCGCGGAGATGGTAAGCATCTTCTATGTGCGACAGAAGCAGGCGCTAGGTCTCGGTCACGCCATTCTCTGTGCGCGTGAATTCGTAGGTAACGACCCATTTGCCGTCCTGCTTGGCGACGATATCATTGATGCGGATAAACCATGTCTCAGCCAACTTATTTCTGTTTTCAACACCTACCAGGGCTCGGTTCTGGCACTGGAGCAGGTGCCCATGGAAAACATTTCCGCCTATGGCTGTGTCCGGGCAAATTCACTTGCCAATAGAATCTACGAGGTTACCGATTTGGTGGAAAAACCGAAAAAGGAAGACGCCCCCTCGGATCTGGCAATTATCGGCAGATACGTCCTGACTCCGGAGATATTTCCGATCCTAGAAAAACAGGAGCCCGGAAAAGGCGGTGAAATTCAGTTAACCGATGCAATTTTAAAATTATCCGAACTGCAGACTGTCTATGGGTGCCAATTCGAGGGGACTCGTTACGATTGCGGAGATAAATTAGGATTTCTGAAAGCAACAATAGATATGGCCTTAAAAAGAGAAGACTTGGGAAGGGATTTGGAAAAGTATCTGCGAGCTCGACTCTGTTGACCAGTCACTCAGCGGATACTGCCCCGGCTCAAACCGGAACTCAGTCCGTACTCAAAAAATGCAATAAGATTGAAGTGATCCTTAGTATAGTTTTTCGGAAAACTGCCGATGGGCCCAAGGGCTCGCAGGGCACGAAAAACTTCATCGTCCAGAATCCGGCTGCCGGATGACTGGAGCAGCTGAATATTTTCTATTTCACCTTTTCTATTGAAGGTGATTTTTACCGGCGTAACTCCTTGGATCCCAGCCCGCGAAGCAGCAGCGGGATAAGTCCAGACACCATACACTGCCGTTTCGAATCGTCGCAGAAATGATCCGAACTGAATATCATCCGAGTTAAGAAAGCTGGTCTCTCCCTCTTCAATTTCCGCATCGTATTTTTTCCGGTAACTTTCTTCCAAGCGCGACATTCTTTCTGCGCTGGGAAAGAGCTTTGCCAGTTCGGGGAACTTTTTCAGATCCGGCGAAACTGCTTTCGGCCCCCTGGCCGTCTCATGGGGAAGTTGCGGTACATTTTCGACCAGCGGTGCCGCCACCGCTGGTCGTCTCGGAACTGACGCGGTTGCCGACGGCAGTCGCTCCCGGCTCACAGCCCCTTTCGGCGCAATCTCCCGCGCGACCCTCCTGCGAACCTCATCAAGCCTTTTTGTATGTTCCTTTGACTGCGATTTATCTTTCACTTCAGGAAGGTCACTCAACTCCACCATGTATGGCTCAGGGGCAAACTCTCGCTTTTCTTCCGGCAAAAAATAAAGAACTGTCAAAACAGCTACATGAAGCAGCAGTGAGAAGGCAACAAAATAAAGAAAGGCTTTTTCGATATATTTCTCAGACATGGGTTTCTTTGGCAGGGAACATAATTTACGTCATTGTAGGGAATCACCCTAAAAAATGCAACGAAGGACTACACGTGGCAGAGTAAAGATTTGTCCGGGAGGATCTTCGGAATGGCCGTAACGAATTCAGCTTTGCGGTACAGTAGCCAAAGAAGTACTACGCTAGGGTCTGATAGAGGAGCGCAACGCCAAACAAAAGGAACAGTGCACCTGCCGCCCGGTGAATGTAGCGGATGGGAAAATAACGAATCAGCTGCTTTCCAAGAAAAATACCGATCAGTGAAACCAGCCACAGAGCAAGGGTCGAGGCACAGAAAACCAGAAAAGGGGAATCATGTTGGGCAGCAAGACTGAGGGTAACAAGCTGCGTCTTGTCGCCCAGTTCGGCCAGAAGTATCATGAGAAAAGCGGTGCGAATCGCACCGGATGCCACAATTTTGTGAGATTCCTCATCGGCCCCGGAGTGTCGCAGGGTAGTGATCCCGAAGTAGAGGAACAACCCGGCCGAGGCAATCTTCGTCCAGAAAACCGGAAACAGAACGAAAAGAATCTTTCCCACAAGCACTGCGCCAAGGTTCAGCAGTGCAAAAGCGAGGGCAATGCCGACAAATATTTTTTTCCAGGGATAACGGGCCGCAAGCGCCATGGCCGTGAGCTGAGTCTTGTCGCCCAATTCTGCCAGAAATATTATGCCGAAAGTAGAAAGAAATACACTTAAGCTCAAAAATCCTCCCTGAAAAACAGCTGGTACAGCGGCACTAAGAAACAAATAACCGGGCTAGTGGTGCAACACGTGATCCGCAAGCTCATTCGTGTCATCAGCCTTTCTTGGAAAATGTTGGGTCAACACTTCACCGCACGACCCGATAACATTACACAGAGCTTCACATGCTCTTTTTTCCCGCATACCCAGGGACAGTTCCCGCGCCAGTTCCTGCCATTGCTCATGGGGCAGTCGGTTATTAATTCCCCGGTCAGCCAGTATCCAGACCTTATGTTCCAATAGTGAAAGAAATATCAGGATACCGGTTTCATCGCGCGTTCGGTAGAGCTCCTTTTCAAAGAATGCCCGCACCGCACGATCACGCACCGCCTCTTCAATTCTAGTTCTCCCGACAAAAGGCAGCTTCAACACCTCGCGTCGCCTGAATAGCAGTCTGAGGGGGAAAAACAATATGATAACCAGGGGGATATAGGTCCAGAATGAAACACCATATAATACGATCTCAGCGTTCAGTATTGAACCGGCACCCCACCCTGAACTTGAGAACCAGAGCAAACCGATCTGGATAGTGATCTCCAAAAGAAACGCGCAGAAGGCGGCGGTAAGAACCGAGCCAAGAATCTCCGCCTCCCGGTAACTGTCACTGTGATCGACTACCATCGTGACAATCTCACCTGAAGTATTCGCCTCAGCTTTTTCGACGGCCGAGCGGATGCGGGCATTTTCCTCTTCAGTAAAAAATGATGTGGATTTTTTCTTATTCATGTCCGTACTGTGCCCCCTTGCAGCGACGTTTTTCCAATTCCAGATCAAGGCTGATCTCAAGGCGGCGAGGACTGAGGCTGCGAGGCGTACTGAGGAGTAGGTTGAGCAGCCGAAGAGGAGCCAACGCAGAGAGGGCCTTGATATGGAATTGGAATTACCAGTCTCCCGAAGCTCCGCCTCCGCCAAATCCGCCACCTCCTCCGGAAAAACCGCCACCGAAGGAGCCACCGCCAAAGGAACCACCGCCGAATCCTCCTCCGCCAAGAAAAGGACCGCCACCAAATCCGCCACCGCGACCGCCACCGCCGAACAGAAGGCTGATCAAGAGTCCGCCGAAAAACCCTACCAAAGCAAGAATGGCCAAAGTAATTATCCCTGCTCCGGAAAAGAGCAGCAGAGCGATGACAGGAAGCCCGACCGCTCCGGCGATGCCGCCAAGTACCTTCGATAATGCCCCCAGCACGATGCAGGCGACAAAAAGAAAGATCAGCAGCGTCATGAGCTTCGGCGAATCTTTTTTACCCTGACGCGCATCCTGGGGAGTAGCCGCGTATTCGCCCTTCACAGCAGACATGATCGCGGAAACCCCGGCTTCTATCCCGCCATCGAAATCACCCTGTTTGAAGCGGGGCCCTATCTCATAACGAATAATCCGGCCGGAAAGCAGATCGGTCAAGGTGCCTTCCAACCCCCGGCCGACCTCTATGCGAATTTTTCGATCACCCTTTGAGACAAGGAGGATGGCACCGTTATCCTTGCCCTGTTGCCCAATCTGCCAGGCCTCGGCGACCTTGATTGCATATTCTTCGATATTTTCGCCTTCCAGGCTCGGGATTGTCAGTACGGCAATTTGCGTTGAATCACTCGCTTCGAATGCGCTCAGTTCAGCTTCAATCTTCTGGATCGCGGCAGGTGAAAGAATATTCGCGTAATCATTCACATGGGCCTTAAGCGTCGGCACGTCCAAAGCATTCCCGGCAGCAGGAACGAGAAACAACAGTATAAGGGCAAGAATAGTTTTCATGGCACTCCCGGCCCATTGACCAGCTTCGGTAACGGGGTTTTCTCATCTGCAGCAGATTTACCCTGAGTCCGACAGACTTCTGATCAGAATTTCACCTTGGGGGCAGTCTTGGCGCCCTCTTCCGCCTTGAAAGGCTCTTTGCGCTGCAAGTGGAGCAACAGGGAATTGGTCAGGGAATTGGGGAAAGTCCTGATGCTGACGTTGAACACCTCCACCGCCTTATTGTAACGGACCCTGGCAACGTTAATACGATTTTCCGTTCCTTCCAGCTGATTCTGCAGATCCAGGAAATTCTGGTTCGCCTTCAGGTCTGGATACCGCTCCACAACCACCATCAAACGGGAGAGAGCCCCGGACAGTTCGCCCTGCGCCTGCTGGAATTTGGAGACAGTCGCCGGATCATTGAGGGCCTCTTTCGTTAATTGCATCGAACCGACCTTCGCTCGCGCCTCGGTGACAGCCGTCAGTGTTTCGGCCTCGTGCTTTGCGTAGCCCCTGACAACCTCGACAAGGTTGGGAATAAGGTCCGCACGCCGCTGATAGGAAGCTTCCACATCCCCCCAGGCGGCAAAAACAGCTTCTTCATTAGATTGAATGGTGTTGTAACCACAGCCCGGCAAGGTGAAAAGAATCAATAACCCCAACAGGATAAACACACTTTTTTTCATAAAATCCTCCATAACGTTAGCAGATTGTCTCAGATTACGCGTCGTGATAAACGGTGTACATGTTACAACGTTCTGGAACAACAACTATTGTTGTCCACTTGTCAGTTCGACACCTTCGATGATACTGTTGTATCGGCGTAAAACAGCTTCATGAATATCAGGATCAAATTGCAGCTAATGGAAAAGATATTCGCGGCAATCAAGGGCAGATCGTCAATCAGTATACCATAGAGAAGCCATAAACCCATGCCGACAACCAGTAAAACCGGTTGCCAAACGGAAATATCTCGTACCTGTCGGGTGCGAAAGGCACGATAGATCTGCGGCAAGACGGCACAGCTCGTCAGTATTCCGGCAAGAAGTCCCAGATGAAGAAGATTCAATGCAAATCCCTCCTTTTCGAAGCGTCCGTGGCCCACTCCATTTGGGACATCATCCCCCTGAAAACCGAAATTTCGCGGGTATCAAGTTCCGCTCTGCCCAAAATCCGGCGGAGGGTACGCATCAGGTGCTTCGGATTGGCCGGGTCAAGAAAACCGATCTCCAGGAGGGTTTTCTCCATATGGCCATATAACTCCTCCATTTCAGCGGTTGCGGCCATTTCCCGGGCGGGAACAATTGTGCCGGACATCACACCGCGCGAAACCTCGTAGCAGAATATAAGTACAGCCTGGGCAAGATTCAAGGAGCCGTATTCGTCAGAGGTGGGAATGGTGGCCTGCCAGCGGCAGAGGGCGAGTTCATCGGTGCTGAGGCCGTTGTCCTCACGGCCAAAAACCAATGCAGCTCGACTTGAACCGATCTTTTCGCGAAGTTTTGCAACTAATTCCGCGGGTTCCATGACCTCCTGGCGGTACTTGCCGATCCGGCGGGTAGTGGCAACGGAAATTTCGATATCGGCCAGCGCATCTTCGAGCGAGTCGAAACGAACCGCCCCATCGAGCACATCCCTGGCCGAAACAGCGAACTTTCGCGCTTCGGAATGATCCGTGCGACAGCCCTTGACCAAACGTAAATGGCGAAGACCCATATTTTTCATAGCGCGACAGACCATCCCCACATTACCGGGGGTTTGCGGCTCCACAAGTACAATTGATAATTTGTCCAAAAACATACTTTCACTCATCTGCTTTCTCTTGTGATTCGGAATGTTCCGATTGTTCTGCGTCAATCATCGCTCGCCGGACTCTCATCCTTCGCAGCCTGGTGCGACCACGTCTGCCCAGCCACCTGACATGCAGAAAATGAGCGAGCCAGAAGCAGCCGATGATGAGCAGCAGAGCCACAACCAGATACGGCTCAAAGCGATCAAGATCTTCGATAAAGAGCGAGGCGCTTTTACCAAAGAAGTAACCCGCAAGGGAAAACAGGATAGCCCAACTGGTAGCGCTCAGCAAGTTCAGCACTAAAAAACGTTTTCGGGAGATATTTGTCATCCCGAGGATTATAGGTAATGCGATCCGTAATCCATAGGTATAACGTGAGACAAATGCCACAAAAGAGCCGTACTTCTCAATCAGTCGCAGTGCGCGCCGAAATTTCTTCGCCAAGGAAGCAAAGAGTCCAAGGAACCACTTCCCCCGCCAGCGTCCCAGAAAAAAATAAAACTGATCACCAAGAAAAGAACCGGCAAGAGCGGTGCCAATAACTCCGGGCAGTGAAAGAGTACCCTGAAAGGCAAAAAATCCCGCAAGTATCAGAACCGCTTCACCTTCGAGAAAGGTTCCGATAAACAGGAAAATATATCCGTACGCTTCAAGATATTCCCTGAAAAACTGGTGCATGCCTGATTGCTCTCCCTTGCGACGCTCCAAAATTCAGCGCGCTGTTCTCGCATCAATGAACAGGTTGAAAGGACATTCCATGCACACATGAATAGGGCAAAACTGGCGATAATATCCAAAACATTCCGTTACCGTGTAACATCTAACAATAGATTTGATGACAAAATGCGACAACCTGGGTAAAATGCCCGCATGCACAACTACCTGATGAAAAAACCATTCTGGCACAGCTGCTCTCTGATGCTGGCGGGAATCCTGTTCCTCTCCTGCACCTCTCTATCAAGCGGAAGCGACCGTAGAAGAATAAGCGACGAATCCTCATCTGCCGAACCGTACATTCTTGAGTCGATCAATCGGATCAGAAAAGAGCACCATCTGCCCACTCTGACCGTTTCCCCTGCCCTGCAAAAAATTGCCCGGGACCATAGCAGATTAATGGCGAAAAGCGGCTACCTCGGTCACGGACACAGCGGAAATGATTTTAAGACTCGTATTGAGAAAGCACGTCTGAAAGGGTGGCGAGAAGTTGGCGAAAACGTCGGTCGCAGCATGGGATACCCGAATAACTCAGCGACAATAATTTCAGGCTGGATGCAAAGCAAGCATCACCGGGAAAATATTCTCTCCGCTGGCTTCAACATGACCGGAATCGGTACGGCACTAGCCGATGACGGCACACTCTATGCTACACAGGTTTTTATGGGCTCAGACGACCGGCAATAAGACTCGGCACGTTAACTCGTCGGGGAACTCAGTGCCCCCCTGGCCTCCAGTGCCGTACGATAACCCGTTTCGAAAGCCTTGCGGTTCAGCTCGACAAATGCCTCCGGAACACGAGCTAGTACTGCTTTCACAGCGCTTTCCCGGGACACGATTCCGGTCAGGGCAACCATCGCACCCAAGGCGACGATATTTGCGACTATCGTCCGGCCGACTTCGTTTTTTGCGATATTTATGATGGGGATACTTACCACGGTGAATTTTCCCTCCGGCAAATTTCGCACCAGATCGGAATCCACCAGCAGAATCCCGCCCTCCTTCAGATCCGTGGAGTATTTATCACACGCCTCCTGAGTCAGGGCAAGCAGCGCATCAACGTTTGTCGCTTTCGGAAAGTCGATTGGCTCATCGGAAATCACGACCTCTGACTTTGAAGCCCCACCACGGGCTTCCGGGCCGTAACTCTGCGACTGCACGGCTTGTTTACCATCAAAAATGGCGGCTGCTTCCCCCATGATGATCCCTGCAAGGATCAACCCCTGCCCGCCAGCCCCGGAAAACCTCATTTCGTATCTACTGCACGACATTTTGCATTCTCCCCTTTTATAACCAATTCCAGTTCAAGGACGATCTCAAGGGGGCGAGGATTGAGGCTGCGAGGCGTACTGAAGAGTACGTTGAGCAACCGAAAACGAGCCAACGCAGAGAGGGCCTTGATGGGGAATCGGAATTACTTTGTGCCGGCTTCCTGCACCCGCGCCACCATCTTGCGGTACTCGGCAACATATTCCGGTTTACTTTCCTTGTAGAGAACGCCGGTGAGCACCTTACCTTCAAGCTGTTCAGGCGTCAGCTTTTCCGCCGCAGCAACGGGAATCGCGGTTTCCTTGAGATTATTCATCATTTCCACGACAGTCTTGAACTTATTTCGCCGGCCATAGGTTGTCGGGCAACTGTCAAGAATTTCCACTACGGAAAAACCCTTGTGGCGCATTGCTTCCGTGAGAAGTTTTTCAATCTGGGCAGCGTGATAGGCCGTCCCGCGCGCCACAAAAGTCGCACCAGCGCCGATGGCAAGTTTCGCGATATCGAAAGGCGGATCAGGATTGCCGTACGGAGTTGTGGAAGCTTTTGCCCCATACGGTGTGGTGGGTGAAAACTGCCCGCCGGTCATGCCGTAGATATTGTTGTTCATGATCAGATAGGTCATGTCGATATTTCTCCGGCAGGCATGGATAAAATGATTGCCGCCGATTGCCACTCCATCGCCATCACCGCCGACACAAATAACATTCATCTCAGGCTTGGCCATTTTTATCCCGGTGGCAAAACCAACAGCCCGGCCATGGGTCGTATGAAGGGTGCAGAAATCGAGGTAGCCCGGAAGTCTCGAGGCGCAGCCGATGCCGGAAACAATAGCAGTGTTGTTTTTGTCCAGCGAAAGTGCATCGATCGCCCGGATCAATCCCTTCATGACAATGCCATGACCACAGCCGGGGCACCAGATATGGGGCAATTTCCCCGGACGGATATACTTCTCATAGTCAAATCCCATGGCTCAGCGCACCTCCTGGATTCGGGCATAAATTTCGTCGGGAGTGATAGGCTCACCATCCACTCGGAAGATCCCCGAAACCGGAACCTTCCCTTCGGCACAGCGGCGCACTTCATGAATGGTCATACCCAGATTCATTTCCGGAACGATCATCGCTTTTACCCGCTCCGCCAAGGATCGAATTTGCCGTTCAGGGAATGGCCAGTAGGTAATGATCCGGAACAGCCCGACCTTGATGCCGTTATTTCTTGCCTCATTGACCGCATAGCGGGCAGAGCGGGCAATTGAGCCAAACGCGATAATTACAATTTCCGCATCATCAAGCAGATATTCCTCGAAGGTGACGATATCATCGATCGCAGCTTCAATTTTACGAATCTGCCGCTCTTCCTCCGCCTGAACAAGCTCGGCACGCGTGGTAGGAAAACCGTCCTCAGCCTTATTCAACCCGGTAACGTGGAAACGGTAGTCCGAACCAAAAGCTGCAAGGGGCGGAATGTCACCGAGGCGGGTATCATAAGGTTTATAATCCTGAGGACTGACTGACGGTACAGTGCGGCTGATAATTTCCAGTTCACCTGGAGCAGGAATTATGATTCGTTCTCGCATATGTCCGACAATTTCGTCCGGCATGACAGTAACGGGCGTCCGGTATTTTTCCGAAAGGTTGAAAGCCCGCACCGTTTCCGTAAAGAGTTCCTGTACCGAAGCAGGAACCAGGCAAATGGCGGGATGGTCGCCATGGGTTCCCCACTTGGCCTGCATGACATCCGACTGACTCGGTCCGGTCGGCATTCCGGTTGACGGCCCGCCACGCATGACATTGATAATCACGCAGGGCACCTCCGTAATGCAGGCATAACCGATATTCTCCTGCTTCAGGGAAAATCCGGGCCCAGAGGTAGCGGTCAGGGATTTCATCCCGGTCAGCGAAGCGCCGATCACGGCAGCCATCGCGGCGATTTCATCTTCCATCTGGATAAAGGCACCACCGATTTTCGGCAATTCTTTCGCCATTACCTCGGCAACCTCGGTGGATGGCGTAATCGGATATCCCGCAAAGAAGCGACAACCGGCATACAGTGCTCCCTGTGCACAGGCCTCGTTCCCCTGTAAAAAAGCAACCCTTTTCGACACGTTAACTCCCTCCGGACATCACTTGGTGACGGTAATTGCAAAATCTGGACAACGAAGCTCACACTGCATGCAGGCGATGCAAGCATCCGGATTCTTCACCACGGCTACGAAACCCTTCATTTCGAGGACTCGAGTCGGGCAAAATTCAACGCAGATATGGCAGCCTTTGCAATACTTTTCGATTATTGTTATTTCCGGTTTTTTTTTATCCATAATGTTTCACCTATCAATAAAATCACAGGCACCCTGTCGACGATTCGCATACAGGTGTACCTTGGCAGAGAGCCATTCCGCCCGGCACAACGCACCAGCAAGTCACGCGGTGCCCGAGCGTCAGGCTGACACAGATTAAGCAGAAAATGAGAATAACATGGATTCAGCGAAAAGTGGACTACCTAATCGCGCAGAAGCCACTCACGAAGATTTCAGATCAGAGGGTCATCGCATCAACCAGGGATTTCACTTGGGACACGGATTCGTTAAACATGACGCGTTCTTCGGGTGTCAGTTCAAGTTCAATGATTTGCTCTACCCCCCCGGCGCCGATCACACAAGGTACTCCGAGGAAGTACCCGTTCACACCGTACTCTCCTTCCAGCAAGGCGCAAACCGGAAGGATGCGCTTCCGGTCTAGGAGAATCGATTCGGCCATGGTAAAGGCCGCGGAGGCAGGCGAGACGAAGGCTGAGGTCTTCATCAGTCCGACGATTTCTCCTCCGGCATGGCGCGTCCTTGAAACAAGTGCATCCATGACCCCTTGTGCCTTTTCAGGCCCATACTTTCTTTCCAGGAGAAACTGTACCGGAATCCCATTCACATTGGCAAAACGAACCAGCGGAACCATTTCGTCCCCGTGCCCGCCAAGAACAAGAGCATTGACATCCTGCACCGAGACATTCAGTTCCTGGGCAATAAAGGCGGCAAAACGGGCCGAATCGAGAACACCGGCCATGCCCATGATCCTGTTCCGGGGAAAGCCGGTAACTTTCCGGCACAGGGACACCATGGCATCAAGAGGATTTGTCAGCAATATTACAAAAGCATCAGGTGCATAGGTCCGGATATGCTCCGAAACCGCGCTAATCACCTTCGCATTTACGGTAACAAGGTCGTCACGGCTCATTCCCGGCCTTCTCGCCAGGCCCGCAGTAACCACCACCAGGTCAGCCCCCTTGATCTCTTCCACCTGATTCGAGCCGGTAAGAGACAGGTCAAACCCCTGGAGAGGAGATGCTTCCATAAGATCAAGCATTTTCCCGTGCGGCAGGTCTTCGACAATATCGAACAGGACGATATCTCCCAAATGCCGCTGAGCCATAAGGTGGGCTAGGGTTCCGCCAATCTGTCCGCCTCCGATCAATGCAATTTTTTTGCGTGCCATTTCTGCCTCCACATCTTTCATCACGTTGCTTCTGCGAGCCAACGCGTAATCACATGTTTTTTATCAGCTCATCGGCAAATTCCGAACATTTAACTTCCTGAACGCCTGCCACGTTTTCAGCCCGCATGAGACGGGCAAAATCATAGGTAACCTTGCGCTGCCCGATAGTCCGGTCAAGAGCTGTGTTAATAAGCTCAGCTGCCTCGTTCCAGCCCAGATATTCAAGCATCATAACACCGGAGAGGATCACGGAACCGGGATTCACCTTGTCCAGATTGGCATATTTTGGCGCTGTTCCATGGGTCGCTTCGAAGATGGCATGACCGGTCCGATAATTGATATTTCCACCGGGCGCAATCCCGATTCCGCCGACCTGCGCGGCAATGGCATCGGATAAATAGTCACCGTTGAGATTCGTCGTTGCCAGAACATCAAATTCGTCTGCCCGGGTAATGGTCTGCTGCAGGGTGATATCGGCAATTGAGTCTTTGATCAGCAGCATGTTCTTCCACTTGCCGTCGCCATGGGTCGGCCAGAGCTCGAGTGTCACTGCAACTTCGCTGAGCACGCCGTCTTTCTGATTGGGAGTCATGTTGTCAAAACCGGGCTCAATGGCGCGGGCGAGATCCTCGTTCGAAAGAGAAGAATCCTTCTCTTTGTTATCGAGAACCCAGGTCTCACGCTGTGAAACGGTTCTGTCACGGTACTTCGTGGCAGCCAGTGCATAGCCCCAACTTTTAAAAGCGCCCTCGGTAAACTTCATAATGTTTCCCTTATGCACCAGGGTAACAGATTTCCTGCCCTGCTTGAGGGCATACTCGATTGCTGCCTCAATCAGGCGCTCCGAACCTTCCCGGGACACCGGTTTCACACCGATGCCGGATGTTTCCGGAAAACGGATCTTCTTAACGCCCATTTCCTGCTGGAGGAAAGCAATAACCTTTCTAGCCTCCGGAGTCCCATCTGCCCATTCAATACCAGCATAAATATCCTCGGTATTTTCCCGGAAGATGACCATATCGACCAACTCGGGTCGTTTCACCGGGGAAGGAACTCCCGTGACATAGCGAACCGGGCGAAGACAGACATAGAGATCAAGCTGCTGACGAAGAGCCACATTCAGGGACGTAATGCCGCCACCGATCGGCGTGGTAAGCGGCCCCTTGATACCGACCAGGTACTCACGAAAAGCAGCCAGGGTTTCTTCGGGAAGCCAACCCAGCCCCATATTGAAGGATTTCTCACCGGCGTAGACCTCCAGCCAGGCGATTTTCTTACTATTGGAATAGGCCTTGGCAACAGCAGCATCCAGGACTCGCACCGCCGCCCGCCAGATATCAGACCCGGTACCGTCGCCTTCGATGAAGGGAATGACCGGATTATCGGGTACCGTCAGGATACCTTTATTGATGGCGATTTTTGCTCCAGGTGATGGCACGTTAGTATTCTCACTAATCATAGTTGACTCCCACGCTTAAGATATTCACGACAGATTATACACTCAAACAATATATCACAGAAAGACGATCTAATCGTCTCCAGGATAGAAGCAGACTTAAAACAGGTTGAAAAGTCAAGTCAATGATTTCACGCAGCTTCAATCAATTACCGGGGGTTTCCTTCCGTGATGCCGGCCAATTCAGCGGCCACCATCATTCTCACCACGTCCTTCATTTTCTTGTTCGCCTTCCAGCCCAGTACTTGCCATGCTTTATCCGGATTGCTTCTGCCGAAAAGAATTTCGGAAGGCCTCAACAAAGTTGGATCAGTTTCCACATGGTCCTGAGCTACGAGGCCGACGCTACGGAATGCCTCTGCCACAAAATCCGACAGCGAATTGGTTTCGCCGGTTGCAATCACAAAATCCGACGGATTCTCCTGCTGCAGCATAAGCCACATCGCCTCGACATATTCAGGAGCCCAACCCCAATCCCGGGAAATGGAGATGTTTCCCAAATGCAGTTTTTCGCTACTTCCCTTGGCAATTCTGCAAGCGGCGGAGACAATTTTCCTGGTCACGAAACGTTCCGGCCGCAAAGGAGATTCATGATTGAAAAGCAATCCGGAACAGGCAAACAACCCATACGCTTCCCGGTAATTTGCAACCTCCCAGAATGCAGCCGCTTTGGCAACTGCATAGGGACTTCGCGGCGAAAACGGTGTAGTTTCATCTGCGGGATGGTTACCCGTATCGCCGAAACACTCACTTGACCCGGCATTATAGAACCGCACCGGCAGGTTAAGGAACCGCAGCACCTCTAGAATATTCAGGGTACCGATTGTGATGCTCTCCAGGGTTTCCACCGGCTGTTCAAAAGAGAGGCCAACCGAGCTCTGCCCGGAAAGATTATAAACTTCATCAGGCTGAACTTTCGTCATTACCTGCAATACGCTGCGGAAATCATTTATTGCCATCGACTCGAAGCGAACGGAATCACGTATCCCCAGTCTGGCCAGATTACTGAAGGTTGTCATCTGCGCATCGCGAGATGTCCCAAATACTTCATAGCCTTTTTCCAGGAGAAATTTGGCCAGGAAAGCCCCATCCTGGCCGGATATTCCGCATACAAGTGCTTTTTTAGCCATTAAATGCCCTTCCCGGCAAAAACAGAATGCATCATGCCTGCGAATATAACTCAATCAATAATTGCAAAGCTAGCCCTGAAGTTCAGTTCAGCATTCTGCTTTGAAGATAATGCATATCATCCAAGGTTTTGCTCTTCATGCTCCTTGACACGTAACCCAACAGTATTTTCCTGAATTTCATGACAAAGTAAAAGGCCTTCGGGTTGATCTTTCGGGACGTAAACAGGTGCAGCGTACTGCCATAGCTATACACGCTTACTCCCAGCTTAGCGGCGAGATAACGCAGGGTTTCTCTGGAATAAAACGAAACGTGTTGACCATGCTCGAAACCATAATACCACCATGAACCAGGTGGGGGAACCGGAGTCGGAAGCAATTCCGTACTGAACAAAATGTTTCCTGAAATCGCCATCATCTTTTCCAGTTCAGCCAACGGGTCCGTGAAATGCTCAAAGCTTTCGAAGGTGGTGATCAAGTCAATCTCGGCGGTCCCGTCATACTCAAAACCGCGGGCGACCAGGTTCTGCGAATAAGGATCGTGCCAGTAAAAATCAAAGCCGGCATCACGCATGAGTCTGGTGAAAACGCCATAACCACCGGCATAATCGAGAAAAGAAGCCTTGTGATCGAAAAGAAAATACACCAGCGCCGAGACCTTTTTCGACAGTCCGATGTTTCTGGCAATCAGACCGGTATCAAAGGCACTGATCGCGGATCCATACGATTCCTCCAGCCAGTACGGCGTTTCCGTCTGCAGGAATCCGCAAGTGCCGCAGAGATAGTACTGGATTTCGTACTTCTCAAGCATCTTGGCTGAGAACGCACGTTGAGATACGCTAGTACAGATCTTGCATTTCATGGTACATGCCTCTGCTCAGGTTGAGAGAAAGCCGACAGGTAAAATTAGACAGACGGAAGAGATCGGGCAACAACAGTACCCATTCGCCGGGAAAATTCAGCTCGGGAAAATTTCTTCAAGGCAAACTCCTGGCTGGTTGCGATCATCCCTCTGATCTCATGTTCCGGTCTATCGAGGAGCGACAATATCGCCGCCTCGATTTCGACAATAGTACAATTCTGCAGCAGATATCCCACATCTGGCGTTAGATCGATACCCGAATTCCGGCTCAGAATGGGGACCATGCCATACTGCATGCAGGTTATTGCAGAGGTTGATATACCCTCGCTGCAAGACGGACTGATACAACCAAGTACGTTACCGGCTATTTTCCGGAATTTTCTACTGGAAGGTGAGAGAAAGCCATGGCTGAATATATTTGGGCATTTCGTCAATTCATATGCGTAGGCAGCGGTAAAATCGCGTTCCTTACGATACGGCCCCACCACGTGCAACACGATTTTCGGATTGCGGGCAAAGACCTCCAAGACCAGATCCAAGCCCTTGTGCACTGCGCCGGTGCCATTGAACCAAAGGAACTCTTTTCTGAAAGAGGTTTTCTTGGCGTCCCGTACCGTCTCCAGGTGAGATCCCGTTGGCGTCACAAGTATCATTTTATGCCGCAGATGGTGCGGAAAGGTGGCAACCGTTGTCTCATTGCCGATCAACGTCACGGAATCCGCATTCTCCAAATTACCATAAAAAAGCTCGAGATCTTTCTCACTGACGTATCTACGCGGAGCCACCGCCACGCCACGCCTCCGCATCAGTGCATCGATCCTTTCCTGCTCAGCCCTGTTGGAAAAGGCCGGATCGCTCCCGGTGACATGAAATATCTTGTGTGTTCCCAAAGAGGAACACCTCAGAAGATTCCGGTGAATATCAAAAACAGCCGTGTAGTACCTCTCAGGAACAAATGAACGGTCATCCCAGGAAATTGCATCAACGGAATAACCATATCGGTTGAATATCCTGGCTATCTCAGCACTTTCCCAGGCATTCGAATGCCGCTTGAACCGCTTGTCACCTTCGCGGTAGAGCAGGGAGTCAGGAATATAACTTACCAGCACGTGCCCTTTCGGAGACTTGGACAAGGGGAAATAATTCAGAATTCTATGATCTTCCGCCCCTTTATTTCGAGAAGTAATCTTGCGGAGTAGCCTTTTCAACACGGTTATGGATCATCCCCTATGGTACGGATATGGATGCTGACAGAAAAACATTTCAAGATAAATGTTGCTACTGTACCTCATATTCTTTCAAGTGCCTTACAATATACAGCCAAAGTTTTTCGTGCCGTTTCATCCCAGTTGAACAACTTTGCTCTCTCAAGCCCCTTATCCTTCATACCAGCGCGCGTTTCCGGACTCTTCCAGACAAGTAAAACTTTTTCCGCAATATCCGCAGGAGAAAGCGGGTCAAATAGCACACCTGCGTCACCAATCACTTCGGGAAGTGAAGTAACGCCGGAGCAAACAACCGGGCAACCGCAAGCCATCGCCTCCACCAGCGGAATACCAAAGCCTTCAAAGAGAGAGGGAAACACCAATAACCTTGCCATGTTGTATAAAAAGGGGAGATCTTCGTAAGGGAGATACCCAAGAACCTTCACCCGATCTGTCAGACCAAGCCGCTCAATCTCCGCCATCAGCCCTGAATGGGCCTGCATGGCTATCCCGGTAAGCACCAGATCACCGTCAAAGGAACTCTGCTCCTTCAGAATCCGCAGTGCGGCCAAGAGGTTCCGGTGGTTCTTGTGAGGCCAAGTGGCTGCGGGATAATACATGAACGGACGGTCGAGCCGGTATTTTTTCTTCAGTGCATCGAAACGGCCGCTATCTTCAAGCATCCGATATTCCGCACCGCAGCCCAGATACACCACATCGATCTTATCCGCGGCGACACCATATTTCTCTACCAGGCTCAGTTTCACATGCCCGGAGATGGCAATGATCCTATTCGCCAAGTGGACCGCTTTTTCATATTTCGCTTTTCTCCGCAAGAGTTCACGCGGGGAAAACATCTGCGGATAGTACTCATGCTGCATATCGTAAAACGTAAGCACAGACGGCCTGGTGAAAGCCAACGGGCGGACATTGGTCAGCGGATTATGGACAACATCCGCACCCAATCGCTCGATTGACCTGGCCAGCAGGTCAATTCCGGTAATGTTGCGAAAGATACTTCTCGTCAATCGTGGTAACGACCTTCTCCTGTTCACGATAATCTTAAGTTCGATTCGCCTGTCGATCGCAGCAAAATATTCCGCGGTGGATTCATTGCAGACAACAGTCCAGGAACTGGAACTATCGATAGTTGCAAGGCGTGAAAGAACATTTCTGATATAGGTTTCAATACCGCCCATGGCGCCGGGATTGAATTCGAGCAGATTGAGTACAACTTTCATGCAGCACCTGTCAAAATAATATTACGCAACTTTTGCCACTAACCGCCAAAAGAACTGCTCACAGCGAAAATCAGTTAACTCTGAATTGCTTCTTAAAATATTTCTTGAAGTAAAATGCGATTCTCTTGTACAGGGCAAGAAAATTTTCACCCAGGCATTCCAGAAATTGAATTTCCTCCCTCTTCCACCGCTCATAATTCTGACGGCTGAAGCCGCCTTCAAAATAATTCACAATCGGCAAATCTATAAAGAAGGTTTTGGATAAACCATATTTTTCAACCAAAGCATGGGTCAAGACCCGATCTGCCATGATCCGGTAGTTGAGATCGTAGCTACCGATCAGATCCCGCCGATAAAAAATGGCCTGATGGCAGAGAGGGGTCCCGGTAAGGAGTTTTCTGAGACTATTGAGAGGTTTCCCCTTGACATAAACAACCCTGCGATCGTCTTCCAACATATTGGCTTTACCGTAGACGAAAACATAGTCTCCGCTCAAAACATCTTCTAAATCGGACAGGTTTGCCACCAGTTCATCCTTGGCATTAAGGAAAAGCAGATACTTCCCCTTGCTGAGGGCGATTCCCTTGTTCATTGCATCATAGATGCCCTGGTCCGGTTCACTGATCCAACAATCGACGACATCTTCATGGCTTTTAATCAGGTCAACCGTACCATCGGTCGAAGCGCCGTCGATGACAATGAATTGAAGTTTGTCACCATGCTGAGGCTTTACACTTGCAATGGTCTTACGCAGATCTTCAGCAGCGTTGTATACAACCGTTATGATTGACAATAAAGTTTCTACGTCACGCCCCTCCCCCACATAAAACAACTCATTTCACCTAACATCCCAAGCCAAATTGAGACTGCTTGAAAATTCAACCGCACTAACACCAAAAATGACGCCGCCCCACGAAAATTATCCAGTGAAGCCCTGAGCAGACGATTCCGCACTGTTTTCTTGGGCAGGAAGGTACTTGTTGACCATATGATTACCCGTTCAAGCACCAGCCAAATTCCGGAACAGAGCCAGGTATTTCCTGCCCATTTCCTGAGCGGTCCATTTACACTTTACCAATCGAATGCCAGCTCTTCCCATGGCGAAACGCCTCTCATGATCTAGAAGCAGGTCGGTGACCGCAGCAGCAAAACCCTCCGGTCCACCAGAAACCAAAATACCGGCATCACTACTGTTGAAGATATCCACTTGACCACCTTCGTCATAGGCAACAACAGGCGTGCCCGCAGCCAGGCTTTCCAGGTGGACAAGCCCGAACCCTTCGTTTCTGAAAGTGCTTACTGATAAATCGAGGTCATGGTAAACATCTGAAATTCGTTCATGGGGAACAGCTCCGGTATAAATCACTCGTCCCGTCACCCCTAATTGACGAGCCCGATCAAGAAGAGGGCCGGTCAGACCGGGGTCGGAATCATCCCCTATCAGAGCAACCTTAATTCCCGGAAAGTCCTGTTGCAACAGTGGGATAGTTTCTATCAGCTCGATCTGGTTCTTAAAAAAAGCACCCACCATGCCGATCAAAGGAAAGCCGGCAGAAGAAAAATACCGCCGTTTCCTCTGAAGAGAAAATTTCTCTTCGTCAGGGCCATCATCGATCGGAATACCGTTACCTATTACCGTTATCGGAGCCGCGATCTTCTTGTTGGAGACACGGAGTTTATCCTTTATGAATGTGGACACACAGACAACCGCGTCAACCGAACCGAGAAACAACTGCATCTTACCGGTGGCGGTATGAAAGGACATAACCAGCTTTCCCGGCTTCCGGAACGGGAAGGCAAGCTTACGGGCAACCACGGTGCGGGTCAAATCATGTTCCCTGGCCACAACAACCACGTCAAAAGATTCCCGGCGAAACATCTCGGTAGTTTTACGCATGGAACGAAAAAAGCTAAATCCTGCTCCCCATAAAGGCCAGACCGGGAATCCCAGGGAAGCATAGTTCTTTGCAGATGGTGAATTGCTTCGGCAAAGAAAGTGAGGAAAGCAGCCAAGGAGCCGCAGTTCCTCCGCCAGAAGCAGCAGATGTTGTTGCCCGCCGCCCCAGCCTTTATCGTTATTGACCAGCAGGATCTTCATTCCGCGCGCAGCTACCGCTCGATCATTACCGGTGCGCATTGAAACAATGTCACTGGTCATCACGCCGCAATTTCTGCTGAATTTCATACAACTTCACATATTTCATGAAAACGCAATGGGCCTCCATGACCGAGATGACAAACCCGGCAAGTCCGTCGAGAAAACCGAGTCGTACCAGGTAACGGTGAAAAAATGCGTAGAGCGGCCGCAGAGTAAAGTGCACAAGAGTAGCGCGCCTGCCGGTTCGGTTATGATCAATGGCAGTAAGTGTCGAATAAGAGTTTTTCGTTGACGCAAAGTGGGCCAGATCACGGTAGATATAATGGTAAAGATCATTCTTCAGACGTGCCAGTGAACCGGGAACCTGGATTTTATCATGCGGTGCATACCCGCCCCAGCTGCAGCGATCTTTACGGAACAGGCGAATATTCCGATCGGGATACCAACCGGAATGTTTGATCCAACGCTGCATAAAGAAATGAAGCCGTGGCATGTCAAAGGCATCATGGGGCGTGTTTTGCAGATCAAGAGAAAGAATTTCGTCGCGCAACGCGGGAGACACGCGTTCGTCGGCATCGATACTGAAATTCCAGAGATTTTTGGCCTGGTCGGTGGCAAACTGACTGGTGGCAATATGTCCGGCCCAGGGCCGGACAATTACCTTGTCGGTATATTCCCGCGCAATCTCAACAGTTGCGTCGCTACTTTCGGAATCGACAACGATTATTTCATCGGCCCAGGCGACACTTTCCAGGCAATCCCGGATATTGCTCTCCTCGTTGAATGTCCTGACCGTGACGGAAACTGCAATAGTATTACTTTTATTCATAATCGCCTTCTTTATCTTTACTCACGAACTGTACAACCTCGCGGAACACATCATCAACCGTAATCGCTTCCACGCAAGCGGGACGCATCCGAGGTGACGGCTCGCACTCGGTGAAAAATTTCTGTTTGCAAGGTGAACAGGGGAAATCGCGATACACAGCCCTCGCCTGAGAACTCCAGGGACCGAACTTCACCGGCGACTGGGGGCCAAAGAGCGCGACCATCGGGATATTGGCGGCAGCAGCCAGATGCATGATGCCGCTGTCATTACCGACGAACAGGGCACAACGTTTCAGCAGGGCCATCGTAACCCTGAGATTGCATCGCCCTACCAGGTCGACCGTTTCCTGCCCGAACAGATCGCGGACGCACTCGAAAGCATTCCTGTCGCTCGGGGCACCCAGGACCAGGGTAACAAACCCCTGGGCTCGCAGAAGTGCGGCCAGGGAAGCGAAATCTTCAAAAGGCCAGCCGCGATGCGGATTGGAGGCAAAAGGATGCAGCGCAACTATTTCTTTCGCTGCTGATATGCCTGCATCAGCCAGCAACTTCCCAGCGGCTGCATCTTCCTCAGGCGTAGACCAGAATTCCAGATAATCATCCGAAACGGTAACGCCATCGGCACGTAAAACGTCGAGAAAGTTCTGCATCTCATGCTGGTCGTGCCGGTACTGGACGCGTTTCGTCAGCAGGAAACCCCGCCCTTCCGTGTCAAAGCCTACCCTTTCCCGGGCACCGGAGAGAATGGCAATCATAGCACTGGAAAAGGACCGTTTCAGGACATAGACCTTATCGAAATTTTGCGAGCGTAGCGCCCTGATGAATCGAATCTTGTCACACAGGGTCTTATGGGTTCCACGGCTGTCGGCATGGATAGTAACCGGATCCCAGTAGATCAGTTCATCAACATACGGAATCCCCTTCACCACCTCGGAAGAACCTGGAGCAACGACCCAGGCGATATGGGCGTCCGGCTCCGCGGCGCGAAGATTCCTCAAGAAGGGCACTGTCAGGACGGTATCCCCGATAAAACGGTAACGCAAAACAAGGATGCGCTTCCTGACGCCCGCCGCTCCCTGCCTCAGCCCAGCGCTATGGAAATTCTCTTCTGCGCGCACTTCTACTCCTCACTCAGCTGTACCGCTTCTTCCACAAGGAGTACCGGCAGACCGTGCCGGATGGGATAGCGCAACCGGCATGCCTCACAAACGAGAGAATCTCCGACATCCAGAAGAGCGCCCTTGCACTTCGGGCAGGCAAGAATATCCAACATTTCTGGTACAAGGTCCATCAATCACCCCTGAAGAACAGTATTATCCGGTTGATACCGCTAGGCAACCCCAAAGGGGAAAACCAATGTGCGAGCGGGTATACTGCCATAACTCGGATATAATGTTAAAGCAGTTTCTCAATTTTGGCCTCAAGCACCCCTGAATCGATGATTTCAAGCGTAAGAACAGCTGCATAGGCAACCTGGGAAATATCCGGAAAAGCCGCAAGTTTGACGGCATCTTTTTCTGTGGTTATCAGGAAATCTGCTCCGGTTTCTTTCATCGCACGGCAGATTTCTGCACGTTCCGTCCGGTCATAGAAACAGTGGTCCTGAAAGGCGAGAGTGGCGGTGAGGTCCAGCCCCTCGAGAGCCAGTGCGTCAAAAAAAGCCCCGGGGTCGGCAATTCCAGCACAGGCAACGCCTTTTTTCCCGGCGAAAATGGAAAACGCTGTCAGTTCGCCACCGAGCAATGAAACGACTCCCGACAACCGGTGAGATGACCGACAGGCCGGAATATCCTCTAGAGCAGGACATTCCGTAGCCTCATCGGCACGTGTATAGACAATCAAATCCGCTCGTCTAACCGCCGAAAGCGGTTCGCGAAGCAGTCCGGCAGGAAGCGTCCAACCGTTGCCGAAAGGCCTTGCGGCATCAAGAAGGAGGATATTAAGATCACGCCGAAGGCGCAGATGCTGAAAGCCGTCATCAAGGAGGAAAATGTCCGGACGGAACCGTTTGAACGCCTTTAATCCGCCACGATAGCGGTCGGAACTGGTAACGACGATAAGGCCGGGCACGGAGCGCGCCAGGAGAACCGGTTCATCTCCAGCCTCGGCGACCGGCAGAAGAATCCGCGACCCATCAGAAACAATGCGAACCGCACTGCCGCCAGCACCGCCGTAGCCACGTGACAGGACAACCACTCGCTTGCCCCGGTCGATGAGCAAACGCGCGATCAGAACAGTAAACGGGGTTTTACCAGTCCCCCCCACGGAAAGATTACCGACAGAAATTACCGGCACGTCCAGAAGAAAAGAAGGCATGATTCCCCGGCGATACAAAAAACTGCGAAACCGCAGTACTACACTGTAAACAAAAGCACCGGGAACCAACAGGGCAACAATGAGCTTGTCTACCAAACCAATTCTCTTGCCCTCCCACAACTCACGGAAATACCTGTCAGGTAATTTCATGCGTCACCATGCCTTCAGGAGTCACTGAAGGGGGTGAATTCCGAGAGGTGCCCCCCGTTCCGGTACCAGACAGTAACGAGGCAATTATCTCCATGTGCCGTTCGGTGGAACCGCAATTTTCTGTCAGTATCCGCAAGCCATTTTCACCTAATCTCAGTCGCTCGGCAGAATTATCGAGCAACTGCCGGAGAGTCTCCATCAACGCAGCACTGTCCTGCACCTGTACTCCACCCTTGTGATGAAGAATCAGGGCCGCTATTTCGCGAAAATTATTCATGTGGGGGCCGAATATTACCGGAACAGCACGAGAAGCCGGTTCGAGAAGGTTGTGGCCGCCAACAGGCACCAGGCTCCCGCCAACGAAGACCAGGTCGGAAATGGCATAGATATCCATCAACTCACCAACAGTATCGACCAGCAGCACCTCACCTGTATGCAATTGAACGGATTTACCGTCAAGTTGCGATCGTCGCACACAGCGAAGACCATTCTGCTCCGCGATTTTTGCCACCTCTTCCGCTCGTTCCGGATGACGCGGCGCCAGAACCAAAACAGTCTCTTGCCCTTCTCGAATCAGAGTGCGATAGACAGACAAAACAATCTCATCCTCGCCCCGGTGCGAACTACCTGCGGTAAAAACCGGCACACCCGAGGGAAGGCAATACTTACCAAGCAGGGAGCTTTTTGACTCCGCTGAGACCGGGGTAACGGGGATATCGTACTTCAGATTATTTGCCACATGAACCCGCGCTGGGGGAGCACCAATGGCAATTATTCGACGGGCATCCTCTTCCGTTTGCACGCACAGTGCGTCAAAATTAGCAAGTACCTGGCGAAATACCCAGGAGAATCTTCGGTAGCCGCCAAAGGATTTATCAGAGATACGCCCATTGACAAGCACGGCCCGGATTCCGGAACGGTGAGCACAGCGAAGAAAGTTTGGCCAGATTTCGGTTTCGACAACCATAATCAGGGAGGGATGAACAGTTTTCAGCATCCGGCGGACCGCAAATCCGAAATCCAGGGGAAAATAAATACAGACATCCACCTCGGAAAGTTTTTCCGCAATACTTCTGCCGGTCTCGGTTACTGTGGAAAGTACGATTTTTTTTTCGGGATATCTGGTCTTCAGAGCCTTCAAGAGCGGTCTGGCGGCAATTGTTTCTCCTACCGATACGGCATGGACCCAAAGTGTTTCACAGCCTTGAAGGTGCGCACGCTTATCTTTGGCAAGAAAGCCGAGGCGCTCCGCAATACCTTTGCGGACCCGGCGTCTGGTGGCGCAACGGAAAAGGAAAAAGGGTAGATAAAGAGGAACTGCAAGAAAAAGAAGTATGTCGTAAATTAGATAGAGCATAAGGCAGTTAAAGTTAGGTGTTTGACGCACAACGTCAGAAGCAAGAGTTAAAAATCAGGGCCATGGCCCCTTAACCTTCAAACGAACAAAGGTTCCAGTCTTTACTTCTCGCGTATCACATCGTACCTCGAGCATCCGCGTCTTCTCCCTGGAACTGCATGGTATACAGTTTTTTATAGAGACCGTTCGCCTCAAGAAGCTGGCGATGGCTGCCCCTTTCCACGACAATGCCCTTGTCCATAACGATAATCGTATCGGCATGCAAAATCGTTGAGAGACGGTGGGCAATGACGAAAGTAGTGCGGTTTGACATGAGATTATTAATGGCCTGCTGAACCATCTGCTCGCTTTCGGTGTCAAGGGCGCTGGTTGCCTCATCCAATATGAGAATCGGTGCATTTTTCAGGATTGCCCGCGCAATGCAAAGCCGCTGTTTCTGACCTCCGGAAATTCTCACCCCACGGTCACCGATATTTGTCTGATACCCCTCGGCCATTTCGATTATGAAATCATGTGCATAGGCAGCTCTGGCGGCCCGCTCCACTTCTTCATCCGTAGCATCAGTCTTGCCATATCTGATATTGTTGGCAATGGTTTCGTTGAAAAGAATCGTCTCCTGATCCACCAGGGCAATCTGTTGCAGAAGATCGAAGAGCTTCACATCACGGATATCAATACCGTCAATCAGAATCGAACCATTTTCAACATCGTAAAAACGGGGAATCAGGGAGACCAACGTGGTCTTTCCAGCACCGGAGGTCCCAACTAATGCTACAACCTCGCCCTTTCTTGCGGACAGGCTGACGTTCAACAGTACCGGTTCGTTGTTGTAGGAAAAGGTAACATTGCGGAACTCAACCTCTCCCCGTGCCCGTTCAAGGCTACAAGCATCGGGACGATCAGTGATTTCAGGTTTTTCGTCGATTATTTCGAAAACTCTTTCCGCTGCCCCCAGTGAGCGCTGTAACAGCGAGTAAACATTCAGAAGCTTTTTTACCGGTGTATAGAGCATGCCCATGGCGACGACAAACGAGATAAAGGCATCAGCGCTCATCTGACCGGAAAGAACATGGCTGCCGCCAAACCAGATGACACTCGCAATCCCTAAAGAACTGATAACCTCCAGAATCGGTGCATGCAGCGCCTCATACTTTAAGGATTTTTTGGCATAATTGAGAAATTGCAGGTTGGCGGTGCGAAATTTGATAATTTCCCGTGCTTCCAGTCCAAACGCTTTGATTACCTTGATGCCGGAGAAGGTTTCCTGGAGGATGCAGGAGAGGTCACTTATTCTTTCCAGACCCAGCTTGGCAAGTCGCTTGAGATGACGCCCGATAATTCTAGATGGAAGAATCATCAGTGGAACAACGATAATGGTAATGACCGCAAGCTGCCAATCAAGATAAAAAATTAGTCCAAGAAGCCCGAGTGCCGTCAGAGTATCTCGAAAGACACTCATCAAAACTTCCGAGAAGCCGTTTTGCATCAGACTTACATCATTCAGAACCCGAGCCATGAGAACACCGGTCGGGTTATTGTTGAAAAAGCGCAGGGATAACCCCATATTTCGCTGATAGATGACGTTCCTGACATCCTGGACCGCAAGCTGGCCCGCATAGGTTATACAGAATTGCTGCACAAACCGACAGAGGCCGCGAAAAACAAACAGTGAAATCAAAGCCAGCGGTAGAATCCTGAAAATGCTCAGGGAATTAATCGAAAATGACGTGCTGAAAAGAGGTCCCATTGATACTGCTATTGCATGGGATTTTTCGGTAAATATCTGTTTGAGCACTTTACCCACGGAAAAAGCAATCGCCGAATCGGAAGCGGCAACCCCCATGGCACCGATAAATGATATTACAATCAAACGCCAATACGGCAGGGTATATCCCAGCAGTCTTCTAAAAGAATTCATTCTTCTCTCTCCACTAACGAAGCATTTCCTGAACAATTTCGGCAACGCGAGCGGAACATCCTCCACTACCCAGACGATTACGCACCTCTGACAAACCAAACCGGATAGCATCGGCATAGGAGGAGTCCGTCAGAATGCGCGAAATCTCTTCCGCAATAATCTCCGGTTTTGCCTCGTGCTGGATCAATTCGCGCACCACCCGCCGATCCGCAACGATATTGCAAATGCCCACATGATCCACCCGTATCAACCGCTTTGCGGCCTGGTAGGTCAGAGGCGACACCCGGTAGATAATCACCATCGGCACACCAATGAGCGCAATCTCCAAGGTTACCGTTCCGGAAACCGAGATAATCGCATCACAGATCTGCATGACATCGTAGCCCTTGCCTTCAACAACGGACACGGCGAGTCCGCTGTTCTCAAGAAAAGACGCAACATCGCCACGCTCAAGGCTGGATGCAAGAGGCAGGATGAATTGCAGCTCGGGAAATCTCATTTTTAAAAGCCGGGCTGATTCAAGAAGTATCGGAAGATGCGTGCGGATTTCCTGTTTTCGACTTCCGGGGAACAATCCAACGGTAGCTCTGTTCGGATCGATGCCGAAGACAGATTGTGCCGCTTCCCGTGACATGGTTGGCCGTACCGAATCAACCAGGGGATGTCCTACAAAGGAAACAGGCAGCCCTTCTTTCTCATAGAAAGGAACCTCAAAGGGAAAAACCACTGCCATCCGGTCAACGATACGGGCAATTTTTTTGACTCGTCCGACCCTCCAGGCCCAGACCTGGGGACTGATATAATAGAGAACCTTTACTCCTACGGATTTTGCGATCTTGGCCAGTCGCAGATTGAAATCGGGGTAATCAATCAAAATCAAAAGATCGGGAGGATTCTGCTTGAGGATTTTCTCCATTTTTCGGAAAGCCCGGAAAATTGTCGGAAAGTGCGCGATAACCTCTACGAGTCCGACGACCGCCATCTCCCGCGCATCAACCAGCGTATCGACGCCTTGAGCACGCATCAGCGAACCGCCGATGCCGAAGAATTGAAGATCCGGATCGAGAGAGAGAGCCTCCCTGACCAGCGCGGAACCGTGCAGATCGCCCGAGGCCTCACCGGCTATGATCATGATTCGCTTGCTCGCCACGTGTCCTCCGCTGGTGTTGACTTCAGACTGAAAGGAGAAAAAAAGTCATTGCGAAGATCACATTCCCCATCGATCTGAAAACGTGAACGTGTAACAGGCTGTCGAAATTCTTCGAAAGCAAGCATGGTTCACTCAGGGAACCATGCAACTCACCCCATATAATTCAGCAACCTGGTAGCTCGCAATGACCTTGAAATGGATATGTAATTGATCAAAACGAATCAGATGCAGGACACTTTACACTTAATTGACAAGTGCTTTTGCTCTACTGCGGCTCTGAGTCGTGCCATCACCCAACTGACCATAGGTATTATTGCCCCAGGTCCATACAGTGGAGCTGATATCTCGGGCGATACTATGATGACCTACGGCAACGATATCGACAATACTCGAGAGCAAAACCCCATTCTGATCGGTAACACGTTGTAATTCGGTAACCGGCGTATTACTCTTGAGCGGATCGCCATTCCCGAGTTGACCATAGTAATTATAGCCCCAGGCATACACGCCGCCGCCAATCACAGCCAGAGAATGGTCAAGACCGGCGGAAATTGCCGTTACTGTGCCAGGCATGTCCAAACGGACAGCAATCGAACTGGACGTAGTTGTGCCGTCGCCCAGTTGGCCTAACTCATTGTATCCCCAGGCATAAACAACTCCGTTCGCATCAAGCGCCAAGGCGTGGCTGCCACCGGCCACAATTTTTTCAATAGGAACGTCATTGGTGTCAATAGTAACCAATACGGGGGTAGAACTGCTGACGAGGATACTGTTTGCAAGGCGCTTGTCGCTGACGGTACCCCAATACCAGACGGTGCCGTCACCTTTCAAGGCGATGCTGAATGTTCCACCTGCAGCTATTGCTACAACATTGCCAAGAGTTGTTATTTTAAAAGGTGTAGTCTTGATATCAGTAGTGCCATCCCCCAATTGGCCGGACGTGTTGAGTCCCCAGGCCCAAAGGTTGCCGAGATTGTCAATCGCGAGAGAATGATTTCCACCAGCAGCGACAGCGGTAAATCCGCTAACACCGTCAGGAGTTGTCACGAGGACCGGAGATGTCTTGGAATCTTGCGTTCCATTCCCCAACTGCCCCGAGGCGTTATTCCCCCAGGCCCAGACAGTCCCATCGGCTTTAAGGCCGATCGAATGCGCACCACCGATACTGACCGCCGAAAAAGTTCCGGGAACATTTACCGGTATCGAACTGTCCGCAGTAGCACCGTTACCGAGTTGACCATAACCGTTCGCTCCAAAGGATTTCGTCGAGGACTGGACAAGAACAACGCTGTGACTCCCGTAAACAGCGGAGCCATTATTCGAATCCTCATCACTGCCGCAAGCGACCAGGAACAGGGGAAGAAGTACAAAAAGGATTGGCCTAAGTATCAGCCTCGTTATTCGGTGCATTTTTGTTCCTCCTTCAAGAAATCGTAGATACCAGTATGGCGACAGAGATCAGTCATTTTGAGAGGGTTATCCGCGGTACGTCATGCGAAAGAATTCTTGATCACATCTGCCACCCGCACGATCTGTTCCTCGGTCATCTCGGGAAAAATCGGCAGAGAAAGGCAGTTTTGGACAACATTTTCCGCAACCGGAAGAGAACAGTCACGATATGCGTCGGCGAATACATCCTGGCGATGAAGGGGAATGGGATAATAGATTGCCGAAGAAATCTCCTGTTCGGCAAGCGCCTTCATTATCCGATCCCGCCGAGGTGAAAGAATCGTGTACTGATGATAGACATGAACACCTTTTCCGTCTTCATGCGGCACCACAAGGTCCAGTCCGGAAAGAAGCTCATTGTATAATTTCGCGACACGTCTGCGATTGGCATTGTACTCATCGATGTGCTTGAGCTTTGCGCGAAGTATGACCGCCTGTATTTCATCGAGGCGGCTATTGAAGCCGATCACGTGGTGGTGGTACCTTTGCCGGCTACCGTGATTTCTCAGTACGCGAACGCTGTCCGCAAGTTCAGCTGACGCCAAAGTCACCATCCCCCCATCACCATAGCAGCCGAGGTTCTTGCTCGGAAAGAAGCTGAAGCAACCAAAAGAGCCAATGGCTCCGGTTTTAGTACTGCCAAGGGTGGTTGCACCGAAAGATTGCGCGCAATCTTCAACCAGTAGTAGAGAGTGCCTATCACAGATAGCCGATATTGCTGACATATCAGCAGGCTGTCCAAAGAGATGCACCGGGAGGATCGCACGACTTGCCGGAGTAATGGCAGCTTCAATCTTGTCCGGATTGATATTGAATGTTTGCGGATCGATATCGACGAAAACAGGCGTAGCGCCAACATAGCGAATCGCTTCAGCAGTGGCAATGAAAGTAAACGGGGAAGTAATCACCTCGTCACCCGGGCCGACTCCTGCCGCGGCAAGGGCAAGATGCAGGGCATCGGTACCCGATGCAACGGCGACCGCATGTGGAACGCCGAGGTATTCAGCGGCTTCAGTCTCAAAAGCCGCGACATTCGGACCAAGGATAAACTGGCATTTTTCTAGAACATCACGGATACCGCCATCGATTTCATCCTGCAAGAGACGGTACTGCAAGTTCAGGTCAACCATTGGGATCATAGAAATCACCTGGAATATAAAGGTAGAAGTAGTAACAATACGAGATCAGAAACACAAAAAATGAATGTGCGCCAAGGCGGCGGCATTTCATCCGGAACGGAAAAAAACTACGGCTGAACCCGCGTGACAGGGACTAAGCTGCACGTTACAGCTTTTTATTTATGCGCAGAGCTGTTTCCAGTGCTCTCCTGCCATCCTCTCCCGTCACGACAGGCTCGGTACCACCGGCCACCGCTGCCAGAAAAGACTCGATTTCAGTTTTCAGGACGTCACCCTGGCCCAACTCCCGCTGATCAATGGCGACATTTGGTATACCAGGGAACATTTCACCATCGCCCTTACGGAATATCGCAACTTTTTTATTCTGGAAATCAAGGGTTATGTAGGCATCAGACTGAAATATCCGCATCCTGCGCTCACTCTTGAGGCTGATCCGGCTGGCGGTAACATTGGCAACACAGCCGTTTTCAAACTGAATTCGAGCATTGGCAATATCCTCTTCTTCGGTAAAAACCGGTGCGCCAATGGAATCAATTCGCTTAATGGGGGACTTGATCAGGTGCTGGATAATATCGATATCGTGAATCATCAGGTCAAGAACAACGTTTACATCAGTCCCTCGCGGCTTAAATGGAGCAATCCTGATCGATTCGATAAAGCGCGGCTCCATCAGAGTACCTTCGAGGGCCATGATCACGGGGTTAAAGCGCTCCAGATGCCCTACCTGAAGTACCGCCCCGGTTTCATGCGCGATCCGGATCAACTCATCAGCCTCTTCCAGGGTGGTGGTGATCGGCTTTTCCAACAGGATACTTATCCCCTGAAGAAGAAAGTCCCGGGCGACATCGAAATGACACTGTGTCGGAACGGAAATACTGACTGCATCAACCATTCCCAAGATATCTTTATAATCGGTGTAGGCCTTCGTTCCCAATCGAACGGCTACCGACTCTGCCCGCTCACGATCCACGTCCACAACTGCGACCAGTTCTGAATCCGGCAGTACGGCATACTTTTCCGCATGGAAGCCGCCAAGATAGCCGACCCCGACAACGGCGGTCCGTAGCTTTTTATTTATCGACATAAGCCCCTTTCCGATTTTTCGGCAAAAGCGATAAACCGCTCGATTTCGGGTGATTGAGGAATCTCGCTGCGAACTTTACGGAGTGAATCCTCCAAAAGCATACCTGAGCGGATGATGATCCGGTAAGCTTTCTTGATGTTCGAAATAACTTCCGCTGAAAAACCGCGACGCTTGAGCCCAACGGTATTCAGTCCTGCCGAAGTAGCCCTATTTCCGCTGGCAACCGTAAACGGGAGAACGTCCTGTCCGACCATTGCCCCCCCTGACAACATGGAGCTTTCGCCTACCCGGGTAAACTGGTGTACGGCGGAAAGTCCCCCGAGAATTGCAAAATCTTCAACCGAAACATGTCCGGCTAACGTTGAACCATTGGCCATAATCACATGATTTCCGATATGGCAGTCATGGGCGACATGGCAATATGCCATAAAGAGATTGTTATTGCCGATGGTTGTTTCGCCGTCTCCGGTAACTGTTCCAAGGTGGACGGTAGCGAATTCACGGATGATATTGCCGTTGCCGATTTTCAGATAGGTTTCTTCACCTTTGTATTTCAAATCCTGGGGGATTGCTCCAACAGAGGTCAGGTGGAAAATCTGGTTGTTTTCACCAATTTCCGTCCAACCGTCAACCACTGAGCTGGCGCCAACCTTGCTGCCGCGACCAATTTTTACGTGTTCGCCAATAATAGCAAAAGGGCCTATTTCAACATCGGTGGCCAATACCGCTCCCGGGTGCACAATGGCGGTAGGGTGTATCATCTGTATCTCCAATCACCGTGTTAGACGGCAAAACACGCTGAACATCATCTCCAGCGCAATCAATCAGCATTGAGTCCATTCCAGAAAGGACCAGCTCTTCAGGCAAGGTTTTCGCACTGTTCAGCTGTCAGCAAATGTCGCTTTCAAATCCGCGTCGGCCACCAATTTGTCTTCAACATAGGCTTTGCCGCTAAAGCCCCAGATGCCGCGACGGTTCAGCGTGGTGACCATTTCCAGGCGAAGCACATCACCAGGAAGTACCGGCTTCCTGAAGCGCGCATTGTCAATACCAAGGAAATACGTAACTTTTTTGCGGATTTCATCGCTGGAAGAAAGGTATGCCAGAATCCCGGCGACCTGTGCCATCGACTCAATAATCAGAACACCCGGCATAACCGGGTGTCCGGGGAAGTGCCCCTGAAAAAAAGGCTCGTTGATTGTAACATTTTTAATACCGACAATACGTTTTCCGGGGTCCATTTCAATAATTCTGTCAACCATGAGAAATGGGTAACGATGCGGCAATATTTTCGCAATTTCCTGCAAACCAAGCATGTTCAGCCCTCCAATAAAGTACCGTTAATTCTTTTCTGCCAGTTTTGCTTCAAGTTCCTGAATTCTCTTTTCAAGAGAGTTCATTACCTTGCGCATTTCCGGTAATTTCGGAAAAATGGAGGCCGACTTGAGCCATTCCTTGTGGGGGAATGCAGGATAGCCGCTCAGTATCTTTCCGGAAGGGATGCTGTTATGCACACCGGACTTGGCTCCAACCATGACATTGTCGCCAATTTCCAGATGGCCGACGATCCCAACCTGACCGCCGATTGTTACGTGTTCGCCCAATTTAGTGCTTCCGGAAATACCGGTCTGCGAGACAATGATGCAGTTCTCTCCAATCACACAATTATGAGCGATCTGCACAAGATTATCTATTTTGGTCCCACGCCGGATCAACGTCAAACCCAAGGCGGCACGGTCAATCGTGGTCGAGGCTCCGATCTCAACATCATCCTCGATCACAACAATTCCGATCTGCGGGATTTTCTGGTAGGCCTTACCATCAGGTGCATAACCGAAGCCATCACTACCGATTACCGTCCCGCTATGGATGATAACGCGGCTGCCGATACGGCACCCCTCACGGACAGTCACATTGGCGTGAAGAATGGTCTCATCGCCCACCTCAACACCCTCATACAAGACCACTCCAGGATGAAGGACAACTTTCTTACCGAGCTTGACACCCTCTCCCACATAAGCACCCGGATACACGGTGACACCTTCGCCCATTGACACATTTTCAGCAACGAAAGATCCCTCCATAACACCTTTGGGAACTATCGGCTTCACATGAAAAAGAGAGAGAAGCTTGGCGAAAGCAAGATAAGGATTTCTCACTTCAATCACATTCCGGTTAAATCTGTCCGCCCCCGGCGGCACGATAACGGCAGTAGCCCGAGTGGTCGCGACTTTTCCGGCGTATTTGGGATTGGCAAGAAAGGTTATCTGACCCTCCATTGCTTCATCCAGCGTACCAAGGCTCGACACGACCGCATTTTCATCACCAATCACCTTGCCACCCAGCAGGGAAGCCAATTCTTTCAGAGTTTTTTCCACGATGCCCCCTATTTTTTGGTTGTGTTCAGCAGAGCAAGGATTTGATCGGTCAGGTCGCCCTTGTCATCAGCGTAGATCATGCTGTCATTTCTGATAAAGATAAAGTTGTAGGAATTTTTCCTGCCGTAATCCTGAACAACTTTTTCTATGTCGGTGAGGATATTTCTCGTAAGCTCCTCGTCTTTTGCCTGAAGATCATCCTGGGCGTCCTTCTGCATTCGCTGAAGATCCTTCAATGCCTGCTGGTAATCCCTCTCCTTGGCAGCTTTTGCGGACTCGGAAAGAATTGAACCTTGCTTTTCAAGGACGTCCTTCAGTTTTTTCAACTCTTCCTGCTTACGATTGATTTCATCCTGATGCTTTTTGACCTTGGCAGTCAATTCGGCTTTCGCCTCCTTGCCTGCGTTGGAAAGATTCAGCACCTTCTGGATATCCACGTAACCAAGTTTACCGTTATCGACTGCAAGAGCACCAACGGGAAAGGATAATGCCAAAAATGCCAAGAAAACAGTAAAAAACCCTCTCATGTGAATCTCCTTTTCATATTGATATTTCTTAGAAAAATTGAGCAAGACCGTCCCGGTTCACTGAATCATATGAGCAAAGCACTCCTACACGATACGTAGTGGACCGGTCTGGTTGAAAATCAAAAAAACCCGCCTATTGAAAATTCGAATTTACCACTTTTACTGTCAATTCCCTCACGGGGATTCACCGGTATGCCATATTCCAGCCGCAAGGGTCCCATAGGTGAATACCAGCGGACGCCAAGACCATAACTCATAAGAACCTTTGAGAAATATTGTTCACCGGGACCATAGGAATTGCCCGCGTCAAAGAACGCCACCCCCTTCAGTCCGGCATCCTTGATGATGGGAAAAACGTACTCGGCATTCAAAACAGCTTCCTTGATTCCACCAAGATAGACCGTTGTCGGGGTGCTCGTTTGCACTCCGGTAACAGGATCAACTGAGGTAAGGAAGGAAGTGTTTGTCGGGCTTACGGTACGGGAGCTGTAACCACGGAGGGTACTGATACCGCCGAGATAGAACTTTTCGTCGATGGGAATATTTTTGCCGATTCGCATCATGTAGCCAAGTTCACCACGCAGGGAAAAGACGGTATTCCAGATCAACGGATAGAAATAGGAAGCCTGTCCGATGAAACGGGCAAAACGCTGATTGCCGCCAAGACCGGCATATTCAGCCGATAAGGTACCGGCATAGCCGCTGCTCGGGTCGAGCCGGTAATCAGTTTTATCCAGATTTATACTGCCGTACAGCGATCCGATAGTTCCGCTGGATTCAGTCAATAAACTCGGATTATTCTCATACCCCGGGGAAAAATCGAAAAGACTTTTAACTTCGTATTTATAGAGCCAGAAAGTCGAGAGCTGATCGGACAACCGGTAGCCGGCTTTTATATCCCCGCCGGTAACTCTTCTGGTGTAGTCCTCATATTCCCGCTCTGAACGATAGACGTCGAAACCAAGCGTCCAGTTTGTGTCAAGGAAATAAGGATCGGTGATGCCGATGTTGTACAACTGGGTTTTACCACCCAGAGAAGCTGAGAGTGTTCCCTTGAGGCCGAGCCCCAGAAAGTTGCTTTGCTGGATTGAACCCTGGCCGATAATTCCGTCTGAAGAACTGTAGCCAGCGCCGATGCTGAACTGGCCAGTGGATTTTTCCTTTACTTCGGTATTGAGATTAAGCTTGTTGCTGGCACTCCCCTTTACCGGGGCAATGCTCGCTTCTTCAAAAAAACCGAGATTTGAAAGATTCTGTTTGGTTCTCTTCAGCGCCGTACTGCTGTAGAGATCACCCTCGGCGAGCCTGAATTCACGACGGATGACCTTGTCGCGGGTCTTGGTGTTGCCGCTGACATTGATCTTGTCGATGTAGATTTTCTCGCCTTTTTCGAAGTCAAATGTTATATCAACAATTTTTTTATCCGGATCGATCTTGGAAAGAGGGTTGACATTGGTAAAAGCATACCCCTTGTCGGCATAAACATCGGTCAAGCTAAAAACATCCCCGCGTAGGACTTCGCGGCTGAAAGTCTCGCCACTTTTCAACTTGACCTTGCCCTGTAAAACTTCCTTGCTTTCCAGAAGATCGCCTTTGAAATCAATGGTACCCGTGCGGAACTGTTCGCCCTCGGTAATGCCGATGGTAACCACCAGACCACTCTTGTCTGGCAGCAACTCTACCTTAGGCTCACCAACCTTTACATTAATGTAGCCGTTGTTGTAATAAAGGTCGGCAACTCGATTCACATCGGTCTTCAAAACTTCTTCTTTATAGGTTCCGGAACCGGTAATCCACGACAGAAACCATTTTTCCTTGGTTTCCATCTGTTTCCGCAGTTTTCGCTGAGAAAAAACCGTATTGCCCTCGAAGGCAATCTTCTTGATCAGAACCTTCTCACCTTCCTTAACGGTAAAGGTGACACGGATGCCATTCTTGCCTGATTTCGTCGTTGACGAACTCACTTCAGCTAGATAGTAGCCTTCATCCGCATACATTGATTTGATTTTTTTCTCGCTCTTTGCCAGGAGGCCGCCGGAAAAGACACTATTGTTTTTCAACTCGATGGCATCCCGGAGCTTATCACTGGCAATTTCCTTATTGCCGGTAATCGAGACGGCCCGGACAAACGGTTTCTCAACAACGGTGTAGACAAGGGAGATACCCTTTTCGGTTTTGACTGACTCGACTGTCACATCCTGAAAAATCCCAATTCGATAGATCGACTTGACATCCTCATTGGTTTTTTCCGCAGAAAAAGAATCGCCGACCTTACTTTTTAACAAAGGGATGATTGAAGCAGTTTCACGGCTTTCATTCCCGGTAATGACAATATCGGAAATTTTTTCGTTGTCAGCCGAAAGGATTGCCGGACAAAGTACATTCGTCAAGAAGGCAATCAGCACGAAAAGGGTAACGGGAGCGCAACGGAATTTGCTGTTTTTTTTGAATAACAGTTTCACGGGTTACCATTCTCCTGAATCCGGCCATCCACCATATGGATGGTTTTACCCATTCTGGCGGCTAGACGTTCGTTGTGAGTTACAATAATTAGCGTCAATCCGGTCTTTCGCTGTATTCCCGCAAGTAGTTCATGAACTTCTTCACTGGTCTTTCGGTCAAGGTTTCCGGTTGGTTCGTCCGCCAGCAACAACGCAGGAGAAAGCACCAAAGCGCGTGCAATAGCAACCCGTTGCTGCTCTCCTCCGGAAAGTTCTCCCGGCTTGTGTTTCACCCGGTGTGAGAGTCCCACATCTTCCAGAAAAACCAAGGCGGATTCCCGTGCAACATCTTTCGAAATGCCACTGATGAGAGCAGGCATCATCACATTTTCCAGAGCGGTAAACTCCGGAAGCAAATGATGAAACTGGAAAACAAAACCGATGGAACGATTCCGGAACGTGGCAAGCGCTCTTTCATTCAAGGTAAAAACGTCTTCCCCTTGAAAGAAAACGTTTCCGGAGGAAGGCTTGTCCAGCGTACCCATGATATGAAGGAGGGTACTTTTACCAGCGCCGGACGCGCCGACCAGAGCTATGGTATCACCCTTCATGACGTTAAGATTAATGCCGTTAAGGACGTCAATCCGAGCCATATCGGTTTGAAAGGACTTGCGCAGGTCCCTGATTTCAAGCAAACAACTACTCATAGCGCAACGCCTCCGCGGGGGGCAGCCGTGAACCCTGCCAGGAAGGATAAAGAGTAGCGACAAAAGAGATAAAAATGGCCGTCACGGAGATCAGCAGGACGTCACGGGGAACAACCTGCGATGGAAAATGATCAAGATAGTAGACATCCCTGCTGAACAGTTCGAAACCGGTCAGTGTTTTTACCAGATCAACAATGAATTCCAGATTATGAGCAATCAGAAGACCACTAAGCACCCCGACAACGGTGCCGGCGACACCGATGATGAGACCCTCCAGGACAAAGATCTTCATGATGCTCGCACCGGTAGCCCCCATGGACTTCAATATGGCAATATCCTTGGTCTTTTCCATCACGACCATAAAAAGGGTCGAGGCAATTCCGAAAGCCGCTACCAGCACAATCAGGGTAAGAATGATGAACATTACCATTTTTTCCGTCTTCAGGGCGAAGAGAATGTTCTTGTTCATCTGCATCCAGTCACGGGCAAAAAATTCATAACCAAAACCCTGGTTAATGGTTTTGGCAACTTTATCAGCCTGATAGACATCTTTAACCTTGAGCTGTATGCCGGTCACCGTCTTGTCGAGACCCAGAAAATCCTGCGCCTGACGCAGACCTACATAGGCAAGTGTCGAATCGTATTCGAACATCCCGGTATTGAAAAGTCCCGCAATACGGAACTTCTTCATCTTCGGGACCATCCCGAACGGGGTAATATTCCCCAGCGGAGAAACAACATTCAACGTGTCACCAACAAATATATTGAGATTCTTTGCCAGCTCCTTACCGATAATGATGCCCGGCATTGCAGGCGACTCCGTCGAACCGGAAGATTCACTATCCAGACCGGTGAGCTTTCCTTCCACGATTGACTTGCTCAGATTGGTTACCTGGACATCCGACTCTGTCTCAATCCCCCGCAAAACCACACCTGAAACATTTGGACCGTTGGAAAGCATAACCTGACTGTAAATGAACGGTGTCGCCGCAACAACCCCCGGAACAGATTTCATTTTGCCCATGACTGCCTGATAATCGTCAATTGCACCGCTTGGCGTCATGACGACAACATGGGCATTGGTGCCGAGAATCTTGTCCGTCAGGTCTTCCTCAAAGCCGGTCATAACGGCCAGAACCACGATCAGCGCCATGACACCAAGTGCCACGCCAGCAGTCGAAATAAAGGTAATGATGGAGATAAAGGTAGACTTTCGCTTTGCTCTCAGATAGCGCAGTCCGATGAGGAGCTCGTAGGCCATTATTTGGATTCTTTCCTGAGTTGCGGGAAGAGGATAACATCTCGGATCGACGGTGAGTCCGTGAGCAGCATGACCAACCGGTCGATACCGATCCCTTCACCGGCAGCGGGGGGCATCCCATGCTCAAGGGCTCTGATATAGTCCTCGTCCATGAAGTGAGCCTCTTCGTCGCCCTTGTCCTTGGCCTCGACCTGGGCCAGAAAGCGCTCTTTCTGATCGACCGGGTCGTTTAATTCTGAAAATGCATTGGCAATTTCCCGGCCATGGCAAAAGAGTTCAAAGCGATCGACCACGTTCGGATCGTTGTCGCTTTTGCGGGAAAGCGGTGATACCTCCGTTGGATACGAGGTGATAAAAGTCGGCTGAATAAGCTTTGTCTCAGCAACCTCTTCAAAAATCTCGGTTATCAACTTGCCATACCCGACGTCCTCGGGCAGATCAATCCCGATGGATTTCGCATAGGCGTACGCCAGATCACGGTCTTCAAGGGACTTCGCGTCGATGGTGCCGAATTCCAGAATCGCTTCCTTAACGGTCAGGCGCTTCCAAGGCCGCTGGAAACTGATGACTTCACCTTGACAGGTGACCTCCCGCGTTCCGAGCAACTGTTCGACCACATAGCAGAAGAGTTCCTCGGTGTAGTCCATCAGATCTTCAAAAGTCGCATAGGCCTGATAGAACTCCATCATCGTGAATTCCGGGTTATGGCGAACGGAAATGCCTTCATTGCGGAAGTTCCGGTTAATTTCAAAAACCTTGTCGAAACCGCCGACCAGGAGACGTTTCAGGTAAAGTTCCGGAGCAATGCGCAGATACAGCTCCCTGTCCAGGGCGTTATGAAAGGTTACGAAAGGCCGGGCAGTAGCCCCGCCGGGAATCGGCTGCATCATCGGTGTTTCCACCTCGAGGAAGTCATTGCGCAACATGAATTCCCGAATGAGCTGGATAATCCGGGCCCGCTTGATAAATACCTCTTTCACTTCCGGATTAACGATAAGATCAACGTAGCGCTGACGATAGCGTGTTTCAACATCGGTCAAGCCATGAAATTTTTCCGGCAAAGGGAGAAGCGATTTGGTAAGAAGCCGTACTTCACTGGCGTGGAGTGAGAGCTCGCCGGTCTTGGTACGGAAAGGACGGCCCTTCACGCCGATGATATCACCGATATCCAGAGTCTCGAAATCCTCGAAGGCTTCAACCCCGAGAGTATCCTTCTTCACATAAACCTGGAAACGGCCTTTTCGGTCCTGCACCTGCACAAAGGCAGCTTTGCCAAAGGAGCGGCGGGCAATAATACGTCCGGCAAGAATAAAGACATCTTCAACATCCTCGGGAATCGCCTCAATATGGCCGAAGGCATTGAACAGGTCTTCCGAAGTATGCTCCGGCTTAAAATCATTCGGATAAGGATTGATCCCCGATTCCCACAAGGCATCCACTTTCTTTCGTCTCTGCAAGAGAAGTTCACTGAGCTCTTCCAATAGTCCCACACCTTTCCGTTTTGCTGCAAAAAATTGCGTAACACACGTAATAAACTCGCAAATTAACCCATTTCATCTCGTTAATCAAGCAAAAAGCTCGAAACGAAAACCGATCAACTCGTGAGAAACCTGCTATTTACGGCGATCCTTCAGCACCTTTTATCCCGGGATTGTTTGTAAAGAATAGTTATGCTTCCACGCAGATGAAATCAGGGAGAAATTATTCGCGCTTTCCGAATTGAAGCGCTAGCGTTTTTCCGGGAAGACAACCGGAGAAGGCTGCATTCCCAAGATACTCGCCCCCCCAGTAACCGCTGGCTTCGCCAGCAGGCAAATACAGCGATGAGGTATTGTCTAAGACAAGGGACAGATACGGAACGGCGCCTTTGACCAACTCTTCTTTCTCTAGGGGAAGCCTGAAGGTAGCAATGCTTGTGATCCCCGCGGAAACCGGATACTGAGGAATTTCAGCTCCAATGGTTTCTACCAGAGGGAGAGGTACTACCACCGTTGAAACGTTCGGCTCCGCGGCAGGCATTTTTGCACACAGCGCCAGTTCGGTATAACCGTTTCCGGAAAGGCGCACATCATATCTTGGCGTCCATTTCAGATTCGATACCAGGTACGCCACCCTGACGGTTCCACCAGACTGCGAAAGAAGGATACGAGCGACACTTCCCGATGAAGGTTGTTTCGCCAAAGTGGCGATGCGGGTCTCAATTTCTGCCAGAGAGCCGCGTGTTTTCCGCCTGGCAGCGGAAATTTCATCCAACTGGGTAAGAGCGAAGCGGGTACCACTGCGAAGTGATCCAAGCGGGTCCGGGTTTGACTTGGTTTTTCTCAAGGCGCGCCCACTCTGGGACTTTGCCGCTGCCTTGAAAATTTCTTCTCGCATCTCAAGGTTTTTCAGCCGGTCGAGTAAAATGTTTCTGCGCTCTTCCATGGTTTTTAATTGTTCGGCATTTTTTGCAGTTCCTGCAACAGGGATAATTTCAACCCACCGAACTTGAGTATTTCCAAGTGGTTTGACCCGCAACGAAGCAGGCAGCATTGCCGCAGGCAGAGGAACTTCAACGAACCCCTTTCTGGCGACGATCTCTCGTTCGATACGTGCGCCATCAAGGAAAAGGATACGCTTCTCCTCCGACGCCAAAACCGGAAAACTCCAGAGCAAGAACAAAAAAGCGCAAATTAGCAGTCTCATTAAACCCTCCGTCAGCAGAATAACCACCCGGAAATGTTTGGGAAAAAAAATCAAACTTTTTCGCTGAGCCCCCCAAGACGGACAATTATCTCCCACTCTTCCTTCGTTACCGGCTGAATAGAAAGCCTGCTCCGGCGAAGCAGCTCCATTCCGGAAAGGAGCGGGTGCCTTTTTATCTCTTCGAGTGTCACCTCGCGAACAAATGGTTCGTCATATCGGACATCGACACGATACCAGATCGGATTCTCCGGAGTACTGCGAGGATCGTAGGCATCTCCTTCCGGATCCAGGGCCGAGCCGTCCGGATAGCCGCCCCGCACCACAATCGCGGTACCGGCAACAGCCGGCCGGTAAATGCCGCTATGATAAAATAGTATGCCATCACCCGGTTGAATATCGTCCCGCAGGAAATTTCTGGCCTGGAAGTTACGAACTCCGTCCCAAGGTTCAACGCCCTCCGGCCTCTTTCCCAGGTCGCTGAAGGAAAAACAGGAAGGTTCTGATTTAAAAAGCCAGAATCTGCGGGAAAGTGTCATAAAAACCTCAAGTCCTGCTTCAGGAAAGTTGATGAAGGAACAAGCCGCTCAGAAGTTTCGGTTCAAACCAGGTGGATTTCGGCGGCATGATCTTGCCGGCATCCGCCAACGACATCAGCTCATCAATGGAGGTCGGATAGAGGGAAAAAGAAACCTGAAATTCTCCACTATCAACCAGCTTGACCAGTTCTTCCGTTCCGCGGCTCCCACCGACGAAATGGATGCGCTGGTCGGTACGCGGATTGCGCACACCGAGAATCGGACTCAGCAGCTGATCTTGCAGGATAGACACATCAAGCCGTCCCACGGCGTCAGTTTCGTCGACAATCCCGGGCTTGGGGGTCAATGAATACCATTTCCCCTTGAGGTACATGCCGAAATCATGGCGCTTGGCAGGCTTGACAGCGGTTTCAACGGGAGTAATATCGAATTTTTCCCCGGCCAGAGTAACAAACTCGACAATACTGAGCCCGTTGAGATCTTTTACCGCCCTGTTATAGGCCATGACATTCATTTCATTATCAGGAAAAATTACCGTGAGGAAAAAATTATATTCCTCGCTGCCGATATGGTTTACGTTCCGTTCCTTCCGCAGTTCACGCACCCGGCTCGCGGCAGCACTGCGGTGGTGTCCGTCGGCAACATACAAGGTTTCGATATGGGCGAATTCCGCGCTGATCTGCCGTATGACTTCGACATCCGAAACAGCCCAGACGGTATGCTCAACGGAATCAGCCGTCGTAAAATCGTAAAGCGGTTCCGTTTTGGTCAAACAGGCGATGAGATCATTAATCACGGAAGAATTCCGATAGACATAGAATACCGGCTCATCATTGGCATCGAGATAATCAATATGGAGGACCCGGTCCTCTTCCTTGTCCGCCCTTGTCAATTCGTGCTTTTTGATCAGGCCGCTCTGATAATCGTCCACACTAGCACAGGCAACAAGGCCGGTCTGAATTACCGGTCCCATTTTCTGCTGGTAAATATAATAGCCATCTTCATGATCCTGCAGCAGAGTTCCTTTGTGAATAAAAGCCGCAAGGTTTTCCTGTCCTTTCCGGTAGACAGCTTCATCGTGGGGATCAACGTCCGGGGAAAGGTCTATTTCCGGCCGGGAAATGTGCAGGAAGCTGAACGGATTCCCCTCAGCCATAGAGCGGGCTTCGGCAACACTCATTACGTCGTAGGGTGGTGCTGCAACCTGCTGTACAATTTTTTCCAGAGGGCGTAACGCCCTGAATGGTTTAATCAGTGCCATACATACCTTCCTGAGTAGTTTTTCTATGAAAGAAACTCGCCGTTCCTCTACCTGTCAAAACATGCGAGCAACAAAGAGAATCAGTTAAAATACCGGCGAGCCCCCACAAACTTCTTGTGAACCCCGAAACCCTGCAAAGGTGTAATCTTGATTTCTTCACCTCTGCGTGGAGCGTGTACAAAACGGTTGCTTCCCACATAGATTCCAACGTGGGAAATTCTGTCTTCAGAGTAACCGAAGAAGACCAGGTCGCCGTCAACAAGGTCCTCCGCTTCGACACTTCTCCCGACCCGGAACTGCTCGGCAGAAGTGCGAGGAATATTTACCCCGCAAAGATTATAGACCGCCCGGACAAAGCCGCTGCAATCCATACCGTCCACTACGGTATTTCCGCCCCATTGGTAAGGAATGCCGACGAACCTCTCAGCAGTTCGGGCCGCTATGGCTCCCATATCGTCACGGCGTTGTTTCCGGACAGGTTTATTTTCTACCGACACAGCTGTAGTCGGCTCCGTTTCCACCACCAAAGGCCTCTTTAAAGGCGGGGCGATGAAAAACGAATCGATGCCCTGCTCCCTGGTGATTTTGATCGCGGCACGGTGAGCGGCCCGGCGTGTGGTAAAATCCCCGAATCTTACGGCAAATAAGCCATTGTCCTTTTTGAAATAAAAGGCATCAACACCCTGACTCTGCAGTTTGCCCGTGAGCCTTTCAGCGTTTTTAACGTCGGAAAATGCACCGACCTGAATCGAGTACCCCAGCTTGGATATCCCACCGGCAACGGGAGTAGCGCACCCGTATCCGGCCACCAGGATCAGAAGGCACACTGTCATGACGAAACTTCTCAAAACCATTACGAGGCACCCTCCTGTTCATTCCTTTTAACACCCATGAGGAAGGCAATGATGAATTCCTCAAGATCACCATCCAGCACCGCATCGGGATTCCCGGATTCGACACCGGTCCGCAAGTCCTTCACCATTCGATAGGGATGGAGTACGTAGGAGCGGATCTGACTTCCCCAGCCGATCTCTTTTTTCTCCCCGCCGATTTCCGAGACCTTGGCAGCCCGCTCCTCCAGTTCACGCTCATAGAGCTTTGCCCGCAACATCCTCATGGCGGTTGCCTTGTTCATGTGCTGGCTGCGCTCATTCTGGCAGGCAGCCACGAGTCCGGTCGGGATGTGGGTTATCCGGACAGCGGAATCGGTAGTGTTCACGTGCTGCCCCCCGGCACCGCCGGATCGATAGGTGTCGATACGAAGGTCTGCGTCGGAAATGCTGACATCCACATCGTCATCTATCTCTGGAAAAACAAAGACGGACGCAAAAGAGGTATGTCTTCGGGAATTGCCGTCAAAGGGCGAAATGCGCACAAGTCGATGGATGCCGACTTCTGCCTTGAGGTAGCCATAAGCGTATTCGCCATCAAGCGTAAAGGTAACGCCCTTGACACCGGCCTCATCTCCAGCCTGGAACTCGGTAATTTCGGTACGCCAGCCTTTTTTTTCACAGTAACGGAGATACATTCGCAGAAGCATTTCAGCCCAGTCCTGGGCCTCAGTTCCGCCGGCTCCGGCCGTAATGGAAACGAAACAGGAATTTTTGTCATGGGGCCCGGACAACATTCGTTGAAACTCAGCCTGGCAAACCCGCTCCTCAAGGCTGTCGATCAGAAGCTTCGCTTCAGCGCGAGTCTCCTCATCCTCCACCTCGCTCCCCAATTCAATCAGAACCCTGATATCCTCTGCATCACGGTAAAGCCGGTCCCAGCCGTGCACCATCTTTTCAAGAAACGTTCGTTCCTTCAATATTTTCTGGGCGCTATCGCCATCGTCCCAAAAATCGGGAGCGGCAATACGTGCCTCCATCTCCTGGATGTCCTCTCGCTTGCGATCTATGTCAAAGAGACCCCCGGAGGGCGATAATGCGCTTTTCAAGGTCTTCAATGCGTGCCACTTCTTCTCTGAACATTCGCTACTCCTCTATGTTGTTTACGCTGATTTTCTGAAAACAAGAAGAATCAATCCCAGGGAGACACCAAGGCACAAAAGCGCAAAGACATCCCCGATTCGTGTGTAGATCGTACCCCCTGTACCAAGGATCACTTGCCCGACAGAATAATCTTCCTTAAAAAGAGGGGTGGTCTGGGAAAGATGCCCCTTCTCATCGATAATTGCCGATATCCCGGTATTTGCCGCCCTGATGAGAGGAACGCCATTTTCTACGGCCCGGAACACCGACATGGACAGGTGCTGATAAGGGGCCGATGAGCGTCCGTACCACCCGTCATTGGTGATATTGACCAGCAACTGCGCCCCTGCGCGAACATAATTGCGTGAAAGTTCTGGAAAAATACCTTCAAAGCAAACCAGGACACCGACCTTGCCCTTGCCGATATCCAGAGCAGCAAGTTCGTCCCCGGGAGAAAAATCCCCGACACCGACAACCAGTTTCTGCACAAAGGGGAGCAATTTTGCCAGAGGGACATATTCCCCGAAGGGTACGAGATGCAATTTGTCGCTGCGTCCGAGAACCTCGCCGCCAGAAGAGACGAGAAATGCACTATTAAAATACCTTCTGCGCGGACCGCTGTCGTCATAAGCGGGACTGCCAAAGATAAGAGGCGCCTGTAGTGCCCGTACCAATGAAGTAATACGTTCAGCCGGCGGCCCTGGTTCCTGAAAAAAAAACGGAGCTGCGCTTTCCGGCCAAACGACAAGATCGACCCCAGCAGCAGCGGCCCGGCGGGAAAGACGCTCATAGATCGAGATGGTCTCCTCCATAAAATCCGGGTCCCACTTGATTCCCTGATCGATATTTCCCTGAATCAAAGCCACTTTTAAAGGAACACCCATCTGCGTCTGACGCAGTTGGGAATAACCATACAGCAGAACCACGGCAATAAGAACCAGAAACACCGCGGTACAACGAGAGGGAAACACTCTGCTCTCTCTGGCCCGAATCCAGTTGAAGAGCAGATAGAGAACGCAGTTGGCAAAAACGATGAGAAAGCTTATCCCGTAGACTCCCGTGACATCAACCATCTGAAGAAGAGGGAGGACACGATATTGGGAATAACCAAGGCTTGCCCAGGGAAAACCGGTCAGGAGAAATGAGCGGAGGAACTCCAGACCAACCCAGAATATGGGCAGCGAGACGACAACGGACATACCTCGCAACTCAGCCCTTCGAACCAGGTAAAAAAGGACAAAGAAATAGGCAGCAAGATAGGCAACCAGCAGCAGGTAAAGGCAAATGCTTACCACCAGGGGCAGTTTCCCGTACGTGGTGACGACGATATTTATCCAGTAGATAATCCCGCCGTAGCCGACCAGACCGGCAACAAAGGCCAGCTTACCGGCTTTTAAAGGGCTCTTTTGCCCACAAGCCACCAGCAGCGGGACAAAAGCAAACCAGGCCAGCCAGGAAATTTCCGCCTTTGGGAAGGAAAATACCAGCAGGACACCGGTCAGCGCTGCAAGGAGATAGTCGCGGGCTCTGAAAAAAACAGGGCTTTTCAGGGAAGAACGGACGTGAGTCACCTTTCTAACGCCTCCGGAAGCGGCTTCACCTTTCGCTCTATGCGGACCCTGCGGATCTTGCGTTCATCTGCATCAAGGATGACCAGCCGGATATCGTGATTTTCCGCAACTTCTCCCGCACGGGGAATCCTTCCGGTCAGATGAAAAATATATCCCCCCACCGTATCAAACATTTCCCGTTCGATGGTGATTCCCAGATGTATTTCCAGATCCTCGATCGGCAGGCGGGCATCAACGACGATGGTGCCGTCCGGTTGCGGAATCAACCAATCCTCTTCAAGGTCATACTCATCCTGGATGTCACCGACAATCTGCTCCAGGAGATCCTCGATTGTCACCAACCCGGAAGTCCCGCCATATTCGTCAATCACAATGGCCATGTGGACGCGTTTACGCTTGAATTCCTGGAGCAGCTCCTCGAGATTTTTTGTTTCCGGAATGTAATAAGGTACACGCAGAATCTTTTTCAGATCAAAAGCGGAAAAATCCATCCCCCAGTACTTCAAAAGGTCCTTTGCGTAGACCAACCCGACAATGTTGTCAAGAGTGCCCTCATAGACCGGAAGGCGGGAATGGCCGAAGGCGATGATCTTCGCGAGGACCTCCTGTATGCTGTCATTGCTATCAATGCAGCCCATGTCATTGCGCGGCACCATGATCTCTCGGACCACGGTATCGCGAAAATGGAAAATGGACTGGATCATTGCATTCTCTTCGGGGTTGATCAACCCTTCCTCTTCACCGGCTGTTATAACCTCCTGGATCTCTTCCTCGGTAATTTTCTTGCGACCGGAAGCAAACCAGCCAAGCAACACTCCATACACCGATTTTTTCTTACCACTACCCTCTTCCAAACGACGTACTCCTCTGTTAATGCGGATGGTCACCCACCGCCTCTTATTCCAATTCCATATCAAGGCTTCTCTGCGTCGTCTCGTCTTCGGCTGTTCAACGTACTCTTCAGTACGCCTCGCAGCCTCAGCCCTCGCCGCGCTGAAATCATCCTTGATCTGAAATTGCTATAAAACCAGCGAATTCCGGCAGGCGGAAATGCTCAACTTTTGCCGCAACTATTTCAGGGCCGTGAAGATAGTCAGGATAACCAGCGTCAAGACCGTTCCGATTACCGCGCCCATTAGCACTTCCCGGAGCGTATGCAGCCCGAGCGTAATGCGGGAATGACTGACCATCAGCGCCAGTGCTAAAGTGAGCAGAGAGCTTATCGGATCCTGGGTGGCAAAAGACACGGCGGTCACAATGGCGAAGGCGACCGCAGCATGCCCACTGACGGTTCCGCCCTCAAGGGGAGTTCCTTTGCCGGCGCAGGCCTTGAAAATTACCACGAGAATAACGACACTCAAGATAGCCACGAGAGTCGCCATCTCCGTCGGGGTCCCAAGCAAAGCAAAAGCCTCCTTGAAGGAAGGGAAAATATGCCGGGAAAGGATCAAATATCCCATGACTGCCGCTCCTATCGCGGCAATCAGCACCGAACCGGCAGCCACATCCTTTGCTGCTTTTGCCAAGGGATGATAGCCCGGCGAGACAATATCGACACACAGTTCGATAGCGGTATTGATTAATTCGGCAAAGAGGACAAATGATACGGAAACTACGAGCAAGATAAATTCCAGGCTGGAGATCCGCAGGAAAAGGACCGCGCCAAGGATTATCAGAGCCGCAAGAAAATGGTTGCGCATGTGTTTCTGGCTCTTGACCGCGTAGATAATCCCCTCAATGGCACAATTGACGGAATCTGTGAATCGTGTCGGTTTCACGGCGTAACCAGAGAACTCGTTTGCGCGGCAGTATCCGAAAAAAAACCTTCGCCCTGCAAAAGCTTGAACAGCTGGCGCTGTTTCCTCTCCATCCGCAGCGCCTCGGCTTCGCCGGATCGCTCATGATCATAGCCGGTCACATGGAGAATTCCATGAAGGAGCAGGAAGCCGAAACGCTCGAAAAAGCTGATGCCCTGCTCCTGCGCCTCGCGGTAGGCGGTATCGGCGGAAATCACCACGTCTCCGAGGAGTTGGGGGTTCAGGTCAGGGAAATCTCCTTCGGACATGGGAAAAGACAGTACATTAGTCGGCTTGTCGAAGCCCCGGTACTCACGGTTCAACCTGCGGATAGTCCGATCCCCGACAATCGTGACGGACAGCTCACTATCGATGAAGCCCAAGGCGTTTAAGGTCCTCTCCGCCAGTTTTCTTATCCTCTTCGCCTCGACCCGATGGCGTCTTTGTCTGTTCCCTATCGCTATCTTCAACAGTTTTCTTCCTTCCGCTCACCTTGAATGCCGGTTCGGGATAATCGATCCGATGATGATAAATCCCGGAAAGTATCCGATTAAAACTATTGGCAATATCATGGAGATTTTTCAGGGTCAGCTCGCATTCTTCCAGTTGACCGTCGATAAATATGTTATTGATGATTTTCTGTACCATTCCCTGAATACGGGAAGGAGTAGGGTCAGTCAGGGTCTTGGAAGCTGCTTCCACGCAGTCAGCCAGCATTACCAGACCGGCTTCCCGGGTCTGCGGCTTGGGTCCCGGATAACGGAAAGCACGTTCATCCACGTTCCTGGCATCCGGATCTTCCGCACTCTTCGCCTTTTGATAAAAATAGGAAATCAGCGCGGTGCCGTGATGCTGGCGGATAATATCGATAATCGGCACCCCAAGCCGCTTATCCTTGGCAAGCTCAACTCCCTCTTTCACGTGAGAAATAAGAATCAGGGCGCTCATGCTCGGTGAAAGCTTGTCATGGCGGTTCTCACCGCCGCTCATGTTCTCAATGAAATAGAGTGGCTTGCTTATCTTGCCGATATCATGGTAATAGGCCGCGACCCTTGCCATGAGCGGATTGGCATGGATAGCTTCGGCAGCGGCCTCAACCATTGTTCCGACGAGAATGCTGTGGTGGTAGGTTCCCGGAGCTCGAATCATCAACTCGCGCAGAACAGGGGAATTGAGGCTGGCCAGTTCCAGGAGTTTGATGTCGGTGGTGTAGTGAAACAGGTTCTCAACAACAGGAACGGTACCGGCAACAACTACAGAGTTTACCACGCCGCCAATGAACGCGAAAATAATAATATAAAGAGTTTGGGAGGTAAAGAGATTATCGGAGAGAATCTGAAACGGTATAGCAAGTGCAACATTCACGATACTGATTTTTAGTCCCGCGGTGTAGATCGTGCCGCGATACTGGCACTGACGCACGCCATGGGCTCCGATAATCCCTCCCAGGAGAGCGTAGATAACAATTTCCAGATTTCCATTAAAAAGCACGCCAAGAAGGAGAGCCGTTACGGCACAGTAGACCATGGCGACTTCGGAGTTGAGGATAATCCGGACGATCATCGCACCCGCGGCAAAGGGCAACAGATAGAAATAGTTGTCGGTATTGATCTGGGGAAAGAGAATTCCCATTGCCGAAGAAACGATAAAGGCAAATTTCAGGAACAGGAACAACAGGACTGTCACAAGAGAAAGAAACAGAAGGTCTTTGAGGACCGGATTGAACTTCCGGATATTCTTTCTGCCGAAACGGTAGGGAAAGTAGAATAAAACAAGAATCAGGGTAAAAATTCCCAACCCGGACAGGAACCTGTTGACACCTTTGGAAGAACTGTAAATCTTGTTCAGTTTGATGGCTTGTTCGTCGGAGATACGCTCACCTTCACGAACGATCATCTCGCCCCGTTTGATCTGATAAACAACTGCGGGTATGGACGATCTTGCTTCAAGTTTTTTGGCGTCGGTTGCTGCCTGGTTGCGGGTAAGATTCGGTTTGAGCGCCTTCAAAAACAGACCTTTGATTACCTCGGCCTCTTTCCGGTCAATGCCGGAGAAACGCATTTCCCGGACAATGCCTGCCGCATCCTTCAGGTCAATTGCCGTGATGGAAGAGTCCCCAGCGCCAAAAAGACGGCCGGTCTGGCTTTCAAACAGGACTATTCCATGCCGCCGGTCCTCATTGAACACCGATTTGTCGTTCACCAGCTTGTTGCGATAAACATTATCCGCAACTCGACTGATCTCCATCAACAAGGCACGGGGATTGCGAATCTTCTCCAGGGAAGCAAGTTCGACCGCGGTAACGGGACAGCCAAGTTCCCGGGAAAGCTTGTTCAGCAATGCCTCGCGATCAATAGCACCCTGATTGCGCAAATCATGCAGGAGAGCGAATATACGTGTAAAGCGAACCTGCAACTCGTCACCATTAACTATGCGAAAATCATAGACAAAAGGTGTGGACTTTTCCGCTTCGGAACGCTTTTTTTCCGTCAGAACAGGGTCTTCGAGCAGATAGCTCTGGGTAGCCTTGATATCGGCAGGTGCTATTTCACCGGCATTATATTGGGATGTATGAAAGTTTTGTCCGGGCACCACGAGAACGGTCAGGATGAGCGCCGTCACCAGCAAGAGAATCGTCTGGGCCACCTTTTCGTTTCTTTCGCTGAAGAACCGGGCATTGAGAGAGTCGAGCATAGACCTCACGCGCGATGCGAGCATGGCCGCTCTCTTTTTTTCTTTGTTACCTATGGAAGTATCGGAGGGCATACCCTATTTCTGAAACCTCGATGGAATACCGGGAGGGAGATAAGTAAAATAATGTTTTTACTATAATCTTTCTTTATCAAGCATGTCAACGTAAACATCCCCCGGAGAAAGCTCAACACTTCGGCAGCTAACGCAAACCTGAAGGTTCTTTTACACGGTAGATCTTCCCCAATTGATTAAATTGTGTTATAAACTGTTCGATTGAGGACGGGGCGTGCGCCCCGAAGCAAAGGAGACAATAATGAGCATAATTGCTGATGTGTATGCACGGGAAATTCTTGACTCGAGAGGTAACCCGACTCTGGAAGTGGAAGTAATCCTAGAGTCAGGCGTTATGGGTAGAGCCGCTGTACCCTCGGGAGCCTCTACCGGCGAGCGGGAAGCCTTGGAACTTAGAGACGGCGATACCGCCAGATACCTCGGAAAAGGTGTCCTCACCGCCGTTAAAAATGTTAACTCCCAGATCGCGGATCAGATTATCGGTATGGACGCCACCGATCAGGCCGGGATAGATGCGCGCATGATCGAGCTTGACGGAACCGAATGCAAAAGCAACCTCGGCGCCAATGCCATTCTCGGTGTTTCTCTCGCTGTTGCGAAAGCGGCGGCAGAGGCACTCGGACTGCCTCTGTACCGCTATATTGGCGGGGTGAGCGCCCGGGAATTGCCCCTGCCGATGATGAATATCCTGAACGGTGGCGCCCATGCCGACAACAATGTCGATATCCAGGAATTCATGATCATGCCGGTCGGCGCTCCGAACTTTTCCATGGCTCTCCGCATGGGGGCGGAAATTTTCCATTCCCTGAAAAGCGTGCTGAAAAAGAAAGGGTACAATACTGCTGTTGGTGACGAGGGTGGCTTCGCGCCGAATCTCGGTTCCAACGAAGAGGCGCTCCAGGTAATCATGGAGGCGATTGAAAATGCCGGCTACAAGCCCGGAGATGACGTGCTTCTCGCGCTTGACGTGGCTTCTTCCGAGCTGTTCAAAGACGGTGCCTATTACCTCGAAAATGAGAAATCGCCAAAAAAGACCGCTGATCAGCTGATAGATTTTTACGAAGATCTGGTCAATCGTTATCCGATTATTTCCATTGAAGACGGCATGGCGGAAAACGACTGGGATGGCTGGAAAAAGATTACCGATCGACTGGGTAAGCGGATCCAATTGGTAGGCGACGACCTCTTCGTAACCAATGCCAAAACATTGCAGGAAGGAATTGATAAAGGTGTGGCCAACTCCATCCTGGTAAAACTCAACCAGATCGGCACATTGACCGAAACACTCGACGCCATAGAAACAGCAAAGCGCGCCGGCTACACCGCCGTCATTTCCCACCGCTCAGGTGAAACTGAAGACACCACCCTGGCAGACCTGGCGGTCGCGGTCAACGCCGGACAGATCAAGACCGGTTCCCTCTGCAGAACCGACCGGGTCTGCAAGTATAACCAACTGCTCCGGATCGAGGACGAACTCGATTCAACGGCTCAGTTCAAAGGCAAGAAGGTCTTCTACAATCTGAAATAGCAGGACACTCTTGCGCCACTTTACCGGCGCAAATCTTTCACGGCATACACAAAGGGCCAGGTTACGACAACCTGGCCCTTTTCTTTCAGGTACGGCTTTTCCCTCAGATCAGAGAGAAGACAAAACTTTCAACAGATGAGGAATCAGCTGCTTCTTCCGGGACATGACCCCCTTCAGCTCATAAAGATGTGGCTCCAATTGGGGATAATCCATGACATGGGCGATCTGGTTCATCCCTTCCACAAGAAACAACGTCGTCTCGGAGTAGATATCCGTCACCATGAGTCCGGCAAGAGGGAGACGTTCTTCGGCCCTGATCCGCTTCAGCGCAGCACGAAGATCTTCTTTTAACCCATGGAACTCATCGAAGCCGACTACTTCGACCTGCCCGACGCCGATCATGGTGGTCCCCACGGTAAAGTGCTTGAAATCGGAACGGATCGCTTCCTCCGGAGAGGGGTGCGGAGTGAAACCGCTACAGGCGTTAAAGATCTCCCGGCCGAATTCGCCATGTTTCAAACCGGCAATTTCCTCCAGCCAGCCGACCATCTCCCGGTCACGGTCTGTGGTTGTAGCCGAGCGGAGAATGACCGTGTCGGACAGAATGCCTGCTAAAAGAAGTGCCGCCATGTTCGGCTCCGGAAGTACGCCCTTCTCCCGGTACAGGGCTGCCACAACCGTGCAGGTACTCCCAACCGGGGCGGTCATGAAGGCAATGGGAAGGTTCGTGCCCGGGTTCCCGAGCTTGTGATGATCAATAACTTCAAGGATCTCCACCGACTCCGCACCCGGCACAGCCTGTCCCAACTCATTATGATCCACGAGGATCAAGGCAAAGGGCACCGGTTCAAGCAACGAGGACTTCGTGGCAATTCCGGCGAGGGTTCCGTCTTCTTCCACCGCTATCACCGCTGACTCGCCGCCTTGTATGAGGCGTACACGCAGATGTTCGAAAGGTTCGCCGATCCCGATCCGGGAAAACTTTTTCTCCACGAAGGTCGAAAGAGGCGTGGCAAGCTTCGCCAGGCCTGCCGCCGTCGCCGTATCATAGTTGGTGGAAAGTACCGAGACGCCATTATTGCGCGCCTGGGCGAGAAGATCCTCTTCAATTCCGAGTCCACCGGTAATCACCAGCAGCCGGACCCGACGTTCGATCGCCGCCTCCTGGATAGTCCTCCGGTTTCCGGTCATGATCAGCAGGGATGAGGGGTCATAACCGTCAATGCGGCTGGAAAAGGATTCCTCCAGCATGGCGCCGATAAAAAGATGCAGCTGCTCCACCTTGGAATCGGGCTCTCCGGCCAGGAAAGTTCCTTTCAGGCAGGCAGCAATACCACCTAGAGAAGCATCGAAAGTGCGTGAAGGATTCGATCCGGCCACCAGGTATTTTTCCGAGAGTTTCAGCAGGGAAACTATGCCGACGGGAAAACCCTTCTCATCAATGACCGGCAAAACCCTCACGGAATGACGATGAAAGAGTTCCAGCGCTTCCTTGAGGGTCATATCAGGCCGTGCAGTAACCGGGGTCCGGCTGAGCACGTGAGTAACTTTGGGATGTACATCGGCGAGATATTTGGGCGGTTTGATGCCGAGTCGCTCCAGAACGAAACGTGTCTGGGGATTTGGCGAACCGGCCATGGCCGGTACAACATTATCGGCGCCGAGCCTCTTTTTCAAATCAGCATAGGCGATGGCTGATGCAATCGAGTCGGTATCGGGGTTCCGATGCCCGATAACATACGTTTTTTTCATAAAACACCCCCCGTCAGTCCAGATGCCTCTGCAGAGCAAAAGTATACAGCTTTCCGGCCAAGATGCCAGAAGAGACAGGAGCGAGAAGACAGATCCGGACAAAGAATCTGAAAGAAGCGACTACCTTCCGTTTACATAGGAAATAACCGTATCAGGGTCATAGCCATATACGACTTTCGAACCGACTCGCACCAGAGGTACACCCCGGCCACGAAGATCCCGGTAGATTTTAGCGGCACGGTCGTCTTTTTCAACGTCATAGGTTCTGTAGGCAATTCCTTTCTTATCCAGGGCTTGCTCCATCATCTTGCAGTAGCCGCACCAGGAGGTGACGAATATTTCTACGGTCGGACAGCTTCGGGCATTCATGTTCTTCACCGTGGATGCATCCGCCAGGACAATCCGGGGTGAAGCCTTACCCTGACCGGTTGAAATCATCCCGGCGCTGACAGGAATTGACCCGCCAACAGCGAGCAGCAGAGCTGCACTAAGAACAAATATTTTCATTTGAGACCCCCTTATTCAAATTTCTATATATCATTATTTTACCCTTTTCTCCAAGAAATGATTTCAGCCTTGCAATCAAGACGACCCCCACAAAGCGTTCCGCAAACCGGAGCGCCGTTCGATGCGACGGGTTACCGCAGCCGCGAGAAGCTCTTCACCGCACCAGATCTCCACCATCTTCCTGGCGCGGGTAATTCCCGTATAGAGAATCTCACGCGTCAGAATCAGGCTGTCGGTTGGTGGAATCACCAGCAGGACCCTGTCGAACTCCGAGCCCTGACTCTTATGGACAGTCATGGCAAATACTGTTTCATGAGGGGGCAGCCGTAAAGGGGAAATCTTGCGAACACCGCCCTCATCCGCCGGGAAAAAGACGGCAAGCGTCCCCGGTTGCTCCGGGTCCGGCAGGGTAATCCCCACGTCACCATTAAAAAGTCTCAGCGCATAGTCATTTACGGTGACCATAACCGGTCTGCCACAATACCAGGCCGGAGCCGGAGAAATCAAACGCTGCGCCGCCAGCAGATCCTCAACGGCCCTGTTCAGAGCCGAAACGCCATAATTTCCGCCACGCACGGCGCAGAGGACACGGAAACGGTCAAAAGCGGCAAGGGCATCAACGGCGGAATTTTTGTGCAGCAGAAACTCACGATATCCGGCCAGTACGGCACTTTCAAGGACAGACGGAAGAGCTTCGGCCGTGGGCAGGTCGCGCAGACAGACAGTCTCCTGCCCTTTGTCCCGCAGTGTTTCAAGCACGGCAAGCTGATTACCTTCGTTGATCGCTCGACTAAGCATGCCGATGGCACTCCCGGAAGCGAAGCGATAGTTTTTTTTCAGCACCACCAGAGAATCGGCAAGGGGCGATTGGACAGTTTTTGTCACGGTTTCTTCGAGGGAACAGCCGGTAACGTCAGCCAGATAATTTCGGAAACCAGGAGAATACCGCGGGGAACTTCCCGTTGAGCAAATATCCCCCAACACCGCGCCCGGCTCAACGGATGCCAGTTGCTCACGGTCCCCCAGCAGCAGCAATCTGCCGGTGAGGGGTAATGCCTGCACCAGCTTTGCCATGAGTGGCAGCGCGACCATGGAAGCCTCATCGACCACCACGATGTCATAGGGGAGCGGGTTTTTGGCGTCATGCCGGAAGCGGTTGGACCCCGGAATAACCCCCAGGAGGCGGTGCATGGTGGTAACCTCAGCGGGAATCAGCGGACAAACTTCCGTTGCCTCCTGCAGGCCCCCCTTTGCGCGCCGGATTGACTCCCGTAAACGCGCGGCAGCTTTTCCCGTTGGCGCTGCCAGGGCAATGCGCAGACGGGTTCCCCCAGCCTGCTCCAGCAGAAGGGCAAGGATCTTCACCACGGTTGTGGTCTTGCCCGTGCCCGGCCCGCCGGAAATGACACAGAAACGGCTCCAGAGCGCCGCGGCGGCGGCGATTTTCTGCAAATCTTGTTCGTCTTCACTAGACCGGGGGAACAAGCGGGAAATGCCGTCCTTCACGCGTGCGATGTCCAGTTCGTTCGCTCGCCCGGCCGCCAGAGCCAGCAGCGCATCGGCCAGGTTCCGTTCGTACGACCAGTAACGGTAGAGATACAAGCGGTATTCATTGTCAAGGATCAAGGGCGAAACCTCTCCCGGATAGCCGACCACGCCGGTTTCCCGAAGATTGCTGACACACTCTGCCAGATCATCGGCCGGAACCGCATCCTCCAGGTGCAGACAAATATGCCCTTCCCCGGTCCCCCGGCTCAACTCCTGCGCCAGCGGCCTCAACCTTTCGGCTCCCCGGCCGGCAAGGCGGCAAAGGAAATCTCCGAAGACGAGATCAATTTCACGGTATGCGCCGTCTATTTGCGGCATTATCTGCACTCCTCAGCGGCAATCAGACACTCCGTCAGATCACGTACGAGACCTTCCGGAGGCAGTTCGAAGCAGATACCGTTACCGGGCAGAGCCGGATCGACGCCACGCAGAAACAGGTACAGGACCCCGCCAAAATGGCTGGCATAACGGTAGGCCGGGTCACGCCGCTCCAGGTAGCGGTTCAGGGCAACCAGATACAGGAGGTACTGAAAGTGATAAAGCTTCTGCTCCATCTCGATCGCCAACCGGTCCCGGGCGTAATCCTCCAACCGGTTACCGAGATGATTCGACTTCCAGTCAGCCAGATAGTACTTTCCTCCCTGGCGAAATACCAGGTCCATGAAACCGCGGACCATCCCTTGCACCCGACTGAAGGAAAGCCGTTCGGCAACCCCGCTGAGGTCCGTACCAGTCTTTGTTCCGCTCCAGTGTGTCAGAATCTTTGCCACCTGTCTGGATTCGACGAAAGAAAGCGGGAGAAAAAATTCCATCTCGGCAATCCGGTCCGCACGGTGCAGGTCGCCCAGGAACAAGCTGTCGCCGGCAACAGGAATCGCAGTGCCAAGCACTTTCCTGACCATAGCACAGACCGGCGCCAACCAGGAAATTTCGAAACCGTAACGACCCAGGAGATTCGCCACCAGGACCTCCAAAGCATCATCCTGCACAGTGGCAAAATCCAGTTGTTCAAATATCGAGTGAAAGAAAAGTCCTGCCGTAGCTCCCCGGGGAAACGCAAACAAAGACCCGGTCGGAGCGGTACTCGCAAGTACTTCAGGTTCCCACCCGGGCGTGCCGCGGCTGATTCCCTGATCGCGATCGGGCAGTTCGGCGGATTCCCGATGTCCGGCAGCAAAGGCCGTGAAGCTCGCCACCCGCCAATCGCTTTCAATGGTTCCCGAGAACGGAATAAATTCAGGCAGGACAGAACCGGTGACAGTGGACGGTGCGCTCTCTTCGACCGGAACGGCCGGCAACGGGTCAACGGCCACCGTCAGGCACTGCTGCCCCCCCTCCGCCAGTCCGGTCATCCGGGCAACCAGGTCCTGATCGGAAATATCCTTCATCACACCTGACAAGCGGGCAACGGCATCCAGCACCTCTTCATCGGGGTAATGCAGGAGGTAGGCCGGGGCCGAAGTCTCGACATGGCGGAAACGTCCCCACACCAGGTAACAGCGGTACTTGGCCCTGGTCAACGCTACATAGAGCAGCCGCACATTCTCCGACAAGGCCTCATTTCCCGCCTTGATCCGGTGCTGCGCGAAATCCTCGGAACCGAAATCCACCACCTGGCAAAAATCATCATGACAGACAACCGTATCATCCGGATCGAAAACGCCACCCCAGGAAAAGGGGCAGAAAACAATCGGATACTCCAACCCTTTACTCACATGGATGGTGACGATGCGCACCGCCTTGGCATCGGACTCCAGCCGGATCTGGAACTCCTCATTTTCGGGAGGGACGTTTACCCTCTCAGCTAACCAGGCACAGAGCGCCTCCATCCCGAGCATTCCGGCTGTTGCGCTCTGGTGCAGCACCTCCCCGCAGTGGAGAATATTGGTAAGACGCCGTTCGCCGTCAGACAAGGGCAGAATTCGCTCCCGCACGCTCTCGCGCGACAGCATCGTGCGAAAGAACACCATAAAACCACGCTCACGCCACAGGTCATGATAGTCCTTGAACACCGCCAGACGGGCTTCCCAGGCCTGGTCATCCTCAAAAAATGCCGCAATCTCATTGCCGCTCTGACCGAAAAGAGCGGTTGCCAGGGCCGCCCGCACCAGAACTTCGCGAGACGGTTCCGCAACCGCCATCAGGATCCTATACATCTCCCGAGCCTCACGGGTGGTAAAAAGGCTTGCGCTGCTCTGGACCACGGAGGGAACGGAACGGGCACGCAAGGCTTCTTGAACCAGGGCTGCCTGGTCATGACTGCGGACAATTACGGCAATGTCCTCGGGAAGGACTGCCCGCCCATCAAGCAGCGCCCGACCGGCCCGTCCATCGGCCAGCAGCCCGGAGATTTCTCCGGCCAGCATCTGAACAATCCTTTTATTGGCCTCCCCGATGCCGATTACCTTGCGATCTTCTTCGCCCCGGCGGAGGTACCAGACCTGGAGCGGCGCAGGATCACGCCCAGCAAGAACAAGCGGACGCTTGTCCCGTGCTGCACTCACCGAAGGATAAGCGATTGCCGGAAAAATAAATGGCCGCCGCTCCTGTTGCAGGAAGAGAATATTCAGCGCGTCCACCATCTCCGGAGCAGAGCGCCAGTTGCGGTCCATGGTAAAGCGGTTTTTCTCCGGCACATCTTCCCGCGCCTCAAGGTAGGCAAAGATGTCCGCGCCGCGGAAACTGTAAATGGCCTGTTTCGGATCGCCGATCAGGAACAGCGGTGCGGCCCCCTGAGCAAATATCTGCCGGAAAATCCGGTACTGGACCGGGTCGGTATCCTGGAATTCATCAACCAGCGCCGCACGGTAGCGTTCCCGTAAACGTGCCGCGAGCTCGCGTCCCGAGCCGCCCGAAAGGGCTTGATAGAGATCCGTCAGGAGATCATCATAAAAACGGATATTCCGCTCCGCCTTGCACAAGGCAAGCCGCTCGCGGGCAAACAGGAACAGGCTGCCTTTCAGGGCGACAAAACGCTTCTCAACCAGCTCCAGCAGCTCACCGCAGCAATTGAAAAACTCGTGAGACGGCGGCTCCTCCCGTTTCAATGCCTGGCTGCGGAGATAAGCAGCTGAAAATTTCTCGATTCCCGCGAAAATCTCGAACGGGTTCCCGGCAGCAAGATATTCATCCATGGCAGCCAGCAGCCCGGGAATCAGATCAGCACGGTAGGTATCCTTTGCCCTGCTCAAGCCCTTGTGGCTGGCAAAAATCTCTGCCAGCTCCATTCTCTTTTCCTGCCACGCGGCCTGCAGCTGCTCGTACGACCTGCGACAATCACCGGACAGCTGCGCCAACTGCTCCTTATCGAAAAGCGGCATGACCACCAGGTCCGGATTACCGAGCTTGCCACGCAGAAAACCGGCCATTTCGTCCAGGAACCACTTCTTACGCAGCACGGTGGCAAGCAGTGCGGAATCTTCGCCAAAAAAATTGTTGCGCCAGAAATCCGCGACAATCTCCTGAATAAGGGGACGCTGATCGGTGATCAGCTCGGTATCATACAGGGAACCGCTTTCAAAGGCATTCTCCTGCAGCGCCCGGGAACAAAAACCGTGGATCGTGGAAATTGCCGCACTGTCGAAGGTTTGCAGGGCCAGATCGAGCCGTTCAAGTGCTTTTTCCCGTCCTGGCCACCAGGGATTTGCCCCAGCCTGCAGGGCAGCGCAGAATTCGTCTTCCGCTTCATTATGGCTGAAAAAATCCCTGCCGAGGCGGAGACGTTCCCGAATGCGGCCTTTCAACTCCTTGGTTGCAGCCTCGGTAAAAGTCACGACCAGGATATTTTCCGGCAACAATCCCTGCTCCACCACCAGACGCAGAAAGAGACAGGCAATCGCATAGGTTTTGCCGGTTCCGGCACTCGCCTCGATGAGATTGGCTCCTGAGAGCTCAATGGTTAGATTGTCGTAAATTTCCATAATTACCGTACTGTATCATCTGTTAAAAATGACGTTATGAGTTTCTGATTCCGGTTTTGACGGTTCATAATCGCTCTCCGAAGAACTGCAGCAAACGGTACGGTGTCTAATCTGTCAATGTGGCAAAAAAAGATTTTATCCCTCACAGTGCCGCAGCAACGGCTCTAGGAGTGCTTGCGACAGAAGTACGAATTCTTCATCCAGCGGATCCGTATCCCCGAAACAAAGCTGGTAGTATGGATCCGCCCCCTCGGGGAAGCGGTCACCGCTCCAGGCAATTCGGGCGCTGCCCAGATCCCCTTTTTTGGCAAAGGCCAGGGATGATCGGGGGAAAAACTTCAACGGCTTCCGCAAGCCCAGCCAGTAGGTCTCCAGCAACAGGCGAAGATACACGCAGCTATCGGCCACCGGGCGCAGTCGAAGGATGCCGTCGGTCGTCGCCAGAACACTTACCCGCGGATAACCGGAGTACTGCAGTTCGTTAAGCAAAAGATGCTCAATCCAGAGACGCATCTGGTCACGTCCGGAACGTTTGGCGCAGCGGTAGCGCAGCAGTTGCTCGGGCCAGATCCCGGAAAGCCGCCCGGAAACCCTGAATCCGGCGATCTCCAACTCCAGCACCAGCGGCTCAAGAGCCGGCCGGTCACCCATCAAGGAGCGGATCCCGGCGGCAAAATTCGTTACCTCACTCTCCACCCCCCGGAAGAGAAGCTCGCCCTGCCGCGCCGGAGGCAGAACCCCCTTGGCCCTGGTCAAGTCAAGCAACTGGTCGGTCGCCCGGCCAGCCAGGAGCTGTTCGAGCATATCGCAACGAATCTGATAAGCTTCCAACGGGTCAAGTCCGAAGGGCTCACGGTCCTCGAGAGGCGGCACCAGATCATCCAGACGGATTCCGATTCGGGTCCGCAGCAGATACCTTGCCGGGTTATCGTAAAAGGCCAGAAGATTCTCGAGAGAGATCTCCCGCAAATCAGCAGGCGGTTCCGGGAGCAGTTCCGTAAAAAACGGCGGTAGTGGACGGACCCCATCCAAACGGGAGCGAACGGCCCGGTAATTCTCTTCGGAAAAGCTGAACAGTTTCCCCTCCCCGGAAAAATAATCCGGGCTGAATGGTTGCAGACGCTGGCGGGTAACGAGTCTTGCCGGGAAGGTCTCGCTCCCGTCACTGAAGCGACGCTCCAGGTATTCAAGCAGCTCATCCACCAGTACCGATGGAGGAAGCGGAGCATTATCCCGGATGCTCTGCCCCGTATAGCTCAGTACAAAACTTTCTCGGGCTGATAAAAGAGCTTCGAGGAAGAGATAGCGGTCTTCATCCCGCAAAGAACGGTCTCCCCGCCGCGGCTCCCGTGCAATCAGATCGAAGCCGGTTGGTCTGCTTTGCCGGGGAAAGCCGCTGTCGTTCATACCGAGCAGGACGATGACCCGGAAAGGGATGCTCCGCATCGGCAGCATGGCGCAGAAGGTCACACCTCCGGTCATGAAGCCGAGCCCGCGTTCCTGCCGCGCGATCGCGCTGTGCAGCCAGGAACGAAGCACCGGCAAACCAACTGCTTCGCGAAAATCCGTAAGTTCCGGCAGAGTCCGCAGGGAATCAAAAAGTGCATTGAGAAAGGAAAGCTCCTGTGACTCGTCCTCGCCGGGCAAGAAGAAATCGGCCAGAATTTCCCGGCAGAGAATTTCCCACTCAACAAGAGTCCGCTGCCGATCAAGTTTTTCAACCAGGCCATACAGTGACTCGACAAAGCGGACCAGTTTACCGGAACGTTCCGGACCGTCTCCTTCCATGTCATCAAAGGGCAGAATACCGTCAAACAGCTCATTCTCCTCAGGCATCGCATAACCGAGGAGCAGTCGGTCAAGCCCGGCGCGCCAGCTGTTCTCCCGGTAACGGGGAAATCCTTCCCGCGACCGTTCGTCTTCGTCCATCCCCCAACGAACACGTAACTCTTCAAGCCAGGCACGGATCTGGTCGAGATCCGCGGCTGCAATTCCGAATGCGGCGCACACCGCCGGAAAGGATAGAATCTCCATGACACGGGTCACCGGAAATCTTTTGCCGGGAAGATCGAATATTGCCAGGAGTGCCTGGGTCAATAAGCCGTCACTGCGGATGTTCCGATCCGCGATGGAATAGGGAATTCGCCGCCCCCCGCCCTGGCTCCCGTCAAAAACTGCGGAAATGTAGGGAGCATAGGTTTCGATATCCGGGGTCATGACCAGAATGTCGCGCGGCGCGAGATCCTTCAACGAAGCAAACATTCCCAGCAGGGTATCATGGAGCACCTCCACTTCGCGCATCGGGCTGTGACAGCAATGAACTTTCAGGGAAAAATCGTCTGACCGGAAGGTAATTTTCGCAAGCCCGGTCTCGCCAGGCCCTTCCAGTGCAAGAATATCATTCTGCACCAACTCCAGAAGAGTCGACCCGGAGGTCTGGCGATACAAGTCATCAGTACCGCCGCCGGCTTCTCCGTATTCCAGGATCATCTCCGAGAAGTCCCTGCCCAGTCGCCCCAGGGAGGCCAGGAGCGGGTTGCCTTCAATGCGATACGTCCGGTTTTCAGGAGAAAGACGCACCAGACTCCGCGCAGGAAGAATGTCCGACCAATACTCCCGGCAGGGGCTCATCACGAACAGGTTCACCTCACTGAAAGTGGAAACGGCGGCTAGAAAATCAAGATGGAACTTCGGCAGATAAGAAATGCCGAAGAGCGTGATGCGGGAAGGGAAACTGCCTGCAGTTCCCGCACCTTCCGCAAGGGCCTGAAGAAATCGTTTCTGAATCTCGGCGCGGTGAAGGTTACCGGTCTCAGACACCAGGGCCCGCCAGAGTTCCGCCTGCCAGTGACTTTCCTGCCCCGCCTCCCACTTTTCCAGCAGATCACTCCGGAAGAGCGTGTACTGATCAAAGGTATCGGCAATTTTACCGGACAACTGAAAAAGTTTGAGATCGTGATTTTTCCCGCCGAGGTAGCTCTGCAGACTCGCGAAGGCGGGAGTTTCAAGGTGACGTGGAAGTAAGCGCATGATACGCCACAGCAGGAAAGACGGTTCAAAGGGGGAGGTCTCGGGAAGATCCTTCAGTACTTTTCTGAACAGGTCCCAGACACACTTGTTCGGAAAGGGATAGTCGGCATTTGCCCATACGCCGAAACGCTTCGCCAGTTCCATCGCCAGCCAACGCTGCAAGCCCTTGCTCTGGACGACAATGGTTTCCGGGGAAAAGGGATCAGCAGGCCGCCCCAGCGATTCGACAAACGTTTCCAGCAGAAGCTCCATCCTGTTGCTGGTGTATACGTTCAATGACATGACAGGCCTTTTCTTCATTCGTGGGCAGACGTTCCGATGGTACGTTACAAGAGAAACGCTCGAAATATACCGCAAAAAAACCGGACAGTGGTAGTACTGCCTGGATAAAGCTACTTCATAACGTCAGTTAAATATGTATCCGGACCGCTTCAGATTGTTCTGCATCAGACAGTACCATCGTCTTAAGACAAAATACGTCGCAACGGAACATCCGGGCCGATTCGTCGGGAAGTTGCTCGAATCCAGGAAGATCGCTCGCACATACACAAAAGGGGCGAACCATTCGGCTCTCCCCTCTGAGAATAAACGACAAGATGCACAACGCGAAATACTATCGAGTCAGGTAGCGTCTCTGTTACACGCATCTGCAGCAGCTTCCACAAACATTTCGGACCGAGATTATTTCTCAGCCAGCACCCGGGTGACAATTTCGATGACTTCCTGGGGAATGAATGGCTTCAGGATCACATCCCTCGCACCAAGTGCCAAAGCAGCCTTGACATCTTCATCATAACCCAAGCCGCTGCAGATCACTACTTTGGCTTTCGGATTCATGGACAAGATATCCTTTGTTGCATCAAAGCCGTTTTTTCTCGGCATATAGATATCGAGAATAATCAACTCGGGACGGTACAGGCTGTATTTTTCGACCGCCTCGACCCCATCAGCAGCTTCCGCAACCACGGAGAAGCCCTTTTCCGTAAGCATGGTGCCCAGAAGTTTCCTGAAAAACAGTTCATCATCAACTATCAAGACTGTTTTGGAGACTTGAGCGGAATCTTTTTGCATAATATGCGCCTCCTGTCAGGCAGGGTGTCAGATATCCCCATCTAGCGTAAAATCACTCATGAACGTGACGCTATCTTAAGGAATTTTTTTCTTATTACAAGATATTTACTACATCCCGCCTGGACAGGCAGCTGCAGCAAGGGTGCTTTCAGGCGGGCGAAAGAACAAAACTACCTGACAAGCAATTGATAGTGAGGAACGGAACGAATCTCCCCCGTTCTGGTCGAAAAAATAAAAACTCCCTTTCATCTCCGCTGCGAAGTTATTTTCAATAGCGTAAACAGATTCTCACGGCACGATGTTTTCACCAAAAGAGCTGTCACGATGCCGGAGTATTCCCTGAACGAGTCACTGGCCCTGCCGGTAACTTCGTTTTTCTGTTTACTGTAAACGCTAATGGCAAGATCGGGACACATCTCGGCGCACTGGGCGCAACCGACACATTTTTCCTGACAGGGTAAAACCGCAAACGCCTGCAAAGTCTCGTCTTCAGGCACATCCAGGTCCAGCAGCTTTCTCGGGCAGGCACTCGTACAGAGACCACACCCTTTGCACCTGGACCGATCAATTTCAATCCTGGCAAACATAATAAAACCCTCTTTTACTTCAATAGACAGCACAGCCACCGGCAGAGGCACCAGGGAATGCTGATTCGTACAGAACAACAAAAAATTAAAACGTAATAATAATAATAATTGCGGTGGCTCTACAAAAAATGTCAAAAAAGTTTCGTTGAAACATCCCTTCAGTTTTTCCCTCATCCAGGCAGTTACAAAACGAATACCGGAAAACCCTACCCTATTTCGCGAAAGTTGTAAAGTAAGAGCCGAAATGTGGGCCTTTGACCGACGATCTACCGCATGTCAAGCAAGGCAAATGATACCTTCAGCCAGAGCGAAAGCCAGGAACTCCCGTGCATCTTCGGAAGGAATTGCCAGATCCTCAACAATCTTGTCTGCCGCTGAGGAGCCGTCAAGTTTCTTCAGGAGCTGAAAGTAGAGTTCCGCAAGAGATTCCGTAACGACTTCTCCGGAATGAGGGTAGATCGCGGCATAGGATCCAGAGGGCTTAAGCCTGCCGCAGAGGTAGGGCAAGTCCGGTTCTCCCGTCTCAAGGAGGTCAAGAATTTCATAATTGAATGCCGCCAATCTCGTAGAAGGTGCGAGCATCAGCGGTTGACGCATGATATTAATCCGAGTCAACTCCCGGCGGGAAAGCGCCTTGGGGGGGACAGCAAGCAGGGTCGCAGCATAGTGGTGGTGATAGGCGACGAAGTCCAGCGCCGCTGGAAGCAGGCGTCGTGCCTTGCGCTGAGCAAAGAGCACAGTGAGAAATTCCCGCTGCAAGAGATAGATTTCCTCGTCCTGATAATCTTTCTCGCTCGAATCCCTGCCGGTTTTATCCAACAGCCATGTGGAAAACTCCTCCAGAAATCCGGCCGGGCTCATGCGCAGCGCAGCGACAATACCGTTGAACCAGGCAACGGATTTGCCGCGGCTGTAGAAGATATCGCACGCAGTAGCCAATCGCTGCGCAACCTGCAAATCGCCGTTTGAAAACGAGGGTGACTCCAGAAGTGTGTAAGGAGGGCGTGGCAGGTAGTGCAGGTGCAACTCAGAGGCGCGGAAAGCCAGCACGGTGCCGGGAAGAACCGCAAGGGGAAAAATGGCAAGGCTGTTGGGGTAAAGGCCGAGCGCGAAATCAAGGGTCTCCCGGAAGCGAATCAGGCTGTCACCCGGCAAGCCGAAGATCAGGTCGAAGCCGAACACCACCCCCTCCTGATTGAGCAGCCCGATTTTGGTTGCGAATTCGCGACGATTGAGGGGACGTTTCACCGCACGCGAAACTCCGGGATCAGCGGTCTGGAGTCCGATCTGCAGGGAGCACTTCATCCCGCCGAACAAACGCGCCTGCTCAGCGTCCAGCAATTCCGCCCGGGCCTCGAAGTGGAAGTGCACCTGGGGAGCCTTCTTTCTCATCATCCTCAACAGGGCTTTGGCCCGCGCTCTGTCCAGGTTGAAGGTTGAATCGAGCACCACCACCTGTCCGGCTCCGCGGCGAACCAGATAGTCCAGCTCCGCCTCAAGCCTTTCCAACGAAAAACGACGCACGCTCCGATCCCCCATCCCATCAAAACAGAAGTCGCAGCCGAAGGTACAGCCTCGCGACAATTGCCAGAGAACACCAAATGGAATGTAGGGATCAAGGCTGCCGGAAAGATACGGCGAGGGAAGCGCGCCAAGGTCGGCAATCGGCTCCCTCCTGACCACTTCGACTCCGCACGCCGTTTTCCGCGCAATCCCGGGGAGACCCGCCAGGGAAACACCGGTCTCCAACCGGTCGACAACTTCGCGAAGCGTGATCTCTCCCTCTCCCACTACCAGGAAGTCGAAGGCGTTGCCGTCAAACAGTCCGTTCGGGTCGGCCGTTGCCTCGGGTCCGCCGCCGAAGATGGTCAGTGCCGGTTCCTCCCGGCGCAATTTCTCCGCGAGGGCCAGGCACTCATCACGGTTCCAGGCATAGAGGGAAAAACCGATCAGGTCCGGACCTGTTGCACGCAGGGCACGGGTTATTTCGTCAAGAGAATCGCCACAGTAGAAATCGGAGCAGGAAACGGTAACCGCTCGAACTGCCGCCCGGCGAACTTCGAGTGAAGCTTTGAGACAGGCGGCTGCCAGAGGGACAGCCTGCGGGGAGCGAAATGCGTGGATGGTTACCAGTTGGAGATGCATCGGAATCCTTCTAAAGAAAAGCGGTTTCGGAAGGCTGAACTAGTACCATGTAACTCCTAAAATCCCCCCCCTCACACCCCCTTATCAGGGGGGAAGCCTTTACGTCTCCCCTGTCAAGGGGAGATACCGTTATGGGGTGTCAAGCAGTTTTAAGTGTGTATGCCGGGTCA
>SBEG01000026.1 GCA_009668975.1 Deltaproteobacteria bacterium | reverse complement strand
CCCAGAAGAAGGTCACGCCCAAAACCGCCGACAACGTACACAGGCAGGTCCAGCAGGTCACCTGTTTCGCCCAATTCTCTCAGTTTGGCATAGACACGGTCCGAAAGTCGCTTCTGCAGGACGGTTTCCATCTGGCGCTTCCGGACCGGAATGTCCTCGCGTGCGATATCGTAGACACCTTGTGACCGGTTATGCACCCCCGCATACATGACCCGGAGAAGATCTGTCCGTGTTATAACCCCGATGAGAGTATTGTCCTTGAAGACTGGAACCAGGCGCCGTTCGAGGCCGACAATATAATCCTGTATGTCCGTCAAGGGAGTTTGAGGGTCTGCCCGGAGAAATTCCGTATGCATGTATGCTGTTACCGGCAAATTGCCCAGGTTATGGTAAAGGGATTTTTCTACGATACGTCTTGAGATGATGCCAAGCATCTCTTCCCCGGACAGAACCGGCATGGCATTGACGTTATAACGGGTGAGGAGTTCGCGTGCTTCGGCAATGGTTGCCGTTGCCGGTACGGTTTTGACCGGTGAGGACATGATATCGGCAGCAGAGCGTTTGGGGTTTACTTGAATACGAAGGCGCTCCTCCAGTTGTGACATGACCTGAATAACCGTCAGGTCTTTCACCGTCGCCGATGCCGCATGGGGGTGGCCGCCGCCGCCGAACTCACGGAGAACGGCTCCCACGTCGACCTCGGGGAGTCGGCTCCGGGCAACGAGGTACACTCTTTTTCCCATGTCGACAACAAGAAACAAGGCATCAAGGTTTTCCATATCCCGGATCATGTGGGACAGGATCGCAATATCACCGATATAATAGTCAACGGAAGCCTGGGCGAATGATATGTCTACGCCATTAATGGTGGTAGTTTTGAGTGATTTGAGAAGGTCGTTTAAAAGGGATATCTGTTCTGCGGTCAGTTCCTGGGTAATGAAGTCACTAACGGTATTGAGACTGGCTCCCTGCTCGAGAAGCCATGCAGCTGCTCGGTAATCATCCACCGTAGTGGACGGAAAGGTCAGGTTACCCGTGTCCTCATAGATGCCGAGCATCATGAGGGTCGCCTCGGTCGGAGTCACGGAAATCCGTTTTTCCATGAGAATTTTGCTCAGGATGGTGGTGGAGGAACCACATTCGCGTATCTCGCCTGCAGAGGGTCGGATGTCGCCATGGGTTTCCGGGTGATGATCGTAGATGTGAAACTCGACTCCCGGTCGGGTAACAACCTCGGAAAACCTGCCGATACGGGAGGAGTGTTGACAGTCAACGAGAATAAGAAGGGAAATTTTCGAAAGATCAATGTCTTTGGCTTTTTTGAAATCAAGGGCGTAGCCGGTGGACTTCAGGAAAAAGTCGCGCATGCTCTTTTCCTGAGAACCGGAGAACACCATGGTGGCATCGGGATAGAGTTTTTTTGCGGCTACCATCGCCCCGAGGCAATCAAAATCGGCGTTTACATGCGTAGTAATTACTTCCATGAGGTATCCGGAGAGAGGGAAGTGCGCCAAGGGTATCGGTCAGTTCGTCGCCTTTTTCTCAAGAGAACTGAAGATCATGTCGAGAACAGCTTTCTGCCCTGCTTCGAACTTATTCAGCACCGCGAGACAGGTTCCCATTGGGAAATGATTGTGAAGATAATCGGCATCATGACTGGAAAGCAGGATGATCCTGTTTTTATTTATGCCCTTTTCCGCTGCATACTTCAAAAGTTTGGAACCGTCCAGATGCGGCATCTCCAGGTCTATGATCATGAGGTCGAGATCTTCCCTCATTGACTTCAGTCCCTGCAGAGGATTTTTGCAGGTCTGTACATCCAGACGCGGATAGTAGTGCTCAATATAGGAACTCAGAAGGAGAAGAAAGGATTCATCATCGTCAATTATGAGTATCTTGCCCATAGTCTCCTCATACTGTCGAGCGATTCATCCGCAGTCACAGGCAGGCAACAATGATGGAGCAAAAAAACAACCATGTCCATCTTTTTTTGCTCGATCATTTCCTGCCGGTTATGAATTGCCGCTCCAGGACACGACATGCTGTCTTACCCCTTGATTCCTTTGGTTGTCGTGTAAATGAAGCTTCTCACCACGGGATTGGTGCTGGCTTTGATTTCAGCCGGCGTTCCTGTTTCAATGATACGTCCCTCGTGGAGCATACCGATCCGGTCAGAGACATACAGCGCAAAATTCAGGTCATGGGTGACGATGACCGTCGTGTTATGCGTTGTCTCCTTTACCTTGATAATGGTGTTTGCCAGGTCATCGGAATTTATCGGGTCCAGTTCCGCTGTCGGTTCATCATACAGGATCAGGTCCGGGTTCATGGCAAGGGAGCGAGCGATGGCCACCCTTTTCTTCATTCCGCCGGACAGTTCGGATGTCTTGAGCTTTTCCGTGTCCTGGAGTCCGACCATGGCAAGTTTTTCACGAATAATCTCGCGAATTCGTGTTTCCTTGCAAACCCGCTTCTCCCTGAGCCAGAGTCCGACGTTTTCGCCAACGGTCAAGGAGTTAAACAGGGCAGATGACTGGAAGACCATGCTGTATCGGTAATCACGCTCTTCGGTTTTCACCGACCCACCGAAAACCGGGATCTCGTCGATGAAAATTTCCCCACTGTCCGGCACTTCAAGCTTTACGATCAGTTTGAGGAGGACACTTTTCCCGGTGCCGGAAGGGCCGATAATGGAAAATGTTTCGCCCGCACGTATTTCCAGGTCAACATCCTTCAGAACATGATTGTCGCCGAAAGATTTGTTCAGCCTGGCGATACGGATCCCCACCGCCCGCGTATCGCGAAGGTCGATGGAACAGTCACATCCCTCGTCGTTAAAAACATTTCCGACAAGACCATGGGCAATCTTTTGAAAGACCCCTTCACTCTTCCGGGCACTCTCTTTTATCGATTTCAATAATATCAAGGTTTCATTCTCCACAGCTGCAAATAATTGCCATTTCTCTCCGCTCGGATCATAATCCATTGCAACCCAAACAGAGAAACTACTGATTTTTCCGTTTATTCATGCCACTGAGGGCAATGCACAGCAGGGTTATCCCCATAACAAGTCCGATAAAAATCCAGTCGGCGACGCTGAAACCAAACATCTTACTACCTCCTTCACACAGTTTCCTTCGCCATGCCATAACTCGTTTGAAATTCTAGCAATTTCGACACGATACTCTCGGTGCCGCTACGCTTCTCTTCTTTCAGGGAAGGTATTGACCTCCGCCTTATGCCCTATCTGCAGGTAAATCCTGATGTCGTCCCAGGGTTTTTCGAGAATGCCGTCATGAATTGCCCAACTCCTCCCGTGGACGGTCGCTTCAAAACCGGGGCATCGAAAGGGGGACGAGCCATCGAGTCTGCGCTGGTAGATATTTCCTTTTCGGAAACCTTCATTAATTTCAAGCATCAGTCGTTTGCCGGTAATATAGTCGAAGCCGTATTTCTCATAGCGGATGGCGTTATCGTACGTAAGCGGTTCTGCAACGATAATCTCCATGCCCAGCGAATCGACAAATCTTTCAAAAAGAGGCAGGAAATCGGAAAACATCCGAAGACCGTGATGAGTCTGGTTCGGATAAAGCCCCGCCTCCATGGACCTGATTTCTTCCGGGATGTTTCGCCCAAGTGAAGTAAAGCAGTTGTTAAGGCCATTCTCATCCAGATCGACATTAAAACGGGGTGAGGCAGGATCATTAATGATGCAGAAGGCCAGTTCCATCTGATGATACTGCGTATCGGCTATCTCAAGAAAGAAAATGGCATCTCGTTCCTGCGGCTCAAGTCTTACCTCGATACGACAAAGGCCAAGACCAGTGGGTGCTATGAAATGGACCTTTCGCTCACCATCACTCCCCCGGAAAGTTTCGGGAGAAATATTGAACATGGTAAATAGGCGACCAGGGATAATCTTCCCGTAGAGTTGTTCCTTTTCACCCTTCTGGAGTAAATTGATGTCCCGCAGGGTAAAGAGAGGCTTTCCCTCAGAATCCGTCAATTGCCTGTTCCCGGGTAACTTAGCCATAGCTGCCGATGATGACGGGAAAAATCTTTTTCCTGATTGCCGCGATACTCTTCTCGACCGCGTCGAGGGCTCGGTTTCGGTCGTCAGCCTCTGCCCAGTGCATGGCATCAAGGAGCATTCGGTTTGCGTATCCCAGGGAATCGATACGTTTTATGAAGCGGGTCGGGAGTCGTGGAGGAAGCTCGACTCCGTTCATGATTGCCCAGGCAAGGGTCCATGCCCTCGCTACGTTCATATTTTCATACCCTCCCCCGCCGACAGCCACCCAGGGGATTTTCAGTGCCTTGAGTTTCTTGACGATGTAGCAGTAGCTGTGAGTCGTTATTTCCAACCGGGTCAGGGGGTCGGTGCGGAAAGTATCGGCGCCTAGTTGCGTCACCATGACGTCCGGGTCGTATGCCGCAATGAGAGGAAAGGCGACCTCGTCAAAAGCCTTCATGAACAGGGCGTCGTCGGTATGTTCCTTCAAGGGAACATTTACCGAATAACCCTTCCCTCTGCCCGAACCGATTTCCTTTTCAGAACCGGTCCCGGGAAAAAAGCTTTCGCCGCTTTCATGAATTGAAATCGTCAAGACCTGATCGGTGTCGTAAAATGCCTCCTGGACGCCGTCGCCATGATGCGCGTCGATATCCAGATAAACAACCCTTTTCCCTTTCTGTAAAAGCGTATTGATAGCCAGAACGCTGTCGTTCAGGTAGGAGAAGCCCGAAGCTCTTTTCCGATGTGCATGATGCCAGCCACCTGCAAGATTGAAGGCAACATCGTACCCTTCCTCCGTGACCAGTCGGGCAGCCTCGATTGTTCCGCCGGCCCCGAGGCGGGCCCAGTCATAAAGTCCCCGAAACACCGGATTTTCAATATCACCGAGACCGTAGCGGAAATCGGCTCGCGGTTCATCGGACAGGCTGAATTCTTTGAGTTTCGACAGGTAGCAGTGAGAGTGAAAGGTAAGGATGTCACTCTCTTTGGCCGGAATGCAATCGAAGACTTGGGCACCAGGCAAGGAGATCAAGTCGAATGCCTCCATAAGTTCATGGGCAAGACGAAACCGCTGAACCTTGAAGGGATGCTCCTTGCCGTAACTGAAGCTGCTGAAATCTGGAGAATATATGAGAGCTGTTCTTCGCATCACGCTAAATTCAGCCTCCGAAATGGTTATCAATATGTACTACGACCGGCACAAGGCGTCAACAGCATTCTATGGCTGGCATAGTGGCCTATTTGTTGGGCAGAAGTGCACAATAATTAGGCACTCATCTACTGGTAAAACAACTAAATATACCGATTGTCAAATAATATCAGGAGCTTGCCAGTTTGGCAAACAGTTTGCTAGGAGAATATGATTCCTTCCCAATGACGGGAAACAGCAGGACTAATACCAATGGAGGTATCTTATGGATATTCTGTCAATGACGACAGGTCTCAAGAACAGTGCCGATGTGTTGTTTCTTATGCTTGGTGCGGTCATGGTTTTTGCCATGCATGCGGGTTTCGCTTTTCTGGAAGTCGGTACCGTCCGGAAAAAAAGTCAGGTTAATGCCTTTGTAAAAATTTTATCTGACTGGTCCGTTTCCACCATTCTCTATTTCCTCGTAGGCTTTCCTCTTGCGTACGGTATTTCATTTCTGCACCCGGCATCTGACCTTATGGCAAATGCCCAGGGATACGACCTTGTGCACTATTTCTTTCTGCTTTGCTTTGCAGCCTGCATTCCGGCAATCATTTCCGGTGGAATCGCTGAACGGGCCAAATTCTGGCCCCAGTTATTTGCCGGTGCCATTTTTGTCGCACTTGCCTACCCATTTTTCGAATCACTGGTCTGGGGTCAAAACAAATCCATGCTTCAGGGTTTTATCGCCAGTATCGGTGGCGCGGAATTTCATGACTATGCAGGATCCGTTGTCGTGCATTCTCTTGGCGGATGGATAGCCCTCCCCGCGGTCTTGATTCTTGGTGCCCGCACTGGTCGATATCCAAAAGGGGGATCAAATCCGATCCCTGTCAGTAATATTCCTTTTCTGGCCCTCGGGTCCTGGATCCTTGCGGTCGGCTGGTTCGGTTTCAATGTCATGAGTGCCGGGAATCTGCAGGGTATTTCCGGACTTGTAGCTGTGAACTCCCTCATGGCAATGGTTGGCGGAGTCCTGTTTGCTCTGGTTGCCGGCAAGAATGACCCGGGTTTTATTCATAACGGTGCCCTCGCCGGACTCATCGCAGTTTGTGCCGGCAGTGACATCATGCACCCTCTGGCGGCATTCCTCACCGGTGGGATAGCGTCGGTAATCTTCGTGTACGGTTTTCAAATAGAGCAGGAAAAGCTAAAGATCGATGATGTTCTCGGCGTGTGGCCGTTACACGGAATTTGCGGAACCTGGGGTGGCATCGCAGCGGGAATTTTCGGCTACAAGGAATTGGGCGGTATGGGCGGGGTCAGCTTTATCTCGCAACTGCTTGGCAGTATTGCTGCTGCTGTCTTTGCCCTGGCATGCAGTTATGTTGTCTACACCTTGCTTGCGAAAACCGTTGGTATCCGACTCGACCGGGAAGCAGAGTTTATCGGTGCCGACCTCTCAATCCACCGTATCGATGCATATCCGGAAGATCAAGTGAAATAAACGCTTCCCTGTGCATTTTGCAACATCAAAAAGGCCCTTACCGGGGCCTTTTTTGTTGGAACCCTGTGTGTACGATGCATTGACATTTAACTGCATGAGGCGTTAAATACCGCTACCTTCGTTGATTGACCGTTATATTGGAAGGCAGTTTTCACCGATTCGAAAGGCCAGAAATATGGAAACAGAAACACAAAAATTCGACACATTGTTGAACCTGATGCGCCGTTTGCGTGCACCGGGAGGATGCCCGTGGGATGCGGAACAGACCCATGAAAGTTTAAAAAGATATCTTCTGGAGGAAACCTATGAGGTTTTGGAGGCTATCGATGCAAAGTCAACGAAGATGCTCAAGGAAGAACTGGGGGATCTTCTGCTGCAGGCAGTTTTTCATACCGTTATCGCTGAAGAAAAAGGCGAATTTACGATGGATGAAGTCCTGCAGGTCCTTTGTGACAAGCTTATTCGCCGCCACCCTCATGTCTTTACCGATCTGGAAATAGACACTATCGATGATCTGGTTGCAAACTGGGAAAGAATTAAAAAGGCTGAAAAAGGAGAAGAAAGGCGCTCGGTCCTTTCCGGAGTCCCTCCCCAGCTTCCGGCATTGCTGCGTGCCCAAAAAATAACAGAGAAAGCATCACGGGTCGGCTTTGACTGGGACCACGTGGATCCGGTCTTCGCCAAGGTTCTCGAGGAACTGAAAGAACTGGAAGAGACTCTCTTTACCGGAGACCAGGAGCGCATAGAGGCAGAGTTGGGTGACTTGTTGTTTTCTATTGTTAATCTGGGAAGATTTCTTTCGATCAATCCAGAGGATGCCCTTCGGAAAACGATTTCCCGCTTCATTTCTCGCTTCAATCATGTCGAAGAATCTCTGCATTCGCAAGGGAAGTCTCTCACGGAGGCCTCGCTCGAACAGATGGATCGCCTATGGGATGAGGCAAAAAAAGCAGAGAGGAACAAATGAACTGACAGCGAATTGTTCCCAAAGAACGGCTGTTCCCTGCGCTGCAGAAGGACTGGGATTTATCGTTTTCCAAACTTCCGGCGAATTATCTCTGAAACCCGAGTTGTTTCTTCGCAGCGGAGAAGATGGGCAAAAAGGTAAAAGACAAATATCCCTGCTCCCACTGTCACAGCGAGAACCCCGGCTTTAAGGAGTTTCTGCCCCGGTTGCGACCAGTCTAAAGACTGCACGCCAAAGTACACCACAAGGGACATGGGCAGGGTTGCGAGGAGAATCCTGAGACCCGCCAAAGCAATCTTTTTTCCACCGAAAGGGCCGATCTTTTTTCTCAGGAAGTACAGGAGCAGCAGCATATTGAAGAGTGCTGAGAGAGTTGTTGCCAAGGCCAATCCACCATGGAGAAGAGGTCCCATGAGAATCAGGCTGAAACCGACATTAAGCAAAAACGCCACCAAGGCTGTTACTACCGGGGTTCTGGTGTCTTTGAGTGCATAGAAGGCTGGAACCAGCACCCTGACAATCGCTACGAAAGAGAGTCCCCAGGAATAGTAAAAAAGTGCCTCCGCTGACTTTACGGCTTTTGCGTAATCAAAAGCGCCGCCCATGAAAAGCAGTGTGAAGATGGGCGTAGTACAGAGAAGGAGTCCGGCCATGGCAGGTATCGTAATGAAAAGTGTCAAGCGAAGGCCAAAGGTGAGCGATTCTTTCAATCCCTCCATCTCACCTGCCGCAGCTTGTCTGCTCATGGAGGGGAGAATCGCCTGGGCGATGGAAACCGTGAAGATACCTTGGGGAAATTCGAAAAGACGCTGGGCGTAATAAAGGTACGAGACGCTTCCTTGGGGAAGCAAAGACGCAAGTATTGCGCCCACCGCAATATTCAGGTAGTAAACCCCGACACCAAAAACGGAAGGCAGCATGAGTAGTGCAATCCGTTTTACCGCCGGATGTCTCGGTCTGAAACGAAGTCGAAGGGGAAAACCTTTGCGATACAGGACGGGTATCTGGAGCAGCAGCTGCAAAGCACCACCGACCAGAACGCCCACGGCAAGGGCGGTTATGGGAATTTCGAAGAAACTGCGCAGGAGAAGGGCGCAGAGGATCATTGAAAGATTGAGGAAGACAGTGGAAATGGCGGGAGTGAAAAAGTGGCGAACCGTATTCAGTATCCCCATACAGAGCGCCACGAGGCTGATGAAGAAAATATAGGGAAACATCAGCCGGTTAAGAAAAATGGTCAGATGAAGCTTGTTCGGCTCTGTTTGAAAACCGGGAAACATGAGGGAAACAATATACGGAGAAAACACCACACCCAAAAGCGTTACCAGGCCCATGACAACAGTAAGTAGGGAGAAGCAGACATTGGCCAGTTCGCGAGCCTCTTCCCTGCTCTTCTGGTGATACCATTCGGAAAAAGTCGGAACAAACGCTGAGGTAAGGGCCCCTTCGGCAAAAAACCGGCGGAGCATGTTGGGAATCTGAAATGCTGCAAAAAAAGCATCGGTTGCAAAACCGGCGCCGAATAAGCGTGATACCACCATGTCGCGAACCATTCCCATGATTCGTGACAAGATGGTTGCGATGCCCATTACCCCGGCAGCCCGTGCGATATTTCTCTTTTCTGACATGAAAACCCCTGTGCGGTAATTTCACAGGGGTATGTATCATAAGCTGGGGAAAATTGGTAGTTATTTCAAGCAATTTCGTCCAGCAGTCTTTCCAGTTCCTGCACATCGGCCACCGGCAGCCTGCAGGCACCAGACGCGCATATCTGGACGACAGTTTCCGCTGCTTTGCCCTTTGGCAAGGTGATCGCGTCACCTTCCAAAACACGGAGTACGAGCCCGGGTATGAATCGCTTGTGAACGGACTGGAGCATTTTTCGAGCTTCCGCCGTATCGATTCTCCCAGAGAAGGCGACTTCTGTTTCCGGACAGTTCAGGTAATCAAGTGCCGATAGGAAGTGGAGTCCGGTTATAGGGTTCCCGGCGATACTGCCCATAAATGAACGGAGAATTCCCTTCCCTTCATCCAGCAAACGGGAGTTGGCGGTAATTTTAGCAAGTTTGATCAGATTCATTGCCGCAGCCGCATTTCCGGACGGGATTACACCGTCATGTCTGCCCTTTTTCCGGACAAGAAGATTTTCGGTATCAGAACCGGTGTCGAACAAACCGTACTCCTCCTTGTCATTGAAGAGTTTCAGCATTTCTTTGGCATTGGTATGCGCTTCATTCAGGTAGTCTTGTTCCAGGGTTGCTTCATACAGTTGAACCAGTCCCCAACCGAGAAAAGCATAATCTTCCAGAAAGGCCGGAATAGAAGCCTTGCCGCGATACCAACTGCGCTGAAGGCGCCCATCAGCAGTCCGCAACTGTGTTGTGACAAAATGGAGGGCTGATTCAGCTGCTTCCCGATAGCGATTCTCTCCGGTAACAGCAAAACATTTTGCCAGCGAGGAGATCATCAGTCCGTTCCAGGCGCTGAGAATCTTCTCGTCACGGAGCGGCTTTCTCCGTTCTTTGCGGACAGTCTCAAGTACGATTCGCCATCTTTCGATATTTTTCAGCAGGGTTTCGTGACTGAGCCCTTCCTTTTCGGCAAACTCCCCGGTAGAGAGCGGCAGATGAAGGATATTCCTTCCCTCGAAATTGCCCTGTTCCGATACCCCGAACAGGCGACACACTATTCCGGCAGCCTCTACTCCCAGTGCTGCCTGTATCTCCTGGTGCGTCCAGGTGTAGAACTCTCCTTCGACGCCATCCGTATCGGCATCCAATGCCGAATAGAAACCACCCTCAGGCGAGCGCATTTCATCCAGAACAAAGGCGAGTATTTCCTCTGCCGCGGTTCGATACTGTGGATCACCTGTTGCCTGAAATGCATCCAGATAGGCATGTACAATCATTGCCTGGTCATAAAGCATCTTTTCAAAGTGTAGTACGAGCCACTTTTTATCAACGGCATAGCGATGAATGCCAAAGCCGACCTGGTCGAAGATTCCGCCCCTGCGAATCATCTTAAGAGTATCTTCCGACATCCAGAGGGCGTTGACTGCCCGTGACTTCTTCCAGAAGCGGATCAGAAAAGAAAGATAATGGGGGAGAGGGAACTTGGGTGTCTCACCGAAGCCTGACCAATCATTGTCATACGCTGAAACGAGGACTTGGAATGCCTTGGCCATGACCGCATCATCTTCCAAGATGCCGGCTTGCGGTTCTACCGCTTTCTCGAGCCCCTGTTTCACCTGTACACAATTTTCGAGCACAGCATCCCGATTGTTTTTCCAGAGCTCATCTATTTTGTCAAGTAGTTCGATAATCCCCGGCATTTGCATCTTTGCTGTCTTTGGTATGTAGGTGGCTGCAAAGAATGGCACCTTGTCCGCCGTCATGAAGATGTTGAGCGGCCACCCGCCACCTCCGGTTATCAGTTGTGTAACCGTCATGTATTGATCATCGATATCGGGGCGCTCTTCCCGGTCGACCTTAATGCAGACGAATTTATCATTAAGTACTTTGGCTACCTCGTTGTCTTCAAATGATTCATGCTCCATAACGTGGCACCAGTGGCAGGTTGCGTATCCGATTGAAAGAAAAATTGGTTTATCTTCTTCTTTCGCTTTGGTGAAGGCTTCATTGCACCAGGGGTACCAGTCTACAGGGTTCTCGGCGTGCTGGAGCAGGTAGGGACTGTGGGCAAAAATCAGGCGATTATAATTCGGGCCACCATCGGGTGGCAGGCTTGCCGTATCGACAGCGGTAAGTCGCCGCATCCGGTCGTTACCATCTGAGCTTTTTTCGATAGTATTTGTCATGCAAAACTCCTGGTAAGTATATCGTGGTATTTCCTGACGATTGTCTCTGATCTGAAGTATAACAGTTGTTGGAAATTGTTCAGTACGCAGAACGTACCCGCAGATAAATTTTTTCGCTCTTGCCCTCTTTCTTCAAGGTTTGTCAGACAGCGCTGTAATCACAAAATCATCTGCGGCAAGTTCTAATGAATTTGTAGATACTCTCTTGACCGGATCAATAAAAAATGCTACTTGATAGTAGCAAGGGGCCTGTGCCCCTTTTCTGTTGTTGGTCTGATGACCTATCACTACTTTTTTATAATGAAGACACTGAAAAATGGTACACACCCTGAAATATCTTTTTCTGGCCGCACTTCTGATAACCATCGTAGTCTATGATTCCACCTGGACTCACCACCCTGCTGCGTCCCCCGACGATCCTGCCAAAGAGGATTTGACGCGGGTTTTGTACCCCAGCACTCGCTCCATTGCCTGGAAACCAGTTTTTATACGTCCTCAGGATACCCTTGAAAGTCTGTATGGAAAAAACTGGGTGCATGTTGCCCGTTTCAACCGTATCGATCGCCGCCATGTGTACCCCGGCATGACCATCAAGTCACCACTAAACATTGATAAGCTGAAAAACTATACCCCGATGTCCCGCGAGTATGAGCCGGCCAGAAGGTATTACCGATATATTCTGGTCAATTTGGAAGAACAGTGGCTGGGTGCCTATGAGTACGGTATCTTGAAGTTTTCCTTTCCTGCTGCAACGGGGAAAAAAGGCTACGAAACACCCACGGGAATTTTTCGCGTTGATGCACGGCATAAAAACCATACCTCATCTCTCTACAAAACCGAAGACGAAACTGCCCAGTACCCGATGGATTATGCCATACGTTTCCATATCGGCAAGGATAATGTTGCCTACTGGATTCATGCCCGTGACCTTCCGGGAAAGCCGGCTTCCCATGGCTGCATCGGATTGTTTGACGAAGCGATGCAGAAGAGGGTTACCAGCATTCCGGAAAATCCTGTCCTGCATGATTCGAAAAAGCTCTATGACTGGGCAGTTGGCGAAAACCTCTATGGGCCTGACAGCGGGGACATTGAACTGCTGGAGGAAGGCCCAATAGTGGAAGTCGTAGGGCATAACCCGGAATATCTTTCCAAACCAAGCCGTTTCGACTGACAATCGCTACGTTGAGGGCACATTTCCGTTCAACTGCGCAAGAAAAAAGGCAAGGATGCAATCCTTGCCTTTTTTGCCATACCTCACCCAGCCACTAGCGGTTAGACCCGTAGGGCTCCAATCAACTCCTTCACCCCTGAGATGCCGTTTTCCCGTAGATACTTTCCTATATCCGCAGCAATCTGCTGAGATGCCGCAGGAGACATGAAGTTGGCAGTCCCCACCTGCACTGCCGTTGCCCCGGCCAAAAGAAATTCCAGGGCATCCGTGGCTGTCGTGATGCCTCCGATTCCGATAATGGGAAGTTTTACCGCCCTGGAAACCTGCCAGACCATCCTGAGTGCAATTGGTTTGATAGCCGGCCCGGAAAGCCCACCGGTAACATTGGCAAGGGCCGGACGTCTGCTTTTCAGGTCAATAGCCATGCCGGTTATGGTGTTGATGAGCGACAGTGCGTCCGCACCCGCCTCAGCACAGGCCGAGGCCATTGTGACAATGTCGGTCACATTGGGCGACAGTTTCACGATCAGTGGTTTGCTGGTGGCAGATCGTACGGCACTGACCACGGTATGGGCTGACTTCGGATCAGTGCCGAAAACAATGCCCCCATGTTTTACGTTTGGACAGGAAATGTTTACCTCAATCCCGGCAACCTCCGGGATAACATCCAACTTTTCGGCCAAGGCGGCATATTCCTCAACCGTATTGCCAAAGAAATTAACGATTACCGGTGTCGAGATCGTGCGAAGAAAGGGAACCTTTTCTTCAATAAATTTCTCTATTCCCACATTCTGCAGACCGATGGCATTGAGCATTCCGCCCGGCGTCTCAACGATGCGTGGCATGGCGTTGCCTGCCCTTGGTTTAAGGGAAAGCCCCTTGGTGACAATTGCCCCAATCTTTTCAAGGTCAACATATTCAGAAAACTCTTCACCGTAACCGAACGTTCCCGAAGCGGTCATCACCGGATTACGCAAGGATATTCCTGCAATATTTACAGACAGATCTGGTTTTTTCATTAACTCGTTCCCCCCTCCCCTTCTACATCGGAAAGGGTTTCAATTTCTGATTTGCCAAATAAACGTTATTCCCAAAGGAGTTCGGTTGAATCGAAAACCGGACCTTCCTTGCAGACACAACGGTACGAGGGTGTACCCTCAGAGTGGCCATGACCTTTCGTTACACAACCGAGGCAGGCCCCAACACCGCACGCCATGGCGGCTTCGAGAGAAACCTGGCAACGGATTCCCTGCATTTCGCACATTCGGGCAACAGCTCTCAGCATCGGTTCCGGACCACATGCCAGAACAACGCGTTTTCCGCCCTCCCGGGAGAGGTGCTGTCCGAGAACCTCGGTTACCAGTCCCTGTGAACCGAGTGTTCCGTCATCGGTAGCAACATACGTATCAATACCCAGCTGTTCGAACTCAGTCACACAAAGAACATCCTCTTTTCGTCTGCCGCCGATAAAAACCTTGGGCGTCGAGAATTTGGTCAGTTCCTTTGCCAGAAAATAGAGTGGTGCCAGTCCAAAACCGCCACCCACAAGGATGTTTTCCTCACCGGAAACACCCGGTGTGAAGCCGTTCCCGAGAGGGCCAAGAACATCAACGTAATCCTTGCCATGCAACTCGCTGAGAATAGATGTTCCCGCACCGACTACCTTATAGAGAATGTCCAGATAGCATTGGCGAGGAGCATCGGGATACTCGGAACTGAATGTGCCCACGTCGAAGATGCCGAAAGGACGACGAAGCAGCGGGTCAATGCCGTCCCGCACACGGACCATCACGAACTGGCCCGGTTTTGCCTTGAGCATGGCATGTGGCGCCGAAAGGCGGATACGGTGGTACCCTGGAGAGACTTCCTGGTTAGAGACAACCATGGATTTAAACTGCATGATGATTTTCCTTGTGCTCGTTTATTGTATGTTTCATCAGGATGGCATCCTCACCGTTTTCATAGTAAGCCTTTCTTCGTCCAACGGTGACAAAACCGCAGCGAATATAAAGGGAAATGGCAGCCGCATTGGAAGGTCGAACCTCCAGATCGACGATGGAGGCCCCTCTTTGCCTGAATTCTTCAAGGGCGGCTTTCACGAGAATTCTGCCGATCCCCTGCCCCCGGTACGACGGATGAACTGCAACGTTGAGTATCTGTCCTTCATCCAGCACCAGCATCGGGCAGATATATCCCGCGCAGACGCCATCAGCGAGACGCACCAACAGAGGAAAGGAAAGGGGCGAGGTAATTTCGTGGCGAATGTGCTCGCTGTTCCATGGGTGGTTAAATGATGCCCTCTCAAGGGAGAGGACCTCTTCCAGGTCGTCTTCTGTTACGGGGCAAAGAGTAATTTCTTCCATGTGGTCTCTTTTCTTGGCGGGGTAATCATAAGCAAACCCCCTGATAATTGTAAACAGTTTTTTCCTTTTGGACGATGTCGGGTGAAAAATAAACAGGTTGTTTGCACTGTGCACCGCGGCAGGCTCTCCTATCCGGCGTACATGTTTGATACTTGGTCAGACGTTCACCGGGATCGGATGACTTCTAGATTGGATTTGACTTTTTGCTATTTATACCGTAAAAATAATCTTCTTTTGCAAACAGGAGGAGCGGACGTTGAACAATGGAAAGGTTACCTATAAAGACGCTGGTGTAGATATCGACTCCGGCAACAGCTTTGTTAAAATGATCAAGCCTCTAGTCAAAGCGACCTATCGACCTGAGGTTATTGCTGACATCGGGGGTTTCGGGGGGCTTTTTTCCCTTAATTCCAGCAAGTATCGCCAGCCGGTCCTTGTTTCGGGCACCGACGGTGTCGGGACTAAGCTGAAACTGGCCTTCATGGCAGACAAGCATGACACGGTTGGCATTGACCTTGTGGCCATGTGCGTCAACGACATAATTGTGCAGGGCGCCGAGCCCCTTTTCTTTCTCGACTACCTGGCAACCGGCCGACTCGACCCGGAGAAAGCCGCGGAAGTCGTCAAGGGGATAGCCCAGGGTTGTTCCCAGGCAGGGTGTTCCCTGATCGGCGGCGAAACGGCGGAAATGCCCGGTTTTTATTCCGAAGGCGAGTACGATCTTGCCGGATTCGCCGTGGGCGTTGTTGAACGAGACAACATCATAGACGGTTCTTCCATCACCGTTGGCAACAAGTTGATCGGCATAACGTCAAATGGGCTCCACAGCAATGGCTATTCTCTGGCACGCAAAGTCCTGTTCGATATTATGGGCCTCGAAATAGACAGCCTTTTGCCTGGACTCCAGACTACCGTAGCCGAAGAGCTTCTCACGCCGACACGCATCTATGTAAAGACTGTACTGAATCTGCTGCGCGATTTCCGTATCAACGGAATTGCCCATATTACCGGTGGTGGCCTGCTGGAAAATGTCCCGAGAATTTTGCCGAACGGTTGTAAGGCCATCATTGGGAAAGACTCCTGGACAATGCCGGCGATCTTCCCCTTGATTCAGCAGGGTGGCGGCATCGAAGAGATGGAAATGTTCCGTACGTTCAACTGCGGCATCGGACTGGTACTTGTTGCCCCGGAGAATGAAGCGGAAGAAATCCTCATCAGGCTGTCCGGTCTCAATGAACAGGCTTACGTGATTGGTGAAGTAGCAAAATGTGATGCCGGTGCGGAGTGTGTCGAATTTGTTTGAGCCGGTCCCCTCACATACATCTGTCAGCCTTGGAACGCAGAAGGTTCGTGTCGCTGTACTCGTCTCGGGTAACGGCTCGAACCTTCAATCAATCATTGACCATATTGAGGAGGGGAAACTCAATGCTTCCATCGCTTGCGTGATCAGCAACCGCGAGGACGCGTTTGCCCTGGAAAGGGCAAAAAAACACCAGCTTCCCTCCTTCTACCTCAACCACCGGTCTTTTTCTGATCGCAGGTCATTCGACGCAGCAGTTTTGGAAATTGTCAGGGAACACTCGGCGGAGCTGGTCGTGCTTGCCGGATTCAACCGCATACTTTCCACTGTGCTGCTCGATGCCTTTCCCCTGGCAATCCTTAATATCCACCCTGCCCTTTTACCGGCTTTCCCGGGAAACCATGCACAACGCCTTGCCTTGCAGCATGGGGTCAAGATTGCCGGCTGTACGGTTCATTTTGTGGATCCAGGTACGGATACCGGTCCGATAATAGCGCAGGCCGCAGTGCCCGTTCTTGATGGCGATACCGAAGAAACTCTTTCCCGTCGAATTCTCCGGGAAGAGCATCGGCTCTATCCCGGGGTCATTCGACTGTTTACCGAAGGACGCATTCGTGTCGAAGGTCGAAGGGTTTTTATCAGTCCCGGAGAACAAGACTCGAGTGAGTATCTGGAAAACCCCCGTTTTTGAACTTCCCGGAATTTTCCTCCCACCACCCTTTCCAATCAAAACCTTCAAAATCAATCAGTATCGCCAACGGAAGAAGCGTGTCTAATTCGTTAATCTTCTGGTTTAACAGTGCGCCTGTAAATTCATTGAATATCCTTAGTTCGTCCTCAAAACATTTCCGAAACTCCCAGCGCAGGTCTGCCCTGTCCAAGGGATCATCGTCTTTGAAGTTACAGGTACACCATTCGTCATGAAAGAATTCTCCGGAAATATCGACGAGGGGAATTCCGTGCAAACGGCAGGTCATCGGTCGATTTTCATAGACAAGACAGAGGTTATCTTCCCCGAGAAGTGGGCAGGGAGTAGGGTCATCCTCAGGCATCAACCGGCTCAGGTCTTCATCGGTTAGAAAATTAATGATATTGGGTGGGGATAGTTCCGGCCAGGCCAGTTGCAGCGCATCACGCTGTTTCAGCACACGCGAAAGTACCACCTCTTGTACCGAAGGCGAAAGTTTGTCATAACTCTGGCGCAGAAAGAGTGCATCAAGCAGCGTGATGTCAAACAGCCCTCGACAGCAGGCGGAACAGCCCTTGCCGCACCGCACGGCATCTCCCGCAGCTGACGCCGCGCGTGCAAACCAGCTGTCCACCGAGTTAAGGAGCAGTCGGTAATTCTGGAGTATGGTGTCTATTGAAGGTTTCATAAATCACTGCCCCTGCCTGATAAAAATGGCCATGCAGAATACAAGAAGGCGGTGAAAATATCACCGCCTTCGGATTACACTCGAATGTCTTCAGTCTCTATGCAAGTATTTCGGTTTTGGTATAAATTGCCCTTAACCAGTAGCCTGCTTGTTCGATGTTCTCTCGTCCGCCTTCCTCCCGGTCAACAAGCGTCACAACGCCGAGAACCTTCAAACCTTCCTCTTCCGCCCGCCGAATTGCCTTAAGGGAAGATCCGCCACTGGTGACCACATCTTCGACAATGACGACCCGGGCACCATGTCGGAGATTTTTGCCTCCTTCAAGCCAGGCTCCGGTTCCGTGCCCTTTGGGTTCTTTACGTATAATAAAAGCCGGTATTGGTCGACCTTCGAGGAAACTGACCAGCGAGGTGGCCGTGGCGATTGGATCGGCGCCAAGGGTTAAGCCGCCAACCCCTTCAATGTCTTCAACATCTTTGATCGATTCTAGAAAAAGCTTGCCCGTGAGGTAGGAGCCTTCCGGATGCAGAGTCGATTGCTTGCCGTCAAAATAAAAGTCGCTTTCCAGTCCGGAAGAAAGGGTAACCTTTTTGTTTTCGTAAGATTTTACCAGGATAATCTGCTTGAGCTTTTCTCTATCGGTCATGCTGAATATTACTCCTTATTGAATAGGCCGAGCTGTGCTTCCGGGGAGCGGATCGGGAATTCTACGGGATAATTACCGGAAAAACAGGCCTGACAGAAATCGGTGTTTTCGGTTCCTACCGCCTTCAGCATTCCTTCCACAGACAGGTACCCGAGGGAGTCGGCAGTGATATACTTTCGAATTTCTTCGATAGTATGGGATGAAGAAATAAGTTCCTTGCGGGTCGGAGTATCAATCCCGTAATAACAGGGGTAATCAGTCGGCGGTGCGGATATCAGGGTATGCACCTCCGCGGCGCCTGCGCTGCGGATCATTTTCACGATTTTTCGTGAGGTTGTGCCGCGAACGATGGAATCATCGATAACAATCACCCTTTTGCCCTTGATAATATCCTGTACCGGGTTCAACTTGATCTTTACACCAAAGTGGCGGATTGCTTGCTGAGGTTCGATAAAAGTTCTGCCAACATAGTGATTGCGCATCAGCCCGAATTCAAATTGAATCCCGGATTCCTGGGCATACCCCAAGGCAGCCGGCACACCGGAATCGGGAACGGGAATAACAAGATCGGCCTCGATTTTATTTTCACGTGCAAGTTGACGGCCCAGCTCTTTTCTCACCATATAGACGTTCTTGCCGAAAATATAGGAATCCGGTCGTGCGAAATAAATGAACTCGAAGATGCAGGGGGTTGGCTTGACTTTTTTAAAGGGAAAGAACGAATTGACACCATCCTTGTCAATAACAACAATTTCACCCGGCTCAATTTCCCGAACAAGTTTTGCCTCAATCAGATCCAGTGCACAGGATTCGGAGGCTATCACGTATGAGTCCCCCCGTTGACCGAGACACAGAGGCCTGAATCCGTTCGGATCCCTGACCGCCACCATTTGGGTTTCGGTGAGGAACAGCAGACAGTAGGCTCCCTCTACCCGGACCATGGCTTCTGTGATTCGATCAAGGAGGGAATTTGCTTTTGACATGGCAAGGAGATGGACGATGATCTCAGTGTCCATGGTGGTCTGGAAGATGGAACCCCACGCCTCCAACTCATCCTTGATCAGCTGGGCATTCACAATGTTGCCGTTGTGGGCAACAGCGATGGAACCGCGTGAATAATCCACCATGATCGGCTGAACGTTTTTGACGACCGAAGAGCCGGTCGTGGAGTATCGTACATGTCCAATTGCCGACTTCCCGGGTAATGTTTTGAAAATATCCTGATCTTCGAAGACATCCGCAACAAGCCCCATACTTTTGTGGGCATGCAGGTACATACCGTCAGATGAGACAATGCCGCAACTCTCCTGTCCACGGTGTTGCAGAGCATAGAGGCCCAGGTATGTCAGATTTGCCGCTTCCGGATGGTTATACACCCCAAAAATTCCGCACTCTTCCTCTGGTCTGTCAAATTTCATTGAAGCACCAATCTCCTTTGTTTCAACAAGGGCAGCCACCTTTTTTACAGTAGATTACTGCGCAGATATTCTAAAGCATTCCGGAACAGGATGAGCCCGTCGCCCTCTTCCGGCAATGATTCCCGGGTCCACCGCGGATGGTTGGTGCGATGAAGGAAAGCCTCCGGATGCGGCATGAGACCCATCAAGCGACCGGATTCGTCACAAAGCCCTGCAATGGCATTCATCGAACCGTTTGGATTTAAGGGAAACTCCAAGGTGGGCGCGGAGTAGGCAGAATCCGAATATTTCAATACCGAAAGATGCAAGGATTCTATTTTCTGCAATACCTCGTCCGATTCGACCAGGAACTTTCCTTCTCCGTGACGAATGGGGAGGTACATACCGCCGCTAACTCCCTTCGTAAATACCGAAGGGGAATCGGGATCACATTTCAAGTATACCCAACGATCCTGGAATCGGCCGCTGTCGTTAAAGGTGAGAGTTGCCGACTGGTTCAGGTACGTGCCGGCAAGAGCCGGCAAAAGTCCCATTTTCACCAAAAGCTGAAATCCGTTGCAGACACCGAGGATGAGTTTGCCATCAGTGATAAAGCGGAGGATCTGATCAATCAGGTGTTCATTGCTTCCGGAGATACGGGCGTATTTCAAGCGGTTTGCCTGTGCCTTGGCACTTCCCAAGTCATCCCCGTCAAGAAAACCCCCGGTAAGATTCAGAAAGTGGAAATCATCAAGGCGAACATCTCCGTAGAGAAGCTCCGCTATATGAGCAATCCTCACTTCGTCAAAACCCGCGAGTCGGCAGGCATGTGCCGCCTCGACTTCGCAGTTGGTCCCATTTCCCGTCAGTACAATCGCCTTTGCCTGCTTCATGTTACAACTCCCTCAGGGGGCTCTGCCATGCTTCTTTTAGATCGTCGAGAGCCCCTCGCAGTACCACCGATCCGTCAATGCCGGTTACTGTTAGCTTAGTTTCTTCCGTAATCGTTCCAATGCTGGAGAAACAGTTCCCACTCATCACATTCTCAAACATTTCGCGATTTTCCGGGTGTACCGTTACCAAAAGACGTGAAGCCGATTCCGAGAAGAGGAGCACCTCATCTGTTCGGTCACAGGGGACTCCGGCAAACAGGACCCTATGCAGTTCAACCGCCATGCCGAGGCCTCCCGCGAAAGCAGTTTCAGCCATGGTTACGGCCAGACCGCCGTCGGAAAGATCATGACACGAGGCGACAAGCCCTTTCTGTACCGCCTCATGGTATGCACGGTAGCGTTTCAGTGATGTAACCGCATCAACTCGCGGTACGCGGTTTCCGACAAATCCCTGTAGGGCATAGAACTCGGAGCCTCCCAGTTCGAAAGCCGTTTTGCCGAGGAGATAGACTATATCACCCGGTCGCTTGGCATCCATGGTAACTGTCTTCCTCGCATCATCGATTTTACCGATTACCGAGAATAGTACTGTTGGAGGAATTGAAATCTTTGTAACTCCATCGAAGAAGTCGTTCTTCATGGAGTCTTTGCCGGAAATCAGGGGAATACTGTAGGCAACACAATAATCGTACAGTGCCTTGTTGGCGCGAACGAGCTGGGCCGTCTTGTATTCGCCGTCAGGGGTTTTATCCGACTGAACCGGATCGCACCAGCAGAAATTATCAAGTCCTGCGATAAGGTCAAGGGAGCCGCCGACGGCAACGTAGCCGCGGAGACCCTCGTCGATGGCATTAGACATCATATGATAAGTGTCAATGTCGCTATAGCGTGGGCAGATGCCGTGGGAAACGACAACCCCTTCGAATGACTCCAGGTCCGGTCGAAGGACCGCGGCATCGGATGGGCCATCGTTGTCGATGCCGGTAAAGGGTTTCAGGACGCTGCCACCCTGAACTTCATGATCGTAACGCCGGACCACCGATTCCTTGGAGCAAATGTTGAGAGAGGAAAGGAGCTTCAGGAGATCTTCGGTGTAGTCTGATTTCACGACTGGTTGCGGTTCCGGATTTTTCTTGATCTCCCAAACCCCTCGCAGCTGCATTGGGGGAAGTCCTTCATGGAGGAAGTCAATGGGAAGATAAGCTACCGTTGCTTCGTTGTAGAGAATGTGGAAGAAGCCCGAATCGGTGAAATTGCCAAGCACCGTAGCCTCGACACCCATTTTCTGCGCAAGGCCAAGAAATTCATCAATTTTTTCAGGAGGAACAGCAAGACTCATTCTTTCCTGAGCTTCGGAGATAAGAATTTCCCATGGGGCGAGACCGGAGTACTTAAGGGGGGCCTTTGCCAGGTCCAGCTTGCAGCCGCCACATTCCGTTGCCATTTCGCCAATCGAAGAAGAGAGTCCGCCTGCGCCGTTATCGGTAATGAAATTATAGAGGTTTCGATCCCGGGCAATGATCAGAAAATCGGTCATCCGTTTCTGGGTAATCGGATCGCCGATCTGCACTGCGGAAACAGGGGACGATTCGCTCAGTTCCTCGGAGGAGAAGGTGGCGCCATGGATGCCGTCCTTGCCGATTCTTCCGCCGGTCATCACGATGAGGTCACCCGGATAAATGGTTTTGAAATGGGATGGCTCGCCATTGATTGTGGCAGGCATAAAACCGGCTGTTCCACAGAAAACGAGGGGTTTGCCGGCAAAGCGGTCATCAAAGACGATGGATCCGTTGACCGTGGGAATGCCGCTTTTGTTTCCGCCATGCTCTACCCCTTCCACAACCCCTTCAAAAATTCGTCGAGGATGGAGAAGTCTTGCAGGAAGAGCCTTCTCATAAAAGGGTGACGCAAAGCAGAAGACATCGGTATTGAAAATAAGCTTTGCACCTTTGCCGGTGCCGAAGGGATCCCGGTTCACGCCGACGATCCCGGTAAGAGCTCCGCCGTACGGGTCGAGTGCGCTTGGAGAATTGTGGGTCTCAACCTTGTAGACCAGAGAATACTCGTCATTAAACTTGATAACGCCGGCGTTATCCTTGAAAACCGAGAGACAATAATCCCGCTCGCCAAGCTGCTCCCTCACCTGCTTTGTGGCTCCCTGAATAAAGGTCTTGAACAGGGAGCGAATCTCCTCGCGATTGCCGTTTTCGTCACAATAGTCGATGGTTGCGGCAAAAATCTTGTGTTTACAGTGTTCCGACCATGTCTGTGCCAGTGCCTCGAGCTCGACATCGGTTGGATTGCTCGAAAGCCCGACTTTTTTTCTCTCTTCGGCAACGGTGCTATCCTGAAAATACTCCTGAATGATCTTCATTTCCTCCAGGGTAAGCGCCAGGACTCCCTCTTTACTGATGGAGAGCAACTCGTCGTCGGATACATTCAGGTTGATTTCCGTAATCGTTGCCCGGGTCTCGGCCGTAACCTTCGGAATGCCGGGCGGCTGTGAAACTCCAGAGCTGAAAGAGTGATAATCGACAATCCGGTAGCGTTGAATCAACGTATTGCAGAGGAGTCCGGTTGCAATCTTTTCGACATCAGCCGGGGCGAGATCTCCCTTCAGAAGATATTGAACGGAGGTGTAGACGCCCTCTCCTTCCAGCAGGCGACGACCGGTTACATATTCGATAGCTTCCCGGGCTGTTCGTCCGACATTATCGGTAACCCCAGGACGAAAGCCAACTTCGACGAGATAATCAAAATCATTCGCCGCAGGGGTGTCAATGTGACTGGTCTGGATAATGCGGTCGCACAAAGGATCGGCCGCAATGGTTTCGAGCTCTGTCTTGCTCAATTCCGCATCAATCGAGTACACGTCAATGGTACGGACACTGGAAACCGGAAAATGAAGAAAATGCTCGATTTCCCTCCTGATACGCTCTCCACGGGCGTCCCGTACCTGCTCCTTAAGACTGATTTCAATTCTGTGTGTCATTATCCTTCCCTTTCCAGCAATACCTTCCTGGTGGGGTACGGTATTAGTATGTCGTTATTGGTAAAAGCCGTCACGAGTTGCATGTTTATCTGGTCGGTAACTTTGATGATTTTGGTGTAATCGGCAACCCAGAAGACAAGCATCATATTCAGGGCGCTTTCTCCAAAAGAAAGAAAAATTGCCTCGGGAGAGGGCTCCTTCAGAACCTCCGGGTTCTCTAGGGCAATTTCAGTCAGCAACTTTTTAACTTTTTCAACATCGGAACCATAGGCAACGCCAATGGTAACGCGGCCAGAGGATTGTGTGTCCGGGAAAGCCATGTTAAGTACCGTACTGTTGCAAAGTTCCGAGTTTGGAATGATAAGAAGGGTATTATCGACAGTCTTCAGCTTGGTACTGCGAAGGCCGATATCCACGACGTCTCCGGTTTTTCCACTTGCAAGCTGGATCCTGTCCCCGATACGGAACGGCCGGTCGATCATCAGGGTGAATCCGGAAATCATGTTTGCCAGGGTGTCTTTTGCCGCCAGACCAATGGCCAGGGATCCCAGGCCGAGAGCGGCCAGAAGAGACACGGCATCATATCCGAAATGCCTCAAAACTACAATCAGGGCAGCACAAAACAGGAAGATGGTAATAACTTTCCGGATCAGGGGAAATATCTGTGTGCCAATTTTGGTTCCGGTCCTTTCTTCCACTCGGCGGGCATACCAGGTCAGAAACTCATCTGCCACCCGATAGGCCAGATTGACAAAGATCAGGACACATACGATAAAGACCACGCCCGAGAGAATAAGCTTGGCACGGTCATGAATCGGTAAACTGTTAACCGCCAGATAAAGCCCGGTGGTTACGGTCAGAAACTCAATTGGCGGTGTTGCCCGTAGCAGAACGCGATCGTCGAGGTCAGTGCGGGTACGACGTGTGATCCGCGGTCCCCATTTGGTGCAAAGATAGCGTAGTAAACGGGACAATCCCCAGAAAAGGACGACGATAAGTATGGCAAGAAAGAATTCCTTGGTCCAGGTTAGAATTGTATCGTTCTCGCCTAAAAAAAGGAAAAAATCCTGTATTCTAGCCACCGAAGACCCTGGTAAAGATGGTATTGACATGTTTGAAATGATAGGCAAGATCAAAGGCGTTGTTTATTTCCTCGCTGGAAAGATATGAACGGACCTCGGTATCGGCAAGGAGTTCTTCCTTGAAGTCTTTACCCTCTTCCCAGACCTTCATGGCATTTCTCTGTACCAGTGAATAAGCATTTTCGCGGGATGCGCCTTTTCTGGCAAGTTCCAGGAGAACCCTCTGAGAGAAAACCAGCCCCCGCATGAGGTTCAGGTTTTTCAGCATGTTTTCCGGATAGACCACAAGGTTTTCAATCAATCCGGTACAGCGATGAAGCATGAAATCCATCAGAATAGTAGCATCAGGCGCTATTACCCGTTCAACAGATGAATGGGAAATATCCCTTTCATGCCAAAGAGGAACGTTTTCCAGTGCCGACACGGCATAGCCTCTGATCAGGCGGGCCAATCCGGAAAGGTTTTCGGAAAGGACCGGATTCCTTTTATGGGGCATGGCCGATGATCCCTTTTGGCCCTTACTGAAGAATTCCTCAACCTCAAGAACCTCTGTCCTCTGCAGGTGCCGGATCTCTACCGCAAATTTCTCAATGGATGAGGCAATGATCGCAAGGGTGGAAAAGAATTCCGCATGTCTGTCTCTCTGGACAATCTGGGTGGAACAAGGTGCCGGCTTCAGACCTGCACGGGCACAGACATATTCCTCGATCTTCGGGTCAATGTTGGCAAAGGTTCCAACTGCTCCGGAAATCTTGCCATAGGAAATGGTTTCAACCGCGGACTCCATCCGGCGGAGATTGCGCCTCATCTCGTCGTACCAGAGTGCCATCTTGATGCCAAAGGTCACCGGCTCAGCGTGAATTCCGTGGGAACGGCCGATCATCGCCGTATCCTTGTGTTCATAGGCCTTCTTTTCCAACGCTTCCGTCAGACTTTTCATGCCTTCGAGAAGAAGCAGGCCGCTTTCGCGCATCAGCATGGCAAGAGACGTGTCGAGTACGTCCGACGATGTCATGCCCACGTGCAGAAACCGGGAATCATCACCGATATAATCCGCGACCGAGGTCAGAAAAGCAATTACGTCATGTTTGACGACCTTTTCTATCTCATCAATGCGCGGGACATCGAAATTGGCTTTTTCCTTGATTCGCTCCATTGCTTCACGGGGAATCGTTCCCATTTCCGCATGCGCTTCACAAGCATACAGTTCTATTTCCAACCATTTCCGGAAGCGGTTTTCCGCGCTCCAGATTTCAGTCATTTCCGGCCGGCTGTATCGTTCTATCATTTGATTCTTACCTCATAAGATTTTATATGCTCGTTCATTCTGGTTTTTTGAGCGGCTTGCCATGCGCATGTTCTGTATGATGGCACACGTCCTGTCACGGACATCACAAAAACAGAACCTCACTGGCGCTCTGCTGATTCCCGACAAAAATCCGGGGTGAACAGACAGTTGTCGCAGACAGTTGTCTGCGGTGTGCTTCAAGGGCGATTTGCGGCTGATTGTTTGCTTCCGACAAATGAGCCAGAAAGAGCCCCTCAAGACCTGGATGCATTACTTCCGTGAGGAGTTCGGCTGCTTCTTCATTAGAAAGATGTCCATGCCGAGATTTAATTCTCTGCTTAAGGTGCCATGGATAGGGACCGTTCAGCAACATGTTTTCGTCATGGTTTGATTCAAGAACAAGCACCCTGCTGTTCTTGAGTTTTTCTTGTACAAGCCTGGTTGCGATACCCAGATCTGTAGCAAACCCCATTCGTGCTTCATGACTATCTATGATAAAACCGACCGGGTCGGCTGCATCATGGGTTGTTGGAAAGGGGTCTATGAGGAGATCTCTGAATTCGAAGGAGCAGCCTGTCTCAAACTCGACCAGGCTGGCTGAACGAAAATGATCGTGTGTCAGTTTGCTGGCAGGATAGCTGATAAGCACAGGTATCTTGAATCGTCTGGCAAGGGTTCCCGCGCCGCGGATATGGTCACTGTGCTCATGACTTATCAGTATGCCGTTGAGATCTGAGGCGTTAACGCCGATTTTGTCGAGCCTGACAGCAATCTCACGGGCTGAAAGGCCGGCATCAACCAGAACCTTTGTTTCACCGGTTTCGACAAACAGGGAGTTTCCCTTGCTGCCACTGGCAAGCAGACAGACTCGCAAAGATCCTCCTGAAACAGATTAAGCAATAAAAAAGCCGAGATGAGGGGCATCCTCCCCGTACCGGAACAAGAAACAAATTGTTAAAAAAATCAATCACAAGAAATGCTGTAAAACAGAACATTTTATACATAAAAGCGGCAAAAGATTCAAGCTGAAACTTGTGAGACAAGACACATCTAATCAGCGTGCAAGAAGCAATTAAAGCTCCTGTTTCCGCGCGGCACGGTTGTTTAGCGGAGAAATCCAGTGAGAAACAAGTCCCGCAATTATCCATAAAAAGATTGACGCAGGCCCGACAGCTTGTATAGTATTTCATAGTTTGACGGGGAGCAAAGCATCTAAGTCAGCTCATACCCCTATTTTGCCAGGAGGACCACCTATGTCGCTGCGAGTTGCAATCAACGGTTTCGGTAGAATTGGAAGAATGGTCTTGCGGTTGGCCTCGCAGGCAAAGGATTTGGAAATTGTTGCCATTAACGATCTAAGCGAACCGAAGATCCTTGCACATCTTTTTAAATACGATTCCGTGCACGGCACTTTCCCGGGAAAGGTTGAGGTTGGTGATGGTTGCATTATCATCAACCGGAAACCGATCAAGATCTTTTCCTTAAAAAATCCCGAAGAGCTCCCGTGGAAAAGCGAAGGTATCGATGTCGTCCTCGAATCAACAGGACATTTCACCTCACGCGACCAGGCAGAACTGCACCTGAAAGCCGGTGCGGGCAAGGTTGTCATCACGGCCCCAGCCACAGATCCCGATGTTACCATAGTAATGGGAGTGAATGACAGCATGTACAACCCGGAGAAACACTTCATCATTTCCAATGCCTCCTGCACAACGAACTGCCTGGCGCCGGTTGCGAAAGTTCTCCACGAAAACTTCGGCATTGAAAAAGGACTTGTCACGACTGTCCACTCCTATACGAATGACCAGCGCATTCTCGACCTTCCCCATACGGATCTCAGAAGATCACGGGCTGCCGCGCTGTCGATGATTCCGACTGCAACCGGCGCGGCTCGGGCCATCTCTCTCGTCCTTCCCGAACTGAAAGGGAAATTTGACGGTATGGCGATACGAGTCCCTACGCCCAATGTTTCCGTGATTGATCTCGTGGCGCAACTTTCAAGAAAAACGGACACCGAAAAGGTCAACACTGCCTTGAAAAAAGCATCCAGAACCACCCTCAAGGGAATTTTGGCTTTTTGCGATGAACCGCTCGTTTCCATCGATTTTAACGGGAACCCCCACTCCTCTATCGTGGACGGTTTGTCCACCAAGGTGCTCGAAGGAAACCTGGTAAAGGTTCTCTCGTGGTACGATAACGAAAGCGGGTTTTCCAGTCGCCTGATTGACATGCTTCGCTTGCTGGCACGCTGACGCCGAACAGGGAGCGTTGCCGGCTCATCAGGGGAAATTTCAGATTCCAGACTGTTTCAGTGTTTCAGTACAGAAGAGTGCATAATTTTATTCCAAGGGAGTCTCGTGTATGACAATTCGCTATATCGATGAAATCAAGGATCTTTCCGGGAAAAGGGTATTTCTTCGCGTGGACTTTAATGTCCCTGTCGACGATAACGGAAACATAACCGACGATACCCGCATACGAGCAGTGCTTCCGACCATTAATTACGCACTTGACTGCAATGCAAAAGTAATTATTGCCTCGCACCTCGGTCGCCCGAAAGGAGAAATGAATCTTAAATTCTCCATGTCGCCTGCAGCAATACGACTTTCCCGTCTTCTTGACAAGGAAGTCACCCTGGCTCCGGATTGTGTCGGTGAACAGGTTGCTCCCTTGGTGAAGGCTATGAAAGCGGGTGATGTCATCATGCTGGAAAATCTCCGCTTCTATCCGGGCGAGGAAAAGAACGACCCGGGCTTTGCAAAATCTCTTGCCGAACTTTGCGATGTTTATGTCAATGATGCCTTTGCAGTATCGCACCGGGCCCATGCCTCTGTTGAAGCAATAACGAATTTCGTTCCGACAATTGCTGCTGGTTTTCTGATGAAAAAAGAGATGAGTTTCTTTGAAAAAGCCATGCGCAACCCGGTACACCCTCTGGTGGCAATCCTCGGCGGTGCCAAAGTGTCAGGGAAAATCGAAGTAATCGACAACTTGCTGAACAAGGTGGACAAACTGATCATTGGTGGCGGCATGGCATTTACTTTCCTGAAAGCCCTGGGGTATAGTGTCGGCAAATCCCTTGTGGAAGAATCGCTTATTGAAACAGCTCGAAACGCCTACAATAAAGCACGGGAAAAAGGTGTCAAAATATACCTTCCGGTTGATTGTGTCGTGGCAGACCGCTTTGATCCGGCGGCAGAGATCAAAATTACCACCATTCAGGAAATACCCAATGACTGGATGGCACTTGATATCGGACCGGCAACCGTAACACTTTTTACCGAAGCCTTGCAGAACAGCAAGACTATCATCTGGAACGGGCCCATGGGGGTTTTTGAGATGGACGCTTTCTCCCGCGGGACCTTTGCCATGGTAAGTGCCGTGGCAAATTCCTATGCCCTGACCATCGTCGGAGGTGGCGACACCGATGTAGCCGTGCATCGGGCCGGTGAATTCGCAAAGATAAGTTATATATCCACGGGTGGCGGAGCTTTCCTCGAACTGCTCGAAGGGAAGATACTTCCCGGTATCAAGGTTCTGGAAAAAAACGGACACGCATAAACTACGAAACAAGGAGTGCACATGCGGATTCCTGTTATTGCAGGAAACTGGAAGCTTTACAAAAAAACAGCTGAGGCGTTGCGACTGGTTCAGGATCTTTCTCCTCTTGTCGCGGACGTACAAGGTGTTGAAATTATACTGGCACCGTCTTTTACGGTCCTGGGCCCGGTACGTTCACTGCTGAACGATTCACCAATAGCGATTGCCGGACAGGACTGCTTCTGGGAAGAGGAAGGTGCCTACACTGGGGAGGTCTCACCTGGCATGCTCGTCGATGCGGGGTGTAGCCATGTTATCATCGGCCACTCTGAGAGACGCCATTATTTCGCTGAAACTGACGAAACCGTGAACAAAAAAATCAGGGCCGCCATCCAGGCAGGGCTGTTCACCATCGTCTGCATCGGCGAAACCCTCCAGGAACGCGAACGTAATGAAACCTTTGACGTTCTTGAGCGTCAGATTAAAGCAGGTCTCACTGATCTGTCTGATGATGAAATGAAGAAGGTTCTGCTCGCCTATGAGCCTGTTTGGGCAATCGGAACCGGCAAAACGGCAACAGACGAACAGGCACAGGAGGCACACGCCTTCATTCGTCGACTCGTGGCGGAATGTTTTTCCGACTCCTGCGCAGATGGCTTGCGAATACTGTATGGTGGCAGTGTGAAGCCTGATAACATCCGCAGCCTGATGTCGCAACCCGATGTCGACGGCGCCCTTGTCGGTGGGGCCAGTCTCACGGCTGAATCTTTTGCCGCGATAATCCACTATCAGAAATAATATCTTTTATTACCGCAGTATTCATGATAAGGTACCGACTTTATTTCATCAAGAGAGGTTGCACACACGATGCTTGGCTTTCTGATCACCCTTCACATCCTTGTTTGTATTGCACTGATAGTAATCGTACTTCTACAGGCGGGGAAAGGTGCTGACCTTGGTGCCACACTTGGTACCGGTTCAAGCCAGTCCCTGTTTGGTGCTGGTGGCGGCAGTACTTTTCTTGGGAAATTGACCGCTTCAGTAGCCATCATTTTCATGGTCACGTCCCTTTCGCTTGCCTATCTTTCGGGAAAATCCGGAAGCTCTTCCGTTATGCCGGCGAAAAGTCCAGCAGTAAAAGTTGCGCCGAAGAGTGACATTCCCCCTGCAGCCGCCCCAGTGGCGCCGAAAGAGTCACAAAAAAAGTGATGGAGAGCAACTTTTCCGTTGACTTCTCGAGAGCAAACTGGTAAAAAATGAAACTCAACAACGCGCTGACATAACAATTGGTTGTGCTTTTTTAGGCCAATGATTTCCGGTCTTTAGATAGAATTAGTTATACTTTTAATCGATTTGCGGTGGTGGCGGAATTGGTAGACGCGCCAGCTTGAGGGGCTGGTGGCTGCAAGGCTGTGCTGGTTCGATTCCAGTCCACCGCACCATATAAGGGGCTATGAAATTTCATAGCCCCTTTTTCTATAAGATAAAGCAAATAATTTGACAGACAGTCTCTTTGTTCTACAATAAATAAAAATCAGGGCGATGGGGTTCGCCATTAACTGCCTCTTACGCGGGGCTGATAACTCCTACCTTTCGAATTCGGAGGTAGGAGTTTTTTATTTTAATAAAAATGATATTCCCCAAAAAACAGTTTTGAAATACCAGGATTACGGCTGGGTACTAATTGAATGAGAAAAAATCTTAGCGTAGCCATCATCGGAATAGGAGTATTAACTATGTTTAAGCCAACCCGTATACTCGTGCCGACAGACATGTCAGATCATTCCTTGCGTGCGATTCGTCTCGGATTTGACATCGCATCAAAGTTTGAGGCTGAGGTTTTTCTCCTTCATGTAATTCAAAACCCGGTCCAGGAATGCGTACTCGAGTATTGCCTAAATGAGGATCTGATCGAAGCACTCAAGGTTGAGATGTTTGAATCGTCGCGGAAAGGGATGCGGCAGCAACTTTCCAGATTCCCATGGATAGATGCGGATGCCGTCTCAGTTGATGTTAGAACCGGGATTCCATATGAAGAAATATTGACTGCTGCGGAAGAACACGAAATTGATCTGATTGTCATTGCGTCTTTGGGCGCCACTGGTTTGGCGAAATATTTGATGGGTGGAGTTGTCAGGCAGGTATTGCTGGGTGCAAAATGTTCCGTGCTTTTGACAAAATAGTCATATTAACTATTTAGCTCAGTTAGGTCTGAATTCCAAGCTTTGTCCGCTCCACTTGAATGTTCATAAACAACGGGTTAATAAAGATTTCCGTGTAACCATCATGTTACCAAGTTGGGTTTTTTACTTGACAGAAAATAATGCTACGTGTAAAAAGAGTCCATTGAAAATAGTTCTCACGCAGAGATTGCTTCACGATAAACGACAATACTAAACCATCTGTGAGGATGGGACGGAAAACCTACAGGGTCTCATTGAGACAGCCGGGTCGCCGAAATATCGACTAGATATTCAGCCCGGCTTTTTTTATTGCTCACGTGTGAACTTGTATTCCAAGAGAAGGAAGGTAGATCGTTATGAAAAAAAATCTTTTCCCCGCAGTCGTTTCGTTGCTTTTACTTGTGTTCATGGCTGGTTGCGGCGGTAGTGGTTCCGGAGAAAGCAGTATCGTTGAAAGCGGAAATGAAACCTCTTCCGACAGTATTACTAGTGGTTCACTGACACTCGCCTGGGACAGCCCCTTGACCAGCGACGGAACGCCGGCAACAAATTTTGCGGGGTATTCGGTGCATTACGGTACATCACCCGGGGTCTACGATACGAAGATTGAAAATGGAACATCAACAACCTGTACCATCACAGGTCTCAGGCCAGGGACATATTATATTGCTGTTACGTGTTATGATTTGGCCGGGAATCAAAGCGCCTTCTCTAACGAGGTAAGCAAAATCGTTCAGTAGAGAGTCTCCTGGCGGCTCGAAGCTTCTCGAAATTAGGCTAAATCTGCTGCATATCCATCTGGACTGGTCATATTTCGACGTTTTTTTGGTAACGGAACAACTATTACTTCGACAAAGCCTGTCCTTGTCCAGACGAACTATTGCTTGGATTTCCTAAGTCCTACACCCTGCGTATGAAATAGTTCCGATAATGAAGATAAAAGCGTGCCATTCAGCTTGCCAGATATAGTACTTGACTTTGGTGCCTTGGCATTAGCTAAAAAAATCCCCTCAAGTTTCCTGCTTGAGGGGATTTTTTAGCCTAACTTGTTATGTAACAGCCTGTTAAAGAAGCAAGTTTACCTACGGGGCAAGAACTATGAGGAGATCGCCTTTTTCAACTTTATCTCCCTCATCAAACTTCACTTCTGCGATCTTTCCGTCTGTACGAGCCTTGATGTTCGCTTCCAGCTTCATAGCCTCGGTAACCATCAGTATGTCGCCTGACTTAACTTCGTCTCCAACTTTTACCGGGACCTTAAGAACCTTTCCAGGCATTGGTGCGCCGATATGGAGAGAATTGGACGGATCAGCCTTCATACGCTCTTTCTCGTCGGTTTCAACGGAAAAATCACGGATACAAACCTGACGGGCCAGACCATTCAGCTCGAAATACACCTGTCGGGTACCATCATCATGAACAGCTCCGATTGCATTCAGTTTTATGATGAGGGTTTTGCCCGGATCTATCTCCACTGATGTTTCCTGACCGGGTTCCAGCCCGTAAAAAAAGATCGGAGTGGGAATTACCGACGTATCGGAGTAAGTCTGGCGATGTTTATCAAAATCAGGATAAACGTTCGGATAAAGAATATGTGATAAGAGAGTCTTATCGTCAGCCAGGTGTCCGACTTTCTTTTGCAAATCCAAACGCTCCTGTTCGAAATCAACAGGCGGGAGAAGTTCTCCCGGCCGACAGGTAATCGGCTTTTCCCCTTTTAAAATAATCTGCTGGAGCTTCTCGGGAAAACCTCCATAGGGTTGTCCGATCATCCCCTTGAAGAAACCGACAACTGAGGCGGGGAAGGTCAGTTCCTGCCCCTTGGTAAACACATCATCGACTTCCATATTGTTTTTTACGAGGAAAATCGCCATATCGCCGACAACTTTTGACGAAGGTGTTACCTTGATAATATCTCCGAAGAGGAGATTTACCTTGTGGTACATTTCCTTACATTCTTCCCATTGGTCAATCAAGCCGAGTGCGGCAACCTGCGGTTTGTAATTCGAGTATTGACCGCCCGGGATTTCATGATGATAAACTTCTGCGGTCCCGCTTTTGAGGCCCGACTCAAAGGGGGCATAATAATCACGCACTGTCTCCCAGTAGTTGGCAAGCTTTTGCAGGCCGGCTTCATTGAGCTGAGGGTCCCATTCGGTTCCGCGCAATGCTGAGATAATCGCGTTGAGGTTTGGTTGTGAGGTAAGTCCTGAGAGAGATGACAGGGCACTGTCAATAATATCAACACCAGCTTGACAAGCCATCAGGAGCGAGGCTTCACCGTTTCCGGAGGTATCGTGGGTATGCAGATGAACCGGAATTCCGATTTCTTCCTTTAAGGCCTTTACCAGTTTATAGGCAGCAAACGGTTTGAGCAGTCCGGCCATGTCCTTGATGGCAAGGATATGCGCACCCATTTTCTCCAGTTCCTTGGCAAGGGAAATGTAATATTCCAGAGGATACTTGTCCCGTTTCGGGTCAGTAATATCTCCGGTATAGCAAATGGATGCCTCGCAGACTTTTCCTGTTTTCCGAACCGCATCCATTGCTACCGTCATGCCCTTTGTCCAGTTGAGTGAATCGAAAACCCGGAAAACATCTATTCCTGCGACTGCCGCTTCCTCAACAAATCGCTGAACAACATTGTCAGGATAATTTGTGTAACCAACGGCATTTGACCCGCGCAAGAGCATCTGGAAAAGGATGTTCGGAATTGCTTCCTTCAGTTTGGTCAGTCGCTGCCAGGGACATTCCTTGAGAAAGCGCATGGAAACATCAAAGGTCGCCCCACCCCACATTTCCAGGGAAAAGAGTCCGGCTCCAAGGTAAGAGGTCGGCTCGGCTATTCTCAACAGGTCATGAGTCCTGACTCTGGTTGCCAACAGTGACTGGTGAGCATCGCGCATTGTCGTGTCGGCAATAAGAATCCTCTTCTGGTCGAGAATCCAGCGTGAAAGGCCCTCTGCGCCCTTATCACGGAGGATGTCCGTGGTACCATACGGTCGTGGCTGTTCTTGATCAATTGAAGGAATCCTTGGTTCCAGCAAATCAGCGGAACGTAGCGGTTTGCTGATTCCCGCAGAACCGTTAACGATAACATCTCCGAGATAGCTGAGAATCTTTGTCGCCCTGTCCTTCCTCTCCTTCATCACCAATAATTCCGGATGTTTGTCGATAAAGGAGGTATCGCACTTGCCGGCAAGAAAAGCCGGATGGGTGACAACGTTTTCCAGGAAACTAATATTTGTTTTTACCCCGCGAATACGGAATTCCTGGAGAGAGCGGTTCATAACACATGCCGCCTCTTTAAAGTCGAGACCCCAGGTGCTGATCTTGACCAGCAAAGAATCATAATGAGGCGTGATATGGGCACCGGTAAAGGCGTTTCCTGCATCAAGCCGCACACCGAATCCGCCGGGTGAGCGGTATGCTTTCAATGTGCCGAAATCCGGCGCGAAATCATTTGCTGGGTCTTCCGTTGTGATACGGCACTGAATTGCGTGACCCCACATGGTTATGGCGTTTTGATCAGGAATATTGATTTCGGGATCGCTGAGACGTAAACCCTGGGCAACCAGAATCTGTGCCTGGACTAGATTTCTACCGGTAATCATCTCGGTGACGGTATGTTCCACCTGAATTCGCGGATTCATCTCAATAAAATAGTGGTTTCCCTCCTGATCGAGCAGGAATTCGACAGTGCCGGCATTCCGGTAATGAACATGTCGTGTAACTCGCAGGGCTGCCTCACACAATTCCTGGCGTTTTTCCTGTGATAAACAGAGCGATGGTGCAAACTCTACAACTTTCTGATGGCGTCGTTGAATGGAACAGTCCCGTTCAAAAAAGTGCACAAGGTTGCCATAGTTGTCACCCAGTATCTGAACTTCAATATGTTTCGGATGTTCGATATAGCGCTCAAGAAAAACTGCGGCGTTGCCGAAAGCGGCCTTGGCTTCGCTTCGGGCGCTGGACAGGCCCTCCATGAGCTCTTTCTGGTTGCGTGCAACGCGCATGCCCCTGCCACCACCTCCGGCTGCCGCCTTGATGATCAGAGGGTATCCCGTCTTTTCTGCGAATGCCAGCGCTTCCTCATCTTTTTCAATAGGATCATCGGTACCGGGAATAACCGGTACCGAAGCTTCAATGGCAACCTTACGTGCAGCAATCTTATCCCCTACCCTGCGCTGCATTTCAGCAGTTGGACCGATAAAAACAATTCCTGCTTGCTCGCATTTTTCAGCGAACTCAGAATTTTCAGAAAGAAAACCATAACCTGGATGGATTGCATCCACCCCCTTGTCTTTGGCAAGGGCAATGATTTCATCGATTCCCAAATAGGCATCAACCGGGCTTTTGCCTTTCCCTACAAGGTAAGCTTCATCTGCCTTATAGCGATAGAGCGAGAGCTTATCCTCCTGCGAATAAATCGCAACGGTACTGATGCCCAGTTCGCTGCACGCTCTGAAAATTCGGATTGCAATTTCACCACGGTTTGCGGCAAGAATTTTTTTGAATCTTTTCTTTTCCATTTTAAACTCCCTGAAAAAATGAGGGTAATATACAGAATCCAAACAATAACAAAGTACAGGTAACCAGTTAAAACCAGTACAAAATATAAGTGTCTTATAAAACCAAAATCCGCGGCCAAAGTCAACCATCTATCAATTAATGCGTTAATTTTTCAAAAACCGGTAGCTTAACCAAACCTGTTCCAAGAAATATTTTCGCAGAAATTACCAAATGTGGAAATAAAATATTCAGGAAATAGCGCATACAAAAATTTTCTGGTCAGTCGATATTCTATCGTTTATAAAAAAGTAGTAGAGGAGAAACACCCGACAACAGATTAAACAATTGCCCTTTGAATAACCATCTCAGCATGGTATAGTTACAAAGTTTTTGTAAATAAACAGAAAAGGAGCGCCTTAAAATGCATGTTTTCAGAAAATCAACTCTCCGCTCGATTGGAGTCTCACTTGTTGTTGCAATTGCCCTGACCGGGACTGCTATCGGCGCTGAAAAGAAAAAATCTGCTTCAAAGAAAACCGTTACAGCGGCCGCTACCCCCGCTAACGTTGTTGCTAAAGTGAATGGGGTTCCGATTACGCGGGAAGAGCTTGACCGGGCAACAAAATTCATGCTCGCTCAGAGCCAGAATAAAAAACAGCTGACAGCAGAAGAGAAGAAAAAAGCGGACGCGGCAGTTCTTGAACAACTCATATCCGCTGAATTATTGTACCAAGCCGGTAAAAAATTAAAAATAGCTGATGTTGATGGCCGTGTGGCTGCCCAGATGAAGCTTGGTAAAAGCAAATTCCCCAGTACTGCAGCCTATGACAAGGCTCTCAAGGAGAGCGGCCTTACTGAAAAGGAACTTGAGGAGTTCGCGCGTAAGGAAATATACATAAATAACCTGATCGAGCAGGAAATTGCTTCGAAAGTTACCGTTTCAGATGAGGATGTGAAAAAATTCTACGACGAAAATCCTGATAAGTTTAAACAGTCTGAATCGGTGCAGGCCAGCCATATTCTTATCGGGGTTGACCCGAAACTGACCGCGGAAGAGAAAGCCAAAGCAAAGGAAAAAGCTGCTGGCCTTCTTAAGCGAGCGAAAGCCGGTGAAGATTTTGCTGCTCTGGCGAAAGATAATTCAACGTGCCCAAGCGCCCCGCAGGGAGGAAGTCTTGGTTATTTCGGAAAAGGACAGATGGTTCCGGAATTTGAAAAAGCCGCCTTCGCTCTGAAGCCGGGAGAAATTAGTGAAATCGTGGAAACGAAATTCGGCTATCATATAATTAAAGTAACAGATAAAAAAGCCGCAGGCACAGTTTCGTTTAACGATGCCAAAAATGACATCACCAACTACTTGAAAATCCAAAAAATTCAACAGAATATCTCTACTTATATCGATAAACTCCGTAAAGAGGCAAAAGTTGAGATAAGTAACTCCTAAATCAAACTCTACGGGCGCACCGGGGAACCGGATGCGCCCGTAGAGTTTTCGGCCTTCATGAAAAATATGTCCCGTCTCCAGGTTTGGCGGTTCCAGCCCTTTTTATTCCCCTGTACGAAATCAGTTTTTCTTATCAAGAAACATTTTTATTATATCGATCGGAACGGGAAAGACGATTGTTGAGTTCTTTTCAGCACCAATTTCCGTTAACGTTTGCAGGAAACGCAGCTGCAGCGACATCGGCTCCTGCGCCAGAACAGTTGCCGCCTTGGCAAGTTTTTCCGATGCCTGCAATTCGCCTTCAGCATGAATAATCTTCGCGCGTCGTTCGCGTTCAGCTTCTGCCTGCTTGGCGATGGCGCGCATCATTTCCTGAGGCAGATCGATGTTTTTGACTTCTACATTGGATACTTTAACGCCCCATGGCCCGGCGTGACGATCGAGAATTTCCTGAAGCTCCCGGTTGATTTTTTCGCGGTTGGCAAGGAGTTCATCCAGTTCGACCTGACCAAGCACACTCCGAAGCGTTGTCTGGGAAAGCTGGCTGGTTGCATACAAAAAGTTCTCAACATCGATTATCGCTTTTTCCGGCTCCATGACCCGAAAATAGATTACCGCTGAAACCTTCACTGTTACGTTGTCATGGGTTATGACGTCTTGAGGCGGCACATCCATTACGACTGTTCTTAAGGAAACGCGGATCAGTTTGTCAACTCCTGGAATAATGAAAAATAGCCCCGGTCCCCGGGTCCCGGCATAGCGGCCAAGCCTGAAGAGCACCCCTCGTTCGTACTCCGGGAGGATCCTGACCGCGCTGGCTGCAACCATCAGCGCGACAACAACGATAAAGATCACGGGTACGTAGTTAAAATAATTGAAAATGGAATCCATGTATTACCTCCTGATTACGCAGCTGGAATGATGAAACCTTTTCTTTAAATCGCCCTTTCCTTCTCCACCTTGACCTTCAGACCCTCCACCGAGACGACGGTGATCTTTTCGCCCCGGGATATCGGCGTGTCACTCCAGGCATCCCAGAATTCTCCTCGAATCTGAACTTTCCCTTCTGGCTTTATCTCTGAATCCGCATAACCCTTTTCACCAATCAAACCTTCTTTTCCTGAGAAAGGTTTGTTTCTGTGCACGTCAACCGCTTTTCTGATAACAAATACTGCAAATCCCGTTACCAGAATAACCGTGGTCAGAATGAGGCTCAGGGATACCTTCAGGTACGGCTCCGGCGAGTCAAACAGCAATAATGAACCGAGGATCATGGCCAATACTCCTCCTACCGTCAGCATTCCATGGGAAACGATCTTGATTTCAGCAATGAAGAGAATGAGAGCCAAAAGTATCAGCAGCACCCCCGCATAATTGACCGGAAGAGTCTGAAAGGCGAAAAACGCCAGAATAAGGGAGATTGCGCCGATAACTCCGGGAAGGATGACTCCTGGAGTGGAAAGTTCAAAAAAGAGTCCCATGAAACCCAACATCATGAGCAGATAGGCGATATTCGGATCGCCTATCACGGCAAGAATCATTTCCCGGGTAGTCATTTCATGCAGGTTAATTTTTGCGCCTGAAAGATCCAGCGGATGGGACCCTGACGGACGAGATACGATTTTTCCATTCAGCTTGCGGATGAGTTCCGTCCGATCGTTGGCAAGAAAATCGATCGTCTTTTCCGCCAAAGCCTTCTCAGCGGAAAGAGATAGACTTTTGCTGACCATCTGGCGCATGATTTCGGCGTTTCTCCCGCGTTTGACAGCAATCCCTTCCACATAGGCAAGCATGTCGTTCTGAATCTTTGCCTGCATCACGGCGTCTGGCTTTCCTCCAAGCGAAACCGGATGGGCAGCACCAATGGCAGTGCCGGGAGCCATGACGCAAAAATCAGCTGCAAGGGCGATTATCGCACCAGCTGAAGCGGCCCGTGATCCTGAAGGAGCAATGTAGACAACAATCGGCACCTGACTTGCGAAGATATTTTTGACGATCTCACGCATGGAACTGTCAAGTCCTCCAGGGGTGTCCATTTCCACAAGTATGAGTTCTTCCTTGCTTTGCGCTGATTCTTGAATGTTTCTGGCAAGGTAGACGACGGTTGCAGGATTTATTGAGCCATGAATTTTCACCAGGCGAATAGTGGCCGGTGAGGCATGAGATACGTAAACTAAGGATATGAGCAATAGAAGGAAAGTGATGGTTTTCATAAATTCCCCTGTAAAATTAATAATAATTGTAACGGAAAAAACTGCATCGTCAAACTCGGGACTTGCCAGTCAGGAGGTAAAATGTTATGAAATAGGACCATAGAGGGGGGCAGATGAAAGAACGGGCAAAAATTCTCCTTGTAGAAGACGAAGATCTCAGTCGTGATTCTTTGATCAGGCTCCTGAAAATGACTGGATTTAATGTCAGAGGGGCAGCCTCCGGGTCTCTCGCTCTTTCCTTCCTGTCACATGAGCAGTTTGATATCATCATCACCGACCTTTTTCTCCCTGACATAAACGGCATCGACATTCTTAAGCAGGCCAAGGAACTGTCGCCTCTCACCGAGGTAATTCTCATCACCGGCCATGCCTCGGCGGAAACGGCGGTAAAGGCGATGAAAGAAGGCGCCTTTGACTACGTCACAAAACCGTTGAGTTTCGATGAACTTTCCATCACAATTTCGAAGGCACTGGAAAAACGCCAGCTTCTTTCGGAAAATGTCTACCTGAAGCAACAACTCCACAATAAGTACGATTTTGAAAACATCATCGGCTCGTCGCCGGTCATGCAGAAACTCTTCGCCCGGATGAAAAGGATCGCCAATACCGATTCCACAGCTCTCGTGCTTGGCGAATCAGGGACCGGCAAAGAACTCGTGGCGCGGGCGCTGCATTTCAACAGCCAGCGCAAGGACAAGCCATTCATTCCGGTCAATTGTGCCGCCATCCCGGAAAATCTGCTAGAAAGCGAGCTTTTTGGCTACGTAAAGGGAGCTTTTACCGGAGCGATACGTGACAAGATTGGAAAATTCGAAGCCGCTAATCAGGGAAGCATTTTCCTTGATGAGATAGGAACGATGCCGATGCACCTGCAGACGAAACTCTTGCGGGTGCTTCAGGAACAGGAGGTTGAACGGATCGGTTCCACAAAAACGATCCAACTCGATGTTCGCGTCATCTCCGCTACGAATGTAAACCTGGAAGAAGAGGTCAAGAATGGAAATTTTCGGGAAGATCTCTACTACCGCCTCAACGTAATCCCGATCCATTTACCGCCTTTGCGTGAGAGAACTGAGGATATCCTTTCCCTGCTCAAACACTTCATCGAAAAAAACTGTACAGATATGAAGCGTCCACTCATGTCCATTTCCAACGAAGCCCTTGAAATTCTGGAGGGCTATCGCTGGCCCGGCAATGTGCGTGAACTCGAAAATGTGGTGGAAAGGATTGTCGCCCTGACTGACGGCAATCGCATCTCCGCAAACGATATTCCATCGAATATTCGAGAGGAAGTTCTGACCAAGGTAACTGAACGCGGTGTCGACTTGGTTCAGACAGTAAATGAAATCGAGCGGAAGATGATTTGTGAGGCACTCCACTTGTCAAAGGGGGTAAAGGCAAAAGCTGCTGTCATGCTGAACCTGAATCGGACCACCCTTGTGGAGAAAATGCGCAGGCTGGGGATAGAAAATCAATAATGATTATAAAACCGTCGTACAAATGTCAATTGCTCGCCTGATGTTGCGAGGTCCTTCCTTCATTTATGAAAATTGCCGTACTTTCAGATACCCATGGCAACTATCCGCTGGCAATCAAGATGCTGGACCGCATTTCAGACCTTGACTGCATTATCCACCTGGGTGACGTCCTTCATGACGCCGATATCATTGAGCAAGCCCTCTGCATTCCGGTAATCAAGCTTGCAGGAAACTGCGACTCCTCGCCAAAAGTCAAAAGGGAGTTTCTCCTGAATATCTGTGGCAAATCGATATTCCTCTCTCACGGCGATCTGTATCGGGTGAAGAGCGGCATTGGCAGGATTTACGAGAAAGCCTTCAGCGTCTCCGCGGACATTGTCCTGTATGGCCATACACACGTCCCAGCCGTGCAGAAAAAGGGGGAGATCCTTTTGGTGAATCCCGGCTCCCTCAAAGAAGCAGAGGTACCGCAATCCTTGGCAATTATTCACCTGAATGATACTGAAGCGTCAGCTGAAATCATCCTGGTCAAGGATGTCGATCTTTCCGAAACCTTATTCGCCTGATTTCTTCACTTCTGCCGTCTCTGGAGCAAAATCCAGCGAAGACCATGGTGGAAATCAAAAAAAACCGGCGTTAATCACATTGATTCCTGCCGGCTAACTAGGGTCTGGCTGGAAAGTCTCCGCAGAGGCTGGGCTGGAACTTTCTCGAAGCCTCTCCTAATCGGTCGCCAGCCGAGACGCAGAACGACTGCCTGCTGAACTCAAGCGCTTTCCATGCTGTCGCTATCTTGCCATAAAGCCGTACGAGAGACTCCTGAAAAACCCCAGCCCAACGCGGAATAGCGCAGGTATGGAGTTACCGGATGAAGACTAATCATACGTTAAAACGGAAATGCATGACGTCTCCGTCCTGCACGATATACTCTTTCCCTTCAAGCCGCATCAGCCCTTTTTCTTTTGCACCCGACTCACCTGCCGCGGCGATGTAATCGGAGTAAGCAATAACTTCGGCTCGGATGAAACCCTTTTCAAAATCCGAGTGGATGACGCCGGCCGCTTGTGGGGCCTTGGTGCCAACCGGAATTGTCCAGGCCCGGATCTCCTTTTTTCCCGCGGTAAAATAGGTGATCAGCCCGAGAAGTTCGTATCCGCTTCTGATCAGCCTGTCGAGTCCCGACTCGGCAAGTCCCATGCTGGATAGAAACAGTTCTTTTTCTTCGTCAGCCAACTCCGCAATCTCGGATTCGACACTGCCGCAGATCACTACGACCTGGGCTCCTTCAGTTGCAGCAAGCTTGCGAACTGCATGTACAGCCGGATTGTCTCCGGCAAGGTCATCTTCGGCCACATTGGCAACATAGAGAACGGGTTTATCCGTTAGCAGGTGCAGATCATACATGAGAGCGAATTCATCGGAAGTCTCGGCAACCCCGCGTGCGCCTTTACCCTGCTCCAATGCCTGCTTCAGGCGAAGATATAAATCCGCCTCATCTTTTAATTTCCGGTCGCCATTTTTGGCGAGTTTTTCAACACGCTGGAGCCGCTTTTCCACTGTGTCGAGATCGGCAAGAGCCAGTTCGGTCTGAATTATTTCAATGTCGAGGATCGGATTAATTGAGCCGTTAACGTGCACAATATTTTCATCATCAAAACAACGAACCACGTGAATAATTGCATCGACACTTCGAATGTGACCAAGAAATTGATTGCCGAGCCCTTCGCCTTTACTGGCGCCCTTTACCAGACCGGCGATATCCAGAATTTCGATTGTCGTTGGGAGAATTCTTTCCGGATTGACAAATTCGGCAAGTGTTTCCATCCGAGGGTCGGGAACCTGTACGATTCCCACATTCGGGTCGATGGTACAAAATGGATAATTGGCGGACTCGGCTCCTGCCGAGGTCAGCGCATTGAAAATGGTGGATTTCCCCACATTGGGGAGACCGACAATACCGCAGTTGAAACCCATTGCAACTCCTAAATGATAAAGTAATTCAGCACGTGAAGAAGAAAGAACTACTGAGCCACCAAATGCCAGTATGAAAATTTGTGCAGCAAAATAGCAAAAAAATTTAACAAAATACCACATTCAGGGTTATTTACAAGAAAAATAACAAGATTCTTGAAATGAAAAAAGCAGCCTGTACAAGGCTGCAACGGTAAAAAGTCCACGATTCCGAAAAATTCCTGGGTAGTAAGATCTGAATGGTTGAGTAAAACCCGGATCTGGGCTTTGCCAGATGTGCAGAGTTGCTGTTTTCTAAGCGGAGGTAGCTGGTGCCCTTCCCTTGCGTCTCCGGCGTCGTTTCTTGGGGACTTGAGCAACTGGATCTTTCTGCATAGTCGAAGGAGGAAGAACTTGTTCCTTCGCGTAACTCTCCCACCAGGCAAAAATATCTGCCCCTTCTCCTGCGGTCTCACATTGACAGAGGAGATACGCAAGGGCATCGGAGAATCCCTGCCGTGCCAAAACTGATTGGGGGCGTTTGCCCGGCATCTTTATGAAACGATACTGCAGTACCATGATATCCCGAACGGCAAGTGCCACGCGATGGGGAATTGCAACCAAAAGAGTCTGTTCACCCATGAAGTCAGCCACAGCCGCTTGTATCGCGTCCAGCGGGCTTACCCCCTGTTTTCGGTGAAAAGCCGCCATTTCCTCCAGATATTCACCGAACATCAGCGACAACATCAGCGGAGCCGATACCGTTGTTCCTTCACTGATCCGCTTGTCGAGCCACTCAAGATTTTTACTGATTTTCACATGGGGAAAACCATCGGTTTCCCGCTCAAGCCACTGGCTGAATCCGGGAAAGAGTGGCGCAAACAGGCCACCCAGCCGCAGATGCTGATAGATTGCTTCTCCTTCGCCGGAGAGGAAAAGCTTGAGGATCTCTTCATAGAGCCTGGGTGGCGTTGCGCGGGTGATTCCAGGGGCATTTTCCACAAGCGCCCGCCACGTCATCTCTTCAAAAGAAAAGCCGAGCAGCGCAGCGAAACGAATCGCTCGCAGCATGCGTACCGGATCTTCCGTGAAACGTAACGAAGGTTCTCCAATAGTGCGGATCACCCCACGATCCAGGTCCTCCATGCCGCCCACGTAATCAAGTATGGAGAAATCTGCGATATTATACGCCAGGGCATTGACCGTAAAATCGCGGCGGTGGGCATCGTCAGCCGGTGATCCGAAGACATTGTCCCGCAGTACCAGCCCGTCTTCGCGTACCTGACTCCGCGGATTGGCATTCTCAGCCTCTCCCGGCGCTAAAGTCGCCAGATCTCCAGCTGGCTCTTCGGTGTAAGAACCTCGAAAGGTAGACACCTCGACGATTTCGTCAGAAAAATGAAGATGGGCCAACCGGAAGCGACGACCCACCAGGCGGCAGTTGCGGAAGAGTTTTTTAATCCTTCCAGGGGTTGCATCCGTGGCGACATCGAAATCCTTGGGTTCACGTCCAAGCAGGAGATCCCGTACACCACCGCCAACCAAAAAGGCGGTGTGGCCATTATCTTTAAGCCGGTAGAGGATCCTGATAACATTCGGACTGATCATGGAACGGGAAATGGGATGATCTTGTCGGGGAATTATTCGCGGTGGTTGCATCTGTTTCATGTCACAACACCTAGCATATTATTACTGAAAGATCAAATAGTTCCAACAGTTTATTTCACGATGAAAGTGATAAATTACCCTAATCGGTAAGGAACAGATTCGCGGGAAACGTGTAATCAGGGATCAGTCGCTAAAGCACGTTGACGGAGAGCAACCCCGAAATTCCTTTCACTTTACCTCCGGCATCAAGGTGTGGTACCGTAACGTCCCCAACCCGCAGTAGTGCGACGCAAGGGACACAACCTCACGCAGAAGGGAATTCCCGGGAAGGAAACAAGCATCAATGAAGGATTTGAAATACCTGAAAGGGTATCCTGATTCGGTTACGGAACAGGTTTCTCTGTTGGTGAACGATAACAAACTCGGTAGCATGCTGACCCGAAAGTATCCCTCGGCTCATACCATTCGCACGGAAAAGGCCCTGTACGATTTTACCGTAGAAAAGAAGAACAAATTTCTCTCCACGTCCGCACCGCTCAGCAAGGTAGTTTTTGACGGGAAAATCAACGTTATCCATAATGCCTTAGGAACTCACACCTATGTCTCCCGGGTACAGGGCGCCAAACTGAAAGTAAAAAATGAAATCCGGATTGCTTCTGTTTTCAAAAACGCCCCACTGGATTTTCTGGACATGATTGTAGTGCATGAACTGGCCCATCTAAAGGAGAAAGAGCATAATAAGGCCTTCTATAAGCTTTGTGAACACATGCTGCCGAAGTATCATCAGTTGGAATTTGACGTACGTCTGTTCCTGACGTACCAAGAAATATCCGGTCCTCTCTATACGTAACGCAAAATATTGGTTACCCTCTTCCACCAATTTGAAAGGAGTGAATTTTGGAGTACAAGAGACGTATTTTACAAAGGAATAAAGCAATTGCCGGTGGGTTGATGATTGCTGCCGCCATATTATTCGTCATTGCACGCATTAATCAGGGAACCGGCTATTGGGAATGGGTTTCAGCTTTTGCCGAAGCGGCCATGATCGGTGCACTCGCCGATTGGTTCGCGGTCGTCGCCCTGTTCAGACACCCGCTGGGTGTCCCGATTCCCCATACCGCCATCATACCCAACAAGAAAAACACCATCGCCGACAGCCTGGCCGAATTCATTCGCGACAAGTTTCTGGCAACCGATGCACTTATCTCCAAAATGCGCCAATTTAACCCGGCAGAACGGATTGCAGCATTTTTATCAGTGGAAAAAAATGCCGACAGTGTTGCTTCCGGAGTCGGCCGCGTCCTGGTGGACGCTCTCGGTTTTATCGATGATAGCCGGGTACGGAAAATTATTCATGCCGCAATCAATGACAGAATCGAGAAGCTTGATCTTGCCGCTGTGGTAGCCCAACTGCTTGATGTTCTCCGGAAAGAAAACCGGCACCAGAAAGTGCTGGACGATGTTCTTCGCCGTTTTGCCGCCTGGCTTGAAATACCGGAATCACAGACAAAAATTGCCAAGGCCATTGAAAAATGGATCAACAATGAGTATCCCATGCTCAGCCGGATGATTCCCAATAAAGATGTTTTCATGGCGGGAGCTGGCGAAAAAATTGCCAACCGATTGAATAGTTTTGTTCAGGAAGTTAATGCCGACCCGAAGCATGAACTGAGGGACAAGTTTAATGAGGTATTGAACGAGTTTACCGAAAAACTGCAGCACGATGAGGCACTCAGGGCCAGAGTTGAATCTATCAAGCAGGATATCATCGCCAACCCGGCCTTGACCGAGTATATCAACAGCCTTTGGTGTGACCTGAAAAACTGGCTGCAGGTTGATCTGGGCAACCAGGATTCAAAGATCAGGGAAAAAATTGCTTCCACGGCAGTCGGGCTTGGTAGCACGGTTGCCAAAAGCAAGGATCTGAAAGACTCGATCAACGATCACTTGGAAAGAATGGTCAGAAATTACGCCGATAGCCTGCGAATGGGATTTGCCCGGCATATTTCGGGAACCATTCGGCAATGGAACGATGAAGATTTCGTTTCCGAGATCGAATTGAGTATCGGATCGGATCTGCAGTTCATTCGCATGAACGGTACCCTGGTTGGCGGCATGATCGGTCTGATAATTCATGCCGTCTCACTGATGTTTGGCTAGCTGTCGACTGACGACTGCTTCCGAAACTTTCACTTCAAACGAAAAAAGCCCGCTTTTGCGGGCTTTTTTCGTTTGAAGTGGTACTTCTTAGCTTTGCATGCAACCGGTGTGAATCGCCTTACCCATGTTGCTGGTTGAGGAAAAAGAACCTCTGAATTCGGCACCGCAGGCATAGCGGACTACTTCCATTTTGAAGTTTGGCTTGATCTCGTCGATGAGTGTTTCAATGGCTTCACTTCCACAATCGATACATTTTGAACGCAGGGATTTCATATGTGCTCCTTGGTTGTTGTGCCCTTTCGGGGAAAATAATGTTGCTGAATATAATGCAAATCGGACATACGTCTGCGCAAGAGACGAGTACCAGCGCTACTCCGCAGGAGCGTACCCGAAAATAATTGCTACATTGTTACATCCACGAAAAAACTACCCAACAGTTAGTGATTGACCTGCTTGGCGGGAAGAGGACAAACAGTTGCTGCGCTGGTTCTGTGGAAGACGCGAAAAAACGGGGAAGCGAGTGCTCCCCCGTTGGAATTTGTTTTTATACTCTTTCTGCAAATAGAAATCAACCAATAAATTCACCTAGGAGTCTGTCGGACTTAGGATATCGAAGCGAAAATTCGGCTGGGCGAGGACAGATTTTGTCGATTTTGCAGGGTAATAGTTGTTCTATTGCCCAAAAAATCGCTAAATATGGACCGTCCAGACGGATTTGCAGCAGATTTACCCTAAGTCCGACAGGCTCCTAGTCTGGCGAATTATGCCTCAGCCTTCGAGTCGTTGAAGAAAGGCATCGACAGCCTGAACATCTGCCAGGCATCTGAATTCGCGGTAGCCGTCCGCATGGTCTGGATCAAGTCCCCGATAATAACGCGGGTATGTGCTGCGAAAACCGCGGAGAGCGCGATTTGTTGCATGTTCGGCACCTTCGAGACTAATCCGTTCAGCACGAATCCTGATCCGGGTGATGATGCCGAAGGCGAGCTGAAAAAGTCGTTTCAGGTATTCCGTCTCAAGAATGCGCACCGCTTGTTTTTCGTCGCCACCGCTGAGATGCTCAAGGGCAATGGCAAGATAGCCATAAACCCGGTGCAGGACTGATTCCATCGTATCAAGGTCGGAGAAGGACTTGTCTTCCGCTACCAGCGCCGAGTTGATCAGGCAGTACAATTCCGCATGCAGTCCTTCGCAATTGGCGGTATTCATGGCACGCTGAAATAGCGAATCTCCCCGGGTAAGCGGGACCGGGAGAAGTGCGTCGAATTCGACAATGACCGGATCCTTGCTGTCTTGGGGAATAAAATCTTCCGGAAAGACATATTGGTATATTTCCATGGCGTGTTCCCATTCGGGAAAGCCCAGATCCGCAAGCCGGCCTGATCTGAAGCGGTAGCACAGCTCCTCCTGCTCGCTTTCAATTTCGTTCTTCGTCGCTTCCATCAAGCGCAGGTACAGGGAGTGATCGTGATGGTAGATACTGTCGAGAAAACGACCCATCAGCGGGCCCTGTTTTTCATCGCGGAACGTAATAAAAAACATGTCATCAAACGTGTGATCCCATTCAGCCCGGTTTTCGTCATCGGAAATTACGTCGCCGACTCCCCCGCCGACAAAGAGTTCTTTTCTGCAGATAAGCAGCAATAACTCGAAATCGAGGTGATAGAGCTGCTCAACCAGGAAATCCTCCCCTGCCGCGAGGAGATTCCCCACCCACTCCATGGCCTTTTCGCGTGAATAGGTGCAGCCATTCCAAAGCTCTACATCCAGAAAGAAACCGCATTGCTCCGGCGAAGCAAGCGCGATCAGGGGCAGCGCATCCTCCTCGCCCAACTCTTTGACCAGCCAGTAAAGTTCCTGCGGCTCCAGTGAGCGTGCAAGTTTTTTTCCCTCCGGGTCGGAAAGAATCATTTCGATCCTTTCCTTGATCCCTAGGGCCCTCAGTTGGGCAACTTTTGCGGAAAGGGTCAGTTCACCAGCTTTGTTAACCTGTGGAAAAGGGATTACCGCCGCCCCTTTGATATTTTCACTGTCAGACATCAAATACATCCTTTCGTTGGTTTTCAACCTGCACAAGCACAATAACACATTTAGCCGCTGGAGACACAGGTCAAAAAATCATCAGGAGATTAGTTTGAAGGAATATAAAATGCAGCATAAAACGATAAATCGATATGTTAAGCTATTTTGTTTTAAGTTGTACTTTAAAAAAACGTGCCGCTTCGGAGAAAATCAAATTCACTTGAGACGGGCAATACACTCGCTGGAATTGTTGCGGGGATTATTAACCAGAGACGAAACCGGATACATCTCCAACAGATCTTCGGGGCACGCTACGCAGAGAGATTTTATAACTGCCGGATCAACAATATCCCGATCCAGCCAGAGGGGATAGTTTTCCGGCCTGATGATGACCGGCATACGGTCATGAATTGTCCTGATCAGGCTGTTCGATGACACCGTGAGAATTGCGCAGGTCTCAAGTCTTTCGCCGTCAGGGCTCGTCCAGCACTCCCAGACCCCGGCAAGGCCCATGATTACATCCAACTTCATCCGGATGTAATATGGTTGCTTGCTGCTCTCCGCCCTTTGCCATTCAAAAAAACCGTTTGCGGGGATAATGCAGCGACGTTTACGCAATGCCTGGCGGAAGAACGGTTTTTCCTGGGCCGTCTCGGATCGGGCATTGATAATGGCTTTTGCAGCAGCAGAATCTTTTGCCCAGGAGGGAATGAACCCCCAGCGAAGCAAGGTCAATTCATTTCCTGTTTCCAAATTTCGAACAGCAAGGATTCTGCTGGAGGGCGCAATATTGAAGCTTCGAGGTATGTCTGCCGGGGCGGAAACCGCAAATAGTTCGGAAATAATTCCAGGTGGCATATCACAGACAAAACGTCCACACATGATCACCTCCCGGTGTTTTAAGAAGCCGCTCCAAGGAGTCCGACAGGCTCCTAGAGCAAACCCTGGATCGCTGTTGCAATAGCATCCATGAGATACCTGGGCGCAATGCCGAGGGCGCTGATGGCAAGTAACAGGATAATCCCCAAACTGAGCGGGAGCGTCCTGAATGGCACAGGCTCCCTCTCAGCGGCTTTTTCAAAATACATCACCCGGACTACGTTCAGATAATAGTACACCCCGATTGCCGAGTTGATCGCCATCATCACGACCAGCAGCACCAATCCACGATCCAGGGCTGCGGTCATGAGGAGGAGTTTGGCGAAAAATCCGGCAAAAGGCGGAATTCCGGCCAGTGCGAACAGGCTCAGCCCCATGATCAAGGCCGCTGCAGGTGAGCGTTCGTGAAGGCCGGCAAAATCATCGATTACGAGGTTTTCGCCCTGAGCCGATACCTGACAGATGACGAGAAAGACCGGTAAACTCATGACCAGGTAGGCAAAAGCATAAAAGGTCGCTGCTGAAAAACCGCTGCCCTGCAGGGTGACAAAACCGACCGTGATGTATCCGGCATGGGCAATTGCCGAATAACCGAACATCCGTTTGAGGTCCTTCTGGACAATGGCGACAATGTTTCCGAAGAACATGGACACAACCGCGATAAAAGTAAGGAAGATTACCAGCTCGTGGGCGGTAGAGTCGGCCATCAGCAAAAACCGGATGATGACGGCGACCGCCGCGGCTTTGGGAACCCCGGTGATATATGCTGTTGTCTCATTGGATGCGCCCTGGTAGACGTCCGGCGCCCAGAGATGCATGGGAAAAGCCGCCAGCTTGAATAATAGCCCCAGCAGTGTCAGCACGATGGCGGCAACCGCCAGCGGCTCGGCCCAGCGCTCAAGGAGGATCGGGGCGATGTCGGCAAAATAGGTGGAACCGGTCAGACCGAAGAGGTAACTCATGCCAAAGAGCATGATCCCGGTGGCGAGGACACCAAAGATCACGTATTTGGCCGCCGACTCCATCTGCATCCTGAGACCGCCCCGTTCGCACCTCAAGGGGATCAGCAGGTAGATGGCAAAGGACGACAGTTCGAGCGAGACCAGCAGCGAGATCAGTTCGACGCAGCTGACCAGCATCACCAGGCCCAGGGTGGCAAGGAGCAGGAACAGGAAATATTCGGGTCTGATATCGTTACGGATATCCTTGAGCCGTTGGCCGAACAGGGTAATTCCGGTTAATCCGGCAAGGATGAAGAATTTGAAGATCTGTGAAAACAGATCGATCCGGTAAGCGTGATAGAACAGATCGCCTTGCAGGCTGAAGGTAGCTGCACAGGCTGCGAGGGCCGCCAGGCCGGCAATAATCGTGCTTGTTGCCGCCAGGCGATCGCGGCCGGTTCCGAGGCTGATGACGAACAGCACCAGCACCGCGATGATCAGCACAAGTTCAGGAGCAAACAGAACCAAATTCACTTTGCAAAACTCCTTTATTCATAGCAGCAGGCGTCCGCAACCGGATAGCTTCCGGGAAATTACGGCAACATCCCTGCCTGAACCTGCCCGAGCAGGTGTTCAACACTGGCGTGCAGGACTTTCGTGAACGGCGCCGGCGCCAGGCCGATCCAGAGCACGAACAGCATCAGAACGGCCAGTGTTGCCGTTTCCCGGATATTCAGGTCCGGCAGTTGAGAGCTGTCCGGGTTGTCGGTCCCGCCCCAGATAATGCGCTGGAGCATCCGCAGCATATATGCGGCACCCAGGACGACCCCGGGAATAACAAGGGCTGTCAACAGAGGGGCCGCGGTAAAACCTCCAGCCAGGATCAGAAATTCCCCGACAAAACTGTTGGTGCCGGGGAAAGCCAGTGAGGAGAGGCCGAAAAGGGTCAAGGCGCTAACATAGACCGGCATTGCCCGCCCGATGCCGGTGGCGCTGGCCAGTTCACGGGAATGGGTCCGTTCGTAGATAATCCCGACACAGAGGAACAGGGCTCCGGTGGTGATTCCATGATTGACCATCTGCAGGATAGCGCCTTCCACCCCCCGGCTGTTGAGCAGAAAGATCCCCAGCGTGACAAAGCCCATGTGCGCCACGCTGGAATATGCCACCAGCCTCTTCATATCGCTTTGGGCCAGAGCGGTAAATCCGCCGTAGAGGATGGCCACGACCGACAGTGCCAGAACCCAGGGGCCGAAGGTAGCAACCCCCAAGGGGGTCATGGGCAGGGCAAAGCGCAGGAAACCGTAGGCGCCCATTTTCAGCAAGACACTGGCCAGGATGACACTACCGGCCGTGGGTGCCTCAACATGCGCGGCCGGCAACCAGGTGTGGAAGGGAAACATAGGCACTTTGACTGCAAAGGCAATAAAAAATGCAAGGAACACCCAGGCCTGCATGGTCGCCGGATAGGGCTGACCCATCAGTGCCGGAATCGCGAAGGTGTGTGGCGAACTGTGCAGGTACAGGGTGATTATGGCAACAGGCAGAAAGACTGAAGCGGCCAGGGTGTAGAGAAAGAACTTTACCGCGGCATAGACCCGGCGTGGCCCGCCCCAGACACCGATCAGCAGGAACATGGGAATCAGCATGGCTTCCCAGAAGAGGAAGAACAGGACGAAATCCAGGGCCAGGAACACCCCGACCATGGTGGTTTCCATCAGGAGAATGCAGGCCCAGAACTCCCTGGTCCGGGTCTCGATCGAACGCCAGGAACAGAGCACGCACAAGGGCATGATCAGCGTGGTCATCAGCACCAGCAACAAACTGATCCCGTCGATGCCGATGCTGTAGGTGATGTTGAGTGATGGAATCCAGCGGGCAGTCTCCATGAATTGATAGTCGGCCGTGCCGCTGTCGAACTGAAAATAGAGCGGCAGGGAGAGAGCCGCTTCCGCCAGGGTGACTGTCAACGCCCAATACTTGCCGCCCTGCCCTCGCCCGAACAGCGGCAACAGGAGCACTCCGGCCAGGGGCAGGAAGATCAAGATGCTCAGAATCGGCCAGGTTTCTATGTGCGGAAATATATTCATTGGTTACCTTATCAGGGCATCTGCCACGACATAGAGCAGCAATAACAAGACGATGACCGTCAGCGCCGACACGGCGTTAACCTGGACCTTGCTGGTCTGGGCAGTGCGCAGTTTCCCGCCCAGGGACCTGATTGACAGTGCCAGCCCATCGACAGCTCCGTCGATCGCCTGGCGGTCGAATTTTGCGGAACCACGGGCAGTGTCCATCATCCAGCGGAGGCCGCAGCGACGGTACACTTCACCGAGTAAGGTGTCTGTCGTCTGGAGCGGACCGCGGACCAGTCGCAGCAGTTGTCTTCCCCCCATCCGGTACAACCAGTCCAGGTCCAGGCTGATCGTCGCTTCCGGCACCAGCTTCTTCAGGAACAGAAAAAATCCGAGTCCCGTGAACAGGAGAATCTGCAGCGTTTCCGAGACATGGTACGCCGTGTACGGCTGATACGCCACCGGATACGGCAGCATGTCATAGAGGTACGGCGTATAACAACCGATGCCGATGCAGAGAAAGGCCGTCACGGCCATCGCGGCTTGCATGTTCCAAGGCGGGTCGGCAGCCTTTTCCCAGGTCTCGCTCGAACAGTTATTCTTGCCAAACCAGATGAAGTAAGGAACCTTCAGGCCGGTGTGCAGGAAGGTCCCGGCCGAGGCGACCATCAGCAGAAAGCCGACCCAGAGCTGGTGCTGCTCGAAACCGGCGGCCACGATCATCGATTTGCTGACGAAACCGCTGAACAGGGGAAAGGCCGAAATGGACAGACCGCCAATCAGGGTAAAAACAAAGGCCCGCGGCATCTTTTTGTAGAGTCCGCCCAGGTCGGTGAATGCGCTTTTTCCGGTCATGTACAGCACCGACCCGGTGCCCATGAACAGCAGCCCTTTGTAGAGGATGTGGGCAAAGGCGTGGGCGCACACCCCGTTGATCGCCATCTGGCTGCCAAGCCCTACCCCTGCCACCATGTAGCCGACCTGACTGATGATGTGGTAGGCCAGCAATTTGCGGGCATCGTTTTCCAGTACGGCATAGACCACGCCGTAAAGGGCCATCACCGTCCCCAGCACCAGCAGGATTTCCAAACCGGCGAAACCGCGACAGAGCGCATAGACCGCGGTCTTGGTGGTGAAGGCGCAGAGAAAAACCGAGCCACTGACCGTTGCCGCGCTGTAGGCATCCGGCAACCAGGCATGCAAGGGCGGTACGGCGGCATTGAGCAGAAACCCCGCCAGAATCAACCAGGTGGAAAGATCAGGGTGTGCGATGTCCAAAGAACCGAAGGACAGGTCGCCGCCCGTGGCATGATAGCGCAGGATCACGCCGCCCAGCAGCAGCACGCCTCCGGCCACATGAACCAGCAGGTAGCGGTAGCCCGCTGCCACCGATCCGGGAGCACGGCGCAGCCAGATCAGAAAGACCGAGGAAAAGGCCATCATCTCCCAGAAAAGCAGGAGCACCAGGTAATCGCCGGCATAAATAACCCCCAACGATCCCGCCACATAGATCCAGGCCGCGGAATGTTCCAGCGGGTCCTTGACGTTCAGCGCATAGAGGCTGCCGAGAATACACATCAAGGTCATGATATAGCCGAAAACCTGACTCAGGCGATCAACCCGGCCAAAGGTCAGGTCCTGGTCGAGAAAATGGACGACTCCGTAAATGCCCGGGTGAGAGATCATCACCAGAAGAAACGCCAGGGCCGGAACCGCCAGTAGCAGGACGCTCCTCGCCCTGCCCTGCAGTAGAGGAATCAGCAGCGCGCCGGCCAGAAGGACCAGTGATGGATGGAGCCAGATATCAGTCATGGTCATAATAGTCTTCCGGCTTCATGATCCCCAGATGTCCAAACCATTTGGACAGGAAGATGATGGCCAGGCAGGAAAGAAAACCGAAGAGCGACCAGAAGCCGAACCAACGTTCGCCCGCGGTGTGAACGGCCGCTTTGCTCACGAAAAGCCAGTCGGCGAGCACCAGCAGTACCAGGACCGAGATGCAGGAAATAACGAGCGATCTGAGGTTGCTGCGCAGAAATTCGATTAGGCGAATGATGCTCATAGGAAAATCCCCTTGATCAGCTGCATGAAAAATTCCGGAAAGATACCCGCTGCGACCGAGAGAAAGGCGGTAAACAAGAGCGGCACCAGCAGCGCCGGAGATGCTTCTGTGACCGGATGCGCAAGCTCACCGTCAGCCGGGACGCTAAAATACGCATGATACACCACCGGTACAAAATAGGCGGCATTGAGCACGGTGCTCACCAGCAGTACTACTACAATTCCGAGTTGATGCGCATCCAGCGCACCGACCAGAAGATACCATTTGGAGATGAACCCCGCTACCGGCGGAACACCAATCATACTGAGCGAAGCCACCGCAAAGGCGCCGAACGTCAGGGGCATGGCCCGTCCCAGGCCCTTCATCTCGGAGATGTCCTTCTTGTGGGAAGCGACATAGATGGCCCCGGCGCAGAAAAACAGGGTTATTTTGGCAAAGGCATGGTTGACGATATGTACGATACCCCCCTCGATCGCAGCCGGAGTGAGCAGCGCCACACCCAGGATGATGTAGGACAGTTGGCTGACGGTTGAGTACGCCAGCCGCGCCTTGAGATTGTCCTTGCTCAGAGCTATCAGAGAGGCCGCCAGGATAGTGAATGAGACAAACCAGGCCGTGGCTATTCCCAGGTTCAGCGCGCTCATGGTATCGACCCCGAACAGGTAGAGCATCACCCGTGTGGTGGAAAACACCCCGACCTTGACCACCGCCACCGCATGCAGCAGGGCGCTGACCGGGGTGGGCGCCACCATTGCCCCGGGCAGCCAGTGGTGAAAAGGCATTACCCCGTTCTTGGCAAAACCGAGAATCAGGCAGGCATAGGTAATGGTTACCATCAGGCGGCTGGTGTCGCTCGGAAAGATGCCGCTGCGGATGTTGTCACTGAAATCGAGGGTGCCGCACATGACATAGGTGAGAATCATGGCGGGCAACACAAGCCCCTTGGCGGTGGCTGTCAGGTAGACCAGGTACTTCCTGCCCCCTTCGTACCCTTCCCGGTCCTGGTGGTGTGCCACCAGCGGGTAGGTGGTGATGCTGACAATCTCGTAGAACAGGTAGAGGGTGAACAGGTTGTCGGCAAAGGCGCAGCCGATCGCTCCGAACAGCGCCAGGGCGAAACAGGCGCTGAAGCGGGTCTGGGCATGCTCGCGGAGGCCGCGCATGTAGCCGATGGTGTAGAGGATCGTGACGATCCAGAGGAAAGACGCCACCAGGGCGAACACCAGGGAAAAAGAGTCGGCCCGCAGGGTAATACTCACCCCCGGCAGCAGGGTGAACAGCGGCAGGATGAATCTCTCACCCGCCAGCACCGCCGGCGTCAGCGAGGCGATGGCACCAAAGGTGAGCGCGGCCGCGGCAAAGGAACAGGTCTCGCGCAGGTTCGGTTTTTTGCCGGTGAGCATAACCAGAACTGCGCCAAGAAGCGGCGCAATTACTGCCACCAGCAAGGTGTATGACTGCACTGGGTCGGTCATGCTCCGCGTAGCCTCATATTATCCCTCAAGATCTTTCAGGTCATCAGTTTCGATGGAGCGGTAGTTGCGATAGACACCGATCATGATACTCAACACAACGGCAGCTTCCGCCGCGGCAATCCCCATGATGAACAAGGCAAATGCCTGACCCGCCACCGGGTCGGGAGAGACGAAGCGATTGAACGCCATGAAATTGAGCGAAGCTCCCGCCAGGACCAGTTCGCCGCTGATCAGCATGCCGATCAGGTTCCTGTGCCGGAAAAATCCGAACAGGCCGATGGCAAACAGCAGCACTCCGACGAAAAGGTAGGTCTGCAGCATTTCCGGCATGCTATACCAATTCATGACTCGGACCCCCTTCCGGACCGTGCGATCACCAGAGCCCCGAGAATTGCCAGCAGCAGCACCACGGAAATCAGTTCAAAGGCAAATCCGTAGCGGGTCAAAAGTGCCCGGCCCAAATCCTGCACCGAATAGCCCGATTGCTGTGCGGGAGGAACCCATCTGGTGGCACTGATCAGCAGGATCAGGACGACGGAAAATAATCCGGCAATCAGCAAACCTCCGATGGCGATGAGAGCTTCGCCACGCTTGGAGCGGCGTTGTTCCTGTGGCTCTGACAGCATGAGCGCGAACATGAGCACGACGCAGACAGCGCCCACATAAATCAGAATGTGCATCAAGGCAAGAAAAGGGCTGGCCAGCAGGTAGTAGAGACCGGCCAGTCCCAGCGACGAAACGGCCAGTCCGCACACGCTCCGGACCATCTGGCGTGACAAGGCCGCGATCAGGGCACCGCCGAGTGTCACCGCCACAAAACCGAAAAAAATCAGAGTGGTGACGAGAGAATAGTTACCGGCAGAACTGAAGGTCATCTCAGAGGCTCCTTACCCAATCTGTCCAATAAATCCATCTGGTAATCCTCCTTACGGAGGGATGCCAGGTTATATTCCCGGGAATATTTCAGCGCATTGAATTTACAGCTTTCCACGCACAGTCCACAAAGGCTGCAGGTGGTAAAATCAAGCAGGAAAAGTGTAGGGAAGCGGCGCTTGGCACCCTCCGGCTTTACTCCCTCGACCTGTATACAGTTCGAAGGGCAGGCCTTTTGACAGGCCATGCAGACAACGCAGTTCGGCTCACCGGTCTCTTCGTTCGGGATCAGGTCCACATGACCGCGGAATCGTTCCGTCATCTGGAGACTTTCGTAGGGATAATTCAGGGTGACAGGACGACGCAGGGTCTGTCGCAAGGTAATCCCCATCCCGACCAGCAGGCTCCAGGAACCGGTTAGAATCTCTTTCAGATATTTCCCCAAGGCAGTGCTCATATCATTTTCACCACGATTGCCGTCAGCACCAGATGCAGCAGCGAGAGCGGAATAAGGACCTTCCAGGAAAGATTGAGCAGCCCGTAAAACTGGGTACGGGGAAAGGTCCAGCGCACCCAGATCACCACGAAACAGAACAGATAAAGCTTGATGAGGAACCAGTGCAATCCCGGCAAAAGGCCGAAAGGACAGTGCCAGCCACCCAGAAACAGAATCGTACCGATGCAGGAACCGACAATCACATTGACATATTCGGCAATAAAGAACAGGCCGAAACTCATGCCCGCGTACTCGGTAAAGGCGCCGGCAATGAGTTCGCTTTCCGCTTCGACAATGTCGAACGGTGCACGGTTTGTTTCGGCCAGCATGCAGATGAAATAAAGCAGAAAAGCGATCGGCATCAGCGGACTGGCAGACAGGTGAAAGATGTTCCAGTTCCAGAAGCCGCCGGTTTGAAGTTGCACAATCTCGCGCAGGTTAAAGGTATGGGTAATCATTACCAGGGCAATTACGATCAGCAGCAGAGGTATTTCATAGGCGATATTCTGGGCCACCACCCGGGCAGCGGAAATACTGCTGTACTTGTTGTTCGAGGCCCAACCACCCAGCAGGGTGGCCAGGACTGAGACGGAGCCGAAAGAGTAGATCATCAGGAGACCCAGACTGAAGTCGCGGGCAACGATCGATTCGCTGAAGGGAATTGTTACCAGGCACATGATTGCCGGGGTAATGACCGCCACTGGGGCAAGTTTGAACAGGAGTACGTCCGCACCGTGCGGGACTAGCAATTGCTTGCTCAGGAGTTTGATGCCGTCGGCCACCGGCTGCAGCAGGCCGGAAGGTCCGACTTCGATCGGTCCGCGCCGGAGCTGGATCCAGGCCGGTTCCCGCCGTTCGAGCAGGGAGAGATAGGCAGCGTTGAAGGCCGCGAAGCCTATCAAGCCGACAAGATACAGCAGCAGCCGCACTATTTCCGGGAAAAACTCCTGAAGCATAGGCTCACGTTCCTCTTGCCGAAGTTTAATAACGGCCCGATTTGCTGTTTATTCCACTAGGAGTCTGTCGGACTCAGGAAATCGAAGCGAAAATTCGGCTGGGCTAGGACAGATTTTGTCGATTTTGCAGGGTAATAGTTGTTCTATTTCCCAAAAAAGCGGCGAAATATGGACCGTCCAGACGGATTTGCAGCAGATTTACC
>SBEG01000025.1 GCA_009668975.1 Deltaproteobacteria bacterium | reverse complement strand
CCCCTGGATGGTTTCCAGGTAGTCCTCGCCCTGCTCATAGTCGTAGTAGAGCCGGGATATTTCCGCTTTGCGCCAGTCAACAATGACAACCCTGTTTCCATCCAGCAGCGACTGTTTACCGATCAGGTATTCCTTGTGACCTATTTTCGGCTCGCAGTCATGTATACCGATAATGCCGAAATAGGGGGAACCGGCACTGTCACGGAAATCCTTGAGGTATTTCCGCGGGTCATGGTGGCCATGTTCCAGGAGTTTTTCGGCCAGATCGTTCTTCTCCCGCCAACTGACCGATTCAAGCCGTTGCTTTTCCAGCTCCCTGGCACGCTCGTCGTGTAGGGAGAGGGTTGCATCCCGCTCGGCAGCGGAGCGATCGATGATCCGGCAAATCTCCAGCAGCCTTTTTTGCTCCTGGGCGACAAGATCCAGCGATTGTCCCGAATCCCCCATCAGTGGACATTTCCTTCTGCCACGGAATCAGCAAGAATGGCATGGACTCGCCCCACCTGCCCATCCTGCAAACGCACCTTGATCCCCCGGGAGTGGTAAGGCGCACTGGTTAGCAGATCCTTGACGATCCCTTTCGTCAACCTGCCGCTGCGCTGATCTTTTTTCAGCACGATGGCCACGGCCAAACCGGGATGGATATCTTTTCTGTACTGGCCGTTCATCGTAACAGTCTCCCTGAAGCGGATTCACCCTTGAACAATGCAAAAGGGGTCAGCCGCATCAGGCCAACCCCCCCTTGTTCCTATTCAGCAACGGGGATCAAAAATCCCGGCCCTCAGACCGGATTTTCATCCGAATTTTTCGGGCAATGTACCTCAGTACAGCCCGGCATGTCAACACTTGTGACAGAAGAACAGAAAATCAGTGTGATCGCAGGCAACAAGGTAAACGGCCAAGACAAGTACCTTTGTCTTTTGATTCGGGCCAGAAAGGTTCAGGCTTGAACCAGCCTTCACTCGTGATAATCCGTCGCTTTCCCTTTCTCGGAGAACATCCCTCCGGTAACCACAAATCCCATGGCACGATGGGTGGAAATATCAATTTTCCTGACTGCGGAACGCGGCACGATCACGGTATACCCGCCAATCTGGTAGCTTAGGGGAAGATATACGGCAACCTCTCCTTCTTGACCGATCCCCGTCGGCAAATCGCTGAACTCGCTGCGTGTAACAAACCCGATCATGCGCATGGGCGTCCCGCCGAAATTCAGATCCACTGTGACCACCTGGCTGAATTTCGAATCATGCTTTGTGGTGAAGAACCCGATAAAATCCTTGAGCGAACCGTAGAGAGTCTTGACCACCGGGATCCGATTCATTAACTCTTCACCCAAGGCAAGTAATCTTTTCCCCAGAAAGGCGTTAAGCGCCAGTCCGAAGAGGAACGTGCCAATCAGTCCGACCAGAAGACCCAGCCCGGGCAGATACCAACCTTCCGGAAGGATTACCTGGAGCAGACCGCCGAGTACGGTTTCCGCGGAGCGGACCAGCCAGAAAAGAATATACAGTGTCAAGATGGCCGGCAATAACGCTACCAGCCCCTGCAACATAATTTTACCAAGTTTTTTCATGACAACTTTTTCTCCTGTCATTCTAATTGGTTGCATGCTTTATTACGGCGGCAATTAAATATATCTATAATTTAAGCTAGGCATGTCTCGCTCAATCTGGGCTCGGCGCGCCGTGCCCCTACCTCAGGGTGTGTTGGTTAATTGTCGAAGTAATTATGCAACCGTCCGCTTTAAAATTTCACAACTCCACGAAAAAGTTAGCAAATTATAAGGTCTCTTCGATGCTGCCTGAGGCGGATATCATGACAAAATAGCACCAAAAAGAGTTTTTACATACACCTACTTGACGAATGCGTATTAGAGAATAGAATTATTAACAGAAGATCTGTAGTGTATTCATTAACAAGGGATGGGAAAGGAGAAATGAAATGCGAAAATTGTTGGCAGTTATAGTTCTTGGCTCCGCATTGTGTTTAACCGGTTGTGCAACGACAAATGCGCCGGCCGACAGCGCCCAATCAGCAAAACAGTTCATTAAATGTTCTACCTGTGGAGCCGAATTCACCTCCCAGGCAGGCTTGACAGAACATCTTATGGCACATCCTGACCACAAAGCCGTCACGGATGCAAAACCTTTGATAAAATGTGCCACCTGCGGAGTCGAGTTCACCTCGCAGGCAGGGGTTCAAGAACACATCCAGTCACATCCAGGCCATACACAGGCACCGATTGAGGGGCAGTTCCCTTAGTAATCAGGACACTTCCCTTGGGAATATCCCACCACCTTTGGCAGGTAGGGAACAGCTCAGGACACTCATGACCTGCATGAGTATCCATCCCTGGCCCCAATCCTTTCCAAGGCAGAAAAAGCCGTCTCCTCTGGAGACGGCTTTTTTGCATCAAATAAGCGGGATTGCGTCTTTGTCTACCCATAAAGAAGTGGTGGCTGCACCTGCCTGAGATATCAACAGCTAAAGTGACCGATCCAGAGCACCCTGTAAAAGGGATCGTCAGCGCAACAGTCCGTCACCTTCCGGCAGCAATCCGTCATAAATGTCCTGGGTTTTGTCACCCTGACCAGCTTCAGGAGTCACAATTGGCGCCTCCTCCGGAGGAGCTGCACCGCCGTGCTCCGGGCAATACACGGTTGGCTCGGTTCTTTCCAGATAATATTCCTCTCGCTTATCCGGACAGTCAGGGGTGGCCAGATAGCCGGTGGCCGGATCAATCATCGCGGAAACGACCGTGTCTGGTTTGGAAAAATCAACCTTTTGATCTGCAGCCAGAACAGCTCGCATAAACCGTCCCCAGATCGGTGCACTTACCGCTCCCCCGGTGAATCCCTTCCCGCCGGGTCTTGGCTTGTCATACCCAACCCAGACACCGGTTACCAGGCGAGGGGTATAGCCGACAAACCAGGCATCCCGATAGTCATTGGTAGTGCCGGTTTTCCCTGCTGAGGGATGTTCCTTGCTGAATTTTTCAAGCGATTTGGCAGTGCCATAGGTCATGACGTCTTTCAGCATCTGCGTCGTGACGTAGGCAACGGCCGGGGAAAGAACCTGGCTGACGGACTGCCGGTATTCGGTCCAGAATTGCCGGTTCCGGTCATACACCTTGAGAATGGTCCGCGACTCGGGCTGCAATCCGCCGCTGGCAAAGGGCGCGTAGGCGGAAACCAGATCATGCAAGGTAACATCATCCGATCCCAGAGCCAATGATAGTCCGTTGGCGGAATGCAACGAAAGCCCCAATTTCCCGGCAAAGCCGGTAAAATAGGGAACACCGATGGCTTCCAGCAGTTTTACCGTAATGATGTTATTTGAATATGCCAATGCCTGCCGCAGAGAAATTTCCCCGTAGTTTTGTTTCCCGTAATTTTGCGGCGTCCAGGTACCGCTGTCTCCCCGGCTGTAGGTCACCGGAGAATCATTCATAAGGGAACTGGCAGTAAAGTCTTTTTCCAGGGCGGCCGCATAAATCAGCGGCTTGATGACCGAACCGGGCTGACGCCGGGCAAAAAATGCACGGTTATAGGCACTTTTCTTGTAATCAACTCCCCCGACAGCGGCCAGTATATTCCCGGTAACTGGGTCAAGACACAACAAGGCACCTTCCAGTTCCGGCGAAATTTTCTCTACACCTTCACGAATGGCCTGTTCGGCCAGTTTCTGCATGGGCAAATCCATGGCGCTGATCACGTCCAACCCGCCCTGTTCAATCACCTTCGCTCCGTAGCGTTCAATCAGTTTATGGCGAATGTGCGCCAGATAATACGGAGCTTCGCTGCGTCTGGCGATAACTATCGGCTGCGCAGCCAGGCGGTTCTTTTGTCGCTGAGTGATGATACCCAATTCGGCCATACGCGAGAGCACCAGGTTTCTGCGGGCACCGACAGCCAACCGGTTACCCAACGGATTGTAGCGGCCAGGGGCCTTCGGCACCCCTGCCAGCAGAGCACATTCCGACTCGTTCAATTGCTCCGGCGTCTTGTCAAAATAAAAACGGGCGGCCTGGGCGATTCCCCAGGCGCCGTTACCGTAATAGATCTCGTTGAAATACATTTCGAGAATCTGTTTCTTACTATATTTACGTTCATACTCCATTGCCAGGCGGGCTTCTGTCAGCTTACGATCAAGTGTTTTCTCCCCGGTCAGGTATTTGTTCTTGATCAGCTGCTGGGTAATAGTGGATCCGCCCTCAGCCATTTTACCCTTGACGACATCTTTCATCAAAGCACGGGCGATGCCGCGAATATCGATCCCACCGTGTTCGTAAAACCTGACATCTTCAATAGCTACCAACGCTTTCTGCAGAAAAGGGGGGACACGGTCAAGGGGGACCCAATACCTGTTTTCGGAAGTCAACCGGCCAACGTAACGGTTCTTGTGGTCAAAAACCTTGATGGATGTATACCCGGCCGGCAAACTGGGATACCTGGCAATACTTTCCCGGGCCAAAGCTGTTGAAGTGACGAACACAGAGATAATAAGTACGAAAAGGAAAAATTGCGTCACCTTTTTCACGGCTAACGGCAAAGAATAAAGCATGGTACGAAGCCACTCCTCAAAAAGAAAGTTCCGGCCGGGAGTTTGCCAGAGCGGCAAGAGAATCGTCCCGGTACTGCGGTTTTTTCATACTATCATAACAGAACCTTTCTTCGCCACCACCATGACTGACCAACGGCTTTTACCGCGGCACTACGTCGCACCATTGTGAAACCCATAGTGTCCTCACAATAGTGCAGTCAAGATGATACAAACCCAACCACTCCCAGCTCCACCCTCAAATGGGGAGGACCCAAGGGGCCTAAAGGATAAGTTTGGAGAATTTGCGAGACGATTACAAATTGCGCCGGGTCAAAAATAATACTTCAGAATTCCGCGGATCGTCCGATATGTACTCATTAGAACAGAGTGACATTCCAGAACTCTGTCTGGCACTGGTTATCATGCACGAATAAAATGTAATTATATACGGCAGTTATCTACAGGCACAAAGGAGATGATCATGGGTTTTTTCGGATTTGGAAAGAAACGGAAAGTTGGCAGCGGCGCCATTGCACTCCAAAGCACCGTGAACGGACTTACGGCCGAACTGGACAAAGTTCGCCTCTCCCCTACTTTTGTCAGCGCCTACGTCTCTCCTCACGTTGATATCGATCAGGTTGCCAAAGTCCTTGTGGCCCGTTTCCCCGGTGTTCCCATGATGATCTGTTCCACTGCCGGCGAATTGCACGCCGACGCAGGTAAACTCTATTGCGCAACCGGAAACCGCTGGGACCGGGTGGTTGTGCAGTGTTTCGACTCTTCGGTAGTTGCTGAAGCCGAGATCGTAAGTGTCCCCCTGGGCTGCGAAGACTTACGCCGCGGGAACATCGAAAGCAATCTTCAGAATCGCCTGGACCGCATTGGTAAGGCAATTTCAGACCTGAAAGTAAATATGAAGATCGATTTTCGTGACACTCTTGCCTATGTTCTCTTTGACGGCTTATCGGCATCAGAATCCTTCTTCATGGAAGCTCTGTATGATTCCGGACGTTTTCCCTGTCTGTTCGTAGGCGGTTCGGCAGGCGGAACTTTCGACTTCAAGAACACCTGGCTGCATGACGGCAAGAAAAAACTCGAAAACCATGCCCTGATCGCCTTCATCAAGACTGCTCCCACTGTCCGGTTCGGTGTACTGAAGAGCCAGAACTTTGAAACTACGGGCAACAGTTTCCACGTACTTTCCTCTTCAGTGGAGCAACGCTTCGTTACCCAGGTGGTTGACCGCCAGGGGCATATCAGCAGCCTGGTGGAGGCTCTCTGCGATACGCTGAAATGTTCTCCAGCCAACCTGGAAGCCAAACTTGCCGAATACTCTTTTGCCATTACCGTAGGCAAGGAATTGTTCGTACGCTCCATCTCCCAATTAAACGTTGACGCTGGCCGGGTTCATTTCTACTGCGATATTGCCCCGGGAGAAGAGCTGTTGCTGGTGCGCAGAACCGGACTGGTCAGCAACTCAGAAAAAGATTTCAAGCGATTCATGCAGGGGAAACCGGGAGCTCCGCTGGCAGGTATTCTTAACGACTGTATCCTGCGCCGGCTCTGCAACGAACGGGAACTCTCCGACATGGGACGGGTTCTGTCGGGTACTGCCATTGCAGGATTTTCAACCTTCGGCGAGATCCTCGGACTGAACCTGAATCAGACCCTGACTGCAATACTGTTTTTCCAGGTACCGCCGGGCACTGAATTCCACGATGAGTATGTGGACAATTTTGTCGCCCACTATGGCGAATTCAAGGCTTTCTTTCTCAGACGGCAGATCTCGAAACTGAGCGGCCTGTCACAGGTGGTAACGAAACAGATCGACGATTTCAAGAAACAGCAGTTCGAAAGCCGTCTCGATGCAAGCGGTCTGGACCCTGCCATGGCAAGACTTTTCGACGGGCTGAACGATCTCGGCCAGGTTTTGAACGAAGCCCACAGCCACCGGGAATCCATGGCCGGCCAACTGGAAGATTGCGCAAACGATCTCTACGGTTCAGTGGATGATCTTGCCTCGCACATTGAGCAGCAAGTGCAGACCATTCATGAACTGGGCGAAAACTTCTCCGGGCTGACGCAACAGGCCACAACCTCCGCAACCAACGCCCGTGAACTGGCTGACGCCAGTCTCCATATCCAAAGCGTGGTTGAAATTATCGAGCAGATTGCCGATCAGACCAATCTGCTGGCGCTCAATGCCGCCATCGAAGCAGCCCGGGCCGGAGACAGCGGCAGAGGTTTCGCGGTGGTTGCCGACGAGGTCCGCAATCTCGCGGAGAAATCCCGCACCAGCGCCTTGGAAATCGGAACCAACATCTCACGGCTGGCAACTGAAATAAGCGCCGTGGCCAACGAAATAGAATCCCAGTCTACCGACGTAGCCCGCCTTTCCTCGCTGCTCGAAGTGATTGAGGAATCAAGCGGACGGAGCGCCGAGACGGCAGGGCACACCAAGGGTGTCGCGGACACTCTTAAAAACATGACCCGGACAAGCCATTCCTATTCATGACCTGACTTTCCACCAAATCATGCCCGGATTTGGCTGAAAAGCATTGGCAGGTCTGTACTTGGGATGTTATACCAGGTGCAGACCTGCCTTTTTTCGTTGCATCACTCAAAAAGCAGGAAGAGGGAGCGAACTGCAGCATGACGAAGAAATCAAGCGGAGCGAGAACACGCTGGTTGGCTGCACTAGGGGTCTTTCTCCTGACCTTCCTGACGGGTGGCGCAGTGCGCTGTTACGCACAGGGTGCTCAGCACAACTCCGTTTCCGTGAATGGTATCAGTCAGATCGAGCGGTTTGGAGCATTTCTGCCAGGAGACCGGCAGGGAATGACCCTGCAGTCATTACTCCTGCTCATCTCCTGCCTGGGCTGCCTGTTTGCCATGGGGATCGCTTTCTGGCAAAGAAACAGAAAAGCTCATTTTCAATCTCTGTACCGCGCCGAAACCCAGCTGCATGCCAGCAAGGAACGCTACACCATTACGCTGAAAGCCATTGGCGATGCGGTCATTTCCACCGATTCGCAAGGCCGGGTGGAATTCATGAACCCGGTAGCCGAAGAACTCACCGGCTGGCCCGAAAGCGAGGCTATCGGCCAACCGCTGGACAAGGTTTTCCGCATCGTTAACGAAGCAACCCGCGCAAAGGTCGAAAATCCGGTTACCAAGGTTTTGCGTGAAGGTTGCGTGGTCGGTCTCGCCAACCATACGCAGCTCATCTCAAAAGACGGCAGGGAAATCCCAATCGCCGACTCGGCTGCGCCAATCAATGATGAGCATGGCCAAATTACCGGCGTCGTCCTGGTTTTTCGCGACCAATCCGCTGAGCGCGGCATCCAACGCCTGCTGGAAATACGTTTGTCCCTGCTTGAATATGCAACAAACCACTCACTGGACGAGCTATTGACAAAATCCCTGGACACGGTCGGCAAACTGGTCCAGAGCCCTATCGGTTTCTACCACTTTGTCGGTGAGGATCAGCAGACCCTTACCCTGCAGCAGTGGTCCACTTCCACTTTAAAAGATTTTTGTCACGCAGAAGGACGCGGCATGCATTACGGCCTCGATCAGGCTGGAGTCTGGGCTGACTCCGTACGGGAGAAAAGACCGGTCGTTCACAACGATTACGAGTCGCTGCCGGGAAAAAAGGGGCTCCCGGCCGGACACGCAAAGTTAGTTCGAGAACTCGTTGTCCCGATCATGCGCGAAGGCCAGGTGGTTGCCATTCTCGGCGTCGGCAATAAACCGGCCGATTATACGGAAAATGATCTGGAAACCGTCGCCTATCTCGCTGATGTGACCTGGGAAATCGTCGAACAGAAAAAAACCGAAGAGGCGCTGCGTGAGAGTGAAATGTTCCTTGGCATATTGCTCAATGCGATCCCGATTCCGGTGTTTTACAAAGATAGTGAGGGACGCTATCAAGGATTCAATAAGTCATTTGAAACGTTTTTCGGCGAAAGCAGAGACCGCTTGATCGGAAAGTCGGTCTTCGATATCAATCCTCCGGAGCTGGCGAAGATCTACTACTCCAAGGATAACGAGTTATTCGAAAACGGCGGTAGCCAACACTACGAAGCCCAGGTACAAAATGCCCAGGGCGCAGTGCGTAACGTCGTGTTCAACAAAGCGGTCTTCACTGACTGTCAGGGGAAGACCAAGGGCTTGATCGGGGCAATCCTGGACATCACCGAGATCAGGCAGGCAGAAGAGGCTTTAAAGGAGAGCGAAAGCAGAGTCCGGGCGAAGCTGGAGGCAGTGCTCTCTCCGGAAGGTGATCTCGATGCACTGGATCTGGCGGATATTATCGATGTTCCTGCGACCCAGGCTATCATGGACGACTTCTACCAGCTTACCAAGATCGGTGTCGGCTTAATTGACATACACGGTGAAGTGCTGGTCGCAACCGGCTGGCAGGACATCTGTACGAAGTTCCATCGCACGCATCCCGAGGCCTGCCGGAACTGCATCGAAAGCGACACGCTACTCTCTGCGGGGAACCAACCGGGAACATTCACCGCATACAAGTGCAAGAACAACCTCTGGGATATTTCCACGCCGATCATTGTCGGGGGCAAACACAAGGGCAATCTGTTTCTGGGCCAGTTTTTTTATGATGATGAAGTGCCCGATTATGAAGCCTTCCGTATCCAGGCCCGCGCCTTCGGATTCGCTGAAGATGAGTATCTGGCCGCAGTGGAGCGTGTGCCGCGCTGGAAGCGGGAAACAGTCGGTTGTGTGATGGAATTTTACGCAAAATTCGCCGCACTTGTCTCGACAATGAGCTTCAGCAACCTGAAACTGGCACAAGCCCTGGAGGAACGGAAAAGCACCGAGGATGAGCGGGAAAAACTGCAGGAACAGTTGAATCAGATGCAAAAACTTGAGTCGGTTGGCAGGCTGGCCGGCGGTGTGGCACACGATTTCAACAACATGCTCGGCGTGATCCTCGGACATACCGAACTGGCCCTGATGAAAGCGGACCCGGCCCAGCCCCTTAGCTCGGACCTGCAGGAAATACGCAAAGCCGCCGAACGTTCCGCCAAACTGGTCCGGCAACTGCTGGCTTTCGCCCGCAAAGAAACCATTGCCCCGAAGGTCCTAAATTTGAACAAGACCGTGGAAGGAATGTTGCAGATGCTGCGGCGTTTGTTAGGTGAAGACATTGATCTTTCCTGGAAACCCGCTGATCAGGACTGCCAGGTCAAAATGGACCCCTCTCAGATTGACCAGATCCTGGCCAACCTCTGTGTCAATGCCCGGGATGCCATCGGCGGCGTGGGCAAAATCATGATCGAAACGGCAGAGGTGATATTTGACGAGAGATACTGTCTCAACCACGCCGGGTACATTTCCGGTGAGTTCATAATGCTGGCGGTAAGCGATGACGGCTGCGGCATGACCAAAGAAGTACAAGACAAGATCTTCGAGCCATTTTTTACCACCAAAGCGGTTGGAGAAGGTACCGGCCTGGGGCTGGCCACGGTATTCGGCATTGTCAAACAGAACAATGGCTTCATCAACGTCTACAGTGAGCCGGACCAGGGAACCACCTTCAAGATTTATCTACCCAGGCACGCGACAACGACCATTGCCAATAAGCCGGATGCTGCTGAAACGGTAAAAAGGGGCAATGAAACCATTCTCCTGGTGGAAGATCAAGCGGAAATTCTCGAACTGGGAAAAATAATGCTGGAAAGTTTCGGCTATTCGGTATTGGCGGCGGGAACACCGGACGAAGCAATCACTCTGGCCGGCAAAAACGCCGGAGAAATCAATCTATTGATGACTGACGTGATTATGCCGGGAATGAACGGACGGGAACTTGCCAAGAAACTGGAACCGATTATCCCCGATCTGAGCTGTCTGTTCATGTCCGGCTACACGGCAGACGTCATTGCCCACCGGGGTGTGCTGGATGAAGGAGTGTATTTCATCCAGAAGCCGTTTTCGATGCGAACTCTGGCCGGCAAAGTGCGTGAAGCTCTGGATAAAGAATAAGCATGCGACCGCAATTCCACCGCTGATTCCGATAAAACGGTCCTGACGGTATCGTTTACCACGTCCGATCAGGGTTTTGTCAGATTAAAGGCCGAAATCGCCTGCCTTATCATCCAGGCAATGGCAATAGCTCCCGCCAGCAAAACAGCCAGGAACATAACCAGCGCACCATATTGCGGCACCACCGGCAGCAGCTCGGGTCTAAAATACGGCTCCAGGTAGGCAGTCCTGACCACATCCCGCAGATAGGACATGAGATACATCAGCGGCACCACCAACCCAACGCAGAGCCACACCTTACGTCTTGCCCCGGCAACTACGACAACCAGTGACAGGATCAATCCCAATCCGAATATTCCTGTGGCAACCGGGTCGCCCCCCATAAAAAGCAGCAGGTGCGGCCGGGGCAAAGTTACGAGAAACAGGAACCCGGCCAGTATCGACACTCCGGTCAGAGCGGTGAATACTTTCATGCCGATCCTCTCCGCTGCTGCGCGAACGGCAGAGTCCATCCTCTTGCGCATCTTTCCGAGCAGAGCAACAAACAATCCGCCCACGGCCAGCCCCCCGGTAATAAAGTGCAGATAGCGTGGAATCAGCGGCGTATGACCCCAGTGGAGAAGCGTTCCGTCCCGGGTGGTGAAATATGCCTGCCAGGCTTCCGGATCAAGCATCAGCGTCATGTTGTTGGTATAGATGAAGGCGATAGTCAGGAAAATCAGCAGCGGCAGGGTTATCAAAAATATCGCCAGCGGTTTCTTTAGACGTGAGAATTTGAAGTCGAAGAGATAGGCCGCGTAATAGGCCAGGAGCAGAAGCGGCACCACCGACAGCCAGTAGACCCCCATCATGATGGAACCGGTGTAAAAAAACTGCCCGTAGGCAACCTGGAGAAACAGGAGCGCGGCAACACCAAGATTCACCGCGAAGGCAATCAGGAAGGGAATTACTTTGGCAAGTTCATAGGCAAGCCCTTGCAGGGTTTGATCCTTTTTCAGCAGAGCGAAGGCGGCTATGGCGGTGGTCCCGACCATTGCATTCATCAGGATGAGGTGCAAGGGAAAGACCAGCAGCAGCAGAAAACTGAAAAGTTCCCAGGCCGCGGGAAACGTATCGGGTGACGGTATCAGGGCAGTCATCGCGATTCTCCTTGCAGTGAACGATAGAGAAAGCCGGCCAGGGCCTCCTTTTCGGCAGCAGGAACCTGCAGTGGCGGCATCCCGCCCTTGAGATTCTCCAGCTGATCGAGGGATACTCTTACCTGATCCCTGGTCCAGCCGGACATCTTCGGCACCAGCGGATTCGCTCCGTCACGCAGGGCATGACAGAAGGAGCAGTTTCTTTCGAATACCTCCGCCCCTTCTTCTGCGCTTTCAGGAGCAGCAGCGGACTTGAGCCCATGGAGATAATCGGCAATCTGATCCTTTTCCTGCGCCGTTCCCTGGAAGTCAGGCATGGCACTCTGGAGCTTGTTCAAGTTGTCGAGCGCCCAGCGGATTTTCTCCTGGTCCCAGCCTGCGGTCCGGGACTTCACGAGACTTTCGGGATGACAGATCTCACAATGACGCGCAAACAGTTGTCCTCCCTCTGAACGAGCTGTCCGGGGCTGCACCCGCGGAACGGCAACGTCCTTTCCCTGCAATCCCTTGATTATAAAATAGGCCAAGGCCTTACGCTCCGCCTCGTTCCCGGCAAAAGGCGGCATGAAATACCTGATGTCATGCATTCTGCCGAGGTACGTCACCAAGGCCGGATAATCCATGGCAGCGGTCCTGAGGACAATCGGGTTATTCAGACCACGCACAGTGTGACAGGCATAGCACTGGTTCACGAAAATCTCACGTCCCGCTTCCAGCTGATTGTCCGCACCTGCCGCTCGGATGGAGACCCAGCGGGCTTCGTGCAGAAAACCTTCCTGGTTGATTTCCGCCAGATCCTTTTCAAGGATGGCGTTGGAATAGAGGTAGCCATCGATAACATAGGGCCGCCGCGAGGCCTCACGAGTCCATTCAAAGGCCCCCATGAACAGAAAGGCGCTGACAAAAACAAGGAATGCAACCGATTTTGAGTGACAGGCCGGTTTCACCAGCAAGAGCACGAGAGTCCCGGCAAGCAGCAGGATCACCCCGATCAGGCCGTACTGAAGCGCCAGCCGTATTGTCGGCGAGGCGCCTTCCACCAGACTGCGGGCCTGATTCGGCAAAATGGACAGGTACCAGTAACCGGCCGGCACAGCTGCAAAGAGTGCAACCAGAACCCAGCGAGCCGAGTAGCGTGTCATGACCGTTTTCAGCTCACCTTCCCGCAGAAATGCCGTAGTGATAAAGGCATAGACCCCGGCAAGCATCAAGGAGACGAAAGTCCGGAAAAAGAGCGACGGCCAGAAGGAGGGGTTAAAGAAACCGGACCAGAAAGACCCGTCCGCCAGCCATGTGCCGGGAGTGAGCATGAAACCGACAATGCCGTTGATGACGAAGAGACTCAACCAGGCGGCGACAAAATAGATCCAGCCCACTTTCTGGTGAGTTTTCGGCGCCATACTGTCGAAACAGTAGTAGTAGACAAAGATGGCAACAATCTCGACCAGGAAAAACACCCATTCCGTGGCCCAGCCAAAGACAAAGGTGTGAATCAGAACCGAAGTGGCCGCCGGGTTGACCAGGGAAATGATAAACCAGATCCCGACCCCGGTGATGCCGCCCAGAACCATGGTGACAAGCAGAAAAAACTTTGCGTGCATTTTGGTAAAGTTCAGCATTGCGGGGTTATTTTCGCGCAACCCCTTCCGCTCCGCCAGGACCAGGTAGAGCCCACCACCTACCGCGAAATGAGATAGAAAAACATGAATTACGGATATCAGGGCAATAAGGGTACCACCGCCAATGTCAGGTAAATACCACACGGGATAGTTCATGGAGTTCCTCGTTTTGCTTGTTTCCGGCAATGATAAACAATTTCGGTCTCACAGATTGTAACATTTTTATCTGGATGTGCTTTCTCCAACCTCAAATTTCCGCTTTTGATGCAAATATGCAACTGAACGGAATTTCGCGACCCGTCAGGATGATTCAAGCCAGGCGGAAGTCTGCACCTTGTTATCAGGTGTAAAAGTCGTAGAATTATAAGTAGGGATTGACGACTAAGATATGTGGAAGCACAAGGAGAATCATCATGAAAAAGTACGTAATTTTCTCGTTGTTCGCGTTACTGATACTTTCGGCCTGTGTGGTGTCACCAGGCCCTTCGGAGTACGGGGGGGTAACGGTCTCGCCACTTCCGGCAGTTGTTGTGCTGGGCTCAGACCCCTATTACTATCAGAATGGTTACTACTATTACTACCAGAACAATAACTGGCGCTATTCAAAATCACGCAGCGGACCCTGGAGTGATTTGCCAAGATCACATTGGCCGAAAGAGATCAGACACAGGGACAGAAATCATTATCAGGACCGGGATCGTTACGATGATCGTTACGATGATCGATACAAAGATCGAGACAGGGATTACCGGCAGGATTACCACAGATAGGTTTTGTGCGCAGGATATAACGTGAAGAAAGGCGCCTGCAGCCAACATAACAGGCACGGTTGCTTGTCGAGTTAGGCTGCGGGCAATTTTTTGAGTGGCTCTTCAAGACTGATTCTGCCAATCTTGCCGGCTCGCAGTTCCCGGAGAAAAGCCTCGGAAGCCCGATGCAGATCCACTACCCCGCCTGTTGCCAGAAGTCCCCGCTTCCGTCCGACAGCGACCATCAGATCGTGGGCGGTTTCAGGCAACTCCTGCAGGGCGTAACGATCTTTCAACAGCTCGGGATAGCGACGCAGCAGATACTCTCCGGCAAAAAGACCGACCGAAGTATAATCCAGGGCATTGTCGCCGATGGCGCCACTGGCGGCCAGTCGGTAGGCCCCCTCCTGGTCGTCCATATTCGGCCACAGCATTCCCGGTGTGTCGGACAGCACGATGCCGTTGTGCAGGTCGATCTGCTGGGTTGATTTTGTTATTGCCGGCCGGTCTCCCACCTTTGCAGCACTTCTCCCCGCCAGCGTATTGATGAGAGTTGATTTACCCACATTGGGGATGCCCACCACCATCGCGCGAACCGGAAAACCGGGTTGACCTCGTCTCGGCACCAGATCCTTGCAAAGCTTGATCAACGGTTTCGTGTCCGCATGCTTTTTTGCCGACAACGGCAAGGCACGCACTCCCGCCCGCTCCTGGAAATCCCGCACCCAGGCCTTGGTAACTGCCGGGTCTGCCAGATCGTTTTTATTTAACACCTTGATCCAGACCTTGTTATTGCGCAACGCCGCAAGTTTGTGGTTGGAGCTGGAAACAGGCAGACGGGCGTCCAGCACCTCGATCACCACGTCTATCTTCCTGATCTGCTCTTCAAGCTGCTCCAGGGCTTTGCCCATATGTCCGGGAAACCAACGTATCGTCATCGTATTTCAATTCCTGATGGCAGGATTATTAAATCCTGCCGGTGTAAGGGTGAGTCTGGCAACTGTCAGGCCTTGCCAAGAAAATCTCAGAACTAGCGTCTACTTCCGAGCAAACGCAGGAGCATGAGAAAGAGATTGATGAAGTCAAGATAAAGAGTCAGCGCGCCAAGAATAGCTGGCTTGCGCCCTTCCACGCCGCTAGCTGCCATGGCTTTGATCTTCCAGGTGTCGTACGCTGTCAGCCCGGTAAAAACAATCACCCCGATCACGGAAATAATCCAGGAAACCGCGCTGCTGCCGACAAAAATATTGACCAGCGAGGCGATCACCACACCGATCAATCCCATGAAAAGGAAGCTACCCCAGCCGCTCAGGTCGCGCTTGGTTACGTAGCCGAACACGCTCATGGCACCGAACATTGCCGCCGTGACCACAAAGGTTGAGGTGATGGATTCGGCGGTATAGACAGCAAAAACCACCGACATGGTAACGCCGTTCATCGCGGCATAGAGCAGAAAGAGGAAGGATGCCACGGACGCGCTGATTTTGTTGATGGCGCGGGAAATGCCGATCACCAGACCGATTTCTCCGATAATCAGGGCGTAGAAGACAAGGCGGTTGCCGATAATGGCGCTGAACAGGGCCGGCGAAGAGATCGTCGCCATGGCCATCAGCGCGGTAACCAGCAGACCGCCCCCCATCCAGGCATAGACTTGCCGGATAAGCGTATTCTGGGCGATTACGATCTGGTCGGCTGTTCGTGGATAGTTTACATCGTATTGATTCACAAGGTGCTCCTCTCGTTCTTTGATTTTTCAAGGTGGACTGTCTGTCCCGGAATGTCAAGCATGGAGCTGTTTCGAAACCATAATTACCCGTGGTTTTCCGAAGGTGTTCCTGCATTACGGTCAACTATCGGCTACGGCCTGCCCCCGGGCCTTTTCCCGTAAGCAGGACACCGTCATGGGTCAACGTAACCAAGCCGTCCTTATACAGTCCACCCAGCGCTTTTTTAAAGGTTTTTTTGCTCATGCCGAGGGCCTGTTGAATAGCCGCCGGGGAACTCTGGTCGTGCAGGGGCAAACTACCACCTTGTTTTTCCAATGCGTTGAGGATCACCTGCCGGGCATCCGCTACGCCCTCAGCACCAACCTTACGCAGGGTGACATCAAGCTTGCCGTCTTCCCGCAGTCGTTTTACATAACCGGCAAGGTGCAGGCCGACCGTGGCAGCGGCCGGCAACTCGTCACGGTAGAGCAAGGCGGGATAGCGATGATTGACAATAACCTTGGCACCGAGATCGGTGAACTGCCAGATGAGAAAATCCACCGCTTGTCCATCGCGAAGATCAGGCCACTCGAAGTCCAGGCAGTCCTCGATGCGGGCGTTGGCAAAGGGACGGCCCTGCGGATCGAGTTCGACCATGACCAGGTAGCTTTCGCCAACCTGCATCCGCTCCGGCTGGAGACTGAACGGTGCCAGCAGGTCCTTGGCCAGACCCCAGTCGAGAAACGCCCCGTGGGGACCGACCGACTGAACCCTCAAACAGGCAAATTCACCGGCCTGGGCAAGCGGCTGCCGGCAGGTGGCCTGCAGTTCCCCGGCCACATCCCGATAAAGGAAAGCTTCCAGGTATTCACCCGCCACAACATCACGTGCCTCCCGCCGCGGAAGGTGCGCCAGCTGGTCTCCAGCCTCCAGCCAGACGCCGCTCGTATCTATGCGGGCAACCCGCAATGTTTGCAGACGGCAGAGTTCTGGTTGTTTACTATTGTTCATGTGCCCCTCCTTCGGGGGTTCCGTTTTTGTACTTGATGAGGCGCCCGGCAATTTTCGGCAGTACACCAGATAACGTTATACCAGACAACGGCGGTTTTCCATGCTGAAAATAATCGGTAATATCACTCAACAGCGAAATGTGCTAGGGTTGAGTCATGGGTACCCGATCAAAACGAAGCGAACGTTGTCCTCACTGCCGGTTGCACACCCGCCTCTGCATCTGCAGTGCCATCCCCCGGCACGATCTGGCCACCCGGCTGATCCTGGTAATGCATCATCGCGAGTGGGCCAAACCGACCGCCACCGGACCCCTGGCTCTTGCCACACTCAGCAACAGTGAACTCCGCATCCAGGGCTGCCAGGAGCAGCCGCTCAACCTTCAGGATCTCGACACGGCACATCGCCGGACCCTGCTCCTCTATCCCGGGGAAGAGGCCCGGGTTCTGAGCCGTTCTCTCCTGGCAGAAGACCCCAGGCCGGTCAACCTGGTGGTGCCGGACGGCAACTGGCGTCAGGCCGCGCGCATGGGCAGGAGGCTCCCGGGTCTGAAGCATGCTACTATGGTGCGTCTTCCCGAAGGGGCAAAAACGGGCTGGGGTGTCAGGAAAGAAAACCATCCCGAAGGTCTGGCAACCTTCGAAGCGATTGCCCGGGCACTCGGCATCATCGATTCGGTTGTGATTCAGCAAAGCCTGGAAGAGCTTTTCCAGCTGATGGTGACAAGAACACTTGAAGCTCGCGGTTAAAAAGATACATCTTTCACCTTTCAGGCAGCGATGGTCGAATCGTCTCGGGTCTTCTCCAGATAGTAGCTGTAGTCCCCCTCAAAAACCCGCATCTCGCCATGGTCTATCTCGAAGACCCGGTCCACCAGGCTGCGCAGGAAATGCCGGTCATGACTGACCAGCACCACGGTGCCGGTGAAGCCCTTCAGGGCATCCAGGAGTATCTCGCGTGAACGGATGTCCAGGTGGTTGGTCGGCTCGTCGAGCACCAGAAAGTTGATCGGCCGACCAAGCAGCGTTGCCAGCACCACCCTGCTCTTCTCACCACCGGATAAGTTCTCGATCCGCTTGTCCACAGCATCCCCGGAAAACATGAATGCCCCCAAAAGATTGCGGATCACGCCGATGTTGGCCAATGGCATGGCATCCTGAACCGTTTCAAAGACGGTCTTCCGCGGGTCCAATACTTCCATGGCATGCTGGCTGAAATAGCCCAGCTCTACAGCAGCGCCGAGATTGACAGTCCCGCCGGTCGCTTCGGTCAGTCCGGCCAAGGTCTTCAGGAAAGTAGACTTGCCGGCGCCGTTCACCCCGACCACCGCGATCTTGCTGCCACGCCGGACAATCCCGGACGCACCGCTGAAAACCGGGTGCACCCCGCCATCGGGCAGCTCCCAGCTCTTTGAGAGACATTCGAACACCGCCACATCATCGCCACTTCGAGGCGGCTCCTTGAATTCAAAGCGCACCACCCGCTCTTCGGCCGGAATCTCGATCCGTTCGATCTTCTCCAGCTTCTTGACCCGCGATTGGACCTGTGCGGCATGGGAAGCGCGGGCAGCGAAACGGGCGATAAACTCTTCCTCCTTGGCCAGCATCTCCTGTTGCCGCTTGTGACTGGCCAGCAACTGCTCCAGGCGGATGTCGCGCTCCCGTTCGTAAAAATCGTAGTTGCCGCTGTAGGAAGTCACGCTCTTGTTGGCCACTTCGATGATCCGGGTCACGACCCGGTTCATGAAATCACGGTCATGGCTTGTCATGAGCAGCGCACCGTCAAACTCGCCGGAAAGCCACTCCTCCAGCCAGACGATCGATTCCACGTCCAAGTGGTTGGTGGGCTCGTCCAGGAGCAGCACATCGGGCTTGAGCGTCAGGATGCGGGCCAGGGCAATGCGCATTTTCCAACCGCCGCTGAATGACTCCACCGGCAGGTCAAAACGGTCCGGGCCGATACCGAGGCCGGTCAGAACCGTGCGGGCGCGGGTATCAAGATCATAGCCACCCCGATGCTCGAACTCCTCCTGAGCGGCACCGTAGCGCTCCAGCAGAGCAGCCATTGCCTCATCTTCCATCGGTTCACACATGGCTGCTTCCATTTCCGCCAACTCACCGGCCAGTCGCATGGTCTCGGCGGAACCGGCCATCACCTCTTCCAGGGCCGAACGGCCGGCCATTTCGCCCACATTCTGGGAAAAATAGCCGATCGTGGTTTTCTTTGCGCAGGTAATTTCGCCGCTGTCCACTTCCTCCTCGCCGGTCATGATCCGGAAGATGGTTGTTTTCCCGGCACCATTCGGGCCGACAAGACCATTGCGGCTTCCCGGCAGGATCTGAAATCCGGCATCGCGAAAAAGGATTTGCGAGCCATGCTGTTTTGAAATATTTGACAGGTGAATCATGATTAAACTCCAGTGAATTGATGTCTATACGTCACGGCACAGTAACAGAAAAGGGCTAGGCCTATCGACCTAACCCTCTGAGCATACGTAATTTTAAAACAGGATCCAACACCAGCGGAGGAACCCTATTCCTCGTGGGACTCCGCAACACTATAGAGAATAATTGCGTTTTTGTCAAAGAATCAGATCAGCTTGGTAACTTCCGTAAAATCCGGAATAGCGCTTTCGAAACTAGGACTATTGCGGGTTTGTTCCGTTACTTTTCACGGACGCCTCCAAAAAAATAGTTTTTTTCTTTGACAGAGGCCAAGAACATGATAATCTGTATTCATTTTGTATCAATACTGTTTCTTCACCACAAGATGTTGGATAGGGAAGAAAATAGAATTCAGGGATAATTCACCGGGACGACCAGCGACGGTGAGAGAAACATCGAAAAGTGCACTATTCGACAGGGAGGTCCATGAAGAGGCTTAAAGTTTTCATTTCGACAATCTTTTCCACGGCGACACTTTTAATTATTCAAGCGCCATGTCATGCCGCCGAAACCGCGTTCAAGGAAATTGTTCAGGATTCAATGTATGGCGGCATTGCGGGAACGGTTGTCGGAGCTGCGGTATTGGCCTTTACCCATAAACCAGGTGACAATCTGGAATACATGGCCTATGGTGCGGCAGCTGGCGTTCTGGGAGGAGCAGCGTACGGGTACTTTTCAACCCGGGCCCTTGTTGAAGTCGATAAGGGAAAGGTAAAATTTGCCATCCCGACCGTAATGCCCGACGTTAAAGACTCCCCTCGAAAGAACTCCATCGTTATTAGTGCGGAACTGGTCAAAGGGAATTTCTAACAACACTTGGCAATGCCCACCCTTTTGACCGTTCGAGTGCCCTGCTCCAAAGGTAGAGCAGTTCGTCCGCTGCAGTCCGTTGCATTACCGGAGTAAAGATTCGCTCGGCCTGCCAGAGCGCAGCGATCTGCGAGCGTTCACGCCAGAACCCCACGGCCAGGCCGGCCAGAAAAGCCGCACCCAGGGCGGTTGTCTCCCTCACCTTCGGCCGCACGACCGGAACACCGAGCAAGTCTGCCTGAAACTGCATGAGCAGGTCATTGGCGGTAGCCCCGCCATCCACCCGCAGTTCTTTAAGGTCAACGCCGGCATCATCTTTCATTGCTGACAACAGATCGGCTGTCTGAAAAGCGATGCTTTCCAGAACCGCACGGGCAATATGCCCGGCGTTGGAACCACGGGTGAGACCAAACAGGGCACCGCGGGCGTAGGGATCCCAATGGGGCGCACCGAGGCCGGTAAAAGCCGGAACAAGATACACTCCGCCATTGTCGGGAACAGTAGCAGCCAACATCTCCACATCAGCGGAGTTGCGGATGATGCCGAGCCCGTCCCGCAGCCACTGCACCGCTGCCCCGGCAACAAAGACACTTCCCTCCAACGCAAACTCGGTTCGCTCGCCGATCCGGCAGGCCACGGTACTCAGAAGGTTGCGTTTCGAAATAACCGGCTGAGTCCCGGTATGCAGAAGCATGAAACAACCGGTGCCATAGGTATTCTTGACCATGCCCGGCCGGTCGCAGACCTGACCGAAGAGGGCCGCCTGCTGATCCCCGGCAATACCGGCAATCGGTACACGGGAAGCAAGAAGTGGAGCAGCCGTCTCGCCATACACCTTACTGGATGGAACAATCTCCGGCAGAAGCGCCGCGGGGATCTTCAAAACCTCAAGCAAATCGGGGTCCCAATCGCCACGATAAAGGTTGTACAGCAAAGTCCGGGAGGCATTGCTGGCATCGGTCACGTGCCGCTCACCGCCGGTCAGGTTCCAGACCAACCAGGAATCAACGGTGCCGAAGGCAAGTTCACCCTGCTCCGCCCTCTTCCGCGCTTCCGGGACGTTGTCCAGAATCCAGGCTAGCTTGGTACCGGAGAAATAGGGGTCCAGCACCAACCCGGTCCGCTCCCGGAAAAGCGTCTCGAACCCCTCCGCCCGCAGGCGATCACATTCTCCAGCCGTACGCCGGTCCTGCCAGACAATGGCATGATAGATCGGCCTTCCCGTTTTTCTATCCCAAACCAAGGTGGTTTCACGCTGATTGGTAATGCCAATGGCAGCGATATCCAGCGAGCTCAGTCCCGCACCGGCAATCGCCTCCACCGCAACCCCCAACTGGGATGACCAGATCTCATTGCCGTCGTGCTCCACCCAGCCGGGCTGCGGAAAGATCTGGCGGAACTCCTTCTGAGCAACGCTTCGCACATTCCCTTCATAGTCAAAAACCAGGGCTCGGGAACTGGTCGTTCCCTGGTCAAGTGCCAGGATGAAACCCATTTCGTTTCCTTTCAATCGATTCATTTACTGCCGGCAGCCACATCAGCACTTTCTTTATTCAGACAAACACTTTCTTGCAAAATCCTCTTCAGTTCCTCCTCATTTTTTGGGGAGAGAGTGGTACGCAGCAACGTCCCGCTGAATTTACCCAACTCTGCGACCACCTGGTTCGAAAGCCCTTTGGAAACCAGGGCGAAGATTGCGGAACTGTCCGGTTTCAGTGTTGCCGCAACATCACTGATAAAATCTTCCTTGATACCGATTTTCTCCACCAGTTTGATAATCTTGCCCACAGCCGCGCCAACCACGCCCCCGACCAGGGTACCCATGAGCGGATTGAGACACACCGCACCGATCAACAAGCCGCAGCCGCTGCCCACGGCGGCATCGGCCATAACCAGCGAACTGGTATGCTTTATGGCAATTGTCCCGTCACTTTTCCGTATCGCCACTGCTGCCTCATCAAGATCTATCAGATGCACCTGCTCCAATTTGAGAAGGTCGAGAAGAACCTGATCAGCGGTATACTGGCCATCGAATCCGGCAACGACTAAATCCCTCATTGTGTACCTCCCCTTATTTTATTACATGATTCCGGCAATTTCTCGAAATGGAACTTCTGATCTACCTCTATCCTATTAGAGATTTGCAGTATTGCAAGTATGGCAGCTTTTGCCAAATATAACCCCCGGTTTGCACACCTCAGGAATTTATCCTTGCTAATCTTGGGCAAGCGGTTAGTCTGGAACCAACAAAACGGCAGACCGTCAAACCTACTCAAAAAAGCACAGGATGCTCAATAGGTACAGCTATTTACACATGATGATAAACTTTCAGCGAAATGGTTTTCGTCAAATAAAATCAAAAAATTTTATCGCTCACGGCAGATAAACCTTAAGAGTGGCAAGAACCGGTCGATAAGATCTTTGTAACAGTACACGCATTATCACAAAAAGAAGACAGCTAACGGGGAACCAATAGTCCCCCTGACACATAATGCCAGCAAGATCGCGCCAGATACTTCGTACAATAAATACACAGGCCAAACTCAATGGAAGCAAGCGACCACCAGACAATCCGGCAGCTTTTCGACGACTATCTGAGGATGTATTCCTCCCGTGATGATCGGCTCACCAGCTATTTCAGCGAAAACTTCTCCGGCTTTACCGGCGGAGGGGATTTTCTCGTTAAGGACCGGATGGAATGGGTCACTATTACCCGACAGGACTTCGCCCAGGTCACGGATCCGCTCCGTATCGAGCTAAAAGACCTGGCCATCCAGTCACTGTCTGAAACGGTTGCCGTAACAACCGGTTTTTTCAACATTCACCTGCCGATCGAAGACCAGATTCTGTCTCGAGAGACCGCCCGGCTGGTACTGATTTTTTGCAAGGAAAAAAACGGATGGAAGATCTCGCACAGCAGCATTTCTATTCCCTACCATCTTGTCCGTGACGGCGAAGTTTATCCGATGCAGGAACTGGTGGAGCGTAACAGGCTTCTGGAAGAGCAGATCGCAGAACGGACTATTCAACTTTCCAAAGCGAACGATACCCTTCAACGGACAAACGAGCAACTGGCGAGGGAAATTGCGGAACACAAGCAGGCGGAAAAATCTTTGCATGAATCAAATGTGCTCCTGGAAAAAACGTTAGCAAGTCTCAACGTTGCCAAATTGGCTGCTGAAGCCGCCAATACTGCCAAGAGTCAATTCCTGGCCACCATGAGCCATGAGATCCGCACCCCACTCAACGCCTTGATCGGCTTCAGCTGCTTGGCCAGCGCAGCCACCAACCCCACGAAAATTGCCCAGTACCACACAATCATCGAACAATCCTCACGCACCCTGATGGATCTGGTCAATGACATCCTGGACATGAGCAAGATCGAGTCGGGACGAATGGAGTTGGAAAGCACAGCTTTCGACCTGCGACAGCTAACCGGAGGATTGGAAGAACAGTATCGTCATCTGGCGGAACAGAAAAAGTTATCATTCCACATGGAAGTTGATGCCAATGTACCCGGCTGGGTAGTGGGAGATTCAGTCCGTTTGCGCCAGACCCTCACCAACCTGCTTGCCAATGCCGTGAAGTTTACCGAAAAAGGTGAAGTGTCCTGCAAGGTAAGCCTGTCCGAGCAGGTCGCAGAGGGATGTAATCGGATGGTTCGTTTCGCAGTGTGCGACACCGGCATCGGCATACCTGAATCAAGTCGATCCCTGCTATTCCAGCCGTTTCGCCAGCTTGATCCATCCATCACCCGCAAATACGGTGGCACCGGTCTTGGCTTGGCCATCGTCAGCAACCTGGTTACTATAATGAAAGGCCGCATGACCGTTGAAAGTAAAGAAAACACTGGAAGCTGCTTTGTCGTTGAACTGCCGCTCCAAGCAACCGGGCAGATGACTTCAGGCGTTCTTTCAACAGCTAAAGTCATGGCACCAGGCCTGGTTCTGGTGATCGAAGATAACGAATTCAATCGTAGACTGCTGAAGGAAACCCTGACCTCCTGGGGACACCAGGTATTGCTTGCGGAAAATGGCTGGCAAGCGTTACAACTTATAGAGCAGCAACGTTTTGATTTAATTCTGCTAGATATTCGCATGCCCGATATTGACGGTATCGAGGTCGCACAACGTATCAGACTGAGTGAGCTCGAACGATCGGAAAAAGCTGTTCCGATCATTGCCATTACCGCCGATACAGACGCAGCTACCCGCCAGTCCTGCCACGCCGCCGGCATCAACGCTGTCCTGGCAAAGCCGGTAATCCCCGAACAGGTTGCCAGTGCCATGGCAGATCACTGTGTATACCTGGCAGAGGCGCCACCTGTAAACGAACTGCTGCTGAATGCACAAATCAGGAGCGACCTGGACAGCAATCCTGAACGGGCCCGTCAGTATCGAGAAATTCTGCGGCAGGATATAGAGGATGAACTGCGCTGTCTGCAAACCGCCCTTGAACACAATGACCGCATCGAGCTTGGCCGAGCCGCCCACACCTTGAAAGGACTGTGCTCACACCTGGCCAACCGGAAACCGGCCGAACTGGCTGCCTGGCTGCAGCAGAGCGCCCCATCCGCAAGCAGCGAGCAATTGCAGCACGTGATGGGGCAATTGCAGGCAGCCGCTAACTACGGTGCGGCACAGAAACCATGGAAGGATACCCAATGACAAGCGGGCCACGGATACTAGTAATTGACGACAAGCAAAGCTTTTGCTTTCTGATCAAGGGCTACCTTGACGATTCCGGATACCAGGCAACCTGCGTTGCCTCAGGGGCAGCAGCCCTCGAGGAATTGGAAAACAACCGCTATGACCTGATACTATCAGACATGATCATGCCGGAAATGGATGGGCTCGCATTGCTGCGAGAGGTTCGCAGGCGCCATCAACAAGTACCTTTTATCCTGATTACCGGCCACGGCTGCGTTGAAACCGCCGTGGCAGCAATGAAAGAAGGGGCAAATGACTACTTGCGGAAACCCCTCAATCGCGAAGAATTGCTGCTGGTACTGCAGCGGCACCTGGAACATGCCCAGTTGCGGGTCAGTTACGACCTGATGCTGGATTCCGAGCGCAGAAAATTCAGCTTTCAAAACTTGTCAAGCAATTCTGAGGCAATGGGAGCAACACTTGCTGCTGGACAGAAGGTGGCTGTCTCCCCCCGCACCACCGTTGCACTCTATGGCGAAAGCGGGGTGGGCAAAGAGGTCATGGCCCGTGCCATCCACGTTGCCTCGGGGAAAACCATGACCAGTTTTGTGGCGATCAACTGCGCCGCCATACCGGAAACACTGCTGGAAAGCGAACTGTTCGGCCATGTGAAAGGCGCATACACCGGCGCCGATCGAGATCGTGAAGGAAAGTGCAGCAGGGCCCACGGTGGCACCCTGTTCCTGGACGAGATTGGTGACATGCCGCTGTCGCTCCAGCCCAAGCTACTACGTCTCCTTGAAGAGAGGGTCTATGAAAAGGTCGGCTCTGACCGGCAGGTCAGCGCTGACTTCCGGATCATCGCAGCCACCCACCGCAACCTGGATGATTGCTGCAACCAGGGGACCTTCCGACGCGACCTCTACCATCGCTTGAATATTTTTCCCATTACCATCCCGCCCCTGCGCGAACGCCGCGAGGACATACCGCAACTTGCCGAGCAGTTTCTGGAAAGCTTCCGACAACACCAGGGAAAGCCACTGCCCGGACTCTCCAAAGCGGCTCTCGACCTGATGATGTCCCACGACTGGCCTGGCAACGTCCGGGAACTGCGCAACCTGCTGGAATATGCCACTATCGTTACCAACGGCGACCTGATCCAACCGGAACACCTGCGGCTGCAACAGAATGCCTGCTGCCAGAAAGAAACGCCCAAAGACCGGATCTCGCTCCACGTTGATTTTTCACCAGAGGAATTCTCGCTTGATGCCGTCACCAAACAGGTGATTGATTGGGCCCTGGAGAGATGCGGCAACAACAAATCATCTGCCGCACGCCTGCTGAAAGCTTCCCGCAAAATGTTTTACTGACTCTTTTGTTCATCTCACAATCCCAACACTTGTCCAACAGCAGACATCTTGTCCCGCTGGGGACAACATTCCAACGCTGCATCGCTGCAACATACTGAAATTGCGTTAAACCCATAGTTGGCTCGGATTTCGCGATAGTATAGTATACTCCTCACGCTCCAGGCAATAACTGTCCGTTTTAGGACAGAGTTTTCCCGGCTTTAAAAAACTCCCTGCATTAATTATTACAATATTGACCAACTGGCGGACAATGCAGAATAATAACTTAAGTATCAGCAATTTACGCCGACACGTTATAAAAAATGAATGATTATCACAAAATGCCGGTGGGTTGACGGAGTCCTTTCATTCCATATCACGAAAAGAACTCAATAATCTCAGACGTAATACAGTTAAGTTTAGGTAATAAAAGAACTATGGAAAACTAAAGGAGGCATTTTATGGGTAACGAAGAATCAAAAAAAATCGAGATTCTGGCAAGTGATGACCTAAAATTGGTCCGCGATAGCAACGACGTACTATTGGTCCGCGGCGTGAGCCGGCGAGACTTCATGAAATATACTGTCGGAACACTCGCCTGCCTCTACCTGGGCACCTTAAATACCGGTTGCGGCAGCAGCAGAGGCGTTCAGCCCGCCGGATACCCGATCGATTCTACTGTCGTCAAAACCACAGACCGAATGATTTCATTCCCATATACCCAGACATATTTACCGCCATCTCCTGATTTTTCTGTTGTCCCTCCCAGCCCGAATGGCGGGCCGGGTCTTGCCATAACTGAACTGCGCAACGTCTCACAATATGATTCATTAGGGTATGGCGCCTGGACATTTGGAAATGGTCTTCAGATCGTAAAAAGATTCGATCTTATGCCGGACCCCTCAACGTATTCTCCACCCAACAGAATCACAAAGTTTTTGAACTTCTTTACCATATCCGACATTCATATCACCGACAAAGAAGCGCCTAACCAGTTGATCACCCTTCAGAAGGAAAATCCGAATAACTCCGGCCAAAACACTTCCATCTACTCGCCGATCATGCCGTACACGACTCACGTACTTGACGCTGCCATTCAAACAGCAAACGCTCTTCATAAGATTAATCCCTTTGATTTCGCAATTTCTCTGGGCGACACCTGCAACAGTACTTCCTACAACGAACTCAGATGGTATATCGACGTCATCGACGGCAAGGTCATTATTCCAAGTTCCGGTGCGCATCTCGGCGCAAATACTGTCGATTACCAGAAACCCTACAAGGCTGCAGGGCTCGACAAGTCGATCCCCTGGTATCAAACACTAGGGAACCATGATCACTTCATGATCGGCTCCTTCCCCGTCTATGAGTCCGGGTTTCAGAACTCGTATATCAGCGATACCGTCTGGTCAATTCCGCTCCAGCTGCTTACCCCGAACATGGCTACCTTCCCGGCCCTGTTCAATAAGGGCTACATAAATCCGGCATCAGGCCTGCCCCAATATTACGGAGGCCTGATCAATGGCTCAAACCTTCTCGGGGCAGTTATCGACGACGGGGATGTCAGTCAATTCTCGGGACCTCCCAAAGTTGCAGCTGATCCCAACCGCCGCTCACTCCATAGGACGGAATGGATCCAGGAGTATTTCAAAACATCCACCCTTCCGGTTGGACACGGTTTCAACCTGATTGAGCCCAATCAGCCAAGCGGCTTTGCCTGTTACAGTTTCCTGCCAAACCCGGATGTACCGCTCAAGGTGATCGTGCTCGATGATACCCAAAGAGAAGACGATGGCTCTGTCGATATTCACGGCCACGGGTTTCTTGACGATTACCGCTGGGCCTGGCTGCAAAATGAACTTGACGATGGTCAGACCAAAAATCAACTCATGATCATCGCAGCCCATATCCCGATCGCTGTTGTCGGTATCGGCGCCGAAACCGAATGGTGGCTTGGTGGCAAGACTCTTACAAATGAGCTTGGTGATGCTTCCACTACGATGCAGAATGCCGTCACACTGGCCGATCTGGTTCAGAAACTCCAAGAAACGACAAATCTCCTCATGTGGATCGCCGGACATCGTCATGTCAATACCGTCAAAGCATTTGTCTCACCTGACCGGGTCAACGCTCCCGAGAAAGGTTTCTGGCAGGTTGAAACTTCATCACTGCATGATTTCCCGCAACAATTCCGGACTTTTGAGATCTTCCTCAACGAGGATTACACAATTTCAATTGAAACTATCAACGTTGACCCGGCGGTAGCTGAAGGGACACCCGCAGCCACATCGAGAAAAAATGCTGTTGCTGCGCAGCAAATAGTCCAGCAAATTCTAACCGTAAACACACCGAATGTTAATAAAGCGGGTGGCGTTATACCAGTTCCCAGTATGGACCCATCTCGACTGCAAGCTCCTGCTGATGCCACCGTTGTCGAAGCCAATGCATTCATTGACCCAACGATATTTTATGTTGATGTACCTGGAGTCCCGTACAATGCCTCTTACAATGCGGAACTGTTCAAACAACTGAATGTGACCATGATCGATGCATTGAAATTGAAGTACCCGCCAATTCCGTAATTCTTCACAATAAAGAGTTGTACTCACGAGCGGGGCCGTCGGAATCCAGACTTCGGCAGCCTCGCTCATCTCCTTGGCTATCACAGGGTGTCACACATGTCATCACTAGCAGTTCTTTGCAACTGAGATCCAAATGGCACGTTCCAGCTTGGACAGGAACGTCCCTTCAGGAGGCCACTATGTCACAGACTGCTGTAGAGCAAGTACTGGGACGGATGATCACCGACGAACGGTTCCGCAGCTTTGCGGCCGAGTCACTGGAAGCGGCCTGTCTTCACGAAGGCTATCGACTATTCCCAACAGAACTGAGACTGCTTTCCAATCTTGAGCTGCAATGCATTATCGAACTTGCCGGCCATCTTGATCCAGGACTGTGCCGGGCAGGAACAACGCCTGACCGAGGACATGGTTTGGCATTAGATAAAGTCAAGGCCATCAAAGACTGACAGTCAAGCAGCTGGTCCAGCAAAAGAGGCTAAGCCGACTGATGCGTACAATGCAGAGCGTATCAAACCATTGATCCCGTGCTGATCAAAAGGCCACTCATGAAACTCTTACATAAAATCAAGCACGATTTTGTTGAAATACTTCCGCCGACAATATTTTTCTTTATTGCCTTCAGTCTGGTTTTGCTCACCAAAAGGTTGATTCTTAGCGAATACGGTATCTCCTGGACCGGTTTCGGCTCGGCAATCGTTGGCGCAATTCTGGTCGGAAAAGTCGTATTGATCGTTGACAAGCTCACCTTTACGAGCAAATTCAGCCAACGTCAACTGATTTTCAGCACAGCGTGGAAAAGCCTTATCTATTTTTCCGCCGCGGTTCTTCTCCAATATCTGGAAAGTATTATTCACTTATTGATGAAGCACGAGAGCTTTTCAGAAGCAAACCGGCTTTTTGTGACAGAGACCGTATGGCCCCACTTCTGGCTGATTCAGATGTGGCTTGCCGTACTGCTATTTTTTTACTGCACCATGCGGGAACTGATCCGGGCCATCGGCAGGGAAAAGGTTGTCCAGCTGTTTTTCGGTGCGACGCGAGCATAACAGAAATCCGAGGAGGATAGTTCAATGAAGAAGAGTTCCGTTGGCTTTCTACTGTTACTGGCTTTTGCCCTGTCTCTTTTCGCAGGCTGCGGAGGCGATACCGAATCAACCACCCTGCTGAGCGACAAAAACGTCAACCTGATCTTCGTGGTAAGCCCTGATTTGGCTAACGACCCGCTCGGTGACGTGAATCCGGCCACGGCAAACCTTAACAATCAGGGATTGCAGCGCGCGCTCATGCTTGCCTCCTACCTGAAGCAGCAGTTGCTGGGGACAAACAATGTAACCGGTATTCACGCGTTGGCACCGATGACTCACCTGCAAACCGCAAACCAGTTTCCTGACATGGCGGCAATCGGATTCATTCAGCAGTTCGCCCTTCTCAACAAAATTACCATACAAGGAACAACCGACAACAGCTATCCACTCTCTGTAGGCTACGCTGAAGGGGACGTGCCAGCGGGGGTCGCTGTACCGGCCCCCTATGTCCCCGGTGCCCAGGGACTGGCGTTCAATGACACACACGAAAATAACATTAAACTGGCAACCGGCATTATCAACGGCAAAACTCCGGGCTTTCATGTATTTTCGGCGCCCTGGGAGACGACCAGCGCCTTGCTGACCGCCATCAACACAACCATGGGGTACCACCTGAGACTTCCCACATCCTTTCAGGGGTCAAATCATGTCTATGCATTAACCGTCACACCGTCCGGTGAAGCGCGCCTGCTTACCTTTGACAGCAAACTCACCCCCCCTGACACCTACCCTGTACTGCCCTTCTCCTTGGCGAGCGCTTCCTGCACCCAGCAGAACTTTTTCAGCTATTCACGAACCAACGGTGTCAATGGAGTCTCAGTACCGGCGGGAACCAACACCAACCAAACGGTCTATCTAATCCGGCACGCAGAGGCGCATCCTTCGAGCACTTTTGAAGACGGCAATTTTGTTGCTGCCGGGCAATGGCGCGCTCTGGCCCTTGCCAATGTGCTGCCCAATGCCCTGCGCGGACAAAGCAGTCCCACCATGGTCTATTCCATTGATCCCGCGCAATCCTTCACTTACGCTGGTCTCAGTGTTTCCTACGTCAGACCTTCCTTAACGGTACTGCCCTATGCAATCGCCAATAACCTGCCCTTTAATCTGGTTTCATCCTTCAACATTGGGTTAGCGACCGACCCGGGAGTAGCAAAGGCAACCAGTGACTTTTTCTTTACCGGCGGCGCGCTCTCCAACCAAACCGTACTGGTAGCGTGGGAGCACGAACATTTTCCACCACTGTTGACCTATCTTCTGCAGACCTACTATGGGGGAAACTACCCGGACCCGGCGTTATCGTGGCCGCACGGCGACTACGACACCATCTGGACCATAAAGCTCGATGGCAGTGGCAACCTGACAGTCGACAACGCGCTGTGTGAAGGTATAGCTAGCATTCCATTGCCGAAGACGGCTCCTGAATTCTGATTGTCTCGATGGCAACTGCAGCAATTAGTTATTAAATACCCATGATGTTGGAGGGTTACATGAGTCGAGTAGTGAGATATCTGGTTTGTCTACTGACAATGCTTCTGCTGGCGGCTTGTTCCGGTTCAGAAGAGGCTGCTTTATCTAACCGCACTATTTACACCCTGGATGCCAACGCCTCAGGGGTCCTTGAGAAGACAAACAACATCGCAAATCTGACCGTGGTATCCAAGGATGCCAATGATCTGAAGGCCGAATACCGGGCAGGGTTCGTACAAGGCAAATTGCAGGGCAAGACCATCATCTCGGCCAGGGACAATTCCTGGGACCTTGCCTACCTGCTCGACCCTTCCCACTCCTTTCCGAAGCAGCATGGCCCCACCCAGGCAGAGTTGGATCAGGCTGCCGGTTTGCTGAATGCCAACTATAGCGCCTTTCTGCAGTACCTCAATGATCCGGGCACAAACGAAGTGACCGCATACCGCCTGAAACGGCTGCTGTTCCGCATGCTGGGCATCTACCATGGAGCCACTCTCAGCCACCCCGCTGGCCTCGATTTTTCCGGCGCCTGGCTGCCCGACACCAGCTATCTGAACAGCTCGGAGCTGACACTGGGCTATGAAACTGCCAGCCTTACCTTCATGGATGTCTATTTCCTGAATGCCTACAACGATCTGATGGATGTTATCTCTTTCTCAGCAGAGTTAGCCCCGGTCGGGGTAAGACCCGGCGATCATCCGGACAAGTGCTCGGCCTTCTTGAAACGCAGCGGCAGTGAGGTCATCCTGACGCACAATACCTGGCAGGGCTTTCTTTCCCAGTCCATGACCCAGACACTGGCGATAAACGATGATCTTTTGGTCGTAAATGCCTCGAACCCCGGCCTAATCGGCTCAAATACCGATTTCGGTTACAACAACAAGGGGATGATGTTCAATGAGACCACCCATCGGATGTCCAAAAGTGAGGTCAAGCCCGATGGCATCTGGATCTTCTGGCGAGCAACCCTGGCGGAACAGTTTTCAGCTTCAATCAGCGATTTCTTTAACGCTATCTCCATTGACAACACCGGCACCTATCTGAATGGTTACATGCTGGTGGATGCCAACACCAATGAAACCGGCCTGGTGGAGATGTCCTACCGCTGCTTTGTCTACTACCGGCAAAAACCTGGCGAGCCTTACACCGTCGACTCCAATGCATCGGATGGTGGTGCCTGCACAACCGGGTACGATAACGAAATGGTTACTGACGACTACCTGATGGGAATCAACTTTCCGGCCTCGCTACAGGTACGAACCGACCTGCAGTCAACTGATAACCGGCCAGACAGACGGCAGCAATTCAAGCAGCTGCTGCCCGGAGTGAACGATGTGGAGACAGCCAAGACCGTCATCACCTACACCGATCCGGCCAACCCCCTCTCCATTTTCGGACGCTGGGATCTGGGCTATGGGGAAACCTCCTATCCCAAGCAGATCCCGGATGGTTCCATTGACTCCAAGGTAGGCTCCACCGGCATGGTTCGTTCTTTTATGGGGCTGGCCGGCACCCTGGACACTTCGAGTTCGAACAAAGGTTTCTGGATGCTCTATGGTTCCGCCAAGGTCAATAACACACCTTTCATCTGGAGCAAATCGTCATGGAAGTGGCAAAAGTTGCGGGATGTTCCTGACCGGATAGACGGCAGTTTTACTCTGATGCCATTGTATTTGCGCTAAGTATGCAATCGTGTTTTACAATGCCCTGAAACGTTTGATAGTTCATTTCAAGTCAATAATGAGCTGCCATGTTGCTCTCAAGTTGCCAGTAAGCTGTTTACTGTCAGCAAGCAGGTGCAGCACTCTCAATTCCCAAGGAGGTTTTTCATGAAAAATGTATTCACCGGTGTACTGTTCTCCACACTTTCCCTGCTGCTGGTCGGCGCGATGACTGCGGGTGCAGCGGGCGACTTACCAGGCGACACTAACCAGGACGGTGCTGTTTCCTGCAGCGAGGCAATGCAGCGGGCCACGGCACATTTTGACAGAATGGACGCAGACGACGACTCGTTCATGACTATGACTGAGTTTGAAGCGGGAACCACAAAGAACTTCGAGGCGATGGATTCCGACAAAAGCGGCATGGTCGATGTGCAGGAATATCTGGTTACCTGGTGCGGAGCACCCTCCAAGGATGTCAAACCAGCCAAGAAGGCCACCAAGGGCAACAAACATTCACTCCACAAAAATATGGACGCCGACAAAAATGGCAAGGTGACACCTGAAGAGTGCGTAGCCTTCTGGACCGTCAGATTTGCTGATATTGACGGCAACAATGATGGGTCGTTATCAAAGGCGGAGTTTGATACAAAGGTGGTGGAGTGGTATTCCATCATTGACGTAAACAAGGACGGCTCTGTTACCACGGTCGAATTTACCGACAGATGGGTCGGTGCCTGTCAGGCGGAAAAATTGAAAAAATCCCTGAGCAAATAGTACCGGAGCAATCTCTCCCGGCTTTGCCAGGAATCATTACGTAGTACGAGGGCAATTAAACATATCAATGGTAGGAGCACGGCGTGCCTCGCCCAATCGGGGCACGGCGCGCCGTGCTCCTCCATCAGAATTGTGATGTTTAATTGCCTAAATAATAATAGCTATCGAAGTTAAAAAAGTGGCCGCCCCGAATAGGGCGGCCACTTTTTTTCAGTACTTGTTCATTTGTTGAATGTGCTGATTACGAAGGTAAAACCCTGTCCCAGGAAACTTACATTACAGGACAGTGGTCGTTCAAAGCAGCGCTTGCCCATGCCTATTTTACTGCGGCATGATACGCCTGGACCCGGCGGTTATGATAACGGCCTTCTGCCGTTTTGTTGGTGTCAATCGGTTTGGTTTCGCCATGCCCGATCGCCTTGATCCGCTTGGCATCAATTCCGAACTTGTCAACAATATACTTCTTGACTGCTTGGGCACGACGTTGGGAGAGCTTCTGATTATACGCGTTATTCCCCACGCTATCGGTGTGGCCTTCAACAGTTATGGCTACCGTGGGGTACTTCTGCATGAATTCGCCTACTGCGTCAACATTCTGATAAAACTCAGGTTTGATCACCGACTTATCAAAGTCGAATTCGATAAGCAGGTTGACGGTTTCTTCTTTTTCCGGGCTGAGAACCACCGGCCGCGCTGCAACGACGGAGACATTCGCCCTGCTGGTTGTTGTTCCTCCCGGCCCGCTGCAGTTCAAGGTATAGCTGGTGTCGGCCACGGGGCTGATTTCCTTGCTGCCCAGCGTCTCCACACGGCCGATGCCCGGCTGAAGTTCACAGCTCGTCGCATTTTGCGAGCTCCAGTTGAGAGTGGCTGTTTCGCCCCGGGTGACGGAGGCGGGCGTTACCGACAGGCTGCTCGTTGGTGCGGAAACTGCCTGTGCAGCTACGGTGATGTTTGCGGAACTGTTCGAGGTGCCGCCCGGTCCGGTGCAGGACAGGTAGTAGCTGGTGTCAGCCGCAGGAGAGACCGTCATGCTTCCCTGGGTATTGACGGCGCCGATGCCCGGCTGGATATCACAGCTCGTGGCGTCTTTGGATGTCCAGCTGAGCGTGGCCGTCTCTCCGCTTGCAATCGCTCCCGGCACAGCCGAGATGCTGCTGCTCGGAGCAGACGCAGTCTTGCCGCCGAAGAGGAAGGTGAGTCCGGCGGTGTATTCCCAGTTGTACATGATGCTGTTGTGTCTTTCGAAAATGAACAGCTGGCGGGCATCGCCGCGCAGGGCAATCGAATCGGTCAGGAAGTACTTCAGTCCCAGTCCGGCGTTGGCAGTGGCGTCGGTGTTGCTCCCGCCATGGAAACTTGCCCCGTGACCCTTTGTGATGGCGCCGCCGCCAACGGCGAGATAAGGCACCAACGGTCCAGCCGGCAGGAAGTTATAGAGAAGGTCCAGCCGATAGGACAAAGCATTGACGCTCGTTTTTTTACAGAGTGTACAAGTAGTCGCGAGGTAACTGCCAACCAGTTCTACTCCAAAATTGTCGGTCACATCGTACCCGATGCGCAGTCCATGGACTGGCGCTGTTTCCAAATGTTGCACACCATCAAAAGTGTAGCCGCCAACATATGGTGAGAGGGAAAGCGCTCCCGCCCGTTCTCCCGCGGCAACAGGAGACGCCATGAGACACATGACTGACAGGATTAGCATCAATGCTGCAAGTTTCTTCATAAAAAATCCTCCTTTAGATTTACCACAAAAAGCTTTTGTTATGCTCTTTCAGCTAGTTCTCTAGGAGAGCACTACAGGGACAGGCAAATAGTCCAACTGCTGCCTGTCCCCCTCATTGCTTGGCACGCTGCCACATTAAACGGCTCAAGGATTATGGTGCAGGTACATTAATGACAGTATTCACTAGTGTTACTGATGCGTTTAATCCAATTGCCCTACCATTCAATGTCACAATTTCAACATTTCCAGCAGTAGAGAAGCTAACGCCGGCAGATGCAATGATGGTTCCCACCATGGTACCACCACCTGCAGCGTTAATTGTCGCGGCACTGCCCACGTACCAGAATACATTTTTCGCTTGAGCGCCATTTGTCAGAATAATACTGCGAGGAGCACCTGGTCCGCCCACTGTAAGCGTAGTTGCCATCTGGAATACAAAGACAGCATTGGGATCCCCGCCGCCATCAAGGGTCAGATCCGAACCGGTCAGCAGAAACGACCCGCCCGCTGCTTGATAGATTCCAGGGGCAAGCGTAAGCCCACCCAACTGGCCGGCACCAGGATCAGTACCGCCAGGCAAAGAAGCGGGCGACAGGTTGTCAAACGCGGTTTGTGCTGCAAGTGCGGCCGCGGCTGCAACCACGCCAGGAACAGAACCCGGAGGAGCAGTTGCCGTGTGTATTGTTCCGTTCACGAATCCTTGATTGAGTGGTGTTTCCGTATACACATTACCACCCAGATCATGGAATCCGGTCATTAACGTTGAAGCCCCGGTGGTGCCGGTATCGCCGTTGATTACGGTAAGAAGGCCCTGGTTGGTCATTCCTGCCGGTCCGCCAAAACCTCCAAACGGAGCGATAGCACCAAGTTCGGGTGCGTTGGTTACAACTACGGTTACGTTATATGTTACTGTTGAGCTGTCTGCCGCGGTAACGACATAAGACACCGGAGTTGAGAAATCATTCGCCGTGACAGTGCTTGTCTGAACTACAGTTCCCACCTTTACGACTGTCCCTGTGGTTGTAAAGGTCGCAATCAGGTTCGTTACGTCTGTGCCGCGCGTAACAGGTACCGTGATGGTCTTTGGCGATACTGAATCAGCTATCGTTCCTACAGCACCGGGATGCCCGATAAACGAAAATGCAGTAATGGCTTTGGCAGAGTTAGGGGCCACAGTAACGTTCACAGTATAAGTAACTGATGAGCCGTCTGTTGCGGTTACGGTGTAGAACAGCGGACTTGTAAAGTCATTTGGTGTTGAGCCGCTCGTCTGACTGGATGTTCCCACGCGTACGCCTGTCCCGGTGGTCGTAAAAGTCGCAATCAGGTTCGTTACGTTGGTTCCGAATGGCAAAGTCACTGCTATGGTCTTGGCCGGTTCACTTATTACTCCGTTAACGCCGGGAAACCCGACAAACGAAAATGCAGTAATGGCCTTGGCAGAGATAGGAGCCACGGTTACCATAACTGTGTAAATCGCTGTTGAGGTGTCGCCAGCCGTTACTGTATATGCCACCGGACTTGTGAAGCTGTTTGGCGTTGTACCGCTTGTCTGAACCGCCGAGCCAACAAGTACGCCTGTTCCAGTCGTCGTGAATGTCGCAATCAGGTTCGTTACGTCTGTGCCGAATGGCAAAGTCACTGCTATGGTCTTGGCCGGTTCATTTATCACTCCGTTAAAGCCTGGAAACCCGACAAACGAAAATGCAGTAATAGCCTTGGCAGAGATAGGAGCCACGGTTACGTTCACGGTATAGGTAGCTGTTGAGCCGTCTGCTGCGGTTACAGTGTAAGCTACCGGAGTGGTGAAGTTGTTAGGCGTTGTCCCGCTCGTCTGAATCGCCGATCCCACGCGTACTCCTGTCCCGGTGGCCGTAAATGTCGCAATCAGGTTCGTTACGTCTGTCCCAAACGGCAAGGTTACATCTATGGTCTTTGCCGGCTCATTTACCGTTCCAGCATTCCCGGGAAAACCGGAAAAAGAAAATGAGGTAATAGCTTTGACGGAACTGACCGTACACGTATCGTCCCCTCCTCCGCATCCTGGCAAAACAATAAAAACGCTCAGTACTAAAATCAACAGCAAACAAGCTTTCTGTGCCTTAAATCTTTTCATAATCAATCCCCCCTTGAAATGTGCGAATCACCTGTAATTTGCTGGCTTTCTAGCTGGTTTCACTTTCACCTTTATCAAGGTAATTAAAAACATGTTTCAAAACCACTCGACTCGACAGGCCCCTTTACGACAATATTTTCAATTTCCAATCGGATGAGCTCACTGATTTTATTGAAAGGAATAGCAATTAGCCTACCAACAATCCGAAAAAATAGAGAAGCACTGATTAGCCTTTACTATTAGATACTTAGGAGTGTTCGAAAAATAGCGAGAGAGGTAAATTGCGAATAGACCAGCCACACAATCTGGCGGAACTGCAACATGCTGAGGGTGACCCTGAGGGTGTGGGACTGCAAAAAAAAATGACCGCCCTGTTCGGGGCGGCCATTTTTTCCGTACCTGCCTATCTGTTGCGTGTGCTGATTATAAGGGTAAAACCCTGTCCCAGGAAACTTACATTACAGGACAGTGGTCGTTCAAAGCAGCGCTTGCCCATGCCTATTTTACTGCGGCATGATACGCCTGGACCCGGCGGTTATGATAACGGCCTTCTGCCGTTTTGTTGGTGTCAATCGGTTTGGTTTCGCCATGCCCGATCGCCTTGATCCGCTTGGCATCAATTCCGAACTTGTCAACAATATACTTCTTGACTGCTTGGGCACGACGTTGGGAGAGCTTCTGATTATACGCGTTATTCCCCACGCTATCGGTGTGGCCTTCAACAGTTATGGCTACCGTGGGGTACTTCTGCATGAATTCGCCTACTGCGTCAACATTCTGATAAAACTCAGGTTTGATCACCGACTTATCAAAGTCGAATTCGATAAGCAGGTTGACGGTTTCTTCTTTTTCCGGGCTGAGAACCACCGGCCGCGCTGCAACGACGGAGACATTCGCCCTGCTGGTTGTTGTTCCTCCCGGCCCGCTGCAGTTCAAGGTATAGCTGGTGTCGGCCACGGGGCTGATTTCCTTGCTGCCCAGCGTCTCCACACGGCCGATGCCCGGCTGAAGTTCACAGCTCGTCGCATTTTGCGAGCTCCAGTTGAGAGTGGCTGTTTCGCCCCGGGTGACGGAGGCGGGCGTTACCGACAGGCTGCTCGTTGGTGCGGAAACTGCCTGTGCAGCTACGGTGATGTTTGCGGAACTGTTCGAGGTGCCGCCCGGTCCGGTGCAGGACAGGTAGTAGCTGGTGTCAGCCGCAGGAGAGACCGTCATGCTTCCCTGGGTATTGACGGCGCCGATGCCCGGCTGGATATCACAGCTCGTGGCGTCTTTGGATGTCCAGCTGAGCGTGGCCGTCTCTCCGCTTGCAATCGCTCCCGGCACAGCCGAGATGCTGCTGCTCGGAGCAGACGCAGTCTTGCCGCCGAAGAGGAAGGTGAGTCCGGCGGTGTATTCCCAGTTGTACATGATGCTGTTGTGTCTTTCGAAAATGAACAGCTGGCGGGCATCGCCGCGCAGGGCAATCGAATCGGTCAGGAAGTACTTCAGTCCCAGTCCGGCGTTGGCAGTGGCATCGGTGTTGCTCCCGCCCTCATAACTGGAGCCATGACCTTTTGTGTTAGCTCCACCGCCAATGGCGAGATAGGGCACCAACGGTCCATCCGGCAGCATGTTGTAGAGAAGGTCCAATCGATAGGACAGGACGTTAATGCTCCGATCACTCCGTGTACCCTTGGTCGCGAGGTAACTGCCGACCAGTTCTACTCCAAAATTGTCGGTCACGTCGTACCCGATGCGCAGTCCATAGACAGGCGCCGTCTTCAAATGCTCAGCACCATCAAAAGTGTAGCCGCCGGCAAAAGGCGACAGGGAGACCGCTCCCGCCCGCTCTCCCGCGGCAGCAGGCGCCGCCATGAGACACACGGCAGCAAGGGTCATAATCCATGTTGATAACTTCTTCATTTCCAATCCTCCTACAGTATTGTATTTTCCTGCTTTCATTCCACCCGGAAACTCCGGATGCGGAACTATCGTTTTTACATTCGAAATAGTTGGATATTCGTCTCGGCCCCATCGGCCGCGACCTTCGGAGCACCTTCATGAGCCAAGATGCTTCGTTTGTTGTCGTCATGACAAGAAACATTTGCTTGAAAAAGTTGACAGAGAAGTCAGCCCGAAGTGCGCCCCAAGACGAATCAAAATCAAGGGGTTAAGTGGAGGAATGCACGGGTTCGCCGTACAAGTCAGCCCTCGGATTAACAAAGTAAGGGGGAAAAAACGTATCCGGGTGAATACTACTGAGGGAACGTCGCAGAACATATCCAGGAAGATTTATTTGTGGACACATCCTAAAAGCCCAATTTTTTTGGTCGAGGGCTAGTGTACCAGCATTCTCCAGATAAGCCAGCTAATTCTGCATTATTTTTTATTGTCCCTTAAATTTCAGTCCATACCCAACAAAACAAGCACCTCCTTTCCGCAATTTTACGCTTCCCAAGCAGGTGGATGCAATCACAAGTTTTATTGCCAATAAAAGCAATTAGCTTACCAACTTTCAGAAAAAGCTTAAAAGACCGATTCGTTCTTTAGTATCAGGCTATTAGCTTCACGTAAGGAACAAATAAAGGGAAGGCGGGAGGCTCGGCAAGCCTCTACATTTGACGGTTCCGCATCATGCTGAGGGCAGACTTTGAGGCAAAGTACTGCCGCACTGTACTTTGGCGGGGATGTATCGGACTCTGACGGGGAGATACAACGCAGAAAAAAGTCGAGGATGCGGAAACCATTGGCAAGGTCGATCCGCATAAAACAAAAAGCGTAAAAAAAAGCTCTGAGAAGCTGGCCTCCGGCAGAAGATACAGCTTCACAAATGATAAACAGGTGCGGCGTACTGTAACGGCGGCGATTTCCCATCAACTATTTCTGCCGGGTCCAGATTGACGACTTGCCAAACAGGGGAATACCGATGTAGCCATGCAGCTTGAGCCGGTCCGCTGAAAGCAACGTCATCCTGGAACGGTATGTTCTTCCCGTATCGGCATCGTAGATGGTTCCCTGCTCCCAACGATTGTCACCCTTGTGAATAAAACCTTCCATGAGCCGCAGGCCAAGAACCCTGCGGTTACGCAATTCCGCATGGGGGTTGTACCGGTCGATACGCGGCTTCCCTGCCATCCCCTCCGGGTCGTCCTCCGGGAAGTTCGGTTCCAGCAGCCAGGCCACGCGACCGCACATATTCGCTCCGCAGGGGTAAATCTCGATCAGCGCTCTGCCGTCGGCGGTCCGCCACGTCCCCGCCACCCCTTCATCAGCGGCCAGGAGCACGGTTGACGTCAGCAGCCAGCAAGTCAGTGCGAGCATGACACATCCCGGGATGCGCGGCGCGATCCGGCGGAGTTTCTCCGGCAGATCGATTATTATTTGTGAATACCTCGGCGGATCGCCCACAGGGTGGCTACTCCTTCATGCTCGGACTATAGTGCCGCTTGAGCCAGAGACTCAAACCATCCAAACCGGGAAACAGAACCCGTTCATTGATATTGGCCTGATCCAGCTTATCGCGGATTTCCCATTTAAGAGACGCAGGAATGATAATTTTCCGCGCCAACTCCGGATGGGTCTCCAGCCAGTCATCCAGTACCATGCTCGGATCAGACATGACTGAACAAAAGGCAAATTGGTTAACGATCCGGTCATCGATTGAGGGAGGCTCGAAAAAGATCACCACTTTTTCGCCCGACTGGGCATCGAGTGCATCCAGCTCACTCAGAGAGGTTATTGATTCGTTCATGAGCTGGAGTGTCATGACATTCGCACCTTCCTCCTCAAGACTGTCTCGCAAGGATTGCGGCAGCAATTCATGGGCCTTTACATAATTGACCGCCCAGATCGCTCCATCCAGATCGAACTTGTCAATGGCCGCCGTTGCGAAATGCATGGCAATGAAAGGTGAATAGGTCCAATCGAGAATTCTGGTCGGAAGGCCGAAGTGCTGAGCCACGGACAGCCAGTGCCAAAGCGAGTCTCTCTCGACAAAACTGCGATGAGCATATTTTCTGAAATTTCGCAGCAAGTGTCGCTCCAGCTTGACAAAGTCTCCCTGCAGCCTCACCAGGGTCGTTTCAAGCCGGTAGCTTGCACTTGACAGGCCCCGAAATGCGTAGCGAGAACGGAAGCGTCCTATTTTCTCATTCCAGGAATGAGCAAAAAGCTCTCGCTGAAGCTCATCCCACGAATGTACGGTAATTGTTTCCACGGTACCTGTTCTCCTTTATCCACATATCCACAAATTTCGGGACCAGCAGCTTCCTGTACCGCGCTCGCCTTGCCGGTACAAACTGCTGTCAGCCGCATCACCGTAGTTTAGGCCAGAAACGTCCCTCCTCACTGACGGAAGGGTCTTTATACACTGCAGCATGATAATCTGGCAACTCCCCGATAAAAATTCCGGGATTTGTTTCGGTATTGACCGGCCATTTCGTAACCGGCAGTGATGCGTTTGTACACTATATATAGTATCCGAATATATATTATTGTCATCCTTGCAAGACTCCGTCAGTCAGAACCAGGAGACGAAACTGGAATGGGTCGCACCATGACGGCAGAAAGCCCTGATCAGGGAAAAATCCCGGAGCCACTGCTGCCCGTTCCGCTGGCTATTGTGCGCTGCACGATGTTATAGTAGCTGCCATCCGGTGTTTCCGAATTGGAAATTCCCTCAGCGAAAGGAATAATCCTCATGACAACAAAACCCATCATCTGCCCAAAATGCGGACGGCTGATCGGCAGTTCGGAATCCTCCTGCTCCTGGTGCGGGACCAGTCGGCCGCCAGCCTGGCTGGCCCGCTTCGGCTCCAGAGGCGCTCTAAACGGAGAGTGGCTGATAAAAACCGTCATAACGGTCAATGTCGCCTTTTATATCATAACGCTCCTCGTCAGCTCCCGAGATGGCGGTGGTCTGCTCGGCGCACTTTCTCCCGACAGGTCCGCCCTGCTCTTTCTGGGAGCTACCGGGACGGTACCCGTAGCAGAGTTGGGCCGGACATGGTCGCTCATCACCGCCAACTACCTTCACGGTGGAATTCTCCACATCCTCTTCAACATGATGGCACTGCGTCAACTCGCCCCGCTGGTAAACCTGGAATATGGCACAAACCGCATGTTCGTCATCTACACCCTGGGGGGAGTCTTCGGTTTCTGGATTTCCTGCCTGGCGGGGGTACCCTTTACCATCGGCGCCTCGGCGGCCGTCTGTTCGCTCATTGGATCGCTCCTCTATTTCGGTAAAAGCCGGGGGGGCACCTACGGCGCAGCGGTCTTCCGCGACGTAAGCGGCTGGATTGCCGGTCTCGCAATTTTCGGCTTCCTTGTCCCCGGCATCAACAATTGGGGACACGGCGGCGGAATCGCAGGAGGAATCATCCTCGGCATGGTTCTGAAATACAAAGAAAGGGGCCAGGAAACAGTGCTCCATCGTATCCTGGCCCTGGCTTGCGCTCTGGTGACGGCAGGTGCACTGGGGTGGGCGCTCATCACCGGCATTCTGTTTCGGTTCGGCAGTTCATGATTCTGCCGGTTCTCTATCCAGCACCTCACGGACCTTGGCCGCCATGGCGGGGAGCGAGAACGGCTTCTGGATAAAATGAACCCCTTCATCCAGCACGCCATGATGGGCGATGACATTGGAGGTATACCCGGACATGAATAAACGCTTCAGGTGCGGATAGATCGAAAGCAGATTTTTGGCCAGATCCCGTCCGTTCATCTCCGGCATGACAACGTCAGTAATCAGCAGCTGAATCTCGCCTGCAAATTCCCGGGCCACCTTGATCGCCTCGCCGGGTGTGCTTGCCGCCAGTACCGAGTACCCCTGCCCTTTGAGCATAATGGTGACGATATCCAGGATCGACGTTTCGTCTTCCACCACGAGAATCGTTTCTTGACCGCGCGGAACCGGCAGAGAGAAACCTCCCGGAAACACCTGGCTACTCTTGCCCTCATGGCGTGGCAGATAAATCGAAAAGGCCGTCCCGTGTTCCGGCTCACTGTACACATCTATGAAACCGTTATTTTGCTTGACGATACCGTAAACAGTGGACAATCCCAGTCCGGTTCCTTTACCCATTTCCTTGGTCGTGAAAAACGGTTCAAAGATCTGCGAAATTAAATTTTTGTCCATGCCGCGACCGTTGTCGGTGACAGACAACCGCACATACTCCCCGGGCGCCGAATCCAGAAACGCGTTGCGGAAGTCTGTATCGATAGTTATGTTCTCCGTTTCGATGGTGATCATGCCGGTGTCCTCGATGGCATCCCGGGCATTGACACAGAGATTGGCCAAAACCTGGTCAAGCTGGGATGGGTCAATCAAAATCCTCCCGAGATCGGGCGCCGGCTGCCAGACCAGGCGAATATCCTCACCAATGAGACGCTGCAGCATTTTGAGCATGGCGGTTACCGTCTCATTCAAGTCCAGCAACTTCGGCACAACCGTCTGTTTGCGGGCAAAGGCGAGCAGCTGCCGGGTAAGATCCGCCGAACGTTCCGCCATTGCAATGATTTCCGTAAAGTTGCCGGCCAGGGGATCGGAAGGGTCAATTTTCATCAGACCCAATTCCGCCTGACCAAGAATTACCGTCAGCATGTTGTTGAAGTCGTGTGCCACGCCTCCGGCCAAACGCCCCACAGATTCCATCTTCTGGGCCTGCAGCAGCCGACTTTCCAGTCTGGCCTTTTCCTCCTCTGCCTGGTTGCGATCGTTGATGAAACGTGCCTGCTGGGTATTTTGATAGGCACTGGCGGAGAGTTGATTTGCCAGCGTGAAGAGAAACTGGGCAATCTGTTCGAACTGCACACGCGACATTGCAGGCGTTTCGTGGAAAGCCTGCAGAAAAACAGCTTCGTCTACGCCGATTTCCCGGGCATAGGCAGCCATTTTCTCGTCGGATTGAGTTTCATCGCGTACCTGCCCGATCAACCAATTGGCAATGTGCTTACCTCCAACGGCAATGCCTGCCCCGGCATCCCATAACCCGCCGCTTAGGCAGGGTTGAATGTTCGGGCCATCAGGATTGAAACGTCCAAGGAATGCATCTGAGTTAAAACAGGCGGTACGGCCTTTTTCCGTCTTGCGGATAATATCCTGACACAAACGGGTAAAGTTGCTCGGTGCGGTCAAGGGAGTCCCATCGGGCTGTGTAATGATCGAAGCCACACCCGTTGCCCGGGCAAATTCATCTTGCAGCCGTTGCACGTCAGCGATGTTGAACAGCTCTTCAAATGCGACATTGCCGCTCTCAAACGGTTGCGTGAGCGCAACAAGCCGTTGCTGAAGCGCCGCTTCGGAGTTTTTCCGCTGGGTGATGTCCTGGGCAAAGAGCAGCAGATGCTTCTCCTCCTTGGCAAGGATTGCGGAGAAGATCAGCTTTAACCAGAGAGTCCTGCCAAACGTAGTGACAACGCTGACTTCCAGGATCCGTTCACCCTCCGAGTTGAGCGCCTCAAGCGCATTCTCATAGATTCCTGACTCCCGCCAGGACTGAATCTGATGGAAGTTCTGCGCCAACAGGCTCTGCACATCAGATCCGACGATGACGGCGGCGGCCTCATTGGCGAAGTAACACTGACCGTCGGCACGATACAGAAGAATACCGATGGAAGAGGTTTTGAGGATGCTTCTGTTGAACTCCAGTGTTTCAAGGTTTTTTTGTTCGCTTTCCCGCAGCGCCAATTCCGACTGCTTCTGTTCGGTGATATCGCGTGCGGTCGACAACGTGCCGGTTACGGCGCCATGCACATCCACCAGCGTTTTGCACCGCCAGGCCAGCAGCCGCACTTCGCCGTCTTTGCGGCGCTGCCAGCTTTCGACGTAGAGCAATTTTTCCGTTCCAGCATAGAGAGGCTTGACTATTTCAGCAGTGTTCTGCTCACGTTCAAAATAAGAGGTGTACTCTTATCCGACAACATCATCGCCAAAAAACTCCTTTCCGGCACTGTTCGCCCAGGTGTAAACCCTGTCGATGCCGGCCTCCATGATGATATCGGGGACAGCTGCCAGGAGCGCATGCAAGCGGGCGCTCAGCTGCTGATACTGCTGTGAGGATTCAGCCAGGGAGCGGGTCCTGTTACGCACCTGACGTTTGAGCACCAGAACAAAGACACCGGCGCCAAACGCCATCACGACCAAAGCGGCAAAGGAAGTGACCAGCCAGCGGGGAATATGCTGGATTATGCCGGTGTTGCCATGCGACCATTTCTGCCGGGCTTTGGTATAGGGCGAATCGGCCTGATGACGCCAGCTGTGCAAGTAGCGATCGAGCAACGCCAGCAGCCGCTGATTTTTCCCCTTGGCAACAGCAAAGTGTATATCAAAGGGGTTGAAGACAATCCCGCTGGAGCGGAGTCCGTACTCATGCTGCTTTGCAACTCCATAGGTGCTGTTCACCACACCGGCATCGACCTTTTTCGCCGCGATCGCGGTAAATACGTCATCGAAACTTTCCAACTCGACAAATTCACAGCTGATAGTAAATTTTTTCACCAGGTCGATAAAATAACGGGCGTTGAAATCACCCTTCATAACGCCGACTTTTGCGCCCTGGACAGCACGAATGCCGTCAATTTCTGATGAGGGCTGCACGTACAGCTCACCCCACACCGTCAGCAGCGGAATTGTGCCGTAATCAAGAAACTCTGCCCGCTCATCCGTATAGGCAACGCTGGTGAGCAGATCCACCTCGCCGGTTTTGATCCGCTCAAGCCCCTCACTCCAGGAGCCATAGACATATTCGAAGCGGATGTTCTCCCGCTGTCCAAGTTCGGTGAGAGTGTCAACGTAAAAGCCTTTCACAGCTCCATCACGATCCTTGAAAATTGCCGGATAATAATTGAATGCACCGACCCGGACCACACGCTGTTCGTCGGCAGAGAGCGAGAAACCATTCAGGAGGACAAGCAAGAAACCAATCACCGCTGCAACATATTTATTCATGGTGTTCCCCAGGCAGGTTTTGAGAGAAGTTCGAGACCGGGTGCATTGCTCCGGCTTGTCCGGAATCTTACGCTGCGGATACCGTCCGCCCGTTTGCCCACTTCCGCATCTGATCAATTTGCTCCTTCATTACCAGTGAAAGGGGACGGGTGCTCCGCAACTCATGGAGAATACACTCCGTGCGAAGCTCCCGTCGCGTCGAAAATGCCGAGTAAAGGGCCGAAACGATGCCCTGTTCGATCTCCGCGCCGCTGAACCCTTCCGCGGCATCGGCAAGTGCGGCCAGTTCGAAAGCGGCCGGGTCTCGTTTGCGCCGTTGCAGGTGGAGGCGGAAAATTTCAGCACGCTCTTCACTGCCCGGCAGGTCCATGAAAAAGATCTCATCGAACCGCCCCTTGCGCAGCAACTCGGGAGGCAGCAGGTGAATGTTATTGGCGGTCGCCACCACGAACACGGGAGCCTTTTTCTCCTGCATCCAGGACAGAAAGGTCCCAAGCAGGCGCGCCGAAACCCCTCCGTCGGCATCCGAGCCGCTCGGAGAGCTGAAGGCCTTCTCTATCTCATCGATCCACAATACCACCGGAGCCAGTGACTCGGCGAGGCGGATCACCTCCCGGACATTCGATTCCGTCTCGCCGATATACTTCGAATAGAGGGACCCGGTATCGAGGCGTAGCAGCGGCAGTTCCCATTCCTGGGCAACCGCTTTGGCCATCAGGCTCTTGCCGCAACCCTGGATGCCCAGCAGCAGGACCCCGCGTGGCGGATCGATGCCGAAGTTTTTTGCTTCCTCGGAAAAAGCCCCTTTCCGCGTTCCCAGCCACTGTTTGAGATTTTTCAGTCCGCCTACTCCGTCAAAGCTTTCCTGCCGGGGAATAAATTCTATCAAGCCAGATTGGGAAATCTTCTGTTTTTTTGCAGAAAGGATGAGCGGCAAATCATCGACGGATAAACGTCCATCATGCACGATGGCGCGGGTAAGCACCCGTTCCGCCTCATGAAGGGTAAGACCTTTCAAGGATTCCACCAGCTTCCGGCCGGTAGCGGCATCTATTTTCAGCGTAATTTTCCGGCGGGACGAGAGGCCCTGCACCACCCGTAAGACCAGTTCTTTCAATTCAGCCGAGGAAGGAAGTGACAGCTCAAAAAAAACCACTTCGTTGACAAGTTCCGGCGGGATGTCAAACAAGGGGGCGGTAAGAAACAGCGATTTACGCTTCTGCCGGAAGCACTGACAGAGATCACGCAGCTTTCGCACCAGCAGCGGGTCATCCAGGTAGCGATGCAGGTCTTTCATCAGGTAAACAGCTTCAAGGGAAGAGGTACCGATAAAATTCAACACCTCCATCGCCGTCCTGGTATTGTAAACAGGCTGAGGCTCGCCCGAGCGCGTTAAGCCCTCAGTCGCCACCCAATGAAAGAACGGCAGACGCAAGCGACTGGAAATGCGGGTCAAAATATCCTCTGCCCGGCTTTCCTCGTGGGTTTCGATGCAGATAATGGGATACTGAGAGTCTATCAACACTTCAAGATCGTTAAACCGGTCCATTCAGATTTCCTCAAATGTTTTCCATAACGAAAAATATGAAATTTTGTCGTGGCTCCGGCTAGTTCCTCAGGGGGGAATTATACCTGCAATAATTTCATACATGGCATCAGCAACCTTTAACATAACCATTTCCAATAAGCAATTTACAAACACCCAGTTTTTCGCATTTAACGGCATTTCCAAGCGAGGACGCTGCCCCCTCCCGTGTCATACGGCAGCCAGCTACCGGAAAATATGCACATATTGACTCCAGGAGAAAGATTAGCTTTGCCCTGGTGGTCACTTTGATGGATAATACTGCTGTTTTACGTGCTGTCACAGCAACTCCCAACACCACGAGTTCAGAAAGGGTTCACTATGCTTATCGAAAGAATGAAAGAAGACCGACTGAAGGCCCTGAAATCCAGGGATGAGAAAAAAAAGAACCTTCTTGGTGTATTGATCGCGGATGCCTGCAAAGATGAGAAGCAGCCCGACGACACCACGGTAGTACGATTCGTGAAGAAATTCATTGAGAACGCCAAAGACAATCTGGCGGTTCTTGAAAAAGGCAGCGGTGCAGCCTCGAGCAAAGACGACGCCCAAAAAGAAATTGAGATTCTGACGGAATACCTGCCTTCGCAGCTGACCGGCGATGCCCTCAAGGAAGCGATCCGCCAGGCGCTGACGCTCGATGCCATCGAACCCCAACCGTCCAACATGGGAAAAGTGATGAAAGCGCTGGGCGTTCATTATGCGGGACAATACGACGGCAAGGAAGCCAGCGAAATGGTAAAAGCCCTGTTGTCCGGAAAGAGTTGAATAGTGCCCATAACTCCTGACTGCTGGTACCAACTCCATGGGAATTTTCGCAATCAACCTTATCCAAGGTTATCCGAACTTCCAAACTGCAGGTGCCAAGGCCAGCCCGCCGCCAAACATTCTCTGCCCTATATATATGTTTATTTGTATTGACAGAACAGTCAGCATCGAGTATTTTACAAAAAAATTTCAGATCAGATACACGACACTACTTAACCATCCGCGAGGATGGGGCGGAAAGCCTATAGGGTCTCCAGAAGACAGCCGGGTTGCCGAAATATCAAAACAGATACTCGCTGCCCGGCTTTTTCTTTTCCGGGCCAAGATGCCGACTATATTGCTCTTATTTATTTTGTTGAAAAAAGCTCTAAAGTATTCTACAAAAGTGTCGATACTAGATTAAAATACTAGACAACAGAAAACGACGCACAAACAAGATAACGATAATACTAAACCATCCGCGAGGATGGGGCGGAAAGCCTACAGGGTCTCTACGAGACAGCCGGGATGCCGAACTATCACAACATGATATCCGGTACCCGGCTTTTTTTGTTTCAACCCGCCGATGAGGGCGGATTACATCCAGCGGAACCATATTGAAACCAATCTTTTGACGACGACCCACCTTCCCCGTGTAGTCAAATATTATTTTACACGCGCGCAAACGAAAAATAATTTTTACTCACAGTACAACAGTTAGCGCCGGAAACCTTAACCAGTGCGATCAGCGCGATGAGAATTCCGAAAGAGAATTTCTTCTGTCGGCGTTTCTACGTGCGTCTAGACACTCGGGAGTGACACCTGAGCTGTGAAGCCGCCGGTGCTGCACAGTACAACACAACATGGAGGCATATCGTATGGGAAAAGACGATCGGTTTGATGACAAGCTGGAGGAACAGATCGACGAGTTGGTGGAGCGGAAGGGGATTTCCCGCCGTAATTTTCTCAAGTTCTGCGGAGCAATCGCAGTTACTCTGGGACTTGAGGCATCCTATCTGCCAAAGATCGCCGAAGCGCTGGTGTCCGGGCCGCGGCCGCCCTTCATCTGGCTGCAGTTCGCCGAGTGCACCGGCTGTACGGAGGCCTTTCTCCGATCTTCGAGCCCAGTCATTGACGACCTGCTGCTGAACAAGATTTCTCTGGAATACCACGAGACCATCATGGCGCCGGCCGGAGATGCGGCCACGAAAAGCCTTGAGGAAGCGGTAGCCAAGCATGCCGGAAAATTCTTTGTTGTCGTGGAAGGGTCCATCCCTCTCGCGAATAACGGCAATTACGGCTTGATCGGCGGCAAGACCATGCTGCAGATTGCCCAGGAGGTCTGCCCCCAGGCCAAGATGATGATCAGCCTCGGCACCTGCGCGGCATTCGGCGGACTTCCGGCAGCGTCCGGAGGACTTACCGAGGCGGAATGTGTTCACGGCGCCCTGAACGGCCTCCCCACCATCAAGCTGCCGGGCTGTCCCCCGAACCCGGTGAATTTCGCGGCCTTGATCGTCAACTATCTGCTGTTCAACGATTTCCCCGCGGTAGACAAGCTGTACCGTCCGACCTTTGCCTACGGCACCACCGTCCATGACAGGTGTGAGCGGCGAGGAACTTCGTGGTGCATGGAAGGTTTCGGCTGTAAAGGCCCCACCACCTATCACAACTGCCCCACCGTCAAGTACAACGACAAGACCAGCTGGTGTGTCCAGGCTGACTGCCCCTGCAAGGGCTGCGCTCAGCCCGACTTCTGGGACAAGGGGTCTTTCTTCAATTACAGCGGCAGATACGGAACAAGCAGCAGTGGAAGTGACGACGATTAATCTCAGCAGATAAGCAGCCGCACTATTCCCAGCTCAGACTTATTGACGTAACGTATATCAAATGAGAAAGGAAACATATATATGGCAAGAGTTGTACTCGATCCGGTAACACGAATAGAGGGCCACCTCCGCATTGAGACCGAGGTTTCCAACGGCAAGGTAGCAAGCGCCTGGAGCACCAGTCCGCTGTTTCGCGGCATCGAACCGATCCTGAAGGACCGCGACCCCAGGGATGCCTGGATGATCACCCAGCGTCTCTGCGGCGTCTGCACCTATGTCCATGGAGTCACCTCGATCCGGAGCGTGGAAAATTCCCTGCAAATCACCATCCCGGAGAATGCGCGGATCATTCGTAACCTGCTGATGGGGGCCCAGTTCATCCACGACCATCTGGTGAACTTCTACCAGCTTCACCTCCTCGACTGGGTGGACGTGGTCAGCGCCCTGTCCGCCGATCCGGCAAAAGCGGTGACCGTGGACAATCAGATCAATTCAGCCCGGACCAGGACCACCAGCTATTTCAGTGCGATCAAGCAGCAGTTGGCTGCCTTCGCCAATAGCGGACAACTGGGGCCTTTCAATAATGGTTACTGGGGTCACCCCGCCTATATCCTCACCCCTGAAGAAAACCTGGTATTCATGGCCAATTACCTGGAAGCGTTAAAGGCCCAGAAAGAAGTGGCGCACATGCACGCCATCTACGGCGGCAAGAACCCGCACCCCCAGACCATGATCGTCGGCGGAGTCACCCTGAACAAGGATCTGACCTCTACCCGTATCACGGAATTCAGGAATCACGTTACCGCGGCCCAGAGCTTCGTCAATACGTATTATCTGCCCGACACCACCTACCTCCTCGGCCGTTACAAGGACTACGTTAATTACGGCCCCGCAGAAAACCTGATGTCGTTCGGTGAATTTCCCCTGAGTTCCTCTGAGCCTTCCAGCCTGTTCTTCCCCAGGGGGGCCATCTTCAACCGTTCAACATCCTCGGTCCAGCCGGTCGATGTGAACAACATCAGCGAACATATCACTCACAGCTGGTATCAGGGAAGCAGCAGCCGCAATCCGGCCCAGGGCGAGACCGTGCCGAACTACAGCGGACTCGACACCGCGGGTCAGTACAGCTGGATCAAGGCGCCGCGCTATCAGGGTCAACCGATGGAAGTCGGGCCACTGGCCCGGGTCATGGTGAACTACGGCAAGAGACATTCCGCCACCAAAACACAGGTCGACGCTTTTCTCCGGAAACTTGGCCTCTCCCTGTCCGCCATGTACTCTTCCCTCGGCCGGACCGCGGCCAGGGCCATCGAGACTAAAGTTATCGCGGACGCCATGGTCAGCTGGGCCGGCCAAGTACGGGCAACGACCCCCAGCACCAGCGCCATGCCGAACCGCAAGTCCTTCAGCATGGCAAGTTCCGGCTCCGGCGTGGGACTCAACGAAGCGCCGCGTGGCGCCCTGGGTCATTGGGTGAACTATTCCAACCAGAAGATCACCAACTACCAGATGGTGGTCCCCTCAACCTGGAACTTCGGCCCCCGGGATGCGAACGATGTCCCCGGACCGGTGGAGGCTTCACTGAAGGATGTCCCGGTTGCCGACGAGGCACGCCCTCTTGAGGTACTCCGGGTAATACACTCGTTCAATCCCTGCATTGCCTGCGCCGTGCATGTATTCGATCCGAACAGGAAGTCGACCTTTGAGGTTACGGCTCAATAATTTCATCCGAGAGTCAGCAGCTTTATAGTATCGAAAGGAGAAGACATGAAATCTGGTAACAAGCTGATAAAAGCCCTGTGGCTCTTGCCGGTGCTGCTCGCCCTACCGGCGTATTTCGCCAGCGCGGCATTGACCGGGCAGCAGGTATACGATCAATATTGCGCCAGCTGCCACAAACTCGGCACCTACGACAGTTCGGGCACTCCAGACCTCTTGGGAAAAGGTTCCGCCGTCAGCGGCAAATACACCGCCGGGGTATCGGGACACAAGGGGGTAACACTTACCTCATCCGATATCACCGTTGTTTCGGCCTTCCTGAACAATCCGGTGACCACCGCGCCGCTGGCCATCCAGACAGCGAGCCTGCCGAACGGATCAGTCGGAACGTCCTACAGCCAGATCCTTACGGCCAGCGGCGGTAGAACTCCCTACACCTGGGCCCGCTCTGCCGGCACCCTGCCCACCGGTCTGACACTCAGCTCTTCCGGAGTCATCTCGGGAACCCTGAGTGCAACCGGAACCTTCACCTTCACGGCCAGAGTGACGGACGCCGCCGCCGCATCAACCACGAAATCACTCACCATAACCGTAACAAGCGGCACAGCGGCGCTCTCGATAACCACCTCCTCCCTGCCGGACGGCACCGTGGGAGCCGCCTACAGTCAGACGCTCGCCGCGACCGGCGGCAGCACCCCCTATACCTGGAGCTCCAGCGGCACGCTTCCGCCGGGAATTACGGTATCAACGGGGGGAGCACTTGCGGGCACACCCACCGCAGCCGGCACCTACAGCTTCACTGCCCGTGCCGTCGACTCGAAATCGGTCACCGCCACCAGATCCCTGTCGCTGACCATTGCGGCACCCCCTGCGACCCCCATGTCAACCAGCGACAAGAACCTGTTTCTGACCAACTGTGTTGTCTGCCATACTCCGTCCGGCTTGGAGTACCGCACCGCATCCCAGATTCAAAGCGCAATCAGGGGTAATGTGGGCGGCATGGGAACCGCTCAGCTGACCGCCTTGTCGAGCAGCAGCCTTGAAGGCATTGCCCGGACGCTGGTCCCGGGGACACCCCAGGTCGTTTCCTGTGCAACCTGCCATTCTTCATCAACGCCTTCACCCACACCGACAACCGGCCAAGGCATCTACGACAGCAATTGCTCCGGCTGCCATAAACTCAGCAGCTACGACACCAGCGGCTCGGCACCGGACCTCTACCGGAGCACGCGCATCGACAGTTATTACACTGCCGGCACCACCGGCCACCAGGGATTCACCATGACGGCAACGGATATCAGCAACCTGAAGACGTTCCTGAACAATCCGACAGCCGCACCGGCACCGGCACCGACACCAACGCCAACCACCGGGCAGGCCAAATATGACAGCAGCTGCGCGAGCTGCCACCGCATGGGCACCTATGACACCAGCGGCACCGCGCCGAATCTCTACCAGACCACAAAAGTCGACAGCTATTACACCGCTGGGGTATCGGGGCACAAAAGTATCACCTTGTCGTCCACAGAGATCGCCAATTTGAAGTCTTTCTTTGGTGCCACAACGACACCTGCACCCGCGCCGACACCGACTACCGGGCAGGCAGTCTATGATGCCAACTGCGCGGGATGCCACCGCCTCGGCACCTATGACACTTCCGGTTCGGCTCCCAATCTATCCGGAGATGGCTCGAGGATGACGGAGGAGTACACAGCTGGCATAAGTGGGCACAAAGGAATAACCCTTTCGGCAACGGAAATAAACAACCTCAAAACCTTCCTGAACTCAAATTAGGAAAATACTCTCTTGACGGGAGAATATGAAAAAAAACCGCACCGGGATCGCAAAATGCCCTGGTGCGGTTTTTTTATAAGAAATGCTGTCAGCTCACGGCTTCTGGCTGACGGCAAACAACTCCATACTTATTTTCTCCAGCAGTTCCCGCATTTCAAGACTCGTCAACCAAGCCTCGGGGATCGCCCCTTTGCCCAGAAGTGCCCCAAGGATATTGCCGGTGATAGCGCCGGTGGAGTCGGAATCCCCGGAATGGTTGACAGCAAGCCGCAGCCCGGTGGCCAGATCCCCTTTCGCAGAAGCGGCACAATAGAGCGAGATGGCCAGGGCTTCGTCAGCCACCCAGCCGGCGCCAAGCCGCTCCAGCGTTTCCGGAGACGGCTTATCCTGCTGCGCGCTTCGAAGCGCCCGGGCAATCAGGGCAGCCAGGCTGCCCTTTTCACTTTCGGGACGTTCAACCAGCAGCAGCATAGCCTTGGACTGCGCCTCTTCAAGCCCCAAACCGGCCGTGAGGAAAAACATGACCGCGGCCAGATATCCTGCAGGGAGGTAACCGAGCGGATGGCCATGGGTGACGGCAGCCACGGCACAGCCGAGCTCAAAGGCCATCGCAGCCCGCTCCCGGTCACCCATGCCGCCGGGAATGGCCCGGCAGAAAAGTCCGGCCGGAGCCACTCGCATGACGCCGCCACAACCTTTTCCGGTATTGATGGGGGAGGCAACCGTTCCGATCCGGCCCGAGATCAGCGAGGAGAGGCAGGTGCTGCCCGGACCCCGCCGATGATTCAGTTCCGGCACTTTCAGCAACTCGCCGCCGAGGCAATCCCGGAAAGCGGGATCTTGGGAAACCTCACCCTGAGTATGAAGCCAGCGCAGGTAGGACCGATACACCGCGGTACTATAATCAGGTTTTGAACCACCTGCCCGGCAAAGATGATATTCACTCAGCAGGCCTTCGGCGGTAAAAAGAGTCATCTGGGTATCGTCGCTGACTATTCCAATGCCGCTCGGGGTCTCCGTAAAGGTTCGAATGCCCTCCGGCCCATATTTTGTCCGGATTTCAGCGAGGGTCAGAAATTCCACCGGCACGCCGAGTGCATCGCCCACCGCACCGGCCAGCAGGCAGCCGCTGAATCTGTCTTTGGTTTCGAGCTGAATCATGCACTATTCCTCTTAGGGCCTGTCACGGAATAAGTGTCACAATTGATGCACCTCATCTTCAGGTCGTCTTTGCCGTTTCCTCAATCGCAAAATCCTCGACGTAGCCCTGCTACGCCTGCGGTTTTACTCAATCGGAAACGACAAGTCCAATCCGAATCTGAGCGCCTGAATGTTACACTTATTCCCTAACAAACCCTTACTTCGCCATACCCACCAGAAATGTTTTCCGCACACTGATGACTTCTTGGAAAGTATCCTGTATCATCGGCACTTCGTCAAACCTGAAGCATTTTGCAGACACCAGAGGTCATCGCAAAATCTCCGTATAATCAATCAAAAGAACAGGTACCCCGCCAAACCATGCTTATTATCGTCGAGTCGCCCACCAAGGCGAAAAAAATACAATCGATCCTCAAAGTAAAAACCATGTCCACAGTGGGTCACTTCAAAGACCTGCCCGATTCCAGCATGGGCGTCGATTTGAAGACGTACGAGCCGACCTTCGTCTATCACGAGAAAAAGAGGCACCTGCCCAAGGAACTCCGTGCGGCGGCCAAGGACGAAATCGTCATGCTGGCCGGAGACCCGGACCGCGAAGGGTATGCCATCAGCCGCCATATTTACGAAGAGGTGAAAGAAGTGGCCAAGGAATGCAGGCGGCTGGAAGTCTATGAAGTCACCGAAAAAGGTCTGAAAGAATCCCTGGCCAAAGCGGTGCCCTTCGAGGAAACCAACGAAGGACTCTATAGCGCCTTCCTCGGGCGACGCATCGGCGACCGCCTGGTCGGCTACATCCTTTCCCCCCTGGCAAGCAGGAGCCTGCGCGGCAAGTTCAGCGTCGGGCGGGTGCAGTCACCCGCGGTCCGACTGGTGGTTGACCGGGAGCGGGAGATCAGGGACTTCGTTCCAACCCCCTACTGGATGCTGGAAATCCAGCTGGAGAAGGAGGGCACCACCTTTCTTGCCCGGCACGTGAAGGGCAAGTTTACCAAGGTGGAGGATGCCCAGGCGATCATCGCGGCGATCCAGGCGGAGTCTCACGCCCTGGCGGAAAAAGTGGAGAAGAAGGAAGCGCGCCAATCAGCAAAACCGCCCTTTACCACCGTCGACCTGCAGGCGGCCGCCGCCGTGCACCTGAAGTTCACTCCGGAACAGACCATGAAACTGGCCCAGGGGCTTTTTGACCACGGCCTGACCACCTATCACCGCACCGACTCGGTGCGCATGGATGATGCCTTCATCAAGGAGATCCGGGAGTTCCTCACCACAGCGCTCGGCGCAGAGTACCTTCCCGCGAAACCGATCAGCCACAAATCGAAAAACAGCCAGGCCGACGCTCATGAAGGCATCCGTCCGACCAAGATGCATTCGGCGGTCGAGATTGCCGCACTCGTGCGCAAAGAAGGGCTCAGCAGCGAGCACGCCCGGCTCTATGAGCTGATTTTTCGGCGGGCCGTGGCCAGCCAGATGGCCCCGGCGGTCTATGACTCCACGACCCTGCTGTTTCTGGTTGCCGGGGAGAAATTCAAGGCCAGTGGACGGGTTTTAAAGTTCGATGGTTTCTTGAAAGTTTATGCCGTAACCGATGAAGATAAAGAGAAAAAGGGCGACGAAGACACCGTGCAGATTCTACCGCCGGTGGAGGCAGGAGAACTGGTACCGAAGCTCAAGGAAATCCTGGCGGAAAAGAAGACCAAGCCGCCCGGCAGGTTCACCCTCGGCTCGCTGGTAAAGGAACTGGAGAGACTCGGGATCGGCCGGCCGTCAACCTACGCCGCCATCACGAAAAACATCATCGACCGCGGCTATGTGAAAGAGGAAAAACGGAAGGTCGTGCCCCTGCCGCCGGGCGAAACCCTGGTGGACTACCTGCGTGACAAGCACCCCTGGGTGATCGACTACGCCCTCACCGGCCGCATGGAAAGTTTTCTCGACCTGATCGTAGAAAATAGAGAAACCTGGCAGCGTTTCTGTCGGGGAGTCCACGCCAAGATGGCTTTCAGCGTACCACCGGTCAGGGCAGTAGGCGGTGGTCCCAGCGAGGCGCAATTGAAATTCGCCCGTGACCTGGCAACGAAAAACAACCTCAGCATCCCCGAAGAAACCCTGCAAAGCGGCAAAGCACTCTCACAGTGGATTGAAGGTATCGTCCGCGGCAAAAGACCGGAAGAAGAAAAGAACGCCACACCGGAATAGCGTTGCTCTGGTAATCAGCGCTGCCGGACAGAAACGGTATTACGGCGGCAATTTATCAGCTCAATGCAGAAGCGCCTTCAGGAGCGATAGTCGCGGCTCAAGCCGCTCCTGCGTAGATATGTTCAGCTGCCAGAGTACCAGTAATCGAGTGGGATTCGCCGGAAAGGAGAGTCCCTTTTTTAGTATCCTGAAAAATACGCAGGAGAACAGCTCTCTGTGCTTTAACGGGAAACGAACTGCTCTTAATCAGTTGGTTCTTCTCCTACAAAATGCTGTTCTCTTTCGGCACCTGTCCTGAACTCCCTCGCCTGTTTTCCTTATTTACCGGCAAGATAGCAAAATCATTCTCAGCAAACTGTCGCTTTCGGGCACACCATGCCCACGCAGAAACTTTACTGGACATAAAAACCCACAACATTTTTCATTAACAGTAAATTTTTTACCACACCATTTCAAACCGGCGTTTTCTCTCGTAGGATCAGCTAGTTAACATGTGTTTTTCAATAGTTGGATCTCGCCAAACAATGTCGCGTTCCATATTTAACCATTGACACATGCCTTTAGCTTTACTAAAAACGTAGGGATAAATCGCTCCCAGAGCTACTCCGGCGAGCATCTTCGCTCCAGCCACACCTGGCGAAAATCGGCCAACCCCATATTTTAACCGGGCCCAACAGTCCGGTATTTTCAGGAGGTTCTATACAGATGGTAGATGAAACAATTAATCAGATGGTACAGAAAGCCAAAGCAGCCCTGACCGAGTACAAAAAGCTTGACCAGGCAAAAACCGACGCGATTTGCGAAGCTATCGCCAAGGTTATTGACGCAAACAAGGAAGAGCTTGCAAAAATGGCCGTAGAAGAAACCCGTCTCGGCAATGTGGCTGACAAAACCATCAAGAACTACTTCGGTTCTACCGTTATCTGGAACGACATGAAGGACGTGAAAACCGTCGGTGTTGTCAAGGACGAAAACGATATCATCGAAATCGCCGAGCCGGTTGGTGTTGTTGCTGCCGTTACTCCGACCACCAACCCCACCTCCACGGTCTGCTTCAAGGTACTTTCCTCCCTCAAAGGCCGTAACGTGGTCATCTTCGGCTTCCATCCCCGCGCTCAGAAATGCTGCGTCAAAACCGCACAGCTCTGCCTGGACGCAGCCATTGCCGCAGGCGCGCCCAAGGATTGCATTCAGTGGATCGAAGAGCCTTCCGTAGCAGCAACCAACGCCCTGATGACCAACCCCGGCGTTGACGTTATCCTCGCCACCGGCGGCGGCGCCATGGTAAAGGCTGCCTACAGCTCCGGCAACCCCGCTTTCGGTGTTGGTGCAGGCGGCTGCCCGGTGTATGTCGCTGCTGACGCAGATGTCGACCAGGCCATGAACGACGTAGTCCTCTCCAAGACCTTCGACAATGGTGTGGTCTGCGCATCCGAACAGAACCTGATCTTCGACGATGCCAAAGTAGCGGAAAAAGCCGTTGCCAAGCTGAAGGAAATCGGCGTGTACCTGGTGAATGCCGAAGAAAAAGCAAAACTGGAAAAACTCTATTTCGGCGAGTGCTCTGTAGTGTCCGGCAAAGTTGTCGGCCAGGCTGCTCCGGTAATTGCCGAAATGGCCGGTTTCCCGGTACCCGAAGGAACCCGCGCTCTGCTGGTTGGTCCTCTCAAGGGCACCCAGGAAGTTGAGCCCATGAGCCGCGAGAAGCTCTCTCCGAGCCTTGGCTACTACATCGTTGACGGCAAAGATGCAGCCATCAATCTCTGCGCCGATCTGCTGAAAAAAGGCGGCGCAGGCCACACCGCCGGCATCCACTCCGCCAGCGATGCTCTCTGCATTGAATTCG
>SBEG01000024.1 GCA_009668975.1 Deltaproteobacteria bacterium | reverse complement strand
CGAGGAACTCAATCTCGCAGCTTAACTTACTGTCCACGAAACTGGGGTAAATTCATACCCCTACCTTGATGAATGAATGGGTGGCACGAATCCGCAAACTTTGTGTATCCCAAACGTCTATTACGCCATTTGCCATGTAATCGTTCTGATATAGAAAAACTATCCTTGCCACGCCCCCCTAGATTTAGATCATGTTTACGTCTACCATCATTATCTTCATTGATTTCGTCTCCGAATGCATGACCGACTTTATTCATCCAATTAGCGAATGCCTTAAACCCCGCATTGAACTCAATCCATTTATGTTCTATCTCAGGTAAATCTCTAAAATATTCAAATTGTTTTACGAGTGCCTCTTGCTTGCCATATGATCGGTAAAGTGGGTCGATATTAGAAAAAAACTCTTTAGAATTGGGTTGCATTGTCTCCCAAGGTGGGTTACCGAGCAGACCATCGAAGCCTTTCCGCTCCGGCGTGAATACATCCGGGAATTCCAGCTCCCAGTGGAAGAACTTGTTTTCTCTTGCAACACGACGAGCGATGGCCAGAGATTTTTCACTGGGTGTTGCGAAGGTGTCAGGTGTCGGTGCGTTGATTATTTCATTGCCAGGCCAAAACCAGATTGCACACCACAAGTCCATACGTTCTTTTAGGGAATGATACCGGGGATTGCTCAGAACTTTCTCTTGATAGAGGTGGGCACGCTTCTCAGTCTCGTGAACCGGCAGATTGTGAAGAGCTTCGAATATCTGGGTTAACTCATCATGAATGTCCACGGCGGCAACATCTTTGCCCAAGGCAAGCTGTCCGCTAAGTTGGGTTATTAGCTGCTGCTGTATCTCAGGCTTCCGAGCTTTGATTGCCGCCGTGAAAACATCGCCGCGCTTCTTTCCCTTCGCATCGATGTAATAATGGTTAATGAGTCGATCGGGCTTATCCTTCTGATAGTCCTTATCGCCACCCTCTCGTTCCCAAGCCATTGCCGGATACTCGCGGAAGGTGTCGAACCAAGTGCCGAGTAGGGTGTTACCAACCTTGAGTTTGTGATCAAGGAATCCGAATGGCAGGGTGCGGTCCATCGTCTCCACCCAAAGTGCCATTCGCCCCAGTTCTACTGCTAATGGATCAATGTCCGCACCATAAATACACCGCTCGACGACATGTCGCTTCAACTGTACCCGCAGCATGTCCTCGAACGCCTCATGATCCGGCTGCAAGGGAATCGGCTGCTCAGTGTCTTTGGTCAATTCACGACCGTCAGCCAGGCGGGCCACCGCTCCAGTATCAGTACGGTAAATGCGGTGGTGATGGTAGAGAGACTGCACCAAGGCATCCGTCAGGAATCGCAGGGCGCTAACGAGGAAGGAACCGGAGCCCATGGTCGGGTCGCAAACCTTCAATGACAAGATCACTTCAGGTTTACGGGGTGCCCACTCAACGACTTCTTCCAATCCAGTTCTGGCATCTATTTCGGTGCGCACCGATTCGAATGCGAGCGGTTGAAGCGTCCGACGTACAGTAGGAGCAGCAAGCTGAGGGCGTGTGTAGAATGTCCCGGCACCCTTTCGGGTACCACCCCAGCGAACCAGATAGAATTGACCCGGAGCTATGAGACGGGCACATAGTTTTTTTCCTTCTGATCGTCGTGCCTGCTCGTAGGCTCCAGCAGCATCAGCAGCACGACCACGGGGTTTCTTCACCAAACCGGCAACCTCGGCGGCCCGTTCTAGCCAAGCCTGAGCGCGCTCTAGATCATTGGCATTAATAGCGATTTCAACTTCATCCCCAACAGTTACCTCAGCCTCCACTTCAATTGTATAATCGGCAGGCTCCTGCTCGGAATCGGCGGCATCGAGATCCAGATCTTCAGTTTGATCTTCTTCCTCAGCGCTTTCATCATCACTATCACCTTCATCCTCAGCGACAGGGCCGGAATCTTTCTTTTTCAATTCCTCGAATAACTGTTTAATAGCTTTGTCATCCATCCCCTCCAGACGGGAAAGAGGCAGCGCCGGTTGACGGCCTACACTCAGGAAGATTATCGGATCACCGTCTTCTGCGCGTTTCAGTTCGAAGTCCAGCAAACCTTCATAGAGGATACCGATGTATTCGGTGGAGAGAGCCGCGAAGTCCACCGGTCCATCTACCCAGGTACTTCGCCGTCCCTGACGAACTTGTACCTTGGTTCGGGTTAACAACCGGAGGATTTGACGGACCTGCTTGTCGCTGACCGGATTGGTGGGAGCCTCCAGTTGAGCCAAGGCTCTGGTCAGACTGTCATCACTAGCCGCATTACCCGGCATGAACAGGTTGCCGCTGTACTGGGGGACCGGTAAAGCTTCATGGGAAGAGCCCTGGTGTATCAGGTTGAACAGGGCAACTACACGGGGCCAGGCACTCCGACCTTGGGCAAGACGTTCACCGCCACGCCCACTGGCTCTGCGGTCCAACTGCTGTCGAAGGCCGTCGATACTGTAAGAATGTTGGTAGATACGGTTGTCCACCGGCAGCAGACCACGAGCCTCGGCGAACAGGGCAATGATGCAGCGCATGATGATACGAGTGCCGGCCATATACAGATCGCGGTAGTCAAACAGGACACCTTGCTCTCTAGCGGATTCGATGGCGCTATGGGAAGCGGTGATCAACTCCTCAACCGCCAACCGGACCCGCTCGCCCAAGACGGAAGAAAGCTCAGCCTGCCCTTTACGCGAGTCGAGAATGGCGGACAATAGGGTGCCGGGCGCTTCCTTGCCGGAGGTAAGCAGAACCGACCTATCCAACAGTTGCCGCCAGGCGGTTACCTGGGCACTGGGGGCTCCTTCCGCGAACCAGAGATCGATATCCCATTCACACCAGGCGTCATAATCCTGACCAGCGTGCACCAATCGCAGCTGCCGCCCGTTGGTGATCAACGCCAAAGGTTGCTGTTGACGGCGTAGCCATTCCAGAACTCGACTGAGTAACCGCCGTGACTTGCCGACCCCCAGACGATTACCGATCGTCTTGCTGCTGCCTGCCTGGGGAACGAACACGGGCAGCGTCTCACCCTTGGGGCCAACCCAGATACGGCGTGGCTTGATCTGTTCCGTGGTGAAGCTGCTGAGTGACCACTTCGAGTCAATATGCTGCGCCTTCTGCCATTCAGCGGCGGGCAAGTGGCAGAGATCTTCCAGGAGGAAATCGAGGAGCGGCGAGAGACTTTCGCTGGTGCCATCGAAACGGGTAATCTCGCGGCGCAGCCGTTCAGCTTTTCCATAGTGCAGCGGATCAAGTTCCTGACGGAAGTATTCCTGGACCTTGTTAGGGGCTATCAGCAGACCGCCGTGATTGAGGCCTGCCCACCAGTCGAGTTGCAAGCTCATCGTTGCACCTCCGGGAAACGGATTTCAATCGTAACGGGAAAAACCTGGACATCTCCACGCAGGGTAAATCGATTAGGAATTACCCTGTCCAGAATTCGTGATTTCTCACTTTTGAGCCGCTCCAGCAACTCTCCGAAGTGACCAGTGCGGCGCTTGAGTTCATCCTCCAGGTCCCGCAGTTGCCGTTCGGCAATTTCGTTGGCATCTTCCAGAAGGCTGAGCTGCAGAGCACCGCTGCGGCGCTCTTCGATCTCCCGTTTCAGTTTGTCGATACTCTGAGTTTTTTGGAGGGCTGCGACCTCGTTAATCCTTCGCTCGAAAGCCTCCTTCTCCCTCAGACGTGCCTCAGTTCCAGCATCAATCTGGTGCTTCTTGACGCTTTCGGTCAGTGAGGCCCGATATTGCTTAAGGAATTGACTCAGATTGCGATCTACGTCATCCCAAATTTCACGAGCGGCATTAACCTTGTCCTCCGCATATTTGCCGGGAGTGCCGTGATTCGGGCCATCGTAGGGGAGCGGATCGCCCAGAACTCCACTTCGAACAGGAACAGCCAGGGTACGCACCCAGTGGTGGAAGGTCTCTCGCAATTCGTTGATAGCCATCTCTTCCACAGTGAACAACAGGAGTGCATCGGCCCCGTCTGGTACCTGTCCTATAGTCGTTGTCCAGCGGCTGGGGGATATTCTGTCCACCTGAGCGCCGGGAAAACGCAGCCGGGCAAAGGAAGCCAAGGCATGCCGCAGCATCGGGTGACCGAGGTGCAGCAGAACGGTATCAGGAGATTGCCGAAATACCGGACGCCCGCTGATATTGTGGATGAAGAACTGCTGATCGAACACCAGCCAGGGCATGGCGCCAATTACCCCCCGTTGAGCCGGCAGTCGAAGGTAATCATCTACAACTGCCTGCCACTGACCGGGCAGCTGGCTGGAGATACGCATCCGTCCTCGCGCATCAGGGCCTTCAAGCACATCTCGACCACTACTGACTCCCAATGCAACACGAAGGGTTTCTTTCAAAGTTTCCGGATTAAGGTCGAGATCTTTCAAGAGTTGCAAGAATAGCTGCTGTTCCTCAACACCACGCTCTTCCACATGGACCCTGGCTTCATCGGCTGCATTACGGCGGCTGGCTATCTGCCGATCCAGTTGCGAAAAAATATCGTGATCTTCCTGCAGTTCCATCATACGACGCTGGAATGCGGCATCGAACAGCTCGCCAACGGAGCCGAGATCCTCGCGTATTTCATTCACCTTGACGATGACCCGCGCCACGAAGCGCAGATCGGCATCGTCATCACTGGCGAAGTGGAAGATCGTGACATCACGGGCCTGCCCATGGCGGTCAAGACGACCATTACGTTGTTCCAGGCGTGACGGGTTCCACGGGATTTCATAATGGAGAAGAAGGCGGGCAGTTTGCTGAAGGTTCAGACCCTCGGAGGCAGCATCGGTGGCAATGAGAATCCGAGCCGGAGAGGCGGGATCATTGAATGCGTTTTTGACCGTTTTTCGTTCCCGTTCGTCCATACCACCATAGAGCTGAATCAGCGCGCTATCATCCTTGCCGTATTCGCCCCGCAGCCTATTTACCAAGTAGTCCAGTGTCGTCTTATACTCGGTAAAAATGACCAGTCGTTCATCGTTAGCCCATTTATCTAAATTACGCAGCCGGTTGTTGATCAGTTCCTTGAGCCGCTCGAATCGAGCATCCTCGGTAGGCTGAGCCTCAACAACAGGCAACTTATCCAGTGCCAACTGCGTCAATGCCGCATCGATTGCATCAATCTCTGCCGACAGCACGTCCACATAGGGGTGAATCCAAGCCCCGATCAAGTGTACTGCATGATGGCCGCGGCTCTCCCGTTCCTGGTCATCATCAATATCCTCTTCCGTCGCCTTCTGTGCGGCAGCCACTTCAGCAGGCAATATGGTCTGGCCTTGTTCCAGGCCCAGCTTGAAGCGCAGCCATGAGTCAGCGAAAGCAACCGGACTCGATAACAAGCGTTTACGAAGAATCTCAATGGCGAAGTTGAGGACCATCCGAGCTTCCTGGGTTGCCCTGATCTGTTTCTTGAGAGCTTCACAGAAATCCCGAACTGCCTTGGCAAGAGATTTTTCACCCTTCAGCATGAACAACGGTTGCGGTTCTAGGTGGCGGCTGGCAAAACGGGGGAATCTTCCAGCGTCTTTATCCTGATGGTTGATTTCACTCTTCAATCGGCGCACTAGAACGTCGCCGATCATCTTCCGTTCCTTGTCCGTGAAATTGGGCGTGCGGGTGAAACGGACTGGATCAAGCTGTTCCAGAAGACCAGAGAAACAACGGGTATAACCATTGTGGGGAGTCGCAGTAAGGAACAGACGATGTTCGAACCACGGGGTGAGACGGTGCAGCATCTGAGCCAAGTCACTATCTTCACCGAAGTTGGAGGGCATCAAGTTGTGCGCCTCATCGACGATCAGAAGATCCCATGGTAGTTGAGCGGACACTTGCCCCTGGTGGACAGCCCGGCAGGTAGCTTCGAACTGTTCCAATACATCTGGCTGACGCAAGTAGTGATAGGAAGTAATAATTCTCGGTAAGGCACGCCAGGGATTTACATCCAGGCCAAAGTCACGCTGGAGCCTGTGGGTAGCGGCACGGTCAACCACATCAAAGCCAAGGGAAAATTTCTCATCCATTTCAGACTGCCACTGGTAGCGCAAAGAAGCGGGGGTTATGATCAAAACGCGGCGAATACGGCGCTTGCGGATCAACTCGGCGAGGATCAACCCAGCCTCGATCGTTTTACCCAGACCAACGTCATCAGCCAGCAGTAAGGATACACGCGGCATGCGCATGGCCCGAGCCAGCGGGACCAACTGGAAGTCATCGGCTGAAACGGCACCGTAGACTGGGGCAGTTGGTATCGGCTCAGAGCGTTCTTGAGGGGAGTGGGCAGAGAGGAAGGGAGTGATGGCACTCCATCGGCTTGCCCGTTGGAGTGCTAGTAAGTCAGACGACTGCATGGGAGCTTCATCAGTTACACGAGGAAGAGCGTTCGGTTCCAATACTACAGGTTGACACTCCCGTTCCCAAAGCAAGGTTTCTTCCGGTTCTCCATCGTACTCGGTGAATTCAACTGTCACCAAATGCAGTAGCTTTGCTGAGCCGAGCTCCTCATAAGGTTCAACAGCGGAAATAACTCCTCGTCGGTTTCGTACGGTAGCAAGCATACCTACACGAGGGATCTGATCATTGTCCATGAGTGCTTTCCATTTTCTTTATACGATAAAATCAATTAGATGTATTTTGCTACGAGTACTGTAGATCATTGATTAGGATAGTATTCGCCAAGTAAGAGATAAGATAGCCGGTATATTATTTCTACTACTCAATAGGCTACCTTCTTGCTTCAATGGTTCATTTACAACGCACAATGATTACATCCATAATAATCGCTGGCACTTGAAAAAAAGCCGCCTGTCAGATATCTCCGACCATGGCGGCTTTCATCCATCTGCATCTCGTCAGACGACCCATTCCGATTCCCCTTTTTCAAAAACGCTTCCTTAACTCAACAAGTCTAAAACGGCAGATACCTCTTCATTAACCAAACAAGTAATACCAGAAGCAACAACCCAACACCATTAAAAATATTTCAATTAAGATGCAACGGACTGGTTCCGGTCAATCGATACATCTGACTACCGTATCCTAGCCAACCATGATTCACGCCTCAACACATAGTCCTCTTGCTCCTGCGTCTGAATAGCCCCCGGTCGGGCGGCCCGTACCCGCCGAATAGCCTCCCGCGGCTCCATGCCGAACTCCACCAACAGTCGCGCAGCAATGATCCCGGTCCGGCCAAGCCCACCACGACAGTGGAGCACGACCCTGCCATCCTCCCGAAGGATCTGCCGCAATTCTTCCCCCACAACCTCCCACTCTTCTTCAAACACCCTGTCCGGAACCCAGACATCAACAATCGGGAGGTGAACCCAACGAATACCAAAGGCTCGCGTCTTCTCCGGCAGTTCAGGAACGGAAAGCAGCTCGAACTCGAATTCCTCAATAAGGGTTACCAGTGCCTGAGCCTGCCAGTCACAGATAACCTGGAGATCCAGGTCCAGGTCCCGTTTCCATGGTCCTGCAGGGATGCCTAGTCCAGCATATTCATCCTTCCCAGGACAGATGGCCATGCCGATGAGTCCGCCAGTACCTGGAACAGCGACCGCGTCGATCCTCAGAGGGGAAACTATGCTTCGATTGTTCTTCAAAATATCTAACCCACCTTCTTATGAAATTAGTGATAGATATACATAATAGAAGCACAAAGCTTCCGCTGCTATTGAAATGATAATGCTGGTCACTTCGAGATTCACCGGTTACTCCCGGTAATTGCCACGCGCCATATGTAGGTAGAGGTACATACTGCGTTTCAGTTGAAAAGCGGTAGCCAGCATTTCACGCAGTCTATCGGCAAGGCCGTAGGCCTTTTTGTAGATGATCAGGGAGCCGAGCCACTCCAGAAGCAGCGGATTTGACTTGCTGAACAGGCCCAGAGCTTTTCTAAGATCTCATCCGCTGATATCGAGGTCATCTGAAATCGGGCACTCGATCACACCCCGCCGGTCACGAATCGATAGATTCCATTACGGTTGGGGGATATAGATGATCCGGACGTCGAAGTCGTTGTTACGTGATGCGAAGCCCCAAGCACGGCTGCCGGACTCGACAGCATAGAGGATGCGAACGTCCCGCTCGGTTTTAATATTCGTAAGTTGCTTGGATATTTTCATGTTTCGTTACTTCTTCACTGACGAATTGCCGCTTGGATCTCATCAAAGTTGACCGTTACTATTTGCTGCTCTTCACCAGCACGATCACTGCCATTTCGATCAATACCGATCTTTTTCATCAGATAGTAAAGGAGGGCAACCCTACATTTAATTTTCAATTCAAAATCAGTCATCCCATAATCCATGGCGACGATATTTTTTTGCGCTTCGTTCAACTTTGGATTTGGTCCGATTACTACTTCCGCATAGTTAAACCACTTGTGGTCGCTATTCACGTCAATGTTTGACTCAGACCCCATAACTGCAGAAGCTATCCTTCCAAGCACGAAGTCTTTGAAAGAATTACTTTCATGGCAATACGCCCTAACATGCCACCTCAACCCATCCGTGCCGAAGGCATGCGGTGAAACCATCCGAGTGTTTCCTGGTTGTGGGTTGTTAAATGATCGATAATCCACCGAGACAACCTGCTTATTCTTGATGGACTGAACCAATGTCCTTAAAACATCTAGGTCGATAGCACGGGAAGGATTTGGAACAGCTGCAACATAATCCGATCCACAAGTGGCAATGCTCTCGGTTGGTGAACACAAGATAGTTGAAAAATATGCATCAGCTGATAGTTCAATGAATATCGGAGAGAATGTTTCGGTTGGCTCGTAGTATTTCGCGCTTGAATTGTAAGAAATGTTCTTTGGAGCTATTTCCTGGTATTTCGTGAAGTCCACCGAAGCCTGGGGGATGGATATACCAAACTCTGCCGTCAGATCACCGCGGTTGACCCTTCCTTCCCAATACAGCTTGAACTCAAGAAATTGCAGCCGCTTCTGCGTACTCCATGGAATTGTAACTGACTGATCTTTCATTCAAATCTCCCATTCTAACGATACGTATAAAAACTATATTGACATATAAACTATTCGCATATATATTATGCGTACAGTTTTTATACCCGTCTTGGCGGAAAACTTCAAGTAAAAAAGGAGTAAATCATGAGCACGGAAAAACATCAGGATCATCCTGAACAAGACAAGAAAAAGTATCATTTCAAAATTGACAACACACCCTACACGTGGGATCGGCAATTTATCACAGGGGCGGAGGTCAGAAGAGTTGGACCTGGGATTCCAGAAAGCATGGACTTGTTCATCAAGGTTAAGGGGAAGCCTGGCAGTTTGGTGGCCAATGAAGACGTGATAGACCTTGCAGATGAAGGGATCGAAAAATTCTATTCCCAAGAGTCCAGTTCAAGTGCAGGTACTAATTAATGGCGCTTCTCTTTGACGAAGACTACCGGATTCTCGAAGAATCAGGGCTGGAATACGAAGAAGACGAAGCCCAAAGGTTTCTCCTGATCAAGAACTTCCCTCTGACGCCTGGCTTTTATATTCATTCAGGTGTAACGCTTGAGCTAGTTGAGGTCCTTTGGATTGTCCCATCTGACTACAACACAAGTGGTGGCGACATGTTTTGGGTACATCCTGCATTGTCACGGACTGACGGGAAAGCAATCCCGAATGTCTTTGGGTTTGGAGGAGTCGATGCTCGTCAGTTCAAAGGCAAGGAGTACTGCCGGTGGTCACGTCATTGGGATATTGCTACCTGGAAATCCAAAGTCGACAACATACAGAAGGTTCTTGGACGAATTGAATGGGCATTAAAATATCCGGACGCGAAACGATGACCGGCCATCGAATTACTTTTTTGGGTAGCCAGGACCGTACTCTGCAAGAGTGGCTTTGCGGACACCCCAATGGCCATGAACGCGGTGCACTCGTGTTGTTTCGGCGGTTAGCGCGAGCAGTGAATTATATCCCAGAATCGGATCGTTATTTGGCAGTTCATATGATTGAGTTGACTGATGAATGGATCATCGACAGTTCATCAACCCACCTCACAATAAACATGCGCAAGTTGCCGGAAATCTATTTGAAATGTGAGATCGAAGGATTTGTCCTCGGTTTCGTTCATAATCACCCCGTAAGCAGCATAGAGTTTTCGTCACAAGATGATATAAACGAGCTTAACATCCTCCGTGGTCTGTCAGGTTGCAACGGAGAAGCCTCCATTCTGGTTGCCATGACTTTCACTGATGGCAGGTGGAATGCGAGAATACGTCAAGGTTATTCACCAAGATCAGTATTGCCAGTTCGGCACATTAGCGTATTGTCGGATAAATTGGCCCTCCATGGCATTACACTTCCTGATGAGTCACCAGAAATCCTATTGCGCCAGGAAGCTGCTTTTGGAAAACCATTTAATGTCAAACTCCATTCACTTCGCGCAGTAGTGGTTGGTGCAGGTGGAACTGGATCGGCGGTTGCAACACTTTTAGCGCGAGCCGGTATTGGGGAGTTGATCATTATCGACGGTGACGACCTTGCCAAGTCAAATATGAACCGTGTACGTGGATATCAAGCTAAAGATATTGGAAATAATAAGGCCATCTCCCTGAAAGACTTTATTGACAGCCTCAAATTGAACGTACATGTCACGGCAATTGATGATTACTTGAACGAATCTTTCGAAGCCCTTGATGCACTTTCGAGCGCCGATGTGGTCTTAGGGTGTACGGATGACATCGCCGGCAGGAATGTGATGAACCAGGCCATCTACTATCATGCGCAAGTTTACATTGATTGTGGATTGACAGGACGTGTCGACGTCCATGAGGATGGTTTCCCTTATCTACGTGACCATCGTGGCAGGGTTAGTTGTATTCTGCCTGAATCTGGCGCATGTCTTCGCTGTCAGCGCGTTGTAACTGACGAAAAGTTGAAGTATGAACTAGCGATTAAAAATAATCCGGAACTTGCGAAGCTTGATCCTGACACCTTAAAACGAGAATATTATTTGGTCGGTGGAGGTGAGCAGGCACCAGGAGTTGGGCCATTTACAAGCGCAACTGCAGACAACGTTATCGCGACATTGATGAACCTGATCAGACCGTATAGAAGCATTTCAGAAGAACTCAGGCAGGACAACATCTGGATCGATTTTATCCATATGACAATTCATAGCAACGAGCCAGTTGACGATCCAAACTGCATATATTGTCAAACACATTTTTTACTGCTTAGGAATGAGGGTAAATATCGATTGGAAATGCCAATATTGGGTGAAATAAATGGGCCTTCATAATGTTTTTCGTAGAATATGTGAATTTTTCTTCCCGCAAAAACAGACAAAAGATCATGATGCTGACACTAGAAGAAGTACCTCAGAGCCAAAGGTACATTATAACTCGCTGCAAATCGTCAATAAAACTCCTGGAAATGCAGCTATAAAAGAAAATGAGTTCATAGCTGTGATCCACGAAAATACTCCTTTTTGGGCAATGTTTAAATGCCCCTGTGGATGCGGAACTGTTATTTCCCTATCTTTACAAAGAACCCATAAGCCAAGTTGGGTCGTTGAAAAAAGTAAATATGGGCGACCTACTCTTTACCCGTCAGTATGGCAAAACAAGGGATGTTGCAGTCACTTTTGGATAAAGGATGGCCGCGTCCATTGGTGTAACAACTCGGGAATTGAGCCATGGATTGCTGACCCAGAACATTATTCAAAGACGAATATTGCCTGAATGCCAGTCTATGTGCATTAAATGACGATAACTGGCTATCATATGAGATGATAATTAATAAGAATGAACCAGTGGACTTTTTATGAAGGGATTACAATTGGTAGAACAAATATGGTTCGTCCCTAAAAGCTCTGCAAAAGACACTGGGATAACTGTCCCGCCCTTTCTTAAGTTGTCGTGTTACTCTTGCCACCCGTTTCCCAGGATTACTGATCTGCGCTATCAATAAATGCGATAGCTGTTCAATTTTATTCTGCCGTCTTTCTTTATCTCTTGCTTTCATTTACTTATCAGATTGCCTCTCGCTCCTTAATTCGCTCCTTAATTGCATGATTTTTCACGCTAAGTACGAGGACCTAAATGATCGAACTGAGAAAAATCCACCTCCAGGACGAACATTCCCCCAAGAAGGCCTTCTACACCCTCTACCTTCTGGAAACAGAAGAAGGCTACCTGATCCGCAAGGAATCCGGAGCCGCCGGAAAAACCCTCGACTCCCGGTCCTGGCCAAAACCTTCGCGCACCGAAGCCGAAAAAATGTTCATCTCCATCGTCCGACGCAAAACCAACCCCAGCAGGAAATCGTCCCGCCACTACCAAATCACCGACCGCCAACTCACTCTATTCTAATCTCAAAAAGTCTGGAGTTCTCCCCCACCCTGTCACCTTAGGCCAAAGTCACCAGCTGCTTGACTCGCGTAGGGACCTGTTCGCCCACCTACCCTTCCTCTTCCCATCCGGTAATTCAATTCGACCACGATCCCACTCACCGACTGGAAAAACTGCTCAGTTCGTCGAGTCGTTTTCTCTATTTTTCTCTCCCACCCGCCGCCCGCCAGAAAACCAATGGGACCATGACCTATCATCAAGCAACTATTATTTATTTGAAGATAAATAAATATATGATATGCGATCCCATCTCTTTCTATTCACAATAAGTCAATTTATCACCGCAAAATAGCCAAGCATCCGCTTACTGCTCGCAGCCATCTCGAACCTGGTCATTTATCCGTTCGGATAAACTTTCGTCTTTATTACAACAAAAAGCTTATTTTGTCCGTTCGGGTAAATTATCTTGACTGAACCAGATGAATTACAGTAATGTGTCCGTACGGGTAATATTGCTGAGGGGGAAAACCTCTGAGCAGTTTGAAGCATAACGGGAGGAATGAAATATGCCTTACGGAAAGGTAGCCACTCCGGAGGACATCGGACGCGCCATCCGCAGCAAACGAAAGGAAACAGGGGTGCGCCAGGAGATTGCCGCCGGCATGTGCGGTGTAGGAACTAAGTTCCTGTCGCAACTAGAGAACGGCAAGGAAACCGCCGAACTGGGCAAGACTCTAAAGGTCCTGCAAAAAATGGGGCTCGTGGTCTACATCTTCCCTCGTTCCGCTGACCCGCTCAAGGAGCGGTAAATGGCTGAAACACTGCGAGTATACTGGAACAGCAATCTGGTTGGCCTACTGACTCGGGAAAAAGCGGAGCTTTCATTTCGCTATGAGGGTGGGTACCGCTCAAGTGCAGGAGTACTCCCCCTCTCCCGGCATCTTCCCCTGCGAGAAGAGGCCTTCAATACGAAAGACACCCTTGCCTTTTTCGCCAATCTTCTCCCCGAAGGGGAAATCCGCCAAAAGATAGCACGTCGCATCGGCGTCTCCCAGGAAAACGTCTTCGCCCTCCTTGCCGCACTTGGTGGCGATTGCGCCGGTGCGGTGTCGGTCCTCCCTCCCGAGGTGCAGCCAGGAACCAGTGGCCACTACCGCCCCATATCGCGGAAGGAGCTTGCCAAGGAACTGGAAGACCTTCCGGCACATCCGTTCCTGGCAGGAGAAGAAGGCGTACGCCTTTCCCTGGCGGGTGCCCAAAACAAACTCCCGATATTTTATGACGGTAATGAGTTTTTCATCCCCGAGGGGAATTACCCGTCATCCCACATCATCAAACCCGCGATTCGAGATCTTGAGGACACCGTTACCAACGAGGCCTTTTGCATGAACCTGGCCCGGGAAGCAGGTCTGCCCGTGCCAGCGGTCCAGATGATTGAGATCGATGGTCAGCGGGTGTATATGATTGAACGTTATGATCGCAGACAGTCAACTGAAGTGACCATGGAGCGGCTACACCAGGAGGATTTCTGTCAGGCCCTTGGGATACCACCAGAAATGAAGTACGAAGTGGAGGGGGGACCCGGATTCCATGACTGTTTCAGCCTGGTGGAAGAATGGAGCGATGAGCCGATTCTCGACAGTCTGCTTCTTGTCAACTGGGCACTCTTCAATTTTCTGATCGGTAACGCTGATGCTCACGGCAAGAACCTTTCATTCCTGTATGGCGATGCAACGATTCGTCTGGCGCCTTTTTATGATTTGCTCAGCACCGCGGTCTACCCGCGTGTGAACAACAAGTTTGCCATGAAAATGGGGGGCCAACGGGATCCTCGCTATTTCGGCCCCAGCCATTTGGCACAGTTTGCCAAAGAGATCGGTGTGGAGCCACGAACGGTCAAGACACAGCTGAAAGAATTGACAAGACACTTGGATAACTCTGTCGGTCAGGTTGCTGCTAGTCTTCAAGAGGCAAGTGAAGGATCAGCAATTGTTGGAAAGATACTGCACGTAATTGAGCAAAGAATTCTGAGAGCAAAAGGCTTTTTGGATTAAAAATTCATAACATCGCAGGCACTGGAATGAAATCTGCCAACAATGTCCGGAAAATCCGAGAAGAACGACTGATCAGTAAAATGGAATTGGCTCGTCTGGCGGGAATATCTGCAGCAACCATTGATCGGATTGAGCGCGGTGAGATCTGCCGCATGGAAACGAAGAGGAAGATCATTTTCGCCCTTGGCTTCACTTTGGCAGAGAAGAATAAGGTTTTCCCGAACAGCTAAACATTTCTCCACGAAGCGGCAATGGCGAAACAACTGGAAAAAGAGGACACGCTTACCCTGGAGGAACTGGCAATCAGCAATAGCTACGAGATAGCAGCTCTCGTTGCCGTGTTGGAACGGAAAGGCCTGCTGACAAGGGAAGAGGTCATAGAAGAGATTAAGCGGATGAGAAAATCGTGATGGTCGTTACAATCATTTCCGGAGGACAGACCGGCGCCGACCGGGCCGGTCTCGATGCAGCTATGGAAGCCGGCATCCCTGTCGGTGGATACTGCCCCAAAGGCCGCCTTGCCGAAGACGGCACAGTTCCTGTAAAGTATCCTTTGATTGAACTGACCAAGGGCGGCTACCCAGCCCGGACCGAGCGGAACGTCGTGGAGTCGGACGGAACCCTGATCCTGAATGTCGGCAAGCTGTCTGGTGGAACCAGATTGACCCAGGACTGCACAATGAAACACGGGAAACCTTGCCTGGTCGTTCAACTGGACCACGAACCGGAAACAGCTCCTGTACGACACTGGGTAGAAGAGCATAGCATCCACATACTCAACATAGCCGGACCGCGGGAGTCGAAACACCCGGGCCTGCATGACATCGCAGTTGCATTCTTACGCCGTCTTTTCCAGGAAGGTTAAACTATGTGCGGACGTTTTACCTCATTTCTATCACCAGAAATACTGGAAAACACCTTTGGTGTTCAGGCACCACCTGACATTTCTCCCCGCTACAATATTGCTCCGACCCAACAGGTTTGGATAATCCGGGAATCTGCAACCGGGGGGAGATACCTGTCCCCTGCACGCTGGGGGCTAGTACCGCATTGGGCAAAGGATCTTTCCATCGGCAGCAGGATGATCAATGCACGCTGTGAAACCGTCCACGAGAAACCGGCCTTCCGGCAAGCGATCCGTGCCCGTCGCTGCATCGTTCCCGCCAGCGGCTTCTTTGATTGGGCGACAACACCCACGGGGAAACACCCCCACTACGTAACTATGCGAGACGGTTCTCCCCTCGCCTTTGCTGGCATCTGGGATTCCTGGAAAACTCCCGAGGGAGATCTGATTGAATCTTGCGCCATCCTGACCACGGCTGCCAACAGTCTCGTTTCCACCATCCACGATAGGATGCCGGTATTACTCCACCTCACAGAATTTGATCTCTGGCTTGACCGGTCTGTAAACAATCCAGAAAAGCTTCAGCGATTCTACCAGTCATACCCAGCGGAGTTGTTACAGGAGTGGGAAGTCTCCACAATAGTCAATAGCCCGGCCCACGAAACCCCGGAGACCATAGCCTCTATCCAGCCCAAGTCATGATGGATTATTCTTACTATACTGTTTTTTCGAGGTGAGAACGTCAGTCCCCGTTGATTTCCTGCTTGAGGAGGATACTTGGCTTGAAGGTGAGAATCTTGCGGGCAGTAATGGTGAGAGATTCGCCGGTCTGAGGATTACGCCCGGTCCGGTCGTGCTTCTGGTGGACAACGAACTTGCCGAAGCCGGAGACTTTAATTTCCTCCCCGGAGGCCAAGGTTTCCTTAATGATGTCCAGAACGGACTCCACGATCTCCACGGCTGCCTTTTTCGGGAAGCCGCTGGTAACTCGGACGGTTTCTATCAGATCTGCTTTGGTCATGGCAGGTTTTTATCACAATTGAAGGGGTGAATGCAAGGGATCCCGAGAAAGGCCTGATACAAACAATGGGCCTTTCTCGGATTTTTATAGGACCCTATTTCTTTTTGGCGATCTTCTTTTTCTGCGGCTGCACCGCTTCCTGAAGAGTTTTCCCCACCTTAAACTTCACAGCCTTCTTCGCGGGAATCTTTATTTCAGCGCCAGTCTGCGGGTTCCGTCCAATTCTGGCGGCTTTTTCGCTCACCGTAAAGGTCCCAAACCCGACAAAAGATATTTTGTCTCCATCTTTCAGGGCCTCGACAATGCTGTCCAAAAAAATTGTCGCCACTTTTTCTGCCTGTACTTTTGTGAGTTCAGCTCCTTCAGCAATTTTCCCAACTATTTCCGCCTTTGTCATATGCCCTCCTCTTTAATGTAGCCGGTGCCAATTCGACCATCGGCAACGGTCTTTTTGTGTCAACGCCAATAAGAATCAGTGTTTGAAACAAGGTATAGCAGAAATTACACAGTTTTGGTTTTTGCCACAGCAAATATATTTTACGGTATACGCCGGCATCCACCGACATCGTTTCAGCAACCACTTCGTATTTTCCAGGCTGTTCTCCCACCCAGGCAATCTATCAGCTACGGCTGAAAACCTCTTGCGGGGGAGATCGCATTTGTACTCAGCAAATTTGTTGCTATTCGTTCTGCCCTGATCTCGCCAACATTTTTTTCACCGCGAGTCATCGCTTTTATCGCGTATTCTCTTTATCCGGCAGTACCCTGGCGATGCGAGCGGCCAGCTTTGTCAGTCGTTTTGTTGATCTGCGGTTCTTTACCGCCATCGCCAAGGCCTTAGGTTGACCGATAATCGTTACCAGCTTCTTGCCCCGAGTTACAGCCGTGTAGATCAGGTTCCGCTCCAGCAGCGTGTAGTGTTGCATCGCCAGGGGGATTACCACAGCCGGGTACTCCGATCCCTGACTTTTGTGAATGCTGGTAGCATACGCCAAGGAAATCTCGTCCAGTTCTCCAAGCTCATATTCGACCGATCTACCATCGTAATCGACGAGGAGCGTCCCTTCTTCCTGGTCTATTTCCAGGATTTGGCCGATATCCCCGTTAAAGACTTCTTTGTCGTAATTGTTGACCGTCTGAATAACCTTGTCACCGGGGGCAAAGGTAGTGCCGAAACGGGTCACCTTTGGCTCCCCCTTTTCGTTGAGCTTCAGCTGGAGTTCAGCGTTCAGCGACCGCGCTCCCAGACCACCCCGGTTCATGGGGGTCAGAACCTGGACATCCTTTACCGGGTGAAACCCGAACCGTTTCGGAATACGTTCCGTTACCACCTGCAGCAGTTTTTCGTGAATCTCTTCCGGTGTGTCGGCCGGGATAAAGTAAAAATCGCTGAGCTCGGCACTTTCCGGTTTGAGCGGCATCTCTCCCTTGTTAATCCGGTGGGCATTGACAATGATGCGGGACGTCGCGGCCTGGCGGAAGATCTCGGTCAGCCGGACCGTAGGCACAGCTCCGGAATCGATGATATCGAATAGCACCGAACCGGGTCCGACCGACGGCAGCTGGTCAACATCGCCGACGATCATCAGGGCGGCCGTGTCAGGCACCGCCGACAGGAGCCGGTTCATCAGAGCCACATCGACCATCGAGGATTCGTCGATCACCAGCAGATCGGTTTCCAGCGGGTTATCCCGACCCCGCTTGAACCCGAAGGAACTGGGATCGAATTCCAGCAGCCGATGGATGGTTTTCGCCTCGAGGCCAGTTGACTCGGAAAGACGCTTTGCCGCCCGACCGGTCGGAGCACAGAGCGTCACCCTCATCTGTTTGGCCCGAATGATGAGCAGGATGCTGTTAACCAGGGTGGTCTTGCCGACACCGGGACCACCGGTGATCACCACAGCCTTGCTGGTTGACGATAGACGCACCGCCTCCTGTTGCGACGGTGACAGGGTCAAGCCGGTCTTTTCCGCCACCCAGGGAAGGGCCTTTTCGGTATCAATGGCACCCCATGGTGGATGTCCACTCAGAATCCGCTTGATACTGGCAGCAACACCCACCTCGGCCCGCTGCAGCGAAGTCAGAAAGAGGCAGGGACGCCCATCAATATCCTCCTGGACCAGGTTCTCCTCTGCTATCTCTTCCAGAATTGCCTGCTCCAGGATGACAACCGGTATCTCCAGCAGCTTGGCCGCTTCCTCCACCAGCACATCCCACGGGGCGGCACAATGACCGTCGTTGGACATCTCCTGCAGCACATGCCGCACTCCGGCCTGGGCTCTGATCAGGGAATCAGGGGCGATACCAAGTCGTCCGGCAATGACGTCCGCGGTCTTGAAGCCGATACCGTGGATATCCAGGGCAAGACGATAGGGATTCTCCGTGACTTTAACGATGGCCTCGTCGCCATAGGTCTTGTAGATGCGGACCGCCCGGGCCGTTCCGACCCCGTGCGATTGCAGAAAAACCATAATCTCCCGAATGGCTTTCTGTTCTGACCAGGCGGAAGTGATCTTCCCTACCCGCTTCGGTCCGATACCGGGCAGCTTCAACATGCTGTCCGATTCATTTTCTATGATGGTGAAAACATCTTCTTTGAAAGCCTTGACCAGCACCTTGGCGAAGTGGGGCCCGATCCCCTTGACCATGCCGGAGCCGAGATACTTCTCGATTCCTTCCAGGGTAGTCGGCGGGACGACTTTGAGCTGGTTCGCTTTGAACTGGAGGCCATGAGTCCTATCATTGTGCCAGACGCCGATGCACTCGATGTATTCACCAGGTGTGATGGAGGCGGCAGACCCAATCACCGTGACTTGATCGCGCTGTCCCTTGACCTTGGTGCGTAGCACGCAGAATCCGGACTCCTCGCTATGGAACGTGACCCGCTCCACGGATCCGGCAAGACGCTCGACTGGGACGTCAGATGTGGCTGGCATGTCTTTCATGGCTCCTCGCCGACCTTCCCCACCGGAGCCATGTAGATGCCAAATTCGTCATAACCATCCACCCCCAGCAGTGCATCGACCAGTGTCTGGTTGTAGGCAGCTATGGCACAGGCGCCGGCCCCAATCGCTTCGCATGCCAAGTACAGATTTTGGCAGACATGGCCAGCATCCAGGGCAATTACCTTGTAGGATGCTTCCGCATAGCGCCATTCTGTACGTTCTGGAACGGCAGCCCAGATGAAGGTTACGGCTGATTGTCCGGTAAAATCTTGACCGTGTGTTGCGGCGGCAAGGCTTCCCGGCAGGTTTTCAATGTCGCGTACGTGCACGATGGAGTGATCAAGCGGGAGGTAACGGTAGATACCGCTCTCAAGGCCCTCCACCCTCAGAACGGCAAGATAGGTCTCAAAGGAGTGGCGGCATCCGGCGGAGGGAACCGTTCGCAGGACAGCAGCCTCGTGGAGGTCGGAACGGACTCCCTGGGTTGCCCAGAGGAGAAAGGCCAATTCGTCCAGAGAAAGCGGCTCTGTCATGAACCGGCGATGGCTCTGGCGATCGGCAATGGCTTTTTGCAGGTTGCACGACGGGATTGACCAGGTTTCCTGGTTCGGTAGCGGAATTACCCGGCTGCCTGGTGGTACTGGTTTCTGGACGGGTGGAGGTCGAACTCCGCGGGATTGCGGAGTGGCTCGGAAATTTACCTCTTCCCTGATCCGGTCAGTCAAAAAATATCTGCCGCTTTCCGTGGTAATGGATAGTTTCTTTGTCGTTCGTTTCTCTTCCATAGTAAAAAATTCTCCTGACCCGATGTTGTCGGAATTACTCAGGGAAAACTCTGTTTTTCTCCGCCAAGGCGTAGCCAAGGGCAAGAATGATCTTTCGCTTGGTTTCCAGACGGCATACTTCGCCGCGTTCGATACGAACAATTGTTGCTGAGGATACTCCCGCCAAACGAGCTAACTCCATCTTGCTCATCAGGCGTTCTTCCCTGATTTTTCGGATGTTATTGCCATTTTTCATTCGAGTTCTCGCTATAAGGGAGCCAATGAGTTACCCCACCGTAAGCAGCGGGGTATCAGCAACCTAAGCTGATGATTGAATCGCCACAAGTGGCGGAGAATTTGTCCCACAGAGATTAAATTTAACGATATCCTTTTAGGTCCTTGCATCGAAAGTCTGGAGGGTCTGAATATACAATTATGGAAAAAGAAGTTGTGTAACTATTTAAATGCATCAGCTATCGCCTTCTCAATAGCTTCCTTTTCGTTCATAGAAAGATGCCTCTGTTACCTTCAATCTCTACCGGCCGCTGCGGGAACTCGTTATTCCCTCTCTTATGCGTGCGTGAACTGGTGATCTATCCAAACGGAACATTTAGCCCATGAACAGAAAACCAGCAGGTGTTTTTAGAAAAATCTACGTATTTTGAGCTTTTATATATTCGTCTACTGCTGCCTGCAAAAAAGCCGATAGAGTCATCCCCTTCTGCTCTGCCAGCTTCATGTAGTGATCCTGTTCTTGCTCCGTGATTACCGGATGATTATCGATATATTCATCCGCAGCCGTCCGTAGAAAGTCCGATAAGGACGCCATCCCAGCCAGGTTTGCATACGTCACGTAGCGTTCCTTTTCACTCTCTGTCATCCCCAAGGAATGAAATTTATCACGCTTTAAATGATCTTCTTTTGTTGGACGGCCCTGTTGTGGTTTATCCTTTGAAGTTTTTCTAGTCATAAGTATTATCCACTTAGTATTATATTAATATCAATATTCGCGGAAGATTACCACATTCTCAGAAAATTGGAAACTATTTCAGTTTCTGAATTTCCTATAAAATTCTCGGCAACTTTCAACTTACCAAAAACGCCTATGAAGAATAGGACCCTGCCACACCTTGAAGTTTTTCCTCAACAAACCAGTAAATCTGCCCCTGCCCCTTTGACGATCCTCGTTTCTTCTCGTCTGCTTAAGAACACCCTTATCTCTCGAAAACGATTATATACATATTAAATAAATATTAGTTATGTTGACTTTGATATTTATTTGATATATTTTTAATATACATAAAGTCATTGAAGGAGGCTCAATGGAACGTAACTTTGCCACAGCTCAAGATGTGCTAGGAACAGTCCGGCTTGATGCTATCATTCCCGGCAAAAACCCTAGAACGCATTTCAACCCACAAAAACAATCAGAACTAGAGGAGTCCATCAAGGAAAAAGGGATAATCCAACCTGTCCGGTTGCGGCCTGTCGGAGACAAATTTGAGATCGTCGCAGGAGAACGCCGTGTACGAGCCGCCTTGACAGTGTATGGCCCAAGCTGGGAGATCCCCGCCATCATCAAGGAACTTTCCGATGACGAGGCCGAGGAAGTGGCTTTGGTTGAAAATACCATCCGCGACGACATGAGTGTGACGGAGGAGGCAAAAGCAGCCGGGAGAATTCTCTCTCGGTGCAAGGGAGATCGAGAGGAAACGGCAAGACTTTTGGCATGGACGATGCCGAAGCTTGTCCGCCGCCTTGCCCTGCTTGAACTGACCGATGAAGTGATGACAGCCCTTGATGAACGCACAATCTCAACAGGACACGCCGAACTACTTGCAACTGTCTCCAAGGAAAAACAAAATCCGGCACTTCAAAAGATAGTTGATCTTAAACTCTCTGTGCAGTTTTGCCGTGACAATCTCTTGCAAAAAGCTACCAAGTTTGAAGGAGCGATCTTCGACACGGCGGATTGTGCTTCCTGCCGCTTCAACTCTGAAACACAAACATCACTTTTTACAGAGAATATCGGGAAGGGATACTGCACCAACTCAGACTGCTTCGAGAAGAAGAACGCGGAAAAGCTCGAAGGGGTAAAGACCGAACTTTTGGAAGAATTCCCAACGGTCCGGATAATCGGTGCAGGAGATCACGCGAGTTTTTCCACCCTCGAAGCGGAGGGCAACCTGGGAGTCGGACACGAACAATATTCAGCTTGCAAGTCATGTGGTGATTTCGGTGCGACCATCAGCGGTCTTGTGAACGATCTTGGGAAAATCAGCAAATCCGTGTGCTTCAACCAGACTTGCCAGCAGAAGAAAGTTGCGGAAAGGATCAAGGCAGAAAAGAACAGAAATACTGCTCCACCTGAAAAGCAGAAACCCTCCATTGTGAAGAACGCCACGAAGCCTTCCGCTTCCGAAGTATCCGCAAAGGTCAAGGAATACCGGCGCACAATCTGGAATAGCGTTGCCAAGAGGGAATTTGCGCAGCAACCGGATAAGTCGAGAGCCTTTGTTTTCAGCCTCGGTGCGTCAGGCGATCTACACCATGTTGACCGTTCCAAGCTGAAAGAAATCTATCAGAAGATTGCCGAAGCCCCCTATCCCGACACCCAGCAAGAAGCACTTTTGGCGGTTTCCGCCCTTCCACCTGAAAAGCAGAACAAGCTGGCTTCTGCTCTGGCGGTAGCAACAGTCGATAAGCTCACCGAAAATCAGGTAAAGACCGCGGGACAGTTTCTTAATGCTGATCTTGCCTCATACTGGCAGATAAATAGTGAATACCTAGCCTTGCTCACAAAAAGCGAGATTGAGTCTGTTGTCGTCGAAGTTGGGCTGGACGCCGCAATGGGAGAGAATTTCAAGAAAACACTTGGCGGCAAGAAAGACGAATTAATAAAGACTATCCTCGGCGCACCATTCGCATGGAAAGGCGCAATACCAAAGATGATGGTCTGGTAGAGGCATCTGTGTGCAATTGTTTTGCCCCCCTGTAATCGGCGGATGCAGGGGGGCTTTTTTGTTATTTATTATTTAGTAAATAATAAATATTCATTGACGAACCCGCCTTTATTTGGTATTAATTTAATATCAGTACGAACGAAGGAGGGATACATGCTATTCAAATCGCTTCATGCGCTTGCCAAGTCCACTCAGATATTTTGCACCATAACAAGTGTCGAGGATGACCAACTGAAAGTTATCGTGATGCCTAAACAGGCAAGGGACGGTGAAAACCCTGCCTTGTCCACCCCCTTGGTCCTCACCGGAACTCCGGAAGAACTGGATGAACAATTCGCGTCGGTTCTGAGCAGTTACACTACCTCACGCACCAGCTTGGCGGAATCCCTTTCCGCTTCCCAAACGATTATGGATGCGGCCAAGAAGGAGGCCACGGATACGGCGGCAAAAACAGTATCAGCCATGACCTCGCAAGCACCTGCCAGAGCCGCTGTCGTACCAGCCGAGACAGGTGAAGACGAAGAAACTTCGACAACCGCTAAAGCGGCAACCAGCGATCTCGATCTTTTCGGTTGAGAAAAAGGAGTTCCCGTGAAAGTTACAGCACTTATTAGAACTTTCAGCTACAACGGCGTTTCCTTGCCGGATACCGATCCGAAAATGACCCCTGCGGAAGTTATGAACTTCTACACCTCCACCATGTACCCGGAATTGACGAGTGCAGTAATCGAAGGCCCGGACGAGAGCAACGGTAAGCTCAGATACTCGTTCAGAAAAGCGGTGGGAACAAAGGGATGACGAAAGACCTGAACGAACTGCGAAAATTATTGGAAAGCCAAGCAGAGAACGGATTCAAACCGGACGGTTCAACGATAGCGAAAATGGGAGATGAAACGTGTATTCAGGCATTGAACGGGTTCATACGACAGGCAGAACGCGGCGGCGCACGGCGATTAACGCCCAACTGGAAAAGCATTCCCCTTCTCCCGTAGCGGAACATTCCAAACTTCCATTATCCACCTGTGCCATCTCCATCCCGTCTATCAATTGCGCCGTACCGAAGAAGTTCGTAATTCGGCATGACGTGAAGAAAACGACGCTAGCGCTTATTACTTTTCTCGACCTGGGATTGGTGTCCGAAATCGACCTTGAGGAGCCGTGGGAAACTGAAGCCGTGGTATTGGGCCGTGCGTTCAATAGATTCATTGAACAGGAAAGCAGCGGCCTTGCGCTTTACAACCCCGTCATAGTCTTGACTGATTCTCTATCTGATGATGGTTCCAGTAATGATTTCGACGCAGGAGATAATATTCTGTTCAGCTTTTACTCGAAATCAAGGGAATACCTGCTCATCGGAAAAGGTGCTGAAAGTATAGAAAATGCCTATCCCGGCCTTGGCGAAACGCTCATGTACCAGATTGGAAGGGCTGTCTACGCGACTCTTGACTGCGCGACGCCCCAAAGTTGCCTCGACCTTGCCAAATATAGCTACTGGCAGGGAGAGGATGATGAAAAGATGGTTATCGAGGAATGTTTGGCCGAAGGGGAAAGCCCGGAGGATGTGGAGATGTACCGCAGGAGCGACTATTTCGCCAAGCTTCCGGAATGGGCGGCAGACCCGAAGCAAAAGCTATCGCCTGCCCAACTCCGAAAAATTATCCGGACAAGTGATGGTTTGGCCTGCGAAGCGGCACAAGCTGCTTTAGAACTTTCACAACAACTGATCGATGGTTACAGGGGGCCGTATTTTGAAGAATTCATAGGCGACAATATTGACCCCGCCCTGTTTGTACGGTGGTCGGAAGAAGATGATGTCGAGCGAGTCTATGATGATTACTACTACCATGCCACGCAATCAGACTGCACCGATTCACACGGATACTACTCGGTGCAACCGGACAAGGAAGGGATAGGCAAAGCCGTGGAGGACATTCGACAGTTCTTTCGGATTCTCCGGGCATTGGATACTGCGTTCAGTCTGATCGGGAAACGAATTGATGGGGAGGGATAAGAGTGGGAGCTTCGGGAGAGGTCAGATTTTCAGGTGCGGAAGAATTCGCACTTCGCAAGGCAATCCTTATTTATGCCGACTCGAAAAGTCAACCAGCCTACGCCACCGTTCACGATGTTCAAGTTGACGAAAACGGCAAGTCAACGGTACTGGCAGGAGTGGCGGCAACAGTTCAGTCTGTTGCTGAAATCGCACGGTTGTTAATCCGACAGGTAAAAATTGGAGACTTCCTCCCTGAAAATATCCTCTCCGTGGGGATTGATTCTCTGGTTTGGTGGGTTCCACCGGCTAGGAAAAGGGTATTTTTCAACAGCGAGAAACTTGGGGGAGAATGTTCCGCCGAAATCCCGCACCCCGGCCTGATCTTTCGTGTGAGCGGAGAAAGTGCATGGTCGGTGTTCGCGGTAAAAGGGAAAGACCGTCCAACCCCCGGCACCCCCTTGTTCCTTGCCCCGTACTTCAATGTGTGGGCAGACGGCAAAATATGTATAGGAAATGTCATTACCCCTTCCGGCTCTGCGGCAGATACTATTTCTGCTTGGGAAAAGGCTTTCTTCGGCAGCTATTTCACTCACCCTAACGTACACGCCCCGGAGAAGTTGGTGAACCACACGGGCGGGGCATACGGTTTTTGGAAAAAGATGCTCGATGGCAAATACAAGAGGTTTCCAGAGCGAGTGCTTGTGGATATGGAGTGTACCCTTTCTGATCTGCTGAATGACAGATTGTAACCGACAAGGAGAATCCGCATGAGACATACGATATATCCCCAACTTCTTACCCGCAAGGTCAAAGTCTTTCTCATCGGCGGCGGCGGCAACGGAAGTCAGGTTCTGTCCGGCCTCGCTCGACTCCACCTCTCCCTTCGCTCATTAGGTCATCCGGGAGGGTTTGATGTCACCATGTTTGACCCGGACACAGTGAGTTCATCCAATATCGGACGACAACTTTTCTATCAAACGGATGTTGGGTTTAACAAGGCCACGGTGCTTGTTCACCGGGTCAACGTTGCATTCGGGCTGGATTGGAAGGCATGGCCGAGAGCATGGACAGTAAATTTTGGGAGGAGTCTATCTGACAATCATAGATTTTCCACACCCGATATTATCATTTCCTGTGTTGATACCGCTGAATCACGCAGAGAGATCGCCAAATCCCTTGACGGGGTTAGCTATTCGCATCTCTATTGGCTTGACCTTGGCAATGACACCTGCACCGGGCAGGTCGTTTTAGGTGAACCGAGAAAAAGCGGAGATCGTTTGAAAAGGACGAAAGGCGATCTGCGCCTTCCCACCGTTACGGAACTATTTCCCGAACTACTCGACCCGGACAGGCCAGAAAGCGACACCCCCACATGCAGTTTGGCAGAAGCCCTCGAACGTCAGGAGCTTTTCATTTGCCAAGCCGTTTCGACCTGTGCGCTACAAATGCTTTGGAGCCTGTTCCGCTATGGGGGAGTGGACTTTTCCGCCCAATTCATAAACCTGAAAAACGGAGTCTTTGCACCACTAATGGTCGATCCTGAGAAATGGAAGAGGTTCCTTTCCCCTCAGAAGAAAACTCCCAAGAGCCGGGGGCAAAGAACCATAGCTACCCTGTGCTGAATCAAACAAGAACAATGAGAAAGGATACCAACCCATGAGCCTTGACCCAAGAGATGCCATTCTCCAAACGGTTTGCCCAACCGTCATGGTTCCACGATTCACACAGCTTGACCCCCTTCAAGGGCCGGGCCACCGATTCCTCGCCGCCGCTGACGGCCTTTGGCTGGAAGTTCGCAGGCAATGGCTCCATCTCGTCTACCAGTTATGTGGGCAGACAGATGTACGGATGCCCTATGGGGAGGTACAACAGTCTGTTGAATTTGCGTTTGGACGAGTATCGGAGGATCTGATTCAACGTTTCCTCTATGATGCACAGTTGGCTCATCCTGACGAGTGCGGTGCGTGGCTTATTTTTAACGAATTGACAGAAATGCTGGAATACCGAAAGTTGCACACACTTTCAGGGGGACATGCACACCTTGAAGTTGAACGCCCTCCCCTTCTGCCTCATGAGCATCTGGCTGTCGATCTTCACTCTCACGGGGGGGACATTCCTGCGTTTTTCTCGCCAGAGGACGACAAAGATGATTTGGGAGAAGTCAAACTGAGTATCGTTTTCGGCAATGTGACATCGCAGGAGATAAGCGTCGCAACAAGACTCTGTGTTTTGGGATTGTTCATTCCTCTCTGAATGCCGACATCGCTTGAAAAACTGTTGTCAGGTTCAACCGTTATGGATAGAAAGACATTTAGCACCTTATAACGGTAGTTTCTGATGCCGGTTGCAGATAACTTGATAAGCATTTCTTATGCATATTTTTGAATTGGATGAGGTTCTATGATATAGGTTTTATCGTTGGCCATTGTATGGGGGACGCGACACCGGAAACTCAATATTTGAATCGCAGCCACCGGCATTGAAATCAGTGCAGCTATAAAAAACCTTTTAGAAGTGTAGAGAAAGCTGGAAGAGCGACAATTAATAGCAATTCTCTAAGGCAACGGGGGCACAAAAATGCAAATCGTTAGATGGGGGTCTGAAAGAGATCATGGTTCAAGCTCAACCGTATTCGAACCTCCCTCGGCCAAGTGGAACCATATCAATAAAGTTGTTGAAATGAGAGACACGTTTGTTCCTGATTTCAACACAAACGCTAACCATAATTGGGAGGTATCGGTTAATCTTCGGGAGCTTCACATTATGATAGATGCTGTTGCGGATGCCCTGCACAGTGAAATGTTTGGAGAAGGAAATGCCGCACTAATTGCCAAAGAGATGTCCCCTAGCTTAACATCTCTTCTACGCCTTGCGACAATTTGTTCGCAGTATCTGGAGAATAAATGAACAAGTAAGACAACGGCCACAGGTACTTTTCCTAAACTGCCCAGCAAAAGAAAAATCTTAAGCCTAATAGGAGACCACGACCGGGCAAAAAGTCGTCCCGCAGGTCAAGAAAAGCTTGGTATAAATTTGAATAGTTTGTTTGAAGTTTGGGAGGGTCGGATTAATGGAAAGCGAAATTTTGCCCTATGTGGACTCCTGCAAACAGGAGGTCAAAAATAAAATATCGGAACTTTTGACCAGTACATCAACCAAACAACTAGCAGAATCTGCGTTCAAATACCATTTTACACAAAGCAAAACTTCATCAGATTTTCAAGAATATTATTACAGCATGGTCAACAACCGTGAAAATTTCCTTGCGTCCAAAGATTTTTTTCGTACTTTCAAACAGAAATATTCCCTACAAGGTATAGACACCAACTATCTTGACCGACTTGAAAATAATAAAAAACAGATCCTGCAATTAATAGACACCTGCGATTTGGCAATCCTTTACTTCAGATATTTCGCAAAAGCTCAAATTCGGCGTGGTAATCAGACTACTCCCAAACGTCTAGGGTCATTCTTCGCAAAGCTGGTTCATACGTTCAGGCCTGATGAATACTGCGCCCTTGATAACCCCATTAAAAATCACTTCGGACTCAGCAGCGAAAGTTTCTATATCGCTTTCACTACAGTCAGTTATGCTTATAAAGAATGGGCAAGTGAAAATCCTCATCTTATTCATACAATCAGATCAGAGCTGGACAATATCCCTCGGGCAAAAAGTTACAGCAGTCAAACAACCAATTTGAAACTACTGGATTTGATATTCTGGAAACAGGCAAATAACGGGCCCTACCAGGTCGCTGGCGCTGTCGAGTAGCATCATAACACTCACAGTATTATTCGGAGATAAGGAGAATGATATGCAACCCACCAGCTATTTAGTCCATGGGGTGAATGCCCTTACCGGCTCGTTGCAACCAATATTGACTCGCGGGGAGTTCACATACGACAAAAAGTCTCTGAACATTTATACGGCTATTGCCTGCGCAACGTTACGGCAGCTAGTTGAAGACTCAGAAACAATTGTTGCCATGGCTAACTCTCGCGAAAAAACAGAGAATATTGTTCGCGAGCAGGCTTATGATTTCATTCATGTTCTACTGCAAGCAGATATGGAACTTATGATTAAATCTGGAATGGATTATAGAATGGCACATTACCTTTTCTCGGATCTTTCCAACATGGACGCCATGCTGTCGTCTGAGACGGAATTCTCACCAGAAACGCTAAGACACCGAATTTCTGAGCTTCAGTACACTGTTTGCAAAGAAGCTGAAAACCTAGACCCTTCGCTTGGAACAATAAAAAGAACGGTTTATGTAGTGGGTGGCGCTGCGGTTTTCGTGACCAATGTAACAGCCGATGCTGTTCTCGGAGGAGTGGCTTCCGCTATATCGCAGCTCGCAGGAACTTCTCTCGTTGCCCGAGGTTGGAAAGGATAATTATGTGCAGGTAGTCTGCGGGAATTAAGCTGATTCTCAGTCAACCATTCAGTATCCTGGCAATAAAATAAAAAAAGGCGGCCCGAAGGCCGCCCTATTCTGAACGGAGTGGGCATTTACCCCGTTCAGAAGAGACTCAGCAGTTTCCCGCTTTTTTGAGATCGATATCGAGTTCCTCCACGCATCCTGCGGCGCAATAGAAAGCCTTCTCGAATTCTTCCCAACTCAGCGTGAATTCTCTGCTGTTTTCACGAATTTTGACCGCCATGGCTCTCTCCTTAATCTAGTTGAATTCGGGTCCAGAGGACTCCCCGCAACCCCAGTCCGCAGACTGGAACTCCAGGGAGCCCTCTGAACAGCGAGAGAGCCAGCAGCAGGGGAAGCAAAGCGCAAGCGCTTCACTTCCCCTTTTCTATATCCTTACCGGATGAGGGCCAAAACTGCGCCTCGAAAAGACAGGCCATCTCGTTCCATAAGCAGCGAAATAGTGTCCCATCCCTTCCGGCCGTCTTTTGGCAGGCATCCACCAAAACAAATCAGAAAATTGTTCTTGATGGAAGCAGACGGATCCTTATCCTTATGAAACGGACAATGAACCAACCCTCCCCGGTTTTTGACACCCAACACCTGGTCGATAGGCACTGCCTTCGCCTGGGCTATCAACTCCGGGCTGATCGAGCCAGTCTTCGACTCAATACCGATTTTCCCGCTGATGAAATCCGTAAGTGCCTGAACTTCATTCTCGAGAGGCTCTAGTTCGCTATGGACAATATGCAGCGTAACTTCGTGTTTAGTTCGAGCTCTCGGCGTGAATGCTCTGGCAGCTCTTTTCCGGGTTACGGCCTCCTCTTTCCTCAGCTTGACTAACCTTGGCATCAGATAACGAAGTCGTACGGATATTGCTTTCCGTGGTGAGATTTCCATCGATTCTGCTGCCCTTAGGAGCGAAAAAAGTGACGTGATTCCTTCATTACTCATGCCGCTCTCCTCTTGTGCCCCGAAAGGTGCGCAAAAATCACCGATGCATTGGCATTACGGTTCTCAATCCACCATGAAGCCCTTGTCTCGAACTGACAACAAGCGGCTATTTCTTTGTAGTGGTCACTGCGTGACAGCATGGTATAAATCCGCTGCCTGATGGCCTTAGCCCAGTTTATCTGATTGGGTGATCCGATTAACTCCGGAAGGTTTGCCGATATCGCATCCTCCGCAATCCTCTTTGACTTTTCCTTGCAGGCATCGCAGTCGCTCTTTCTCAGATTATGCGCCCAGGAATCTGCTTCCTGCCGGCATCGAGCATGGAGCGTGTGATTTTGCTGGTGACCACATCGGTGGGTCACACGTCGACGGTATTCGTATTTTGTGCTCATCTGTCGTCTCCTTTGCCGGGAGAAAACAGACGGCTCCCCATCGGGAGTGCTGTTTTCTCCCGAATAAGTATTCGATGAATTGTCGTTACTTCGCGTAGATGTCCACCACCAGGTTTGCAGCGGTCACGAGGAAGGCAAGAACCGCAATGATGTCGAGGGTTCTCTGCAACTTTCGTTGCCCTGCTGCAAGCTCAACGTTCGTTCTCCATTGGACGAAATCCCCTTGGTTCAACGATGGTATCCTGCGAAAATAGTGTTTGCATGAACCTGCGATCTCTTTCTCTTCTCCTTCAGGAATCTTCAGCGACTCACCAGGCTTTTGCATGTCATCAAAATACAGGCAGTAGCCAATGTTGCCGACAGCAGTTTCCTTCGGAACTAAATAACCGCAAATTCTACAACTTTTGTTCTGTTCGTCCGATTGCATCGGAACCTCCTAGTCGTCGTCCACCTGGACTTTGGTCTTACCGGTCCGTGTGACATAGCTCTTTTCGCCGCCCTTTTCCTGAGAAGGCAGCCTGAATTCTACGTATTCACCTCGGAGATAGACCCTCCATTCGTGTCTGTATGTTTCAACATGAAGGACAATCTTTGGATTCTGGATAGCAAAGTCATAGGCCATCCGCTGCCAGCGACTGAGGGGTGATGAATAGCTCTTCAGAAACCGGCACATACTCCATGAGTCTCCGACCAAATATGATTTGCCAGCCTCGATGGTCCGGGACCAGTACGCGAATTCCCCTGGGTCCAGGTACCACCTGCCTTTTTTGTCTGTAGCCCAGATGTTGACGTAAACGCTGGAGCTGAATCGACTTCGTATATCGCGTATCATTACTTGGTATGCAGACAATGGACGAGGTGCATCGATGGCGGCAGTGGCTAGGGGGTCTTTGTGCGCCGCATGATTAGAGGGCGTCACGATAACTTGGTTTTGTGATATCACCAGTTGTCTCCTTTCCGGGAGACAGAACCCCCTTCGGGGATCAGTCTCCCCGTTGTGGGTTTGATGGCAGGTTAGAGATGAGTGTCTAATCCCGTAAGCTTGGTAAATATTCTTTGAAGGTCCTCGACATAAACAAAATCCATTCTTTCGATGATTTTGCTTTCTGGCAGTCCAAGTCTCAATGCTTCGACAGTATAGGTATCCGTCTGGCGAAGACTTATTTTGACCATGTTTATGCCATCCTTTGCGAATCCACTTGGCAAGCGGAACATGAGAGCGTCAGAACTTCCAAGCAGGTCTTTGGCACCGGTCATGGCAAGGAAGCGTCGGCCGCCAAGTTGATCCAGGATAGTACGGGAAACGTGCGGATCAGGATCGAGGGGCTGCTTGCCTGGACAAAATACACAGTCGTATTCCTCTTGGGCATCCTCGTCCCTTTCGCATCGTTTGTCGCAGCCCATGCTGCCGGTCAATTGTATTGTTGGCATGGTTCCTCCAATTAAAGTTGAGAGATTACCGCAGCAATATCGATTTCTGCCTTGGTTATCTCAATCACGTTTGCATATGCCTCTTCCGGCAACCTGTCTTCACCCTGCGGGACTTGAATTATTCCCTCTTCGTCCCCGTCGGTATCGTAGTCGATGACCACGATTTCCTTGGGTGAAAGGCGCTCTGGGCAGTCGCTGACGATACTGCGAACCAGACCGCCATCAAGTACCACCGCAATTCTCGGCGGCTCTGCATCAATACATTTTCTGACCTCCGGAATGAATCCCGAGAGGAAATCCACTGCCTCGCATCCGCTTATCGGTTCGTTATAATACCCACTGGCCGGATCGGCCTGCGGAAACGACTCGATAAGGTGTTTGAGCAGAAGTTGTGTGGATATCGCTGCTTCAGCCGGAGGATCTTCCGTATGAGGGCCGATATCCCCGGTTTCAGCTTCGCTGATTCTCTGTTCCAACCAACTCGACGTGCCGATAAACTGTACGGCATCGGCGGTAATAAAAACTGCGCTGCCGCCAAAACCATCCCTGAGCATTTTGCTGCAGGTGTACGTCGTTTCCTTGGAAATCCAGGGTAGCGCCCCGTTTGAGCGCCGGATAATCTCTTGGAACCTGAAGAATAGATCGTACTCGTCCAACTTCCTCTCCGTGCCGGCTTCATCTTCAATGTTGGCAGTGGTGCACCAGTCTTCGGCAAAGAGATAAAGCTTGTCGTCACCGTCGGGTTCACTGTCGATTCGGAACGCAGAGAGAAAATCGAGGTCCCCTTCTGTGAGAAGATGTTTTGGAATGCTTGGTTGGAAAACTGATTGAGAGCTGTACTCTGCCATATTGTGTCTGTCTCCTTTGATGGTTTGGTCCGGGAAGGGACAGAACATCCCCAGGGGGATATGTCTGCCCCCCCTGTTGGCGGTTTGAATAGTTATGTCTGGATGGGTCTCCAATCACGTTGTGCCACCATCTGCACATGCTCACGTTGCTGAAAGTTCCCGCACCAGAGGCAGGTTCTTACGTTGCCTTCAACAAACCAACGTGCGGCATCGAGATAGAGGCAGTGTTCCGGATCGATGAAGCATTTGCCGTGCTCCATGTACTTGTCCCACCAGTCGGGGATCTCCTTGAATTGCATACCGGGTTGATAGGCCCACGACTCGGCTTTGGTTCCCTGGCTGAGTATCTCACTCAAACGGGATCCGTGCAGCCAGCCGTCATCAAGGCGATGGAATCCAATATACAATCTGGACGCCAACGTCTTTGTTTCATCAAAGCTATGCCCATCCTTTTCGCTAAAGGCGACGAACAGAGGACGGTCCCGATATTTGCGAACCCATTTCCACAGGTTTTCGCTGTACCGGTCTGCCCGGCCGGCTGCTTTTATCAGTGGCAGCAATTCTTTTCCGTGCATGCTCCCTCGCATTTGGGGGCTGCCTTCGGTTTGGTTGGTCTTCATGCAGCCTCCTTTTTCAGGGGAATCGCAATCATGATGGGATTTCTGACCAGTATGGAATCTTCAACTGCTTCGTGCTTTTTGCAGAAGTCGATGAAAGCCCGTATGGCCTTGTCTACGGTTTTGTCGAAGTCCCATACGACATCCACGAGGTTCTTCAGGGAACCGGTTTCCCAGTCCTTGTAGTCCTCGGGGTTACTCTCGCCAATCGTCCCCGTGTCTCGATAGAACGTGTAGACCGGGGACGTATAGTTGAGCCGCGGGTTGCCGCAGACTCCGCACTTGTTGGTGGTGGAGAAAACATCCCCGAGTTTGCGTTCCTCGCGGATAATCTGAAGGATACGATCCTCGTTTATGCCGATGGCCTTGACTTCGGGTTGCTCAAGATAAACCTCGTCCCGCCAGTGACGGTGAGTCCGGAAATATGCCTGGAGTTTTTCTTCCTGGGTTTCCGGCTGCTCGCCCCAGGACGGCGCCTGCTTGTAATTCCGCTGGCCGCAGGAGGGGCAGTACGACTTGTAGCCCATTTCCCTTTTGCCGCCGGAGTACAAGACGAGGTAGCCGCCGGACCTACCGTTGCTTTCGATCTGCCAGTAGTGATTGTGGCGTATATCGAACTCGCTGATAATCGTATCAAATTCGTCAAAAGCCTCAGCTACGTTCAGTAAGTCGAAGGCACGGTGACAGGTCTCTTGGTCGGGAAATGTCAGGCGGGTGAGTTTGATGTTTCTGGAAAACGATGTACCGAGGTTCCACGATCTCATCGTGTCATAGCGGGAGTGGCTCCCCAGGTATGCGATCATGGCTCTTCGTGTGCGTGGTTTTTTCACCTCTGTCTCCTTTTCATGTGAATTGTCGGGGAGACAGTACCCCCGTTGGGGAGTGTGTCTCCCCCGTTGAGGGCTGTGAACTACAACTTGAGCATCATGTTGTGACTTCTCGAATGCCTGTACAGGTGGAGCTCATCCCCTGGGATTGCTTCGCTTCTCCAGAAGTCTCCGCACCCTTTGGGACAAAACATCCCAATTTCAGTTTCCTCTACCTGTGATACGTCAGTACCACAGTGAGGGCAATGGATGCTCGCAACCAACTCTTGAACCAAATCGGACGGTTCTTCAGGTACCAGCTCCTTTTCATCTGACCAGCGGCACTCCCTGTCGTAGTCGCACAGGATTCCGCCTTCGGCCTCCTCGGTGTAGCCAATGGAGACCTGCCACTGCTTCATGGCGTTGTCAAAGGTGGAAGCCAACACCTCACCACCGAAATAATCGGTAAGGAGTTGAGCCAGTCCAGTCAGGAACGCAGTATAGGTTTCTGCATCGTCTATCAGGAGCGGTTCACTCACCACCCTTCTGACGATGTCTGCCAAATCCCTATCAGTGAGCGTTTTGGGAAGAAATTTCACTATTGTCTCCTTTTTTGCTCCGACAGGTGAGATGCCCCCTTCAGGGAGCAAGACTCCCTGTGGGGTTGAGGTTCTATGGCAATGTCCTTAGCTGTCTGAACGAATCAGGATCGCAATCTGCTCAATCTCAGAGCCATCGGGGATCTCAGAAAGTCCCTTGTCTTCGAGGAACATCCTTGAACCAACCACTTTGCCCTTCGCAGACACGCGACCTTCAGCATCTTCGACAACCTCATCGCGATTCACGTGGATATGCGCCCAATAGTCACCGTTACTCGTTCGGGATATCTCAATCGCCCCGCCCGGAAACTCAATGACATGCTGCGCGGATTCCGGACGTCTGGTTTTATCACCCAGAAGTTCGATCCGCCGCGGCGCTTTTCCTATCTGATGTACTTTGCAAGTAAAGTTCGCCACTCTATTCTCCTTGAGCTTCGAAATTGAACCCTCTCTACTTTTCTGGTTATGCGGCCTTTCGGTCTTTCGGCTGTGCCGCACACCGTCGTACCAGCTCTTCTGCTGCCGCCAATATTTCTCGTTTTATCCCGCTGAAATCTTCCCTGACCCCGTCGCAGTGACGGAGCAGGAACGGCAACTCGAACACCACCCGGTCGGCGGCTGACATTGCTTTTTCTTCCGTGCTGAATACTCCCGGAACAACGGGACCGTTGGAGGCCTGGTTGCGAATGACCACAAACCGGATACCTCGCTTGCTTACGCGGTTTGGCCTGGCAGGCTGAACGTGGTAGGCGCCTTTCGCCCACATTCCTTCCCTCACCTGTTCCCATTCCTGTGGCCCATTGCCCCACACGTCCTCGGCAATCATACCGAAGGCCAGGTACCGGCAGATGAGTTCCACATAGAGATGCTCGAGGCTCAGGTCGAGCAGGGGATCATCGGCGAACCGGCCATGCAGGTTGCGCTCTCCGTTGAGCTCCAGGAGGCGCTTCATTTCAACCGGTTCGAGGGGTCTTCTAAAATTAATCCGTTTCACAGCGATGAGCTTGCGGGCCAGCAGTTCCGGAGGGGTCTTGTCCAAGGACAGGTCCCGGCCGAAATCTTTTCCGCTGTCTGCATCCCTGATCTTCCTTTGTGTATCCAGGAGCTCCGCGGTAAATGTTGTCTGAACAAGTTTCGCTGCAACTGAGACAGGGCCAAAAAACATCATGCCGCACCATTTGCCCAGTTCGGTACAGGCGAAGAGCCTGCCGTCAGGAGCCAGGATGTCTACCGAGTAGATCCAGGTGGCTTATCTGCCTGGGATCTTTTTTAGCCGGACCGTTCCGCTTCCAGGCGCTGATGCAATGGAAACTGGGGTATGTTGAAAAAAACGGACACCAATGTTAAATACCCAAATTAACGGAGGTGTCAAAATGACGAGAAGTTCTAACGGCCGCTACTCGAAGGAGTTTCGCAGCGAAGCCGTGAAATTGGTTGTTGAAGGCGGCATATCCGCCTATGAGGCAGCACGCCAGCTTTGTCTGCCGAAATCCACCCTTGAAAACTGGGTGAGAGCATTCAAGGCCGGAAAACTCGGCGACATAGGAGGCCCGCAGCGCCCATTGACCGAGATCGAGCAGGAACTCGATCGCGTCAAACGGGAATTGGCTCAAGTCAAGCAGGAGCGCGACATCCTAAAAAAAGCCGCCGCGTACTTTGCCAAGGAGTCGCTGCCCGGTACGCGGTGATCAAAGACCTTCGAACAGAGCACCCTGTGCCGCTGCTATGTCAAACTCTGGAGGTTTCGTCAAGCGGCTACTACTCTTGGCTGAAGCGTCCGAACTCGCCACGGCAGAAGGAGGAGGCACGGCTCGTAATCGAAATAAAAGCGGCTCACAAGAGAAACCGTGAGACCTATGGCCCGGAACGATTACAGACCGACCTTGCCGAACATGGCGTGAAGGTCGGGGTTCATAGGATCAAGCGCATCCGCAAGGAACACGGGATTCGCTGCAAGCAGACGAAGAAGTTCAAGGCGACAACGAACTCTGATCACTCGCTTCCTGTTGCCGAGAATCTTCTGGAGCAGAACTTCGCAGTTGAAGCCCCAAATCATGCTTGGGTAACCGACCTGACTTACATTCCCACCGCTGAGGGCTGGCTCTATCTTGCCGGCCACAAAGACCTCTACACCGGCGAGGTCGTGGGTTACGCGATGGGAGACAGAATGACGAAAAACCTGGTCAGCCAATCCCTTTTCCGCGCGGTTTCGGCAAAGCGTCCGGCAATGGGTTTGATACATCATTCGGACCGGGGAAGTCAGTATTGTGCCCTGGAGTACCGAAAGTTGCTTGAACAGTTCGGAATGCAGGCGTCGATGAGTCGCCGAGGCAACTGCTATGACAACGCTCCCATTGAGAGTTTCTGGGGAACATTGAAAAACGAGTTGGTCCACCATCGCCGCTATTCAACCCGAAGCGAAGCAATGCAGGAGATTACTGAGTACATAGAAATCTTCTACAACCGCCAAAGACGACAGAAGAGATTGGGCTATCTCTCTCCTGCTGGATTTGAGCAACAATATTTCAAAGAGCTAAGGGCTGCATAGAAGTTTGGTGTCCGCTATTGACGACCGACCTCAAACTGTCCCATCAGGCTCACGTCTCTTCGACCGTTGCCACTGCCATTTGAAAGTGGACAGGTCAACCGAAAGGTAATGGTCGATGGGTTCCATGGCGCCTGACCGGTAAGCGGCATCGATGGTATTTTGTTCGTCGATGGCCGGCACTGTCCAATACGCACCAACATAGTCGGGTTGCATCAGGCCGTACCCGGTCTTGAGGTTGCGATAGCCAAACTTCGGCTTGCCAAGAACCACATCAAGTTGAAACCACCCCGTTGCAGTTCGCTTGTAGGCATTTGAACCGTTCACGAAGTATGTCCCTTCTGGCGATGCCGGCGCAGGTAGTCCTGCCAGGTAGTCAATGAACGTCAGCTGTCCCGGCATTTTCAGTCTCCTCCCTGTGCTCTATCGCCTGAAGTACTTCTCCTTTGTCGTTATTGTCCTGTTCCGTGAACAACGCCCCGGCTGCCGCACCAATATGGATTGCAAAGCCGAGGGGATTCATGAACGAGGCCAGGTAGGTTTTGTCCCGCATGGCTACCCATTGGGAATGACCACAACCGGACAACTGTAAAATAGTGACGAGTAAGCAAAGTCCCGCGGTAAAGCTCTTCTTCCGTTCCGGTTTTTTGTCTCCGCTTTCCCGAAGGCATCCGGTCCCGGATTTCAGGCAGCTTGTGCACGTCCCCTTGCATTTGACGTCGTTGAAAGTTCTTGAGGTTTGCATGTTTCCTCCTTTCGTAGATCCCGGTGGAGGACGCACGTATCCCGTTCCGGGCGACAAGTGCGTCCCCGGTCGGGGTTGGTGTTTATTGTTTCCGTGTCAAAAGATCGGTCATGACGCCAAACATCGCCTCCGGAAGCTCGTCCAAGTTTTGTATTACCCGGTTGTTCTTCCAGTACTCCCTGACAGTCTCGTCAAAAATACCGATGGCCGCGATCTCAATCCCATCGCGGTTGAGCCTGGCAGTTGCCGCACGTGTGTCTTCCTCTATCCCGTCCCATCCTTCCGGCCTGCCATCGGTAACGAGCAGGACAATCTTCCGGGGTTCAGGGCGATAAAGCAGTTCGACCCATGCGTACCAGAGTGCCCAAGGGGTCGGAGTACAGTACCCGGGTGTGAGCCCAAAACATTCGGGCCGCGGTTTGTCTCCCCAATTGCAGAGCACCTGGATAGGAGGAGGGATTTGATCCTCATCTTGCAGATCAAAGCCTACCGAGTGGACTTTTACCCCAGAAACGCCCATGAGGGTGTGATGGAGGGAAAAGGCTGCGTTCCTCGCAGTAGTGATCTTGTCTCCGTCCATACTTCCTGAGCGGTCCAAAAGGATAACTACCGCGGTATTGACCGCGATTGCTTCCACCCGCTTTCGGAAGATCCGGGGATCTCCGGTCGACATCTTGACAAGCCGGTTAACGGCGAGTTTCCTGCCAGAGGTGCCGAAGCGTTCCGGTAGGCGTTTCACCGCCTGCAGCAGACCCATGAGCCGGGCCCGCATTCGTGAAGTTGCGGCTATGCAGCGTGACTCATCAACAAGCCCAGATTCGTCGGGTTTCTGCCGGTTCACCCGTGGATATTGCGGAAGCATTCTGCGGACCTCGGGGGAAACCTGTTGTGACATGTGATCAAGTTCCTCGATGGCGATCTTTTGTAAGTCGCCAAAATCTCCCGCCCCTTCCGCTATCATGTTTCTGATCTGCTCAGGGTCGGCTTTTTTCCCGTTGTTACCGGGAGGGGAACTGTCTGCGCTTTGGTTGTCCTGTTCGGACAAGGTAGATGGTTCTTCATCACCATCATCGGTACCTAAATTCTGGTTGCCGCTTGACGAGTCATCTTCCGTATCTTGCTGATTTTCCTGGTTGTCGCTTGAGCCGCCACCCTGTTCCTCGTCCTCTTCGGACTCGGTAGCTTCTGTCTCAGGTGTTGGTTCAGGCGGTACAGGAGGAGGATCTTCAATTTGCTCTTCTAGGAGACTGACGATACGTTGCGCCATTTCCCTTGAAGAGGCGGTGCCGGTTTTGCCACGCGGCATGGAGAGATAGCCTTTCAGAATTCCCTCGATAAGAGCTAGAAACGCACCTCCAAGGTTTTCTTCGAGAATTTCCCGGGCCTTTTCCATGGCAGGTTCCATGATGGTTTGCCCAAGGAGCAGCGACCGGCCTGATCCCATGGTGAGTGCTATGACAGCACTCGTGGTATCGTCCGGCATGAGATGACCGCGGGACACATAGTACGTTGTCACGGCATCCAGGTCGTAGGCTGCGCCAGGGCGATCGGCGATGAAGTCGCGTTCTTCGCGAACGTCTTCAATAACATTGACCAGGTCACCCAGGAGTCCTGGGCCAGGTCCGCCGGTCATGTCGGTATACAGTTTGTGTCCCACTTCATGCCAGGCAAGGCCTACCGCCACCAAGCGACCCTCGGGGGTCATCGGCATGGCCGCAATGTTCAGCCGCTTTCCGTCAGGGGAGATATGACTTCTCTCTCCGCCAACAGTCACGTCGAGGCCGGTATCACGGGCAATGGTCTGGCAGAGGCCAGCCAGTTCGGTGTTTCGAATCATGGTGGTCTCCTTTAGAAGTCAAAAGCCAAGGGGGTAATGTTCATTGACGGTATGATGGGAGTTATCGGTAGATAACCTGCCGCCTCCTCTGGGGTGTCTTCTTCAAGCTCCATGTCGAAGCCTATTTCCGGAGGAAGTGGCAAACCGATGTTCGCAAGCCGCCGTCCAACCAGGCCGGCAAGCATGTCCAGATCGGATCCCTTGATTGGGCCGCTCTTGGGGAGCTTACCGACAACTTCGTCGATTGTTGTGATGGTTTCGGTGATAGTTTCGGGATCAAGGAAGGCAAGCCCCTGAAGTTTAACTTTCATGGCCGAAATAGGACGGAGAGCCTTGCGGGTCACGTCTTTGCGGCCGACAAAAGTCGCTTCAAACGCCTGTTTTGCAGCAACGCGTATTTCGTGGAACAGCTGGTTCAACATCCCGCCAGCTTCTTCTTCAAGACCCTCGTTCTCCTCCATTCCTTTTGGTGAGTCAATTGCCACCGGTGCGAAATTGAACGAGGTGCGCTCTGCGATTACTGCCGAAGATTCAACAGAGGCACGGATAACCTGGGCCCACTCCGGCGGGTTTTCAGTGATCCATTTAGCCACTTCACTGTCGTACTTCGACAGGAGATCTTCCTTTTGCGCAATGAATCTTTCTTTGATCTCTCTCAGTTCTTCAATGACGGAATCAATGGAGTCTTTGGGAATTGCGAATCCCCCCAAAAAACGTACGCCTCTGTCGAGACAAGCGCGTTCCGCCTCCCTTTTCAGGTTGGCAAAGGGATTCAGAGCTTCCGGAGAGATAATCCGCTTGGTGCCGAGACTAGCGAGGGCCTGAGGTGGCAGTTTGTCCACCGCAATTCCGTTTGCCGCTAGATCTTCGGGACGGAGCTTCTTTCTTCCGGACCATAGGGAGATATTGAGGATGATGATTACTACTTGATTGAGAATTTGCATTGTGAGTCTCCTTGAAAGGTTGTTCACCCACGAAGGAGACTATCCCCCTTGCGGGGAATGAAGCCTCCCCGTGAGGGTTAAATGCTGTTTGACAGGTTAGAAGTCCCATGAAAGGGCTTCGTTAGAGACGACGGTGATGCTTTTCACCGGTTCAGGGCCTTTCGGCGTGGTTTTTTGGGGATCGTTAGATACCCTTTGCTGCGAAACCTGATAATAGCCCTTGGCCCGCTTCTCTTCTTCTTTGTCCTGAACGAACCGTAATGCGGCAAAGGTGCTGCCGAATTCGTATTCCTTAGCCTGTCCTGTTTTGCTGCATGGCCCCCATCTGACGAGGGCTTTTCGGCCATCGACAGTGGCTATCCAAAACTTGCCACCAGTTGGTCCCGAGGTCAGGCATTCCAGGTGCACCTGGTAATCTGGTTGTGGTTGTGGCACGAAGCACCTCCTAAAGAACGGGGGCAGGGATGTTGAAGTGTGTCTGCACGAACTTGTGCAGGACGCTTCTCACGTGCCTGTTGACACCGTTACCGAACGCTTTATCGAAGCTGTGGTAAACCGGCTTCACGTCGGTGCGGTTTCCCGAGATCTGGAGTTTGCTCCCCCAGCGGATCAAGTCCCTGACCGAGATTGGCCCGGGGCAATGTCCCTGCAACAGGGCGGTTCTGATATCCTTGGCCGTCTTCACCATTGCGTCGATTACTCGAGGATCAAGGGTCGGATGGTATCTCTTGATGATGGCCGCTTCGACATCGGGGTCTGGATAGTCCATTTCCCATTTTTCAAAACGGTTGAGTGTTGCGAGATTGAAGATGTTTGTCGCAGCGTAAAGATCGCCTCCGTCGCCGTCTCCCCTGGTGTTGGCTGAGGCGGCAATGAGGACGCGCTGCGCCGGCATAAAGATAGTTCCGTCATCCAAGACAACTGGCTTTTTCTCCAGCATCCGGTGACAACCCATCATGACTTCCGGCGGATAGCCATCAACCTCGTCAAAGACGATGAAGAAGCCCTTCCGGTAGGCATGGGGAAGTAAGCCGGGCACGAAGACGGTGTTGCCGTTCTGGAGGGTTACTTTCCCCAGAATGTCTTCCAACTCGGTGCTCTTTTTTGCCGATACGATAACGGTCGGCAGATTCAAAGCAGCTCCGAGCTGCACAAGCATCTCTGTTTTGCCGCAACCGGTTGGGCCCGTAACCCAAAGGGGATCGGGGACCGGCGCTCCTAACCATTCGATGATGTCCTTCACGAGTGAAGGTGCCCAGATATAGTTCGGATTCTTGGCCGGCACCAGCGGATGGCCCGGTTTGAAACCCTGAGTTGTCATCTGGGAAGGCAGGCCGAAGGCCTCCTGAATGGTGATGCTGGCGGGATCCGGGTCTTTTGCCTGCAACATGTTGGTAATGGTGGTGGCATGTTCCATGTTCTGTCTCCTTTTAGACTCAAGTGCAGGGGAGACAGAAATCCCCCGAGAGGGAGTTTTCGTCTCCCCCATTGGGGTTGGTGGTTTTGCCTGGTCGGGCTATTTATGCTGCCTTCTTGTCCATCCGCCAAGCGCTGATGATGCGCGGGCGGCCGTCATCGGTGAGTCTCGCTACGACAGCTACCCTGGCCTTCGTGAACTTCACCTCGAGAGGTTTTGTCTTCAGCAGGGGGATAACCAGTTGGAGCAGATCCAATACCTCGGACGGGACTTCCCGTTCAAGCATCCTGTTTGCCGCATGCAACGTCAGTGATACTGTCATTTCCGCACAACCTTTTCCCCTGCGACGGTTGTTTGCTCCGGCGGCGGTGTGAATACGGTTGCGGAAACGATGGCAACGATCAGTATCAGCATCACAAGGAGAGCCACGACCGTGGAACACAGTTCTTTCCTGTTTTCCCGTGACGTAGACCCTTCTGGTTCGATGCAGGGAATATCTTTGAGATCCTTTGGGAGCCTGAGAAGTTTACCCATGTCGCCCTCCCCTGTTCACTTCGAGGATGGTAGCCGTGGCCACCGTGCAGTTCTGGTAGGCTTGCGGGTAGTCTCTTCCCAGTTTCTCATTATCGATGATGTCGATCGTGCGGGTTTTGAGGCACACATCTTCAATCTGACAGGTGTGCTGATCGCCGATCTTGCCGATAATTTCGTGTTTGAGTGCAGTGAGGCGGGTCTGCAGCTCCAGGTACTGGAGTGCTTTTGCCTTCAATTGCGCTATTGTTGTCTGTTTCATGCTCTGTCTCCTTTTTTACCTCGACGGGAGACAGAACTATCCCCTCAGGGGATGGATCATCTCCCTGTCGGGGTTTTGAATGAGCTATGCTGTTGGTGTTATGACCTTCCACAGGCATCATCAAATGCCTGAACCAAGTCTTCCCTTGTCAACCCGGCATATTCCCAAGCATTCTTGGCAGTAGTAAACCATCCGGGGATAATCGACTTGATTTTCAGAAGGAGAGAAAAGTCACTTCGCGCAAGAGAGTAGTCGCTGAATCGGCTTGTACGCCCCATTTCCTCGACTAGCTCCAGGATGCGCTCTCGCAGGCATTCTCTGTCAGGTTTGATCATGCCGCCTTTTTCCTCCCTGCCTTCGGCTCCCGGTAAAACGTTCCGAACAGGGTCAGTTCGAGCATGCCTTGAGAAAGCAGCTCGTCGTACCTGGACTCGGAAACCGTTACCAGGACCTCCTTTCTGTCCTCCATAATGATTATCGGGAAGACTTTTGAAGATGCTGGCATCGGGGGAGCGGAAATTACGATCGGCGACTGGATGGCTTGATTTTCCTGTTTTACCGCGGCGTTTTCGGCTTTGGTCATCTTCTTGAGCAGAACCGAGGGGTCCTGGTAATCGATGGTACCTTCCCTTAGCGCCTTGGTGATGAGGGCGGAAAAACTCTGGTTGCCGCTGGCGCATTCTGCCGGGTCAATGTCAGGTGTTTCGCCTTCGGCCAGCTTGGCAATCATCCTCTTCTCCAGCGTGTACGAAAGTTGCGCTTCCTGGAGAGTTGACGAGGTCAGATACCAGTACCGGACGGGACGAACTTCCCCGAAGAGTGCCCGATGAATATCAGCGGTGTTTACGCGCCGGATCCTCCCCTCCCCTTGCTCGGCCAACCTGGTCTTGTCGGTGTCGGGTAGGTCGGAGACATTACTATCTCTTTCCCCCCTAAGAACCGTGCGTGAAAGTTTCCCCTCACACGGCTCAAGCCTTTCGTGAACCCCGCTTGTGCGGAGCCGGTTTCCGTACTGTTAATTTCTGGCTGTGGACTTGTCTGTGGCAGTTGGGGTGCATGAGCACTCGGTTTTGGTTTCCATCCGGTCCACCTTGGGATCTCTGAAGGATGTGATGGCTATTCCATCCCGTTTCCTTATCAATCCTTTTGTTGCATACCGGGCAGATCCCTCCTTGACTGCGCCAGAGCGCAAGCAGTTTCCTTCTTCCCTCCAGGGAGCGTTCCATTTTGAAGCCTATTCGATCTTCAAAATATTCTCCCCATTCTGGATCGAAAGGGTTTGCCTCCGACCTGATTTTTACATGCCGTCTGATTGGGGTCTGCTTGGCATAAACCAACTTTTCCCTCCCGGACGCTTTCTCATTACAAGCAAATATCCAATCTCTAGCACCTTGGCGGACAAAGTATTTTTTCTTTATCCACTGTGCGCCTTTGTTGGGATGCCTGCGTCTTGCCCATTGCCAAAGCGTTTTCCAAATCTCGTGATCCACCGTTGCAAAGGTTTTACTGGCGACGTCCATCCTATGATAATTCACCCACCCCCTTATTACCGGGTTGAGTTTGTTGATCAATCGGTCTTGTGTCACCGTCTTATTTCCTTTGATTATTCCCCTGACTTTCTCGATAAATCTGAGAACGTTCTTCTTCGATGGTTTGAGTAAGAACTTTCCGTCATACTTCCTGACGTTCTTGCCAAGGAAATCAAAGCCCTCTTCTATGTGGGTGATTTTGGTCTTCTCCTGAGAGAGTACCAACCCTCTAGTGGCTAGAAATTCCTCCACCAGAGGTTTGACTTCGTTCTCCAGCAGCTCTTTCGCACTGGCTGTGATTATGAAGTCATCCGCATATCTGACCAGATTGACCATAGGGTTGAAGTAATTCTTGCCTTGTTTTATCTTGAATCTTGTTTCAAGCAGGCTTTCCAACCCGTCTAGTGTCATATTGGCTAGCACTGGGGATATGATGCCTCCCTGCGGTGTGCCAGCCTCTGTGTCGTAAAAGGTTCTTCGGTCGATGAATCCGGCCTTCAACCACTTCCGTAGAATTCGCTTATCCGTTGGGATATTGCTTATCATCCATTCATGGCTGATATTGTCAAAGCACCCTTTAATATCGGCCTCCAGTATCCACTGCGGTGACGCCTTCTTTGCTAAGACCGTATAGCAGGCCTTCGCAGCGTCCGCACAGGACCTCTCCAAACGAAAACCATACGAGTTTGGGTCGGCTGTGGTTTCGGCGATGGGTTCGAGTGCCAGCAGATAAAGTGCCTGCATGGCCCTGTCCTTCATCGTTGGGATTCCTAGTGGTCGTTTCTTTCCGTTTGCTTTAGGGATATACACCCTTCTCAATGGCAAAGGTTTGTACCCCCTTTGCCTGAGAGACATTACGGCCTGAGACTTGCTTTCCGGAGTTGACCATGTTTTTCCATCAACACCCGGTGTCTTCTTGCCTTGATTTTCAGTCACTCGTTTGACGGCTAATCCTTTGCCGCTATACGAGTGGGTTAGCAGACGTTGTAGGGCTTTAACTTTGCCCCATCTACCTTCCTTGGTTGCCTTCACGATACGGGCTTGCAGTCTCCTTACGTTTTTGTGTACCTGACCCCAGTTTATCTGGTGCCAATCCACATTCGCAGGAGGTGCACAAGCAGTCGTTGTATTTTTGGTATTGGTCGCTGTTTTCATTTGCTTTCCTCCTTTCAAGAGGTTCTGTAAGTTTTCTCGTGATGAAAGACCATTCGGAAGTCTGCCCGGTTTCCCGTGGAATGATGTTGCTTGCGCTCAATCCCTATCCACCCCATTACAGGATGGCATTCGCTTTTTCCGAACTCCTTTATCCGTATCTCTTTCGGGCTCCCTCACGGTTGCCTTACCTGGTAAACCAGGAGGGATACGGACTTACCTTGTTCCGCATAAATGACAAAAGAAATAGGTTAGGTCCCGCCTATCCACCGGTAGCTTTGATGCCCATGTGTATCCAGACTACAGGAATACAACCAGCTACTTGGCCTTTTGGCCCAAGCCTGTCAGCGTCTTTGGCTTGTATTTGGTTGACGATGTTTATCAGCGGTTCACGTAAGTTGACCATACTATTCGGAGCCTAGTACCCTTTCCGCCTTGACGCTGGCAGAAACGACCCATTCCTCACGGATTGGGCTCACCCATCCGGGTGGGTTACATTGTCATGGCAGCTTCACACAAACGGATTCCTCTGGATGCATGTGCCAATAGGCTACTATTGATGGGACAATAGGTTTTCTCATGGTAAATTTCCCAAGGAAAACAGTCATTTAAGCGACTTCAAGTCGCACGTAGTCATACCAACAAAGGTTGTTGAACTGGGATAGGTTCAGCCCGGTCGCGACACGGTGGAAAGATACGATGAGAACCTGAGCAGTGGCTTCTTCAAACCACTTGACAAGTTTGTGGGGCGGTACGGAATCAGGGAGAATTTCAACAGTCACTCCCGGGACGTTTCGGTAGATTATTCCCTTCAACGGCCCGCGCATGTCCACTTTTTGCGTATTGCCCGTATAGACAAGCAACCGCTCTCCCCAGCCCTGTACCATCTTTACGATCTCGATCAGTTCCTCCTCTTTTTCCAGGAGTTCTGATACCGACCTTCTGTACAGTGTGCCAAGCTTGTTGCCCCGCAGACAGATCTCGTCATCAGCATGGCGGAAGGTATCACTCACCCTCAGATACGCTGCGTTTATGACGCTTGCTGCTGCGAGTCTGTCCTCTGGGGACAGGCCGGCGTTATCAATAATCTTGCTTATTATCCGCATACAGTCTGCGACATCAGGATGCGGTTGGCATTTGATAACCTCCCGTTCAACTGGGGGCAAGTCATCGAAGTCCTCCGAGTCTACGTTGATGAAGTTCGGCAGCGTATAGATGAGGGCGGCCGGCGAAATACCCGCTGTGTCATAGGTCGTGACCCGTTCGGATTCACGATGGCGGTTTCTCTCGTCGGATTTTCTCACCTCTTTAAAGGCACCGTACTGTGCTTGGAAGTCCGTTGAGGACTTCCTGTCCCACCCTGCCCCTCTCATCTGCCGCGGATTGATGCCCCACACCAGGTTGTAGAGGGATTTGGCCATGCCGTTTGTTACGGTGGCCGTCATGACCAGCACCCGTTTGGCAGTTGCAGCCAGCCGGATGAACGCGGTTCCCTGATTCGACATCAGGTTAGCGGCGTTATGGGCTTCGTCGAAAATTACAAGGTCAAAGGGTATCCGCTTGAGATAGCGGATGTAGGGAAGTTGTTTATTCTGCGATTTCGCTTCTACTGACGTTCCATTCCTTTCGATGTCAGCAATCCATCCTCGGTAACGGATAAATGGTCGCTTGTTCTCGGGAACAAACATGTAGGCCGGATCGCCGCAGAGAGGGCAGTGTGCCTTGTCTCCGCGTTTTACCCGGTCTATCTCAGTAAAGCAGTTGGTGCAGGTATCAGCGTACCTGATCCCCTCCTTCGTTCGCACATTCCGCATTTTTGTGACCGGCACAAAATCCGGATGCATCCGCAGTCGAGAGTAGCTGATCAGGTAGAGTCCTTTCGGACGGGTTACCGCAAGCGTCCGCAATTGGTCCCAGCTATCGATAACGTGGACGTCAAAGCCCTCGTTCCGGTATTCCTGGACCATTTGCGGGACAAGATGCGGTTCGGTTACCATGATTGTTCGTTTGGCGCCGGTCAGGTACTTCACGGCTTTAGCTAACCAGGTTTTTCCTGTCCCGGTGTTAGCCCTGATGCCGACTCCCTTCCGACCAGACGCATAGGCCTTCATAACCGCCTTTACAGCTTCCCGCTGGGGAGCCTTCAAGCCGATGTCCTTCAGTTCCGAGGCCAGATATTCTTCGTCCTGGCCAATCTCGTGAAGGGGCTGGTACATCCTGGTCAGTTTTCGCAGGAGTATCGTGGACAGATGGGAATTCAGATCGAAGTAGTCGAACCCGCGGTCACGGGCCGGTTTTACCTCACCCTTGCTGTTCATCAGGAAGGTTTCAATCGTGGGCTTATGGACGATAGTCTGGGTTTTTGACCCGGAGACATCGTCGTATGAGTCATACGTTTCATCTTTCGTTGTCACCATATACTTGGCCAGATAGTGCTCACCGTTGATGGTGACACTTTCGATCTGCGAGTTCATCGCAGCCAATTGGACGGCGTGTGCTGTTCTCAACGTGGAAACCGGCTGGATAGATGTGTCGTAACTGGAGGGATATTCCCTGTCCAGCATGAGCTTTGTCGCCTTGTCCAGACGTTCCTCGCATTCCAGGTAGAAGCCGGAAAGGTCCCTGCTTTGAAGCAAGGGCCGGCCATTGCTGGAGTTGCGATAATCGACATCGAGCGACAACGGGTTTGCCCCGTACTGCATAATCGGGTCATCCGGAGTGTCGTCCAGGTTGTCATAATGGTGCACATATCTGCTTCGATAAGGGCTTAACTGGTTATTCTTCTTTTTCGTGAGGAAGACTATTACCTGTTTGAAGGCTTTGTATTCCTCGGATTTGTAGGCATACCTGAAGGAAAAGTTCCCCCGGAGTACTTCAACCATCAGTCCTTGCAACTCTGCATGAGGGATTAGCAAGACCATAACTCCATTTGTCGAAACCATTGGAGCGGCCTTCTCTACCCATTCGACGAGTTCCCCGGTGTTTCTGTTGTACGGGGGGTTGAGGACGATAATTTCAAAACTGCCGGTGGTGGTGGTGGTTGCGAAAAACGATCCTTGGAGTTTTTGGTCTGTTCCGCGGATCTTTTCGAAACGTGAGGTATCGAGTTCGATGGCATATGACCCAACAGAAGCATTCTTGACGAGCGACTCTTTTGCAGCCCTTCGCGCATAACGTACGATGCTGCCCAGTAAAGCTCCTTCGCCAGCGCACGGATCGAAGATACTGATCCGCTTCTCATTTACGCTTCTCTGGTCATAACCAAAATTGAATGTGATGACCTTCTTAACCATTTCAACGTCAAGAGGGAAAGTGGGGTAGTACCCTTTGGATAATTCGTTCCCTTTGGTACGGGAAAAGGTACTGATGGTAGTTGTTTTATCCACACGTTGCTCCTTTCTTCCGAAAGGCAGGCGGACATGACGGGACCCCTGGCCGGGGTTGTGGTGGTCGTTTGCCGCCTGCCCCGGTAGGGATTGCTGGTGATTCGATTATGGTGATTGCTGGTCAGTTACGCATTTACGTCCGGAAGCAGCTGATTCCCTTGTGCGTTCTGGACTTCTATCGTCAGATCTGCGGTGGAAGCCGGAAATTTGAAGTTACCATCCGCAACGCGTTTTGAGACTTCGTGCTCAATACCTTGCGCCAGCCGGTAGCATTTCTTGGTACCGACAGTTGGTGCAAGTTCTTCTGCCAGTTCAAACAGAGCCTCATACCAATCACGATGGACGAATTCCGTCTGGTCGAGGATCCGGGAGAAGATTTCGAAGCACTCCTCCTTGCTGTCGCCCAGCAGGTAATCTTTTGTGGACGGCAACAGATAGATGGCAGAATAGCCATTGTCCAGGTTGGGGATGATCCGATACATACCTTCACATCGAACGGAGCGAAGGGTTATTATCTCCGGGACTTTGAGAGAGGTTCCTTCTTCTGTGAGAAGTTGACCAAAAGCCCGGACTTCCTGAGTTGGACCATAGGCGGTCAGGAAAACGATATCCCTGAGCCTGCGATAGATAAGATTCGAGGCGAAAAGCGTGGCCGAAGCCCGTTTGCCCTCGAGAGATATGGTTAGTGGCATCGTATCCTCCCTAGTGCGGTGTAGCAGAAAGAAGGAAGACGATAAGTAGGAACGAACCGAACATAACCCCACAGATGACTCTTTTACAACTTATCCCCGTAATGGTTATGGTGTGCTTGAGGGTATGCATGTCTGTCTCCTTTTGTTGGATTTTCCTGCAAGGAGACAAACCGCTCCCTTAGGGAGAAGTCATGCCTCCCTGTAGGGATTGTGCTGCTTTTGGATAGGTTATTGGTTGATAGCCAGGTTGGCTTCGCCCAGATCGTGCTCTTCGATGAGGTTGTTGATGTCTTGACCTGTTTCCAGGTGCTGCATAACGAACCAAAGCGATTCAGCGACACTGTTGAGACACGTCCGGGATCCAAGGTGGCAACTAATGCCTGAGATGGCCTTGACTGCGTCAGCCGGATCCAGTCCGGAGCGCAAACCATAGGACACCAGCCGGGAAATCCCGTCCCCCATTGCAGAACTGCACCCGCCGGCTTTGCCGAAGCGAATGAATATCTCCATGGGGCTACCTGTCTCGGGAGAAACAGTTACGGTTGTGTAAACCTTTCCGCAGTTTGAATGCCGGGCAATGGTAAAGCCCGTCGCCGCGGACGGCCTGACAAGTTTCGGAGTCATTTTTGTTTACCTCCTACTGCGTGTTGGTGTATTGTTGGAGCATGTTAAGCTCTAAGGAATTACAGGCCGAAAAAAAGCTCCTGATCGCGATATATTCCGATCAAGTTTTTCACGGCAAAACCGTTAAACAGGAATTGCCCAGATGCTGCGAAAGCTCTATCGACCTTTACGGAGTGCCTGTCAAATTTCGTGACATCACTTTAGGTTCCAAGACCTTCACCCTCCTTGAACCTCGTTGCCCGCTATGTGGGAAATGGGTACGAGCAGAGTTCAGCATACTCAACTAGAAGTAAATCCGTTCAATCCTTCTCGTCAGAATTGCCTCCTCCTCTTTTGTAATCAAGTCTTCTCTCCCCAGGTTCCCGATAACTTCGAGGACCCGGTTCTTCGGGATCGAGTCTGCCATCTCATGCATCCGTCGCTGGATGTCTCTGTCATGGCAAAGATCCGTCAAGAAAACCCCGATCAAGTTGCGTTCCTTTGGAGTGTATTTAGCCATTGTCTTACCTCCTTTCTAAATGAGCTGAAGGGCGGACGCACCCCTGATGGGCAATTCGTACCGCCCTGTTGGGGCTTAGGCTGCTTTTTGTTCTTCCTCAAAAACCTTCGGCGGAATCCTTTTGATCTCCAGTTTCGTGCTACCAATCTTCGGTTTCGAGCACTCCTTGAAGACATCAGGGTATTTCGCCTTGACTTTCTTGCTGTCAAGCATCGTCGAGGCAGCGGTTACGGTGGTTGCAATGGAAAGTTCCCCATCCTGTCCCCGGAACGACATAGTTGTTCCGGTGTAGTCTAGGATATCGTTCCGTAAGACCTCCATTCCCGCTTCGAGAGTTTCTTTTTGCCGCTGCAGACGTTCGTAAGCGTCGGCACATGTCAGGATCTCCACTGGTATCGGTTGCGCACCGGCATGGGCTTGACAGCCAGACCGATAGGGGCAAAAGCCACAGAGAGGTCCTGGTTCAGTATCGGGTTCGCATTCACCACGCATTGCTGCGAGGATATGCTGACCTTTTTTCTCTAGATGGGTAAAGAGCACGTCGTTTGGGGTAAAGCCATTGAATTCCTGGTAGATTCCTTTGTTCAGGTCAACTGCCAGAACTGACCCACTTATTTCAATTTCAGGGTCTACTTCCAGTTTCAACAATCCCATCTGGACATGCAGTTGCTCCACCCATGAACCATAGGGTTCATAAGGTATCCCATCTGTTGACTTCACTTCCACAACATGCAGCCGCTTGTGTTGGCGAGTGCCGTGAAACAGGAAGTCAATGTGGCACATGATTTCGGGGATCCGCGGATGCCGTACTTCGACCTCTTCTTCGAAAAGGGCGCCACCTGCCGTGAAAAATTCGGCATACATGGCTTGCGCAGCATGGCCCCGAGCGAATCTGAGTAGTGTTTGAATGTCGTGAAGGACCGGATGCAGTTTGCTGAGAGCCGCTTTGCGCGGGCAACCAACGATGTCGGATGCGCCAACGTAAACGGAGCGGTCTCCCAGATGTGCTGATGCGGTTTGCTGGTGGGCGGGTATAGCCCGGGCCAGAAATGCTTCGAGTTTGCTCATGGCTGTCTCCCTGTGGGTGTTATTCCGAACGGGAGACAGATCTCCCCTTGCAGGGATTTTCTGTCTCCCTGCCGGGGTTAAAGGTAGATTGCGGACGCAAAAAAACCCGCAAAGGAATACTCCCTTGAGGGCCTGGTATGAACCGTATAGATGGGTTTACTAGTTGATTAGTTTCATCAGCAGTGCTGCAATAAGGGCTGTCTGTAGAAAACCAGCTCCTACAACCCACCGAACCAACTCAGACTTAACTTCAGAGAGGTCTTTTTTGAGTTCCAGCTTGGCGAGTTCTACATCCTGCTTCGTCGCAAAATTAATGTCTCTTTGCGTTTCCTGTAACGCTTCGGTGATAGCTTCGGCCTGTTTCTTTGGCAGACCTGCTTCCTCCAGTTTCGTGACGAACTTATGGGTGTCAAATGTTGTAACCATTGGCATTCCCTCAATCCTTTCTACACGTTACTTTCAAAACAGCAAGTTGTCAATCTGTATCAGGCTGCCTGCTTTATCCAGGCCTTTCCAGCGGGATTCCACTTAAAACCCTGCTCCTTCAGGAAGGCTTTTGCGCCTGTGTCCTGGTAGGACGGAGTAGCATGAATCTCACCGGCCTGCTCGTCAACCTGGAACGGAATGTTCCGGGCAGTGAGAGCCGAGACAATGGTGCTCGCGTTGTTTACTGTGCCGGTCTTGTCTTTCTTGAGTTCAAGAGACTTGACGGCCCAGGTAAAGCGTTCGGCGGGTAGAAGGGCCAGTTTTTCCACCTGCAGGTATCGCAGGAATTTGGCCAGATTGGTGTCCGTGTCGGCGATTATCTGCTCGAGTTGTTTCATTTGTTCGGCAGTTATCGCCGGTAAATTGTTGTTGGATGTTTCCGGTTTTTCCGCTCCGATTTGTTCTTGCCCGGTTTCGGGGGTTGAACTGGCGGCTGTTTTTTCCGGTTGCTGTGCGGCTGTCATGGCAGGTGCCTCGACGCCGGTTTCCAACCAATTCCGGATAAGCTCTCCGTGATGGATTTCGAGCTTTTCATAGAATCCGTCAAAGAGACTGGTCCTGTCCTTGGAAGACGTGGCAATGTGTTTATCCCTGTCAATATCAAAGACAAGGGTGAACTCATAGTCCATCGATTCCCGTTGCACCGGTGCCAAGCCGACTTTTTTCGGAACCTTTTTACCCTTATCGTCCTCTGAAAGAACGTATTCGGTTTTTGCTCTCATCGTGCCAATGATATGAATTGGCGACTGCAGCATGGCTTCCACGAGGGAATTGTGCTGCGGAGACGCCTCACGCCACGCAGTGAATTTATTCTTCACTTCCGTGAGGTTATCCACGAACTCAAGTATTCCTCCAGGTCCTGCCCAGGCGTGCGACAGGCTGTCGATGAGAAGAATGTCGTACTTCTTCTCTTCTGCTTCCTTAATCGCCGCAAGATACTTTTTGGCGGTAAAGGGGGCGGAGATTTCAAGTACGTCATATTCGCAGAGATGTGCATACAAAGATGCGGAACCATGTTCCGTGTCGATGACAGCTATCCTGCCTTCAGGTCCAACGATGCCGAAGGCCAGTTTCAGTGCCGACATTGTTTTGCCGGAACCTGCGGGGCCAACGAGTCCTATGCGGGCTTTCGCTCGCTTGCGTTCAGCTCGTACGAATGCCATGTCTGTCTCCTTTTTCGTTGATTGTTTCTTGACGATGAGGAGACAGTACCACCCTTGCGGGAGTGGATGTTGTCTCCTCCCGTTAAGGTGAGTTGTTAGTTCGTTAAATTACCGGACCGTATAGCGGGGACATAAGGAATGGAATATCGTCGTCAGGGTTAAACGCAGGACTTTCATATCCGCAGTCTTGCCCTTCATGACCTCCGATGCCTCCGTTGCCACCACCTGAAGTGCTTCTAGTGCCGCCGAGCATTTGCATCTTATCGCCGACAATTTCGGTAGTGTAACGATCTTTCCCGTCACGATCCTGCCATTTTCTGGTCTGGAGGCGACCTTCGACATAGACCGGTTTGCCCTTGGAGAGATACTCGCCAGCGATTTCTGCCAGGCGTCCCCAGAGCGTGACATTATGCCACTCGGTTTTGTCTTCCCATTCGCCATCCTTTTTCTTGAATTTTTCGGTAGTAGCCAGCGAAAAGCTTGCTACCGCGGTGCCGGCGGTGGTGTAGCGGACCTCCGGATCCTTGCCGAGATTTCCAATTAACATCACTTTGTTGAGGCTTGCCATAACTGTCTCCTTTCGTTTTTTCCCGTCGACAAGAGACAATTCACCCTTTCGGGAGCGATTATGTCTCTCCCGGTCGGGAATGTTGAGGGTACAAAAAAACCCACTACAGCAAAATGCCGCAACGGGTCAGTCGGACCTGAATTTCGGATGAGAAATACGAATCAGTTAGTTCTTATGGTGGCGCTTTTTTGATTTGTCGTGTAAAAGCACGATCCAGATAACCAGCGCCAACGAGCCTGCTAGTGTAAGTAATTCTACCATCATGACTTCCTCCACAGGATAGAGTATATCCTTGTCTTTATGCCGAGTCAATCATGAATGTCAGTTAACTTCCACGTCCTCTACCTCTGGTGTTCTTCTTGTCCTTCTCAAGCTGTATTGCAAGCCCGAGGAGAGCGGAACACACCAGTACAGCGCCGAATACTTCGAGAATTATTCTGCAAAAGGTAACGTCCTTTTGCATAATTCCCGAGATACCAACTCCCCCTACTACGAGTTTGATCACGTCGTAAAGGAGTTTGGCCAGGCTGTCTTTCTGCTTACTGTTCAGCATAAGTCTCCATACCTCATGGACAGGAGACATATTTGCCCATAGGGGAGCAAGTCTCCCGCATGGGCCTTTGTATTTTCCGCCGCTTTTAAAGCTCGTCACGGATATATATGGTACAAAAAAACCCGTTTAAGCACTATTTGCCTAAACAGGTTCTGTTTTTAACAGATGATCTTATTCCCTTCTCAAGACGCAAGTCTGGTAGGTATGTTTTTTGGTCTTCCTTTACCCAAGGCGACCTGGACTTGGACCTAATGAAGTGTCTAAAACCACTCTCCACAAAGGAAAATATCCTTTGCCAAGGTCCTTAAAAGTCAGCCCCAACAAGCGGCAAAAGCGGCGCGATCTTGTTAGCGCGAAGTGTCATCCCATGCCTGGGAGTCATCTCTGTCCGGGGCTTTCCCGATCAGTTCGACCTGGTTCAAGAAGAAGCAGGTGTCCTCTACCAAACAAAAGAGGTTCATAAAAATATTTGGAAAGGATAGTTTTGAATGAAATTCTTGTCAAGTAATTATTTGCGATGGCTCATGTCAGGGAGGCTTTTTCTCCCACATGGAAGGACCGTTTCAGGCAGGGTTTGATGGCCATCGTAAATGTCTTTATATATTTATCTTTAAAGATTATAATAAATATAAATATAATTAGTTTCGGGCTTTGAGGATCCGCCCCTAAAAAGCAACAAAGGAATAAAAGAGGTAATCGACAGGATTTCCGCATACTTGTAACCGGATATCAAAGGGCCAAGTGCCAGAATCCTCAGTGTATCAACCACATTCTTGATGCCGATGCCTTCGAATTTCGCAACAAATACCGCCCTCATGGGAAGACCGCTATTGGATCGCAACGGTTTCAGTGCAAAGAATGCGGAAAAACACTTGCCGTTCCCCAAAAATTCATTCATCGACAAAGAAACTCCCATGTAAATATCAGGATTTTTGAAGACCTCATGGGGAAAAAGCCCATAAAAGCCGTGGCTGGAGGCGCAGTTGTCTCCATGGATACGCTTTACGACAAAATTGATTTAAGTTAATGTGAGATTTGCTCCAGGCTCCGCACTTCAATCAGGAAACATAGCACACATTCCTATCGATAGTTTCAATACTTATGTACAGAATAATAGATATTATCAGTTTGACATATTCTCTTCAGTTCGCTAGCCTTCCAAAATTAATGAAAATGAGCGTTCCGACCACTATTACGACCATTCATTTTTTTTGAGGAAGCGAGGCATTATCTCACCAAGTTAATATCCAATAATGACTGTTGATAGGTCAGCCAATTCCCTACAGGAGCGATGATGAAAAGAATCTTTATACTTGCAGTAATGATGTTGTTGGCAATCCCGGCACAACCCACATGGGCCAAGTCCCGTGCGGGGGTGGTCACACTCGTGGTAGATCTTTCGGCACAAGAGAAGGGGAAGGAAGCTAAGCTCTGGATTCCCTACCCTGTTTCAGATCGCTACCAGGCCATTTCCGATGTCAAGGTGGCGGGTGATTACGCTTCTTCAGCGGTGTACACCGACCGCACGTTCGGCACCCCAATCCTTTATGCCGAGTGGCCGAAGGATGCCGTGAACCGCAAGCTGACATTCACTTTTTCTGTAGAGCGACAGGAAATACGACAGATAAATCTTCCTGCAAAGGAACCAAAATGGAATCCTGCCGACTATGCCGAGTATCTAAATGCAACCAGTCTTGGACCAATCAACGGTGACGTGAAAACGCTGGCCCTACAGATAACTAAGGGTAAAAAGACCGTACTCGCGAAGTCCAGGGCTATTTATGATTGGGTATGCGACAACATGTATCGCGATCCAGACACAGTCGGCTGCGGCCGGGGCGACGTCTGCGCCCTGTTGCTCAAACCGGGCGGCAAATGCACCGACATCACGTCGTTCTACATAGCTCTTTGCCGTGCGGCAGGTGTACCTGCCCGCGAGGTGTTCAGCATCCGCCTCGGCAAGAGAGCCGAAGAGAACATCACCACCTACCAGCACTGTTGGGCAGAGTTCTTCCTACCCGGCTACGGCTGGGTGACAGTGGATCCGGCCGACGTACGCAAGGCAATGTTAGTGGAAAAACTGGAACGCAGCGATCCGAAGGCCAAAGACTACCGAGAATACTTCTGGGGCGGCATCGATCCCTACCGGGTCGTCATTGCCACAGGTCGCGACCTGGTGTTAACTCCTCCACAAGCTGGGACTCCCCTGAATACATTCGGCTACCCCTATGCCGAGGTGGGAGGCGATGCAATAGACTTTTACAAGCCCGCTGCCTTTACCTATACCTACATCTATACCGAAAAGTAAGGGCTCATCCTCCTGATACCCAAAAATAAGTAACGGGCCGTCCTTAAAGGACGGCCCGTTACTTATTTGCGAGCTCACCGATCTTTTCTTTTAGATGAATCAGATTATTGCTCATCAGCGTTGTAACTACAATCGTTCAACAGTCGGTCGGACAGTTTAGCCGCTGGAGTAAACCTATCATGGCTGAAACAGGTCCCGAATTTGAAACACCCCTCTTGAGCGAGCAGCAAGCTGACTCTTCCGTGAAATCCTTTCAGCAGCCGTCTACTTCACCTCATACCAGAACTTGGCACCGCGAATCTTGTCGTCCTTCAGCTTGAACCTTGCCATAACACCATATTTTCCCTTCCTGGAGAGATCGAAATCAGCGCCGAAGTGCCCTTCAATTCACATGAGGTCCTTCACCTTCTCGACCTTGTCAGTATCCATAAATATCAATGAGTTTCGCAGCATGTTTCCCAATGAGGAAGTCCGTCGTCAGTATCATGAACGAACAATTTAGCATCAATGAAGAATCTGTCCGCACTGCAAATGCCAACAATCATGGTTGCTATCAGGCCCCTCAGTCCGAAAGTGTCTTTATGAATGCGCAGAATGCGGCAGGGAAATGTTAGAGCTGAAGTCGTTCCTGGAGACAGCTACCCTGATTTGGCCTATCGCGTTTCCGGGGTGGTTTCACCGGGCACCCATATCATGACCGATAAGTTACCAACGTACACGGAGATCGGCAAGGAATATGCGGAACATGAATGTGTCTACCATGTTTCAAAAGAGTTTTGCCTGGGCGATGTTCATGTCAACACAGCTGAATCCTTCAATGCCATTCTCGAACGAGCCAAACTGGGGGTATTCAACTATTTGAGCAAAAGCATCTCCCAAAGCACATCGGAGAAGTTGAGTTTCGGTGGAACAACCGGGACCCCGTAGAGATGAAAACCAAGGATGGTGTTTCAAAGATCGTCTTGCAATCCATGCCGATACTGGAACAATTACAAAACTTGCTGAAAAATGCCATCGATACTCAACTCAGAAGAACCATATATGGTGGAATTGCAACGCCACAACCTTCTTTTGGAGGGTAGTTCCGAAGTATTTCATATTTAAAAACCATATTCATGGATGCTATCCGGGGAATACTTGATATTAGCCTGGCCCCCCGGAATTTGGCTGGTCACTATTCCCATACTTCTTCAAATAAGACTTTTTACAGGCTTCGGAACAAAAGTAAATAGTTTCCCCTTCCCTATCGATCTTGTCGACCGCCTCTATAAGGGGAAACCGCATCCCGCAGACAGGGTCCACAACATAGTTTTCCTTCTGATAGAAGGGGTGAGTTTCCAATTGGAGATATGTATCGACAAATTCAAGTATCTTTGTATCCAGCCAATCGCCAATTTCATCCCTATTCAGGGGGGTCAGGAGAAATCTCCGCTCGTCATGGCGATTAAACTTCATCAACATCGGCAATATTTCAAGATTATAATGAACAACAATGTTCTCGAAATCTTCCCCGCTTGAAAAGGATATGCCGAGATTTACCGTAGCAGGGAATCGTCGAGTATGAGAAAACTGGCAAACGCAATACATGTTTTCAATTTCGCTGAGATCCGGCAGTGTGGAATTTTCGAAATGCTTGGACAGTTCCCGCATTCTGGAATACACAACTGAAGAAAAAATACCGCCAGCAATATTGTTAAAATATTCCCGCTGCTTCAGTTGTTGTTTCATCTCTATAGCTACCTGAAGCAGCCGTTGATTTTTATCCTCCTGACTTCGTTTCAACCGTTTCTTGATTTCCTGTGATAGTTTTTTGGATTCTAGCATGGCAGTCACCTCCTGGTGAAAATACCGATTTTCAATCACGGTTCCATTCCTTTTACTATTTCTCGAACTTTAACTTATCCTCTTTCAAGAATGTATTCTTGCACGTTTCTGAGCAGAAATAGATCGTACGACGGTGTGGCCGTTCAATCTTGCTTCTCGCTGCATCGGACGAAATCCGCATGCCGCAAACAGGATCTATGACCATATTCTCCTTCTGATAGAGTGGATGGGTTTCCAGGTGGAGGTAAGTATCTACACATTCGACAATTTTTTCTTCCACCCAAAGGCCAATTGCCACGTCTGCGTCATCAAGCGGAAAATTCTTTTCTTCGTTCCGCGTGTATTCCATCATTGCGGGGCGAATCTCAAGGTCAAAGCGTGCGGTAAGTTCCGTGTTACTTTTCGCGGCAAGCAACGAGAACTCGAGAGAAACGGATGCCGGGAAACGAGGGGTATGGGCAAATTTGCAAATACAGTGAAAATCGTTGTTACCACAATATTCGATGACGGATGCATTGTTAAAAAGTATCGTCACTTCTTCGAGCAGGGGATGAATTACCGACTCAATGATGCGACGGGCAAAGGTCGCAAATCGTTCCCGTTGTTCCAGCAGTTCGCTCATAGACTCGTCAGTAAGTTCTTGCTTCTTGGCAAGGTCACGCTGATTCCGTTTGAGGCAACACAATATTTTATCCGACAGCCGTCCTCTCTTCGCCATTGTGAACACCTTCATTTTTCTGAATGGTGCAAGCTGTTGGGAATTCTTCGTTCAGCTCCCGACTTTTGCGATAGCCTTGAGAATTGCCTCATAACGTATCTCTTTTTCCCCCACAAGATTGACATATTCTCCGGTTTTCGTATTAGATACAACTACAGTCGGCGTCGCCTTGACTTCAAAAGATTTGTAAGTTGTTTCGTTCCATTTCATTCCTGACAGTATATCGGCAAAGTTCATGGAGCGCATTTTAACGCCATATGGTGCAACTGCCGCCTGGACGTCCTCGGGAGATGGGGTCTTGGTTTTCTCCGATAGCTCGCTCAGAACCTTGCGAAGCTGCATGTATTTAGCTTTCTCATACACAAGAAATTGTAAATTATAGGGCGTGAAATTAGAGGTTTCAGGATGGACAGGAATGTCAACAAAGCTCACTTTCGCGATCGCGGCGATCTTCGGATACATCTTTTCTAGAGCAGATTCGGTTCTGCGGCAGGCGGGGCAGAACCAGTCGCTAACGAAATAGATGACTGTCGAGCTGTCCGTTTTGCCGAGAAAGAGATTCAGTTCCTGTGCTTCTGACTGCCCCTTCACCCCGACAATCGCACCGGCCAGGCCGAGAAACACGGTAAAAACCAGTACAGCGGCATGCTTCAGAAATGTTTTCATTTTTGTTCTCTCCAATCGTAAGGTTCTCCAGTTTTCAAACAATACGAAAACAAATGCCAGAAAAACCCCGGAGGCAATTACGAGACACAGGGGGCACCAACTTCCGATGACGTATTTTTGCAGCCAGATGAATTGTAACTCCGCCCCTGCAGCGGAATAGATAAGAAGTACGAAAAGTTTTCCCGCCCAAGTATAACGGGATTCCAAAATGAGCAAGGTGAGCATCGCACCGAAAAATACTATGCCGAACCAGCCGAATTCAGCACCGAATATGGTGTACAATGAAACGTCGGAACAGGCGCTGACACACACTTGCAGGACCGACATGACCGAAAGGGCCAGACCGGTGAGCGAAGTCAGCCAGAAAACGAGCTTTGCCGTCCGCGAAAAATTCCCAGATTTTGAAAATCCCTGTATGTTCATAAATTTCAACCGTTGAACGGCAACATAGTGTTCTTATTCGTATTGTACCATTTCGTACAAGAAACTAATCCCTGAACTTGGCATGGCATTGGTTGCATCTTGCCTCCGCCTTGGCAAAGGCCGATTTTGCCCTGGCAAAATGCCCCTTATTCGCCGCTGCGACGGTCATTTTGATATCTGCCTCGAAGGCAACGGCAATCTGCCGCATGGCTTTACGTTGCGTGAGGTTCTTGTGTGGTTTCGCAGCTTTCAAATCAGGAATTGTTACCAGGATTTTCCCTGCTTCGGCTTCGACCGTTCTCGCGTCGCTTTTCCGCAGGGAATCATTGATCTTGACCTGGGCCTGCACGTACATGGCCATCATATGGTGTTGTTTGGCCATTGCCTCGCTCATATGCTTGCTGCCATGTTCCATTCCTTCATTGGCAGCAACAACCTCTGCGACACTGAAAACCAGAAATCCGGTTATCACTGCCGTTGCGATATTTTTGCACGTGAATTCTCTCATTTTCAAAAATTATTTCCTTTCTCAATGTTCCTTAATTACCAGCGACAATTCCGTCTCAGCGTCCGCACCGCGACCCTTTTTGTCAACCACCTTCCAGCGGACCTTTACCGGCATGCCGGCCGTGAACAGTGAAGGATCCTTCGGCTTCAAGACGGCCGCCATGTCGAAAACCGATCGATAGAGTTCTCCGGCAAATTGTTTGCCGTTTTTATCGGCCAGGCTCAGGTCCTTGACGTCCACCGGACGATCAAAGTAGACATGCACATCTTC
>SBEG01000050.1 GCA_009668975.1 Deltaproteobacteria bacterium | reverse complement strand
GCCTCGGCCCAGACGGTGCAGGACACCGTCACCCAGATCATCGAGCAGAAGATGAACGGGCTCGACAACCTGCTCTACATGTCCTCCACCAGCGACTCGGCCGGGGCGGTGAGCATCAACCTGACCTTCAAGGCGGGCACCGATCCGAACCTCGCCCAAGTGCAGGTGCAGAACAAGCTGCAGCTCGCCACACCGCTTCTGCCCCAGGTGGTGCAGCGCCAGGGGATCCAAGTGGTGAAGTCGACCCGCAACTTCCTGCTGATTGTGGGTCTCGTCTCCGAGGACGGCTCCATGAACCGCTACGAACTGACCGACTACATGGTCTCGAATATCCAGGACATCATCAGCCGGGTGGAAGGGGTCGGCGAGGTAACGGTGTTCGGCTCCCAGAATGCCATGCGCGTCTGGCTCCATCCGGACCGGCTGAACAACTACAAACTCACTCCAAACGACGTGATCGCGGCGCTGCAGGCCCAGAATGCCCAGGTTTCCGCCGGCCAGTTCGGCGCCTCCCCCGCGGTTCAGGGCCAACAGCTCAATGCCACCATCACCGCCCGCACCCTGCTCCAGACCCCGGAGGAGTTCGACGCCATCATCCTGCGTACCAACAGCGACGGTTCGACGGTTCGACTGAAGGATGTGGCGGAAACGAAAATCGGCACCGAGAACTACGATATCCTGGCCCGTTACAAGGGGAAACCGGTGGCCGGCATGGCGCTCAGGCTGGCGGCCGGCGCCAACGCCCTGGAAACGGGCACCCGGATCAAGACGAAGATGGATGAGCTGTCCAGATATTTCCCCGCCGGCGTCAAGGTGGTCTATCCCTATGACACCACGCCGTTCGTCCAGATTTCCATCAAGGAGGTGGTGAAGACCCTCTTTGAGGCGGTATTCCTCGTCTTCATCATCATGTTCCTCTTCCTGCAGAATATCCGCGCCACCCTGATTCCCACCATCGCCGTGCCGGTCGTCCTGCTCGGCACCCTCGGCGTGTTGTATGCCACCGGTTTTTCCATCAATACCCTGACCATGTTTGCCCTGGTCATCGTCATCGGCCTGCTGGTGGACGACGCCATCGTCGTTGTCGAGAACGTGGAACGGATCATGACCGAGGAGGGGCTGTCACCGCGGGAGGCGACCATCAAATCCATGGGGCAGATTACCAGTGCCTTGTGGGGCATCGCCACCGTGCTGTCGGCGGTGTTCATTCCGATGGCCTTTTTCAGCGGCTCCACCGGGGTTATCTATCGCCAATTCTCCATTACCATCGTCTCCGCCATGATCCTGTCGGTGCTGGTGGCGATGATCCTCACCCCCGCGCTCTGCGTCACACTCCTGAAACCGGTGCCCAAGGGGCACTCGCCGGGCGAGCACGGCTGGTTCAGGGGATTTTTCCGCCACTTCAACTACTGGTTCGAACGTGCAAGGGGCACCTACGAAGGGATCGTCGGCCGCTCGTTCGGCAAGCCGGTTCGCTATCTCCTGGTGTACGGCGCCATTGTCGCGGTCATGGTGATCCTGTTCCTCCGTCTGCCTACGGCCTTCCTGCCCGATGAGGACCAGGGCTATATCATCTGCCAGGTGCAGCTGCCGGCCGGCGCCACCCAGGAGCGGACCTCCAAGGTGATGGAGCAGCTCGAACAGCACTTCCTGGAGCGGGAACAGAAAACGGTCGAGTCCCTGATCACCGTGGCCGGCTTCAGCTTCGCCGGCCGCGGCCAGAACATGGGCCTGGCCTTCGTCAAGCTGAAGGATTGGGACCAGCGCCGGAGTGCCGAGCTGAAGGCGCCGGCCATAGCCGGGCGGGCCATGGGAGCGTTTTCGAAAATAAAGGACGGGATGGCTTTTGCCTTTGCGCCGCCGGCGGTGATCGAACTGGGCCAGGCGAACGGCTTTGATTTCCAGCTTCAGGACCGGGGCGGTCTGGGGCACGAAAAACTGATGGAGGCGCGCAACCAGCTGCTCGGCATGGCGATGCAGAACCCGAAGCTCATGGCGGTGCGTCCCAACGGCCAGGACGACACCCCCCAGTTCAAGCTCGACATCGACGATGTCCGGGCCGGCGCGCTGGGCGTGTCCCTGTCCGACATCAACAATGTGCTCGCCACTGCCTGGGGAAGCGCCTACGTCAATGACTTCATCCAGAACGGGCGGGTCAAGAAGGTCTACCTGCAGTCGGATGCCAGATACCGGATGCTGCCGGAGGATATCGGCCGCTGGTACGTCCGCAACAACAAGGGCGAGATGGTGCCCTTCACGGCCTTTGCCTCTGCCAGGTGGCAGTACGGTTCGCCGCGTCTGGAGCGTTACAACGGCCTGCCGTCGGTGGAGATCATGGGCCAGGCCGCAGCTGGCGTGAGTACCGGCGAGGCGATGGCGGAGATGGAGAAGATGGCCGCCCAGCTGCCGGTGGGCATCGGCTACGAATGGACCGGCCTCTCCTATGAGGAAAAGCAGGCCGGCAAACAGGCGCCGGTTCTCTACGCCATCTCGCTGCTGGTGGTCTTTCTTGCCGTGGCCGCCCTCTATGAAAGCTGGGCCATTCCCTTCGTCAATCTGCTGATGCTGCCGCTGGGGCTGGTGGGAGCGGTGACGGCGGTCAGCCTGCGCATGCTCCCTAACGACATCTATCTCCAGATCGGCCTGCTCACGACGATTGGACTTTCCACCAAGAACGCTATTCTGATCATCCAGTTCATCAAGGAACGGCTGCATCAGGGGCATGACCTGGTGGAGGCGACCCTGATGGCGGTCAAGGTGCGGCTGCGGCCGGTCATCATGACCTCGCTTGCCTTCTTCTTCGGCACCCTGCCGCTGGCGCTCACCAGAGGGGCCGGCGCCGGGGCGCAGAACGCCATCGGTACCGCCGTCACCGGCGGACTGCTCTCGGCCACCTTTATCGACCTGATCTTCATTCCGTTCTTCTTTGTCCTGATCTTCCGGCTGTTTGCCCGGAAATGGCGAACAACGGCACAACCGGCCGCTGTCAGCGAAACCCCGGAGGTGACCTGATGAAACTGAATATCGCTTCAGGAGAGCGGAGAATTTCTTTGCAAGGGGGGAGGCAGTTGAAGCGCTTCCTTCGCCCTTTGAATTGCGGAGATGATAAAAATATGATCCGTTCAGCCTTTTTAGGCGCCGTTCTGGTTTTTTCCATGGCCGGTTGCGCAACCATGGCCCCCAACTACGAGCGCCCCGCCGCCCCGGTGCCAGATGCCTGGCCGCAAGGCCCTGCCTACCGGACGGCTGTCGCCGGAGAAAATGGGTCTGTCGCCGCCGACATCCCCTGGCAGGAATTCTTTATTGACCCGCAGCTGCGGCAGTTGATCGCTCTGGCCCTTGAAAATAATCGCGACCTGCGGGTGGCGGCCCTGAATATCGAGCGATCCCGAGCGCAGTATCAGATACGTCGTGCCGATCTCGTGCCGAAGGTTGATGCCACTGCCGCCGCTACCCTCCAGCGCCTCGCTGGGGACTTCTCGGGGACGGGAAATCCGACGAACAGTGATCAATACACGGTTGGTCTCGGTGTCAGCTCCTATGAACTGGATATGTTCGGCCGGGTTCGGAGCCTCAAGGACCAGGCGCTGGAGCAGTACCTCGCCACCGGTCAGGCACGGCGCAGTGTGCAGATCAGCCTGGTGGCCGAAGTCGCCGCCACCTATCTGAGATTGGCCGCCGATCGTGAGCGACTGCAACTCGCCAAAGAAACTCTGGCAAGTCAACAGTCTTCTTTCCAACTCATCCGGAGCCGTTTCGAGGCCGGAATCTCCTCCGCCCTCGATCTCCATCAGGCCCAGACCAGCCTAGACACGGCGCGGGTGGACATCGCCCGTTACACGACCCTTATCGCCCAGGACGAAAACGCCCTGAACCTGGTGGTCGGTTCTCCGATTCCGGCGGAGCTCCTGCCCAGCGCTCTTTCCGGAACGCTCACCGCGCTGAAGGACCCGGCCCCCGGCCTGCCGTCCGAAGTTCTGCTCAGTCGCCCTGACATCCTCCAGGCCGAAAATCTCCTCAAAGGAGCCAATGCCAATATCGGTGCGGCGCGAGCAGCCTTTTTCCCTCGCATCACTCTGATTTCGTCCGTCGGATTTGGCAGCGATGACCTGGCCGGTCTCTTCACCTCCGGTTCTTTCGTCTGGAAATTCGCGCCGCAGATTTCCCTCCCCATTTTCAGCGGCGGGAGCAACCGGGCCAATCTGAAGGTGGCCGAGGTGGATCGCGACATAGCGATTGCCCAGTATGAAAAGGCCATTCAGACCGCCTTCCGCGAAGTGGCCGACGCTTTTGCCCAGCGGGGGACCATCGATGACGAACTGTCGGCGCAGCAATCACTGACCGATGCTCTCGCCGGGAGTTTCCGGCTCTCCCAGGCCCGCTACGAGAAGGGAGTCGACAGCTACCTGAGTGTTCTCGATTCGCAACGTTCTCTCTATGGCGCCCAGCAGAATCTGATCAGTGTCCGTCTGGTCCGTCTCCTCAACCTGGCAACGATCTACAAGGTGCTGGGTGGCGGCGACTTGGCGTCAAGGGAAGCCGGGTCAGCGATGAATGGTACTGGACGGTAGAATTATTTTGACAAACCCGCAGGGAAATGATACTCATGCACAAAATTAATTAGCGATAGACGATAATACTTAACCATTCGCAAGAATGGGGCGGAAAGCCTACAGGGTCTTACTGAGACAGCCGGGTTGCCGAAATATCACCTGATATTCGGTCCCGGCTTTTTATGTCATGATGCGGAAATTTTACTCATTACTATCGAGAAAGGTACCTGATTTTATCCATGTGTCGTATCCTTGAACTGTCACTCGTATCCAATTCGCTTCGTCTTGTGGTTCTCTGCCTGTTCATCCTGGCTCTCCAGGGATGTGCCGCTCTGAAAAACCTTCAGGAGAAATCCTGGCTTTTTCCCGGCCATCCTGAAGAGGCGATCGAACGAAATCATTTTCCGGTTGCAAAGGGGGTTGATGTTATCGGCCGGTTGGCGGTCGTCAAACTTGAAGAGGGGGATACGCTGCCGGATATTGCCCGGCACTTCAGCTTGGGGATCAATGCAATCAGTGACGCTAATCCGGGGGTAGATGTCTGGGTGCCGGAGGATGGTGAGCGTATCCTCTTGCCGCTGAGTTTTATACTGCCGGACGCTCCCCGCAGAGGCATCGTGGTCAACCTGGCCACCATGCGGCTCTTTCACTATAAAGGGGATAGCAAGTCTCTGGTGGTGTCGACCTACCCGGTCGGGGTCGGCACCGAAGAGCGGCCCACACCCACCGGTCAAACGTATGTGGCGCGCAAGGTAACCCGGCCGACCTGGCATGTTCCTGCTTCAATTGCTGCGGATCATCGGAAAAAGGGTGATATCCTGCCCGCGAAAGTTCCGCCGGGACCGGAAAATCCCCTGGGCGAATACGCGCTCTATCTGGGAAAAACCAGTTATTTGATCCATGGCACGAATAAACCGGCCAGCATTGGCCTTAACGCAACCAACGGCTGCATGAGACTCTACCCGGAGAACGTGAAGATGCTCTACAAGGACACTCCGGTCAATACGCCAGTCGCCATTGTGAACCAGCCGTACCTCATCGGCCAGCGTGATGGAGTACTGTACCTGGAGGCTCATACGCCCACGGAAGGTTCGGGTGCTGGTGAGTTGGAGAGGATCAATGCAAAATTGAAAAATATTGAAAAGAAAGCGGCGCAGACGCTTGACTGGAAAAAAGTTAAAGAAGTGCAGACCGAGGCCCGCGGGATTCCTGTTCCGATCTTCGAACTGCGTCCCGGCAGTCTGAATGAGGTTGCGAATCCCCTGAAAGTCCAGCACCCGGACACCTTGTACGGCAGACCGGAGATACCGGAACTGAGCCTGGAAGCATGGTATGTGCTGGCTGCCGACCTGCGAGACGAGATAGATGCTCAGAGGCTTGCCGCCATTATCAACCACCAGGGACCTCCAATCCCGGCACGGGTGCTAGCGAAGGGCACCGGCTACCGTGTTATCGCCGGCCCCTTCACTAACATCAGTCAGGCCAAAGATGCAGTCAAACGCTTGAAATATGATTTGGACATAGACGGTATCGTAATCGAACCTGTCAAGAAGGGGTAGGAGCCTGCTCCGGCCTTACAAGAATTCGTGGGGATACTGTAAACTTCGGTTGTTTCCTCTTCCTGCGGTAACCCTAACAGAAAGGAGGTGATACGAGATGAAAAAAAGTCTTATGCTGATCACAATGATGCTTGTTCTCCCTATGACGCTGATTGGTTGCGCAACATCCGGTGACCTCGAGAAAGTGCAGGCGCAGCAAAAACTGATTGATGCGAAAGCCGAACAGGCGCTGCAGGATTCGCAAGCTGCCAAGGCTGCGGCCGATGCGGCCAAGTTGGAGGCGGATCAGGCCAATGCCCGTGCCGCGGAAGCTGAAAAAGCGGCAGCGGAAAGGGAAAGGATCGCGGACGAAAAGGCGCAACGAGCTGACGCTGCTTTCCAGAAATCGATGAGGAAGTAAGTTCAACAAAGGGAGCCAGTACCTGCACCTTTTGTGCTCCTGATAATGAAATGGCAGGGTTTTGAAACCCTGCCATTTCGTTATCCAGGTATTATCTGGTACCATGTAATACCTTGCTTGCGAAAAAATATCAGTTACAGGCTCCTAGATATCCGGAAACGCCCAAATTCTTTCCCCTCCCATTAGGGAAGAGGGAGAAAAAGTGAGTTCCCTGACGGAAATTAACAGGCAATCCCGGTTGTCGCATGATAGTGATCAATGATTTGTGAAGGGGTCAAGGGATGAGGGAATGGAGAATCTTCCAAAATTTACCGTCTAAAAGATTCAGGCCGAGTTTGCCGGGGATGGTTAAAATACAGGGCAGAATTGGTGAGCAACTTTGCTTTTTCCTTCTCTGCGTTATATTCGCGCCAATTCTGCTATCCGGATGCGGTCACCATGGCGGAGGATCTCTGGCAAAGTCAACCCTTGAAGAAGCGAATGACCTGTTTAATCAGGGCTGCTACCAGGCCTCTCTGGACAAATACGCGCAGAGTGCTGCCAGAAATCCCACCAAGGGAGACCTGATTCTATTCGAAATGGGCATTATTTATTCCTACCCGAAGAATAAGCAAAAGGATTATCAGAAAGCACTGGAATGTTTTCAGAAACTCATCAAGGATTACTCCGGGAGCGAGTACCGGCAGAACAGTGAGATGATGATTTTTTCTCTCACTAATGTCGCTCTCAAGGATCAGACGATTGCCACGCAGCAATCACAGATCAAGACCCTCCGGCAGGAGGTTGCCAGCAAAGAGAATGAGATTGATGCATTGCAAAAAAAGGTTGAAGCGCTCGAAAAGAGGGTTTTTGCCTATGCTCTCCGTAAGGGATCGGCAGACAGGATAGTTATCGAAAAAAAAGCGCGGCGCCTGCAGTTGCTCGCCAAGGGTGAGGTGCTTAAAACCTACAAGATCGCCTTGGGGGGAAACCCGATCGGTCCCAAGGAAAGGGAGGGCGACAGCAAGACGCCGGAGGGAACATACGTAATCGATGCAAGAAACAAGAACAGCCGGTATCACCGCTCTCTGCATATTTCCTATCCGAACGAGAAAGATAGAAAGCGCGCAGAAGAACTGGGTGTTTCTCCGGGCGGGGACATCATGATCCACGGCATTAAGAAAGGCTTCTCGTGGGTTGGTGATGCGCACACTGCGATTGACTGGACGCAAGGGTGCATTGCTGTAACTGATGAAGAAATCGAGGAAATCAGCGAGTTAACCCCTAATGGTACGATCGTAGAGATCAGGCCCTAAACGCCTGGTAAGCTTCTGTCCGGGGACTCCAAAACTGGGCAGTCCCCCATAGGGCTGGAACTTTCTCGTACTGCTTTATGACAAGACAGCGACAGCAAGGAACGTGACTGAATTCTACCGGTTGCCCGTTGAGTGTCCCGGTGGCGATCGGCCTGCCAGGCAACCTCAGTGCCGGTTTGCATGGGAAGCCGCGCCGGAAATCCGGTCGAGTTCCGCCAGTGCTAGTCGATATCCCAACGCAGTCTGGAGTTCGTCCAATTCGGCTTTTCTCAGCGCGGCAACAGCTTCGGCCTCCCGGGCATTTGGTGCGGTTCCGGCCTTTACCCGGTCGGCCGTGAGGCGCTGGTTCTCCCTCTGAAGGTTCAGTGCTTCCCTCGCGACATCAAGCATGTTCCTCGTCAGTTCCAGTTTCCGGTAGGCCTTGGTTATTTCCACCGTAATGTGCTGCTCGATCATTTTCCGGTTCTCCTCAGCCTGGGTTAACTGCGATCTCCTTTGACCGACGAGCCCGCGGCGATTACCCCAATCGAAAATGTTCCAGGTCATCTGCATGCCGAACATCCCGATGTTGCTGGCGATGAAGGGGGAGCCATCCTGATAGATATGGCGGGCAAAGAGGCTGATATCCGGGATATATTCAGCACGGGCCGCCCTTTCGGCATGGCCGGACTTTGCTACGGCCCCCTTGGCGCTCTCCAGGTCGGGATTATGCGCCAGCGTCAGCTGGAGATACTCCTGGAGCGATTTCGGAACCGGGAGCGGATCATCGATTTCCGCCGCTACCAGGATCGTCTCCAGGGGAAGCCCGAGAAGATCATTCAGTTCCAAGGTGAAATCGGCGCTCTGGTTCTCAGCCGCGAGCTGGGCCTGCTTGCCTTGGAGCAGCTGCACCCGACTTTCTGTTACGGCCGCCTGGAGCAGGTTTCCGGCCCTGACGGCATCCTCGTTTTCCCGCAAGATTTCCTGTGCCGCGGAGAGCTGCGCCTGCGCTGCATCTTTCTGTTTTTGAGCGATCAGCAAACCGTAATAGAGCTGATGAACGCTGAATATTATGTCATTCTCGGTTTTTCGTGCCTCCGATTCAGCGATTGCACGTTCCGCTTTCGCCACTCCATGTCCTTCGTGGACTTTGAAAAGTTGCGTCAACGGCTGGCTCAACGTGGTGCTGCTGATGAACATCATGGTCGACCCTTGATCGATCGTAGTGTCGCGCCCCGGAAACGGACCCAATCCGGGAACCGTTCCCAGGCTCCCGGCCGGAATAGTAACCAGTTGCTTGTCGGAGAGGCCCATATATGAAGACTCGTTCGATAACTGGGGAAAATATTTCGACTTGGCCGAGGCAATCCTTTGCCGGTTTTCCTCAACCTTCAGCTTGGAAATCTTCAGAGCGCTGTTCTGACGCTGGGCCAGAACGACCGCCTCCGGCAAGGTGATGTTCATTTGTCCGGCCGACGCCTGCCCGGCTCCGGCAAGGAGCAGGATTGCCCCAACCGCGATGCCATGGGCGCCCGGTTTGCCGGTCCGCGACTTGACCAGCACGTACAGGACCGGGACCACCAGCAGGGTAAAAAACATGGAACAGACGAGACCGACGGCAATAACGCTGGCCAAGGGGCTCCAGAGGCTGGAACCGGAAAGGATCATCGGTGTTACCCCTACGGCCGCTGCCATGGAGGTGAGGAATATCGGACGCAATCGGCGTGCTCCGGCATCCGTCGCCGCCTGTTCGAGCGTCTGGCCTTCGGCCAGCTTCTCCCGGATATAGTCCACCAGGATAATGGCATTACGGACCACGATACCGGTCAGGCTGATCATGCCGAGGAAGGCGGTAAAGCCGAACGGGTTGTGCGTGATCACCAGTCCGAGCGCAGCGCCGGGCAAGGCCAGCGGTATGGACGACATGATGACCAGCGGTTCGGCGATGGTTCTGAACTGGAGAAGCAATACCAGGAAAATCGCCAGCAGGCTGATTCCGAGGGCGACAATCATCTGCGGGAATGTCTCGTCACTGTTCATCTTTTCCCCTCCGTATTCAATCCGGTAGCCGAGCGGCAGCTGGAGATCCTCAATCCGGGACCGGGTCTCTTTAAGCAGGTCGGAACCATACCATCCCTGTTTGACAAAACCCCGGACGGTAATTGTACGCACGCCGTTACGCCGCACAATTCGGCTGGTCTGCCACTCCGGTTCGAGCGTGGCAATGGAACGAAGCGGCACGCGGGCATTGGTAAGCCCGGATGTCAGGTAGGAGTTCCTGATGTCGGAGAAGGAAGAGCGGGATTGCTGATCGAGGCGCAGCATGATGGTCACCGGCCGGTCACCCTCCCAGAAGGTGCTGACCGGCCCGCCGTCGAATGCTCCTTGCAGAAGTCTGGAAACGGAAGAATTGGTAATCCCGAGGCGGTTGGCCAGTTCATTGTTGATATTGACATCCAACAGGCTCGAATCGTTGTAAAAATCCTGATGAACGTAGGTCGAGAACGGAACGGAGGACAGAATGGCTTCGACCTGGGAGCCGAGGCGCTTCAGTTCGGCGATGTCATCACCGGAGATGCGGACTTCCACCGGTGCTTCCATTTGCTCGCCCTGTTGCAGTTCCTTGACGATGACCAGCGCTTCCGGTGCCAGTTTTGCCAGCTCGGGACGCAGTTCCGCCACCAGCCGTGAGGTGGCCTCGACCGATTTCGTGTTGACGATAAACTGGCCGTAGGCCGGATCGGGTTGCTGGGGGTTGACATTGTAATAAAAACGCGGGGCACTCTGTCCGACAAAAGTGGCGTAATGATCCAGATCATTTTGCCCGGCAAGCTGTTTCTCAATCCTGGCCATGACCGCATCGGTGCTTTCGATCCGGGTGCCCTGAGGCATCCAGACGTCGATGATGAACTGGTTGCGTTCGGCGGAAGGGAAGAACTGCTCCCGGACGGTGGCGAAAAGGGCAATACCTGCGACGAAGGCGATCACCCCGACCAGCACTGCAAGCCGTTTTCTGCCCATAAACCAGCGAATCAGAACCTGATAGCCGCCCTGAAGCCGGTCCAGGACGTTGAATTTCCCTTTTGCCTCCTCCGGGTCCCCCTTTTCGTGGTCGTGCAGCCCCTTTTTGATGAAAAACCGGCAGAGTATCGGCGTAAGCAGCACTGCCACAATAAATGATACCAGCAAGGCGATGGCGACAGTGACGGGCAGGGCCGCGACAAATTCCCCGACCGAACCGGTAATGATCAGCAGGGGCAGAAACGAGCAGACGATGGTCACCGTTGCGGTGAATACCGGAACAACCACATCGCTGGCGGAACGCCAGGCCGCCTCCATCCGGGGAACCTTCCGGTCAAGCAGTTCCACATAGTTGTCAGCGATCACGATGGCATCATCCACCACAATCCCGAGCACGACGATCAGTGCGGCTATTGAAACCTGATGAAGCGCGATTCCGAAGGAATTCATGACACCCAGGGTCGCGCAGAGGGTGACCGGAATTGCCAGTGCGGCAACCACCGCGACCCGGATCGGCAGGAGCAGCATCGCTACCAGGACGACGGCGAGGATGGCCAGCATGAATTCATGACTGAGGGAAGACATGCGCTCTTTGACGACCTGCGGCTGATTGGCGACCAGGTCGAGTTGGATGTCGGGCGGGAGGATGGTTTTCAGACGGGAGAACACCTGGTCGATCTGCTCGCCGAGCTGCACGATGTTTTTCCCTTTCTGCATCTCCACCGAGATGAGTATGCTCTGTTCACCGTCATGGCGGACCAGAAAGGTCGGGTCCTGGTAGCGGCGCTCCACATTGGCGAAGTCGCGGATGTAGACCGGCTGTCCGGTTTTGGAGACGTCGACCATGACATTGCGGATCTGATCTTCGGTGGTGAAGATACCGGTCGTCCTCATCGGGATTCCTGCAGAGCCGGTCTCGAACTTTCCGGCGCCCTCTATGACGTTCCGTTGCTGCAGGGCCTGAGCAACCTGGAGCGGATTGGCGAAATACTGCGAAACCCGCGCAAGACTGCTGGTAATCCAGACTTCTTCGCTCTGGCCGCCGTAGGTGGCGAGCTTTCCCACATCCCGGATGGTGCGGAGTTCATCCTGAATCCGGTCGACATAATCACGCAGCTCCCGGTAGCCGTAACGCTTGCCGTGCACCGCGATCAGCATGGCGACGGTGTCGCCGAAGTCGGAGTTGACGATCGGGCCGCGCACGCCATCGGGAAGCTCGGTAGCCCGGGTCTCGTTCAATTCATGGCGCAGTTTGGACCAGAAAAGTTCGGTGTTTTTTACATGGTCTTCCAGCACGACATTGATGACGACAACACCGGGGCGACTGGTGGAAAAGGTTTTTCCTTTCCTCACTTCGGGAAATTTGAAGATATGGCTTTCAAGAGTTTTGGTCACCTGCTTCTCCACCTGTTCGGAGGTGGCGCCCGGGTAGAGGGCAATCACCAGCCCGGTGCGGATGGTGATCGACGGATCTTCCGTGCGCGGCATGGTGACGAACGCTCGAAGGCCGACGAGAACCAGCAAAACCGTCAGGATCACCGTTACCGTCGGATAGCGTAAGGAGAACTTGATGGGATTCATGGGCGCATTCCCTTTTCGGTCGCGGCTTTGTTCCCGCCGGGGGGGGCGGTAGCCGTCACCGAAACCGCTGCGCCGTCACGGAGCCGTTCCTGGCCGGCCAGGACGATTGGCTCATCTCCTTTGAGCCCCTTCGTTATTTCGATTTCTCTGCCGTACAAGCCGCCTGTTTCAACTCGTCGGGCATACACCCGCTTCTGGTCCGGGAAATAGACAAAGACCATCGTCGCCCCCTGAGGATCGCGTACAATCGCCTCGATCGGAAGAGCGAGCATCTTCATGGTTCTGTCAGTGCGGATCCGGGCCTCGGCGACCATGCCGATTCGGAGTGTGTGTTTCGGATTCGGAAGAGTGATACGCGTCATGAAGGTGCGGGTATTGGGGTCGGCTGATACATTGATGACACGCACGCTTCCTTCGAACGATTCGCCCGGCAGCGCCGGTAGTGTAACAGCGGCCTTCTGCCCCACCCGGACAAGGTGAATGTCGGTCTCGGGTACCCCGACGCTGACCTCCACGGTATCAAGCTGGACTATTTCAAAGGCCGGCTGTCCCGGAGCGGCCAATTGGCCGGGCTCAACCGATCTCCTGGAGACATAGCCATTCAATGGCGCGCGGAGAGTCGCGTCCGCAAGACGTTTCCGGGCCAGCTTTTCCGAGGCTGAGGCCTGTTGATACTGCTGCGCGGCGGAATCACGGGCGGCCTTGAATTTTTGATAATCGTTCGGCGCCAGACTTTTCGAGTCGTAGAGCATTTTCATCCGCCGATGCTCATCTTCGGCGCGTTCGTACCCGACTAGGGCCTGACCGGCTTGGGCGTTGGCCGCTGCCAGAGCCAGCCGGTACTCGGTCGGATCGATTGCTGCCAGAAACTCTCCTTTCTTTCTATAGTCACCTTCGCGCGGCCCGACCCCAATGACCCTGCCGGAGACAAGAAAGGAGACATTTGAAGGGGCATCGGGCGAGACGACCGTGCCGCTGACCGCCACGGCCTGGCGTTCCTCCATCGGTTGCGGTTTGCCGATTCGAACCGGTATCGGTGGACTGGCCGCCTGTTCGCTTTTCGAATCTGATGAACAGGCTGAAAGGGTAACGGCGAGCATGACTGCCATCAAAAGAACCAGTTGCCTCATAATATCTCCCTTGTTTTTTCTCACTCCCCATAATTTAAGGGGAGATACCGTTATGGGGTGTCAAGCAGTTTTAAGTGTGTATGCCGGGTCA
>SBEG01000084.1 GCA_009668975.1 Deltaproteobacteria bacterium | reverse complement strand
TCCATCCTGTAGCAAGTAATGCCGGCGGGAGACCCGAGCGTCTCCCGCCGGCGTTAACCAGGCGGCGGATAGGTTTCGCCTCGGTAGTGTAACGTTCCCACCCTTTCCGGGAGTGGCGGCGTGAAAATATCGTCCAATATTCGATTCCTTCGAGGAATTTACATACTAACGGTTACCTGAAAAATTAACGGTGTAGCGGTACATTGGCCATCGTCTTCTTAAATACATGGATGTGGACTAAAAAAACTTGAAGAGAGGTTAGAAAATGAGTTCGAAATTACAGGAATTGACCATGCCCAAATGGGGACTCACCATGGAGGAAGGTACCCTGGTGACATGGATGGTGGAAGTGGGTGATGCGATCGAGCCCGGCATGGAATTGGCCGAGGTGGAGACCGACAAGATCGTCAACGTCATGGAGGCAACCTTTTCCGGCGTCCTGCTGAAGAAAGTCGCCGATGAGGGTGACGTCCTGCCGGTGAGTGCGCTGCTTGGAGTTGTTGGGGATAGTTCCGCTAGCGAGGCTGAAATTGACGACTTTATAGCCAACTTCGGTTCCGAAGTACCTACCGAGACCAAGGAAGCTGATGCTCCTGTAGCTGCCGCTCCGGGCGGAATCTATGAGATAACCATGCCGAAGTGGGGTCTCACCATGGAAGAAGGAACCCTGGTGAAATGGATGGTCGAAGTGGGCACCACAGTTGAACCCGGCATGGAATTGGCCGAAGTGGAAACCGATAAGATCGTCAACGTGCTCGAAAATACCCATAGCGGCGTGGTGAGTCGCATCGTCGCCGAAGAGGGTGATGTGCTGCCGGTCGGCGCCCTGCTTGGCATCATTGCCGCGGAAGGCATTTCCGATGCGGACATCGACGCCTACCTTGACGGCGGCGGAGCGGCCGCGACAGAAGAGAGTACCTGTTCGGCTCCAGCGGAAGAGTCTGTCGTCGAGCCTGTCGCTCCTGCTGAGGAACTGGTGCCGGTGGCGGGTATGCGTGCTGCCATTGCCAAGACGGTCAGCACTTCCTGGTCAAACATTCCCCACTACATGGTAACGGTAGCCATCAATATGGGCAAAGCCGACGCTCTCGCCCGTTCAATGAAGGAAGCCGGCACTAAGGTTTCCATCAACGATCTGATCATTAAGGCATCGGCAGTGGCCATCCAGAAATATCCCTTGATGAACGCGTCCTATGCCGACAAAAACATCACCCTGCACCGCGATGTAAACATGGCGGTTGCCATTGGCCTTGACGAGGGTGTGGTGATGCCAGTCATCAGGAACTGCCAGAGCCTCTCACTCCCGGAGATCGGCGTGAAGAGCCGCGAATTGGTAGCACTGGCCAAGGACGGCAAGTTGGGCAAGGCAGAAATGTCCGATGGGACCATCGCCATCTCCAATATGGGAATGCTCGGTGTCGAGAGCTTCGTCGCCATCGTTCCGCCGACCATGTCAGCTATTCTGGCTATCGGTACGGTTAAGGATGAAGCGGTTGTCCGTGAGGGAAAAATTGAGGTGGCGAAGATGATGCGGATCACCATTTCCGCTGACCATCGGGTCCACGACGGCGCCTACGCCGCGAAGTTTCTTGCTGAATTGCGAGGTCTACTTGAGGCCCCGGAGATTCTATCCGCCTGAGCAGTTAACTGAACGCACGCGTTCATTCTGATCTACCCGCAGGGACGGATGCCCACAGGAGCAGCATCGCCTCCAGGGAGAACCTGGAGTCTGCTCCCTCCGCAGTGGGGCTGTTGATACCTCCTCCGGCAGCTCCACTGCTATTTTTCCGGGTGACCGCACCTGTTGTTCAAAGAGCTGTTTGCAGTTACTGAGAAACGTGGTTGTACCTGTTACGGAGGAGACGTTGAGCTATTCGAATTCTATAAAGCAGTACGAGATAACAAGGAGGAAACGAGATGAGTGAGCTGAAGAAAGAGGA
>SBEG01000023.1 GCA_009668975.1 Deltaproteobacteria bacterium | reverse complement strand
AGTGACCTTCGTGATAATTGGCTCCCCAGCGCGGACTCGAACCACGGACAAGGTGGTTAACAGCCACCTGCTCTACCGACTGAGCTACTGGGGAATGTAAATTGCTTTGCCGTCAGTCCTGCGAAGCGAAAGCGTTTATACCATGGCACCGAAGAGTGTGTCAAGTTTTTTGAGCTGTTTATTTCAGGACCAAAAGTACCATAATTTTCATTCGTCTTTTCAGGGAATTAGCTCCAGAATTTGGCCGGAGTCTCATAAGATCGAAAACAATAACTCGAAATCATTCTGACGCCTGTGCGTCATTATCGATAAAAAGCAATGCGCGTTGGCTGATCTTGCACCTTTTTTACCGCCCGCAGCATATAGCTGAGCTGCGAAACGTGCTGAACCAACTGAACCCTCTCGCCAAAATCGGTAACGCCGCTGAAGGTAACAAGATTCGGCACGGTAAAACCGATCTTCTCCGGCCGGAAATCGACTTCTTTCCCGAAAGATACCATGCGTATCGCAATCTCGTGACCAGAATCCAACTCAGCCTCAAATTGCTCGAAACTATTTCGAAGCGATGCATAGACGCCTTCATCGGAAGGAATGCTCCTCCCGTTTACAGCCCTAAGCTTTTCAGGCTGAATTTTGTAGTCAGTGGGGACAGCTGGGATTGCAACATTGTATTCGGTCATGTCTCGTTCTCCTTTTGCACGTTCTCCGCGACTGGCTGCACAGGTGAAAACTATCGGCTTTTTTTGCTACATAACAGAATCGGCGGACAAGAGCAAATGCTTTTCAAACCAAAACACGAGAAGAGCGACAGAGGTGCATATCTAGCTGTAACTAAAGACATTTTTAAGACTCGAGATAACTATGCCACACCGGCGGATAATCGTAAAATTCGTTTCTGTGTAGTTATTGTGTACAAAATGAACACGAACTGCCGGTTTTCTCCCAAGTGGCTTTAAGCAGGTACCCCGACCCCGAAAAACTGCTTCCGATCAGCAGGCCAGGTAACAGACGACTTTTTGCCGGAACGAGTCGGCGGAAAGAAAGATGCCTTCCGTGGCAGCACAAACATCCGCCGCGTCGATAACTTTGATCGCGGCAGACCAGCGCTCCTCTTTCGGAGCATAATCCAGCAAACGGTTCGGCGTGTTGTTGAAAAAATCGGGATTGAGTGAGTTATCGCCCTTCTGGGGAAACAGCGCCAGGTAAAGCATGTCCATTTCGATCAACTCGTTGAGAAAATGGGTGCCGAGAGAAACGTCCGGAACGAGATTCTCCCGCATGGTAACTATTTCACAGACTACGGCAATGCGGTTGATATCGGTAAAGGACACGGGAATGCCGAGGGAAGCGCAGCTTGTGCCCCACCTGCCCGGACCTAGCAGCAAAATGTTTTCGTCACCGGCGGGAGAAACCGTCTGATTCAGATGACCGATCAGCCGGGCGACTTCATGCCGCTCCTGGAGAGTCAGCTTCCCGTAGACCTCGGGCGTCACGTAAATGATCCGGTCAATGCGGATGTGGCGGCTGTGACCGATCACGGCGCCACTCGCGGAAACGATGCGTTTATCCTCGGGCGCGTCCAGCGGCACCGGCGCTATGGTATCCATCCCCTTCACCGGCAGCGGCCGGCACTGTACGATATGAATGCGGTAATCCTGGCTGTCGAGAAAATTCAGGGTAAACTCCACGTCTACCGGATAATCGTAGGCCTGGTGCAAGGCCCGCAGTATCTCGCGAATGTCTTCGACAAAAGCGGTGGTACTGAGCAGCTTGTCAAAGGTTAGAACCCAGGTCGGCCGCGTTGCGTGCTCCAGCCCCCAATTGCCGCCATTGTCAGTCGAGGCAAACAAACTGACAGGAACGTCGTGGCTCGCGGCAATGACATCCAGGAAATGCCCGGAAACGAGGCGATTTGCATCCAGGTCAAGATAATCCACCCGGCGCTGGGCATACTGCCGCACTTCCTCGAAATTCACCTCCGGTCTTCGGTCCGGGGCATTCAGGGCGACCACGCGGGTGTAATCATCGTCGGAACGATCAACCGCACGGGTCCCCAGTCCGAAGACCAGGCGCATCACCCCGGCCTTGGGATCAATGTTCTCATTCCAGGCATAGGGGTTGTAGGAGAAACCGACACCTGCCGCATGGGGATAAAAATAACGGCCGTGGACCGCGCCCGATACCCGCATCACCAGAAGCGCCATCTGCTCATCCTGCTCCAGGAGCCCCTTTTGCGCCCGGTAGCGCAAGGCTCGCTCACTCATGCTGCTGGCGTAGATGGTGCGCACCGCGGAAAGAAAATCCTCCAGCCGGCGTTCACGCGGCCCCTGGTTGGGGCAAAAGACACTTTCGTACTTGCCGGCGAAGGAATTGCCGAAATTGTCCTCCAGCAGGGAACTGGAGCGCACGATGATGGGCGCCTGGCCGAAATAGTTCAGCATCTGTTCAAACTGTTTGAGCAGATAATCCGGAAAGTGCCCGGTAAGTATCCTTTGTCGCGCCAGCTCAGAACCTTCCAGGAAAGTTTGCGGGTTCCGCTGCTTCTCGCGTACCCACCAGGCGCCGTTGCGGACCAGGAAAGTAAAGAAAATGTCCGAGCCGATGTAAAATGAATCATGTGCTTCCAGCAGCATGGTAAACCGGGGAGAATGGTTCTGCAAAATACGCCGGGCCAGCAGCATGCCCAGCGTTTTTCCGCCGATGAGGCCAGAGCCGATCATACGCCGGCGAATCTCCAGCACATCCTTCAACGTCATATAGCGGGAAACCAGTTTGAGGATGCCCGGATCGCGCGACACCATCATCCGGCAGAGCCGCTGGAACATCTCGGTTTCTTTTTCGGCCGAACAATATCCGGCTTCGGCCGCCGCAAGCACTTCCTCCCCCTCGGCAAAGGTTCTTTCCCAGAATCCGGGCCGGGCATCGGTATCCAGTCCCGACCAGTTGACGGAGGTGAGAATCGAGCTGATCAGCGCACTCGCGGTCACGGGCAGAAATTCGTTTCCTTTCCACTCATGCAGCATGTTCATGGTCGGTGAATACCGCAAATGCACTTTCAGCGGATAAATGTAGCGCTTGTCCTGGAATTGGTAGACATCAAGAAAAAGCTGGGTAGTCTCAAAGATCGGCTGCAGTGCGCGGACAGAATGGTAGTTGCGGAACAGAGCGAAATAGGCCACCGTTTCCAGATCGAAAAGATAGGGGCAGGTCAGGACGAAGAAATTCCCCAGCATCTGGTCCGAATACCAGTCCGCGGCCAGTTCCGAAAGGCAGTCGAATACGTAGAGGGCACCCCGGCCGACCCGTTCGATGGTTTGATGAATCAGGGCGATAAAAGTCTCGAACCCGGCATTGGGATCCAGTTCCACCAGCGTAACGGCTTGGTCCGGTTGAATCAACGTCGGGTGACTGGCAAAACGGAAGTAGACGACCTTGCGCCCCGAGGCAATTCCGGCCTGGACGAAGGGGAAGACCAAGGCCTGATAATCTTCGATGCTGTCCACCTGCCAGACAATATTATCGCCGGCCAGCACCCCTTTCAGGGCTGAATCGAGTCCGGGCAAACCTGTCGTAAACGTTGTCTCGTACATATTCAAGAATGTTCTCCCTTTCGCCTGTCGCATACCGCCAGGCAATCGCCGATCGTCAAAAACCGCCGGAAATCCATCCGGAGTTTAGCAACAAAAACAGTATACGTCGTCAGAATATATTCGTAAGCAAAAAAAGAGAGGCTCTGAAATTTCTTCAGCGCCTCTTATAAAGTGCATTTCATTCTGGCAGAAGCCAAAATTCTGCTGATATGGCTAAACGACGCCCTGGTCGATCATCGCATTCGCCACTTTCAAGAAACCGGCAATATTGGCGCCGACAACGTAATTGCCCGGGCAGCCATAATCGGCGGCGGTGGTGTAGGCATTATGATGGATGTTCTTCATGATATTCTTCAGCTTTGTGTCAACTTCCTCGCGTGACCAGCTCAGGAATTGGGCGTTTTGCGACATCTCCAGTCCGGAGGTGGCAACACCGCCGGCGTTGGCAGCCTTGCCGGGTCCATAGAGTATCTTGTTGTCGAGGAAGATGTTCACGGCATCCGGGTCGCTCGGCATGTTGGCCCCTTCACTGACCAGTTTACAGCCGTTCTTCACCAGCTCAGCGGCATCCGCGCCGTTGATTTCGTTCTGTGTCGCACTCGGGAAAGCGCAATCGCAGGGGATCGACCAAGGCCGCAAACCGGCCAGGTATTTGGAGCCGGGGAATTTCGCCTGATATTCGGAGATCCGGCCGCGACGAACGTTTTTCAGTTCCAGCACCCACTGCAGCTTCTCCTCGGTAATTCCATCAGGATCGTAAATTGTTCCGTTGGAATCGGACAGGGAAACCGGCTTGGCACCCAGATGTAGCAGTTTTTCCACGGTATATTGGGAAACATTTCCGGAACCGGACACCAGACAGGTCTTACCTTCCAAAGACTGTCCCTGAGCGGCAAGCATTTCCTGGGCGAAATAGACCGAACCGTAGCCGGTAGCTTCCGGACGGATCAGGGAACCGCCCCAACCGAGGGCCTTACCGGTCAATACGCCGGTGAATTCATTTTTCAGCCGCTTGTATTGACCGAACATATAGCCGATTTCACGGCCACCGACACCGATATCACCGGCAGGCACATCAGTAACCGGACCGATATGACGAAACAATTCGGTCATGAAGGACTGGCAGAAGCGCATTACCTCGTTGTTTGACTTGCCCTTGGGGTCGAAATCGGAACCACCTTTGCCGCCGCCCATCGGCAAAGTGGTCAGAGAGTTTTTGAAAACCTGCTCGAAACCAAGGAACTTCAGCACGCCGAGGTTTACCGAAGGGTGAAAGCGGAGACCGCCCTTGTAGGCGCCGATGGCGCTATTAAATTCAATGCGGAAGCCCTTGTTGACCCGGATCCCGCCCTTGTCGTCAACCCACGGCACCCGAAACATAATGACACGTTCCGGCTCGGTGATGCGCTCCAAAATACGCTGCTCCTCGTATTTGGCGTGGCGCTCGAACACCGGCGCGAGTGACTCCAGGACTTCCTTCACCGCCTGATGAAACTCAGGCTCATTTGGGTTTTTCTCTACAACGGAATTAAGAACAGACTCGACGTAGGACATACGGCCTCCTTTTTTAAGTGTACTCGCAGGGGAAAATTCCTTCGCAAGTTACGTTATGGTTGCTACCGTCAGATGTATTCGAACAAAGTCCATTACTACCAACTCCCCGGCAAAAAACTTCTTCCGCTGCCGGAAGCGGTTGAGCAGGACCTGCCTTTCTACGATAAAAGTACCGGCCAGCGGCATTCTCCGAGATAGTCGTGGATCGCCCGGGCAGCTTTTTTTCCGGCGCCTATGGCAAGTATTACCGTCGCAGCGCCGGTTACAATGTCTCCCCCGGCAAAAACCCCCGGTTTGGTGGTGCGGCCATCATCGTCAGCGATAAAGTAGCCCCGTTCATCAGTCTCGATGCCGGTAGCGGTTGATGCGACAATCGGGTTGGCCGACTGACCGATGGCGACGATCGCCATGTCCGCAGGGACGATGAATTCCGAGCCCTTTACCGGCAGCGGCCGGCAACGGCCCGAACTGTCCGGCTCGCCCAATTCCATGCGCAGACATTCGACACCGGTTACCCAATTGTGTTCGTTGCCGACAAAGCGGACCGGGTTGACCAGGTACTTGAATTGCACCCCTTCTTCCTCGGCGTTTTCAACCTCTTCAATGCGGGCCGGCAGCTCCTTGCGGCTTCGCCGGTAGAGAACGGTTGCCTCATCCGCCCCCAGACGCAGCGACATTCGCACTGCATCCATGGCAACGTTGCCGCCGCCGAGCACCACAACCTTCCCGCCCTGGGCCACAGGGGTGGAGTTGGCCGGGAAATTATGCGACTTCATCAGGTTGCAGCGCGTCAGATATTCGCTGGCCGAATAGACGCCATTCAGGTTCTCTCCGGGAATCCCGAGGAACTTTGGTGCACCGGCGCCGTTACCGAGAAACACGGCATCGAAATCCACCAGCAGTTCATCCACGGTGGCGGTCCGGCCAACTACGAAATTATTCACCAGTTTGACGCCGAGCTTTTGAATCACCTGCAGTTCGAGACGGACGATTTCCTTGGGGAGACGAAATTCGGGAATTCCGTACACCAGGACACCACCCGGCTCATGCAGGGCCTCGAAGAGCGTAACCTCATGCCCCAGCTTGACCAGATCTCCTGCCACGGTGATGCCGGCCGGACCGGCGCCGACCACTGCCACCTTTTTTCCGGTCGGCGGCGCCGGTTGGGGAAGCGGCAATTCTTCCTCGAACAGCGCGTAGTCGCTGGCAAAACGCTCCAGACGCCCGATGGCCACCGGCTGGTATTTTTTCCCCAGAGAACAGGTCAGTTCACACTGGGTTTCCTGCGGACAGACACGGCCGCAGACCGCCGGCAATGCTGAACTGGCGCGCAGAATACGGGCGGATTCGAGAATGTCTCCCTCTGCTATCTTCCGGATAAATCCGGGAATGTCAATTTCCGCAGGACAATTGCTGACACATTTGGGAGTTTTGCAGAGCAGGCAACGCTGGGCTTCCTCGACAGCTGTCTCCCTGTCCCAGCCAAGCGCTACTTCATTGAAGTTGCTGATCCGTTCAACGGGGTCCTGGTGGGGCATGGACTGGCGAGGAATCGCACAACGTGCTGCAATGGTCAGGTTTTTCCGGTAGTCACTCACCTTGCACCTCCCCAGCAGGCACCGTGTTCGTGATGGTGAGACAGGGCCACGGCTTCCTGCCTGCCATACATTTTCTGCCGGGACATCATCTCGTCCCAGTTAACCTCGTGACCATCAAAATCGATCCCTTCGGAGCAGACAAAGCGCGTCCTTCCGGCAACCGTGACCCGGCAGGAGCCGCACATGCCGGTGCCGTCCACCATTATCGAGTTAAGGGAAACTATCGTTTTAATGTTGAGGGGCAGCGTCATCTGGGAAATAATTTTCATCATGATCGGCGGACCGACCGGATAGACGAGCCTGATGTTTTCACCTTCATCCAGGAGGCCCTGAAGAACATCGGATACCAGACCCTGCCTGCCGTAACTGCCGTCGTTGGTGGCAACATAGACCTCGTCGCAGACAGCTTTGAGCATCTCCTCACAGATGAGCAGTTTCCTGGTTTTGGCCCCCAGTACCGCAACGACCCGGTTACCCGCTTCTCTGAAAGCCCGGGCCACGGGGTAACCGGCGGCGATGCCGAAACCTCCGCCAACCATCACAAAGGTGCCGTCGATTTTTTCCACATGGGAGGGATTGCCAAGGGGCCCGACCACATCGAGAATGGCAGCACCCGCCTCCAGCGTTGCCAGCAATTCCGTTGTGGCGCCGATTTCCTGAAAATAGATATCGATGAACCCGGCATCCCGGTCCCAGTCGGCGATGGTGAGCGGGATACGTTCTCCGCACTCATGGATCCGCAGCATGATAAACTGCCCGGCCTGGCATTTCCTGGCGACCAATGGTGCGGCCACCCGCATATGCCAGGTCCGTTCCGTCAGCATTTTTTTCGAGAGGATAGTATGCATCAGCACCTCGGGTTGGCCCGGAATTCTACACACCGCGTAACTTTCTGTGCAAGTGCGTAACACTCACGACCCACAGATGAGAAAAGGTCAGCCCAAAATTTCTCAGGCATATATACAGGATTTTTTCTAAAGGTAAATTTTTTTTTGCACAGCCTGCCAAAGGACACTATCGAGTACATACAGCAAACATATATTGAGTACACTGAGTACATCTATGTCTTGACTTCCCTCTCCCATCCCTCGTAAAATACCAGAAAAAATATGCGGACAGGGGTCCCGATGAACGTAAACGAAGCACAACTTGATGCCCTCCGGAACACGATCAAAAAATTCGGCAAGGAAAATCTCGAAGAAATCCTTTTTGCCACCGCTGAAGGGACACGCCTGATTACAAACAGGCAGCGAATCAGGATCTACCTCGAAGACCTTACCGGCGGGGTACTTTCCTGCGCCCACGTCTCCGGTCCCTACGCGGATGAAATCAAAGGGACAAGTTTTCCGATCGTCTCCCGGGAGGCACTGGTCTCCATCGTGTTTGCCAGTCAGTCCCCAACGATGCTGACGGATGCGCAAAACCGCAGCCTCCCCCTTGATATCCGCCTGGCAAAAACCTGCGCCATTGCCACATGCAGTCTTTTCCCGCTGGTCAGGCAGGGCAGATCCATCGGCGTCATCTGCATCGATGAGGAAACCCCGGAAAAACCGTCTGCAGAATCAGTCGCAGAACTCCTGACCGATTTTTTGAACCTCATCGCCGGCAGCCTCGATCAGGCACGCAAATATCAGCAGCAAATCCTCCTGACCCGCAGAGTGGAACAATTCAAGAAGCGCGAGGCGGGTGCCTTTATGGTGAACTCGGCGGTCCGCCTAATCGACCGCATCTCGCTGGCCTCGGTGCTTGTCCCGACAATCGGCAGTCACGGAAAAACACGCATGGAGGTTCTTGCCAGCTACTCGGCGGACCCCAGGCTCAAGGCCCTCTATGACGACCTTGGCTCGATCCGGCTGGGCAGAGGTCGCTCCCTGGTGGCGAAATTCGTCGGTGACGACGGCTGCATCAACGACGAGCAACTGTTACAGCCTGTCTTCATTCCCGACCTTACCCAGCAATTCCTCCAGAAACGTGCTCTGACCGAAAAAATGTTCCTTCGCTCGCTCTACATGGTCCCCCGTTATGAGCCTGAAACACGCAAGGTCATCTGTCTGGTTAATTACTATTCGAGAGAAAATCACCCTTTCACGGATTTCGAGGCGGGCATACTGCAAACCCATGCGGAAATGGTAGAGCGGATCATCAGGGAGATCGGCGACGAGCATCTGGAAATCAGGGTCCTGGCGGAGATCACCGACTTACTGAAAGAGCGCAACGAAAAACTGCAGACCTTTCTGAACAAGGTACTGTCAAAGGCCACCAAACTTATCGGCGCCGACACCGGCAGCATAGCCGTAGTCCGGGAGTGGGATCTGGAAAAGTGGCTGGTGGTTGAAGACGATGCGGGCGAGATCATTGGGGCAAAACACAAAGAATGGCTGAAAAAAAAGATTCCGCCCTTCCGGATCGGCGGCGACGAACTGCCAAGGGAAGAGAGAAGCCTGACCGGGTACGTCGCCTGGTCGAAGCAACCGAAGATCATTCCCGACGTGGAAGATGAAATCCGGGGTGAAGGTTTCCACTTCTCAACCAGCGATCAGATCCGCAGCGAAATCGCCATGCCGATCATCTGCGAAGATACGATCCTCGGGGTAATTTGCCTCAACTCCCTGAAGCAGGGCTACTTCACCGAAGAGCACAAGCGGATCCTCCAGATCATCGAGAGCCTCACCTCACGCTACATTGCCGATATCCAGCAGATCGAAAATCTGCAGAGCCAGGTCTCGCGCTTGACGAGCGACGTGGCCTACAAGGATCCCCTGGTTTCATCTTACCGCCTCGGGAACATCATCGGCAACAGTCACAAGGCCAAGGAACTGGTGGAATTCATCAACACCGTTTCCGTACCACTTTGTAACCGCTTCGTCTCCTGGAGCACCAACCTGCCCCTGGAAGAAACTCTTGGGCTGCCCTCGATACTCGTTGTCGGACCAACCGGGGCGGGAAAAGAATTTTTCTTCAATAATTTCTACAACAAGCTGAATGAGATGTACCGGATGAAGGTCAGTTCCGGTGCAGAACTTCCGGTCAAAAAGACGAATATTGCCGCTTACAGCGGTGAACTGACCTACTCCGAACTGTTCGGCCACAAGAAAGGGGCCTTCACCGGGGCATACAGCGACCGCAAGGGTATCCTCGAAGAGGCACAGGGCGGCATCGTTTTTCTGGATGAAATCGGTGATGCCGACCCGAAAACCCAGGTTCAGCTGCTGCGATTTCTCGACAGCGGAAGCTTCTTCCGCCTTGGCGAAAGCAGCGAACGCTACGGCCGGGTGCTGCTCGTGGCCGCCACCAACAAGAACCTCCAAGAGGAAATCAAAGCGGGGCGCTTCCGGGAAGATCTCTACCACCGCTTATCGGAACTCACCGTGCGGATTCCCAGTCTCAGTGAGCGGCGTGAGGACATCAGTGACCTGGCAACCCATTTTCTCGGCAAACTCTACCGTACCTACCGCGGGGCCGATGAACCGATGAACGATGCCCCGCTGCTCACCGATGGGGCAAAAACATTACTGCTGACGCATCGTTACGAAGGAAACATCCGGGAACTTCGCAGTATCCTGCTGCGGGCGCTTTTCTTCCGCAGCGGCGCAGCGATTACCGAGAACGACATCCGCCGCGTGATTCTTGACAGCGAGCAGGAGCCACCGGCCAACACCCATGACCGCCTTCAAGAGCAGCTTGCCGAAGAGGTTCTTGCCGAAATATCAGCAGGGAAGGATTTCTGGGAAGCGGTCTATGAGCCCTATTCGAAAAATCGCCTGCCACGAGATGTGGTCCGGCTCGTCATCGAAAAAACCAGGCTCACCGCGGGCCGCACAATGCCCCAGATTGCCCGGGCGCTGAGAGTGACCAGCAGCGAAAGCGGGGAAGATGCGCACGACCAGAAAAGATTCTTTAAATTCAAGAACTTCATCTACAAAACGATTCGATTGTGACGGGTCACGGCGCGCAGGAGGCAGGCGATAATTTGGTTACCGGAAAAAGGGAGCTAGAAATCAACCCCCCTCAATCCCCCCTTGACAGGGGGAAGCCTTAAAGCCTTTCCTATCAAGGGGTTTGGAGGGGTTGCATGTGAAGAAACTTCCGTTACACGTTACTAGGAGTCTGTCGGAATCAGGAAATCGTAGCAACAGATATACCCTAAGTCCGACAGGCTCCTAGCTCGCTCCTGGCAGTTTCCGGAAATTCAGGCTCTGAAGGGATTAAAAATCATTGAGCAGCACAACCCAGCCGGACTGATCGGGTCATCCATTCCTTCATCCAAAATGACGATAACTTCTCTTTCCATGACAACCTCCCTTTTGCTAGATTTCAGGGGTAGCCGGTTTCGTTCAAGACTAGCAGACAAACGGCAAGCGTCAATGGAAATTTGTGGTTGAGAAGATGCGGGGAAGGCCAAATAACTGTTATTTTTTCAGTGAGTAGCGAAGATCCTGCAGGAGAAGTTCCTCGAGGGTTGCATCGTACCAGGCCTTGCGGCATTCCACGTCGCTGATGGCGCCCTTCTGCAGCAGCGTCATGAAACGGCAGCCGCCGAAACAAAGGGGCAGATAGGCACAATCGAGGCATTCATCCTTTTTCCAGACATCCATGTTGTGGGACGCACGGAAATCGCGGATACCGCTTTCCAGGTGCCCAACGTCAAGGCCCTCCAGGCCGATAAAGGCCGGGCATTTGTAGAGGGTCCCGTCATAATGGACCACCAGGTTGTCCTTGAATTCGATCATGCAGGTGGTGGGCTGGACTTTGGGGGTAAAAAAGCCGCGCCGCAAGATTTCCTCCCGCAGGTAAATGGAGGCATCCACCAGCCAAGGTTCATCGGCGGAACAACAGCCCTCGTTAAATTCCGGCATCAGGTGCTCGCCCAGGGTATCGCTGACCGGGGCGAACATGACATGGGCAATCCGATCCGGGGTCAGGCCCAGGTCCACCAGTTCGTCCAGGAGCCGGGGGAAATCCCGGTAATTCTCCTCGGTGTAATTGCCGCCGATTCCCATCTTGATGATTCCGCAGACCTCACGAAGATTTTTGACGATGAGATCGAAACTCCCTTTACCGGAAGAAAACGGACGGTAACAGTCGTGATTCTCCTTGGGTCCGTCCAGGGTAATCCTGGCGCTTTTCAGACCAAGCAGGGCAAGTTCTGAAGCCACGGCAGCGGTAAGCAGGGTGCCGTTTGTTACCAGGGTAAAGGCGTAGTCCGTTCCGGCCTTCTCGGCGGAGTTTTTCAGGCGAAGCGAGATCGACTTGATCAGGTCGAGACTCAGGAGCGGCTCACCGCCGTAGAAATCAATCGTAAGATCCTTGCCCTGCCGCAGAAAAGTCTCCTCGCAATATTTCACAAGCAGGTCGGCGGTTTCCGGGGACATGTAGTGCTTGCCCCGCTGTTTCCCCTCGTAGCAGTAAGTGCAGGCCAGGTTGCAGTCCAGGTTCATGACCGCCATGAGGAAGGCCTTTTTCAGCCGCTCTTCCGCTTCAGTCATCACCGTGAGCATTTCCCGACGCTCGGCAGCGCTGTCCGGAACTAGGAAGCCGAGACGGGTGAGCGTCGCCATGTTTTCAGGTGAGAGGGTGCCTTCTTCCACGGACCGGAGAACGGACAGCGGGACGATGGCCTTGGACAGACGACGGGTGGAGAAGAGGAGAACCCGGTCGGGGTTGTCGCGGCAGGGGTATTGTTTCAGGTAGCGGGATAGGTGCATGGAGTTAATTAAAAAAAGGGGAGCGAACTCCCCTTTTCCAATAAAAACATAGCAACTTATAAGCCTCTAAATGGCATATACGTACCAGCACAACAAAAAGCCATTGGTCCGAACGGAGAATCATCCCCGTCATCAAGAGTAACGATTTCTTCCTTTTCCATGTAGCCTCCCATTCGTTTTTTCAAAAATGTAGAACTTTTTTAACGTTAAGCAGTTTACAACTATTCGTCAATAATTTTCTGTATCGAGCAACATTTCGCTCCCTATCAAAAATGGAATCTGACACCGCCTTCGAACCATCGCCGAGTATTACGAAAAGGATAAGCCGGATATTGTGCACCATTGAAGAGATTATGGCCTGACAAAAAGACCTCCACTGCCTGAAGTTCACTTTCAAAGGTAAAAAACTTCTTGGCGAGATGTAGATCCCATATCATAGCCGTGTACTTTCCATTGTCCTCAGGTTCACCGTTCCAATGGATATATCGTCCCTTCAGAAACGCTGTAAAACTCTTGCGGTCATCAAACTGCAACCCAATATCATAGATATTTCTAGCAACTAGTGGAATAGTCATGCCGGTTTCTAGATCCGTTGCGTCTACGAAGGTATACCCTATGGATAATGAAGTATTTAATATCGGCATGGTCTTCATCTCAACTTCCACTCCCTGGCGTCGCTGTTTTCCCTGATTTATGACAATGAATTTCCCATCTGGAAGTTGTTCATCCCCCAAAAGTTCGCTGATATCATGGCGGAACAATGTGGTCTTTAGCCACACATAGCGAAGCAGGGTGGTCTCAAAACCGAGCGAATAGGACCAAACTTTTTCCATCATCAGATCTGGATTGGCTACTGAAAAGAAGCCGTCCCCATAGGTAAAGAAAAGTGGTGGTATACTGAACCCTCTGGACATGTAAGCTCTAAGTACCATGCTCTCTATAGGGATGTACGTAACTCCCGCACTGGGACTCCAGAAGTCACCATTAGTGCTCGTATGGTCGTAGCGGATACCAGGGGTTAGAGATATTTTACCAACATTTATAGTATTGTTCGCGTAGATCGCCCACTTTTCCAGCCGCTGTTTTCCATCCTTTACGGAAAGAGATTTAAAATGCCCGGAATCGAAATCCGCACCAATCACAATTTCCTGGTACCTAGGAGTCCAAACTAGCTTTGTACCTAACCCGTAGCTCCTCTCATTATTATGAATATCGTCCAACAACAAACCTGTAGGCAAATCATATGTAAATTGTCTATTGTTCCGAAAGGAGGACCGGAGCACCAAATCAAAGATGAGGTCCGGAGTAATATAGTAATTTAGCCCTAAAGTTGAGAATAAATACTTGAAATCATCATTGAAAGAGAGTCCAAACAAAGGAACTTCACCTATTTCTCGTGACCCGTTGTTATAACCAAGGGTAAAGGTAAGACCGGCATGGTCAGTAGGGGCATATTTAAACTTGGTATAGAGGTTGCCACCATGAAAGCCGTTGTGGGGCAGGAGACCGTCAGATAGCAGCCCTCCCCCAGACAGGTAATAACCAAATCCAGCTGCTTTTCCTGAGGCTTCTATCCTGTAGTCACCGGTATTACGTTCTCCAATTGAGGAAGAAAAAACACCACCGATCGTCCTAGTTTCGTCAGGGGACTTAGAAATAATATTAATCACTCCACCCAAAGAAGAACCCCAGGTTGAAGAAGCTGGCCCCTTGATGATTTCAATTCTTTCAACAAACTGAACAGGTACAGCCCCCACATCTGGAAAGGAGTCTGAGAGATTGTTCTGAGGAACTCCGTCAATTAGAAGCAGAATGTGTCTTGTTGCGGAACCTTGGATAAAAGAATTTGCAATACTACTTGGCCCACCAGTTATTTGCTCACTAACCCCAGGCACATAATAAAGCACATCCGCCAAAGTATGCGCATTGATGGCCTTAATATCCTCGGCAGTAATCACCGTCATGTTCTCGGCAACGCGGGAGATGGATTTGGGGTAACGGGTGGGGGTGACGACGATGTCATCCTCATCGTAGAACATCTTGAGGGTGGTCATCTCCCGCTCCGGCTGGGCAAGGGCCGGCCGGCACAAAGTGAGAAGAAAAAGCGCCGGCAGCAAGAAGATTGTTGTTTTGTAGAGAGATTTGTGCATAATCTGCAAAAAACCTTACTGAGCCGCTGTTAAGAATATGACTGCTATCTTGATTTTTCTTATTGTATAACAGAAGGAAAGTCAGACAACAAGGTCTATTTAGCTTTCATCTCACAGTATTTAAACGCTTTTTACACACTGAACATACAATGAATTATATTGTTCTCATAATACCGTTCCTGACTCTCGTGCTGCTTGCCTCGCCCGCAAGCGCCTGGGATGTGCTGGTTGTCCAGAAATATCGGGCGAAACCTTATGCGGACGTGGTGCGGGGCTTCGATTCGGTTGACTCCGGCAAGACCTCCGTCCTGATTCTGGAGGAATTGTCCGAAGAGGATCCCGTGCGGGAGATCCGTCGCCGCAACCCCGACCTGATCCTGGCCATCGGCGCAGATGCCCTGGCAAAGGTCAGCAAAATCGGCAGTATCCCGATTATTTACTGCATGGTTCTGAATCCCGAACCCCTCGCGGGCAACGAGGACAACATTACCGGCATCAGCATGAGCGTCTCGCCCGAAAAGCAGCTCGCCACTCTTCGCAAAAATCTCCCCGGACTGAAAAAAATAGGAACCGTCTACAATCCGGCCAAAATGAGTTCATTTCTGGAAAAAGCCCGTTTCGCCGGACAAAAGATCGGGGTACAGCTGGTTGGCGCCAAAGCCGACCGGCCGCAGGATGTTCCCCGGGCGCTGGAAAGCCTGCCTCGTGATCTTGACGCCTTCTGGATGCTGCCCGACAGCACCGTCACCTCCCCTGAGGTTGTGGAAGCAACAATTCTCTATTCAATCCGCACCAAGACCCCGGTGTTTACCTTTTCCGACAAATATCTGCGCATCGGGGCGGCCATATCCCTGGAACTGAATACCTTCGAGCTGGGAAAACAGGCCGCTGAAATGGCCAAAAAAATCCGCTCCGGAACGGCAATCAAAAACATTCCGAGAGCTTTTGCCGAACAGGCGACCCTTAGCTTCAACCATGCTGTAGCCGCGAAGTTCGAGATTCCCCTGAACTGAGCGGATGTGAATAATGTCCCGTAATCTGAACAAAGAGCGTACATGAATACTACCGGATTGATTACAACCTTGAGAACGAAAACCATGGGATCATTCGCGAGAAAGATATTCCTTGCCCAGGCATTTTCCATTCTCATCCTATCCCTGGTGTTTACCGGCTATTTCATCCATCGGGAACGAAGGGGTATGACGGAGATTCTTCTCGGCAAGGGGACGCTTCTCGCGCAGCAACTGGCCGACACCGGCAGGATCGGCGTGTTTGCCGAAAGCCCGGAACTGCTGGCCGAACCACTGCGCGCGCTCATGGACCAAAAAGATGTTCTCCAGGCTCGGGTCTTCAACCTTGAAGGCACCTTGATCAGTGGCCTGAACGCCTTCCAGGGTGCCAAAAAGGGGGACGGAACCACGGAAATCCTGCCGGAAAGCACCCTCCCCTCCCCCCGGCCGCAGAAGCCGCTTACTATCAGCAAAACCGGAATCAGCGAATTCTGGGTACCCATTCAGTCGGCCCCGCTCTTCTCTCCCGAAGAAGAGCTGATCTATACCGACAATCCGGAGCCGAAAGACGATCGCATCATCGGCTATGCCGTAGTGACCCTTGACACAAGCCGCCTGGATACTACCTACCGGGGTCTCATCTGGAAAAGTATCAGTCTCTGCCTGGCCTTTCTTGCCGTGGCGCTCTGGTTTGCCTACCGGATCGCCCATGGCATATCCAGACCCTTGAATTCCCTGAAAGAACGAGTCAATGCTCTCGGTAAGGGCAAGGAGGTCGAAAGCATCCCGGTGGAAACAAACGACGAGATCGGGGAGCTTTCCGCTGCCTTCAATACCATGGCGGAATCTCTCCGGGTCCGTGACAAGGAAAAAGAGCATCTTGAAGCCATGCTGCGCCAGGCCCAAAAGATGGAAGCTATCGGCCAGCTCGCCGGTGGGGTTGCTCACGATTTCAACAATATCCTCTGCGCCATCATCGGGTTCGGGACACTCCTCGAAATGGGCATGGAAAAGACTGATCCTGCCCGGCGGCACCTTGACCAGATCCTATCCGCCGCCGACCGGGCAACGAGCCTGACCCAGGGGCTCCTCACCTTCAGCCGGAAGCAGATTCTCAACCCGCACCCGGTGAGCCTGAACACCCTTGTGCACCGGATTGAAAAAATGCTGAACCGCCTGCTGACCGAAGATATCGAACTTCGCCTGTCGCTTTCCGGCCAGGACCTCAATGTCCTTGCGGACTCGGGCCAACTCGACCAGGTTCTGCTCAACCTGGCCACAAACGCGCGCGATGCCATGCCGGATGGCGGGCTGTTGACCATCACCACGGGGGAGGCAGACCCGCCCGAAGAGTTTCTTGCCGCCAGCGCTGCCCTCCCGGCAACACGCTATGCCCTGCTCACCGTTACCGATTCGGGCAGCGGGATAGAAGCGGAAACACGGGAAAAGATCTTCGAGCCGTTTTTTACGACCAAAGAAGTGGGAAAAGGGACCGGGCTAGGACTGTCCATGGTCTATGGCATTGTCAAGCAGCATAATGGCCATATCCTTGTGAACAGCGAACCGGGCAAAGGCACCTCGTTCCTGGTCTATCTGCCGATGACGCCAAAAGACAATCTGCCCCCGGAAAACGCTGACCTCCCTTCCCTACCCGTAGCCGGGACGGAAACGCTGCTCGTGGTGGAAGACAACCCGGAAGTATTGAACCTCCACCGCACGGTCCTGGAAACATTCGGCTACGGCATCATCGAAGCGGTAAACGGCGAAGATGCCATCGAGCAATTCAACAGGCACCAGCAACAGATCGACCTGATCATCATGGACGTGGTAATGCCCAAGATGAACGGCAAACAGGCCTACCTGGAAATCGCCAAGATCCGCCCCGAGGTAAAAGTTCTCTTCATGAGCGGCTATACCGCGGATATCGTCCTGGAAAAAGGCATTTCCATTGACGATTTCAACTTCATGCATAAGCCGGCAACCCCGATGGAAATGCTGCGGAGGATTCGGGATATTTTGGATTCCTGAAGGCACATCCCGTAAGTGACCGGTTTTCCCCGGAGAAGGCTCGATCAGCTTTCAGTTTGCCTGTCCTTCCCCGGCCGATTTTCACTGTATTTTCCCACTTCAGACCAGCTCCTGCCGATTCATTCACTATTCCAATTTGATGGCCCCGCAAATTCTCCAAACAGTTCCTTCAGGCCTTTTGGGTCCTCCCGCTTGCGTGCCGTAGCACTTCAGCGCGCAGGCCCGTCAAGGGCGGGGGAATGACTTTTTGCAAATGCATCTATTTTGAAAGCAAGTTTTGTATTTGCTCATTGAATGAAACCTATATTTCCTGTATGATGCCGGGCTTGAAGGTTGCGGTTAAACCTGCATAAAAGGAGAACCCATGCCCCTCGTCGAAGCGCTGAAGACCTACCGGCTGCAATTGCTCCTCGCTCTGTCCCTGCTTGCGGGGCTCTACTACACCATCATTCCGGAAATGGTCCAACAGTGGTATAACGACGACAATTATTCCCACGGGTTCATCATCCCTCTCATCTCCGGCTGGTTTCTTTACACCCGGTGGGACAGTCTGAAAAAGGCCCTTGTCGAGCCATGGGGACCGGGCCTGCTGATCATCATTTTTGGCCTGATCCAGCTGACCGTTGGCTGGTTGTGCACCGAGTACTTCACCATGCGTTCTTCCCTGGTCGTTCTGCTGGCGGGAATGACGCTCTACCTGCTCGGCAAGGGTGTTTTCCGTCGTGCGCTCCTGCCCCTGGCCTACCTGCTCTTTATGGTGCCGATTCCGTATATCGTCTATGATGCGGCGGCATTTCCCCTGAAGCTCTTCATTACCAAGGTTTCCGTCTGGGTTCTCAAAGCGGCCGGCATTGTCGTCTGGCGCGAGGGGAACATCCTCATGTTCCCGGAAGTTACCTTTGAGGTGGCCGATGCGTGCAGCGGCACCCGCTCACTCATGTCACTCCTGGCCCTAGGCGTGGCCTACGCAATCATTTCCCAAAGATCAAACCTGAAACGCTGGATTCTTGTCTTGGCCACCATCCCCATCGCAATCTTCACCAACGCCCTCCGGGTAATAGTCACCGGAATACTGGCACAGTGGTGGGGCGCCAAGGCCGCGGAAGGTTTTTTTCACGAATTCGCCGGAATGGCGGTATTTGCCCTCGCCATGCTGCTGCTGGTGGCGCTGGGAACTTTGCTGGCAAGGGGCGAAAAGAAGGCCGGAGACACAACACAATGATCAAAACGTCACGCTTTATAGTTGTTTACGCCCTGCTCGGCATTACCGCCCTGTACCTCTTCACCCATTCCGACCTGGCAGTGCCCATGAACAAACCATTTTCCGAGTTTCCCGTACAGGTAGCGGACTGGCGGATGATCTCCCAACAGGAATTCAGCGATAATGTGCTGAAGGTACTTAAGCCGACCGATTATCTCTCCCGCCAGTACGTAGCGCCTGACGGGCGTCTGGTAAACCTGTACCTCGGCTATCACAGCGGCGACAAGGATAGCGGCGGTATCCATTCGCCGAAGCACTGCCTGCCGGGAAGCGGCTGGTACGAGGTTTCAACGGTCAAGACCGTCGTGGAAACCGGGAAAGGTCCGGTCAACATGGTACGGGCGATCTACCAGAAAGGGGAAAGTCAGGAGATGTTCCTCTACTGGTTCCAGGTCCGCGACAAATCCCTCAACGATGAATATCGCCTCAAACTGGCTGAAATAATGAATTCCGTAACCAGTCGCCGGAGAGACTCGACCTTTGTCCGCATCACGGTCCCCTTCGAAGATGATCAGAAAAAAGCCGAAGCCCTGGGCCAAAAGTTCATCAAAGATTTTCAGCCAATAATCCGGGAATTTTTACCCACGTAAGGCACAAATGCCGAAAAAAGCCAATCGCGGCTCCAGGGCACAACCGTCCGCAATATCCTGTTCCCTGTTACACTGATGGGTTCAAGGGTTAATGGGTGAATGAATTAATGGGTTAATGGGTTGATGGTTTGAAAACTGTTTTAACTATTTTAACTGTTTTAACTGTTCAACTGATTAACTGTTCAACTGATTAACTGATTAACTGTTCAACCAAAAACTATGCTCCAAACCATCCTCACATCAATCGCCATCTTCTGCACCTGTGCCTGCTTCGTCGCTCTGTACCTGAAAAGAGACGAACGGCTCCCGTTTATCGCCCTGACCGCGGCACTGGCCGCCAGCGGCGCCCTGGAACTGTTCGACCTCCTGGCAATCATGAAGCCGGCAGACCTTTTGTTCTGGAAGAAATTTTCCCTGGGAGCAGAGGGACTTCTCATCTTCTGCTGGCTCCTCTTCAGCAGCATCTATGCCCGCAGAGAGGGGCTCCGCAAGCTCCCGTTACATCAAAAGGGCTATCTTGTCATCGCCGCACTTCTGCCGGTGGCAGCCATTTCCTTTCCGGCCTCACAATACTTTTATTCTCCCGACTTTGAACGGGAGCGGATGCTTTTCCTGGGAAACATCTCTTTCGCATTCTACATTGTGCTGCTTATCCTGCTGGTCATCGCTTTGATCAATTTGGAATCGGTTCTGAGAAACATGTCGCGAGAGGTCCGCTGGCAAAGGAAATTCGAGATCATCGGCGCCGGGGCTCTGCTGGCCGTGCTGATCTTCTACTACAGCCAGGGGCTTCTCTTCCGCAGCATCAACATGAATCTTATCGCCCTTCGCTCCTTGGCCCTGATCACGGCAGCGGTGATGATCGCCTACTCCCGCATCTGGAGAACCCTTGAGACGAAAGCCTATGTCTCCCAGCAGATTGCCTATCGCTCGGTGGTGCTTTTTGCCGTGGGCCTCTACCTGGTCGGTCTCGGTCTGTTGGGAGAGGGAATGCGCTATTTCGGCGACTCATTCCAGCGCACCCTCCTCATGGGGATCGGTTTCATTGCCGGGGTAGGACTTCTGGCAGTGCTGCTCTCCGAGTCGGTTAAAAGAAAGATCCGGGTCTTCCTCCACAAAAACTTCTACCGGCAGAAATACGATTACCGGACCCAGTGGCTCCAGTTCACCGACCGGATTGCCTCAGCCCGGAGCAGTGACGACCTGCTTTCCGCCCTGGTGCTCGGTTTCTGCGAAACCTTCGGCATGGGCTGCGGTGCGCTCTTTCTGACAGAAAGGGTCCCGGGTAAATACTACGCTGCCGCCGTGCTGGAAATGGAGCAATCGCCCTTTTTGTTCCTGAGCGAGCACCTGCTGCCGCAGCAATTCGGCGGGCGTGACTGGGTGGTGCGAATCCCGGAAGAATTACCGGATGCCACGGGAGAAGAGGCAGAATTTCTCTCCGGTCAGGCAATTCTGTTCGCCGTTCCGCTGTTGCGCGGTGAGCATTTGGAAGGATTCATCCTTCTCGGCCGTCCGCTCAGCATTGGCGAATCGTACCATTACGAAGATTTTGACCTGATGAAAACTCTCGCGCGTCAGGCATCGTCAGCGCTCCTCAACCTGCGGCTTTCCGACGAATTGTCACTGGCCAGGGAAATGGAGGCCGTGGGCAAAGTTTCCGCATTTGTCCTGCACGACTTGAAGAACCTGGCGTCAGCCCTGGCCCTCATGGTTGACAACGCCCGGGAACACATGGACAATCCGGAATTCCAGGAAGATATGCTCCAGTCCCTGGAAAGTACCGTGACCAGAATGAAGGCGCTGATAGCGCGTTTGAAAAAAATCGGCGAAAAGCACTCGCTGCGCCGGGAGCCCACCGATCTGCGGGAACTTTCCGAAAGGGTGATGAATCAGGTGGGAAACGGCCTGGTAACGGTAGCGGGAACTCCGGTCGTGGCCGACGTTGATCGCGAAGAAATCGAAAAAGTCCTGCTGAATTTGCTCCTGAACGCCTTAGAGTCCTCTGTCGCGAAGAAAGGCGTCTCCGTGGAGGTTGGTTGCGACAGCACTCCCTGGATTCGGGTCATTGACCAAGGCTGCGGCATGTCGGAGGAATTTCTCCGCACGCGTCTCTTCAAACCGTTCAGCACCACCAAGGAAAAAGGCCTCGGTATCGGTCTCTACCAGTGCCGTCAGATCGTCGAGGCCCACGGCGGTAGGATTGAAGTGCAGAGCGAAGCCGGCAAGGGGTCGGTCTTTACTGTACGGGTGAAGGCAGTTGAACAGTGATGCAGTGGGGCAGTTGAACAGTGGGGCAGTGGAACAGTTGAACAGTAGGGCAGTTAAACGGTGAAATAGTGGAACAGCAAAACTTTGAAAAAGTAGTAGAGTTGAATCCCTGGTCAATTTTATTCTGTAAACTGTTTAACTGCTTAACTGATTAACTGTTTTAACTGTTCAACTGCTTAACTGTTTTAACTGTTCAACTGCTTCAACGGAGTCAATATGGAAAAACTGCTGATCGTAGATGACAGTGAAGATATCCGCAAACAGATGAAATGGGGTCTTGCCAAGGACTACGATGTTTCCCTGGCTGCCAACAGGGAGGAGGCGGTGGCTTTTGTCCGTAAACATCGCCCCCGTGTCGTTACTCTGGACCTGGGACTGCCGCCCGACGCCGACGGCACGAGTGAGGGGTTTCTCACCCTTGAGGAGATTCTTCGCCTCGAACCGACGACCAAAGTCATCGTGGTCACCGGCAATGACGAAAGGGAAAGCGCCTTGCGGGCGGTCCGGACCGGTGCCTACGACTTCTACCGCAAACCGATCGAGATCGCCGAGTTGAAGGTTGTAATCAGCAGGGCTTTCCACATCCAGGCCATCGAAGTGGAAAATCGCCGGCTGCAGATCGCCGTGGAAAATAAAACCAGCCAATTCGGCGGCATCATCGGCCAGTGCCCGCAGATGGAGCAGGTCTTCGCCACCATCAAAAAAGTGGCCTCCACCGACGTCCCGGTCTTCGTCACCGGCGAAAGCGGCACCGGCAAGGAGCTTGTTGCCAAGGCGATCCATACGCTGAGCCTGCGCAAAGAAAAGCCTTTCATCCCCATCAACTGCGGCGCAATCCCGGAGAACCTCCTGGAACCGGAGCTGTTCGGCCATGAAAAAGGTGCCTTTACCGGCGCCCACGTCCGCAGCTTGGGAAAAGTCGAGTACGCCCATCACGGAACCCTTTTTCTTGACGAAATTGGCGAACTCCCCTTGGGTCTGCAGGTAAAGCTGCTCCGCTTTCTCCAGGAAAAGGTGATCCAGCGGGTCGGCGGCAGAGAGGATATTCCCGTGGACGCCCGGGTGGTCTCCGCCACCAATGTGGATATCGCAAAAGCGATACAAGAAGGAAGTTTTCGCGAGGATCTCTTCTACCGGACGGCTGTTATCACCATCCACCTTCCGCCTCTGCGCGAGCGGGGAAATGATATTCTGCTCTTGGCAAACCTGTTTCTGCGCAGATTCAGCGAAGGGCACAACAAGAAGATCAAAGGATTTGCCCCGGCGACCATCGAACAACTTCTGGCTTTCGACTGGCCGGGTAATGTGCGGGAACTGGAAAACAGGGTGCAACGGGCGGTAATCATGGGAGATTCAGCGTTCCTCGAACCGTCCGACCTGGGTTTTGAAAGCAAAACCGCAGCAACCGCTTCGGAAGCAGCAGCAACGGCCATGACGGCCATGACGGTACCGGCAAATATTACTCTGAAGGAAGCGCGAGACAGGGTTGAACGGGACCTGATAACAAACGTCCTGCACGAACAAGACGGCAATATCGCCAAAGCCTCCCAGGTGCTGGGGGTGAGCAGGCCGACGCTTTATGATCTGATGAAGAAACATGGGATGGAGCAGTAGACAGTTAAACAGTTGAATAGTGGAACAGTAAAACAGTAAAACAGTAAAACAGTGGAACAGCAGTAAAGTCTATGAGTTGGACAACTGGTCAACTTTCTTCTGTCCTCTGTGTAAACTGTTCAACTGTTCAACTGTTTAACTATTTAACTGTTCAACTGCCCAAAGAAGCTTCCAACGCCTCAACAACCAAGGGATCATAGCTGGATCCGGCGCCTTTTCTGATCTCGGCGAGGGCTTCGCTGCTGGTAAGTTTTTTCCGGTGCGGTCTCTTCGATACCATCGAGCAGTAACCGTCCACCACGGCGATAACGCGGGAGATTAACGGGATTGCGCTAGCGGCCAGTCCGTCCGGGTAGCCGCTGCCGTCGTACTTTTCATGATGATGGAGAATGGCTTGATTGACCTCGGGTGAAAACTCGATGCCTTTCAGCAGATCGACGGTGGTGAAAGGATGCACCTTCAGGGAGGCAAATTCGGCGGGCTCCAGCTTGTTTTTGCGGAACACCGCATCGTCCACCAGCATCAGGCCCAAATCGAAGACAATGGAGACGTAGAGCGCCGTTTCCTTTTCCGCGTCGGTTGCCCCCAGTCGGTCCATCACCTTACCCAGCAGATCAGGCAGCAGCTGCGTTTTTTTGTGGTATTTCCTTCCCGCCGAGAGAAGTTTGTCAAAGGACGCGGTAAGTTCCCGAAAACCCTCCTCTCCGTTATCGCCGCTGCGGAGTTTTTCGATCAGGTTGGAAACCCGGGTGCCAAGCACGGCAGCAAGGGTCAGGTCCCGGGGAGAAAAAGGTTCGGCGGATTTTTTGTTGTTCAGGTTCAAGACACCGGTGACAGTATCCTGAATTATCAAAGGAACCGAAAGGAGCGATTTGGTGTTGTACTGGGGGGTGCTTTTCCGGGCAAAGCGCGGATCATGTTCGATATCCTCAATCAGCACCGGCTTTCCCTCAAGGGCAACCCAGCCGCTGATCTGATCCCCCGGCCGGATCCGCGTGGTCCTGATGATATCTTCGTCAAGCCCCATGGCGCTCTGGATCCTGAGTTCTCCCGTCAAATCATCCCGCAGCATGATGGAGCAGGTGCTCACTCCCATCATCTCGGCAATGAACTCCAGGAACAACTCGCTCCCTTTGGCCACGGCTGCGTCAATCTTCTGCCGTCGGCTCCGGGGAATGGACAGGCAGACGGTAAAGGAGCCGGCCAGGTTTTCCACCTCAAGGTCCCAGCCGTAGCTTTCCACGGCCTTGCGCACCAGATACATCCTGACCCTGCCAGTGCTGCCCTCCTTCCGGAAGGACGTGTCCGGACGGGAAAAATCCTCCATGAACAGTTCCGGAAGTTTCCTGTTGACCTGAATGGCAACCTTTATCTTCTCCTCTTCCCGGGCGGAAATCCGCAGGACATCATTTTCCTTCAGGTAAACGGCAAGGCTCTCCAGCAGGGTCAGAAACATCTGGCTGATGCGGAACTTGTCGCCAAGAATCTCCAACTCGCCGCTGCTCATTTCAATTGAAATGCTGACATTCATCCGCTCGAACTGCTCGGTAAGGGATTTGGAGCAACCGACTTCGCTCAGGATTTCCGCCAGACAGACCACCGACATCTTGACGTTCCGCATTTCGTTTTCACACTCGAGGAACTCCAACTGGTTTTCCACAATTACCGATAGCTTGTCGGCTTCATCCGAGATGATCGGGTAGAACTCCCGCTGCTCCTCACTCGTCAGGTTGACAGAGTTTTGAAGGTAGTAGACCGCCCCCTTGATGGAATTGAGCGGGGTTCTCAGTTCGTGGGAGATGCGGGTCAGAAACTCGGTCTTGAGCAGATCCGCTTCCATCAGTTTGCGGTTCATGTCCTCCAGCTCCACTGCTTTTTTCCGCAGTTGCGCCACCAGACGGGCATTTTCGAGAGCAACGGCAGTCTGGTGACAGATGATCTGCACCAGTTCAAAGTCCTGTTCATCAAAGGGCCGGGAGTCCCTGCGGTCGCTCACATTGAGGACCCCGAGCATTCTTTTGTTCCCGGAGATCGGGCAGGAAATGAAAGATTTGGTTCGGTACTCACCGCCCCCCATCTCGCGGAACAGCTCGTCCCGGTCAATATCCTGCACCAGCACCGGGATGGTATGGCGAACCACCGTACCGGCGATCCCAAGGCCGATCTTTGCCCGGTACTCACGCGACACGGCCGGATCGATGCCCCGTGAGGCAATAATCGAAAGCTGCCTCCGGTCATCGAGCAGCATCAGGGAACATTTCCCCGCGCCGGTGTGCCGCACGACGATATCCAGCACCAGATTTGCAATAGCGGTGACATTGTCGGTGCCGAGGATGATATCCGTCAGATCTCGATACAGGGAAAACTTCACCTCCCCCCTCTCCGGGAGGGACAGCTGTTTTACGGTCGCGGACATGGCATTCCTTTCACCAATAGATCAGCAGAACTCTCATTAAAACAGCAAGTATAGTGCCAATTTGTAACCACTCAGCAGTTTATGACGGCAGTTGAACAGTTAAACAGTTTAATAGTTTAATAGTTAACAGTTGAACAGATTAACAGCATCACTATGGGTTCAGTTAGGAGGGCGTCCCTGCCGGTTTTTCTTCAGTCTTCAGCCTTCGGCCTGTTTACCTGAAAAGATCCGCCAAAATAAAATATCCACGTCTTCAGCAGGTTATCCTATAAGTTAAAAATTCAACCCGGCACACCTGTCGGAAAATTTTACAGCACCAGAAACTGCACAACTGTCCGCTGCGCACTGCATCCTGTAGTTAAGTAGTTAAGCAGTAAACAGTTGAACAGTTAAACTGTTAACCGTATAAATTGTCGAAAATATTTACATTGTATAGATTTTACCCTAGACAAGGCTATTTTGTATGCAATTTTAGATACTTACAGGTTGGCACGTGAATTGCTTTCTATAGTACAGCGGTACAAACAAATTCTAAAGGAGGATAACGATGAACAAGCTACTTGCAAGCATGTTGTGTGCATTGTTTTGTTTTTGTATTTGTGGAAGCGCTCAAGCATTGACTGTCACATCCCTCTACGGGGACAAAGACGGGTTTGGTATCGGCTATGTTCCGGACCAATCATTCAGTTCATCTTATCCGACGTTGTCTAAAAATGATCCAGCAGATGTGGGAACAATTACTGATTACTGGATGCTTGGTGACAAGACTTGGACTCAGTCGTATGACACTTCTGGTTTAGGTACCATCACGGAGGCAAAACTAGAAATCTTTACGCTCGGACAAGGGTGGCATGGCACCAGTCTTGTTTACTTTGACGACGTGCTGGTTGGCTCGTTAACCGATGGAGACAACTCCTCCGGCGCATACTTGGAGACCAACTGGGCCAGGCTTGATGTGTTTGACCTCCTGTCTTTTGGCTTATCCCTTGACGGCCTGAGCAGTATTAGAATTGATACCTATAATGAATTGGGCCAAAACGAAGGTGTAAGTAATGATACGTGGGCACTTGACTATAGCCTGTTAACAATTTCTTCCGATTCCACCCCTGTTCCTGAACCCTCTACCATATTCCTCCTCGGCGCTGGTCTTGCCGGTGTTGCCTTTATGCGGAGAAGAACTAAAAAGTAAAGCTTTTCGACACGCTTTTGAAATACAAAAGGGCTTCCGGCAGGTAGCCCTTTTTTTGACACGTGTTACGACCCACGAACGTACGCAACCTTCTTTTGGAGAAAAGTTCCGTAACGGACTGCAACTAAACATGAACATAGCCACCCTGAGCAGAATCGCCCCTTTCACGCTGTACATGATCTTCGTCGCCCTTGAAGGGTTCCTGCACTATCTGGTAAACAAGGGACTCCTGACGATTCCGGACCATTACCTGCTCTGCCTGTACCCACTCAAAGTACTGGCTGTGGCTCTGGTCCTTTTTTATTTCCGGCGCAGCTATACGGAAATTCGCTTCAAGGAACTCCTGAGCCTTGCCCTATTCTTATTCTCTTCTCTCGCCGGAATTGCAGTCTTTATCCTCTGGATCAATCTGGATCAGCCATTTGCGACCATCGGAACACTGCGCGGTTTCGATCCGAATCTCTTCCCCGCCGAAGGAATGCGAATATTTCTCATCGCAACGCGCCTCGCAGGCGCCGCCCTCGTGGTTCCCCTCATGGAAGAACTCTTCTGGCGTTCATTCCTGATCCGCTACATCATTTCCCCCGACTTCAGCAAAACCCCGCTCGGCCGCTTCACCTGGCCGTCCTTCCTGATCACGACAGTCCTCTTCGGCCTGGAGCACAACCTGTTCCTCGCCGGCATGCTGGCCGGCATCGCCTACAACCTGCTGCTCTACCGGACAAAAAGCCTTGCCGCCTGTATCTATGCCCATGGGCTGACGAATCTGGCACTGGGAATATACGTGCTGCAAACGGGCAAGTGGTATTTCTGGTAGGGGCAATCCGACTTGAAATCCGGGCGCGATCACTCTGAACGTCAGTTATGGACAAGCTCGCAGTATACTTGTCGGTTTTTTTTACATACTCCGCCCGTCCTCTGCAATCTCACTGTTATATCAGCATGTTACTACATGGCATATTATATGCTTATATTCTGGCAACAAATTAATTAGGAGGATTTTATGCTGAAAAAATTATTTCTTACATCGTGCGCTGTACTTCTCGCCGGCAATGCATTAGCGTACACCGTCTCCGTTAATTACAACAATAGCGCTCCCGCATGGAATACTAGCGCCTTAACAGGCTACATGACTACCGGAGCAATGATGGACGGCATGACTGTTCAGACAACATTTTTGGATGGGTCACAACAATCAGCCGTCTGGGCCGACACAGGCGCTGCCTCTGGCGCTGCAACTGCAAGTGGCTTTCAGCTTAGGGAGAGCGGGGACACCTGGTCGGGATTATGGTATTTTAGCAACTACGCAACGAGCGGAGTTGCAAGTATTCTTATCGATGCAGGAGCAGGAAATACAGTTTTTGACACGGGAATTAATGCTGACTCTCCAGGCTCCGCCGGAGGCAGGGCTTTCAATGTGAATAATGCCAGTTCTATCTTAGCTATCACCGCAACATATTCTGGCCAGGTTTACGTTAACGACATACTTTATGGCGATCTCTATCGTTATTTGAAGATAGATTTTACCAACACTGGAGGATTCGCAACTGGCAACTCCTTATCATATATTTCAGATACCGATAATCTGCTTTACGCAGGAGATATTACCCCCGCAGTTCCCGAACCATCCACCATGCTCCTCTTTGGCAGTGGCTTGGCCGGCCTGGTTCTCTGGCGGCGGAAAAAGCAGGCGAAATAATTTACATCTTTTTTTGAATGCTGTCGGAAAGTTTTACAGAAAAGCAGGGTGGCCAATCGATCACCCTGCTTTTCTGTCGAATCTGCGCTTCGCCCCCACAAGGACCAACAAGGCACATCCACTGTTTCACTATTCCACTGTTTCACTGTTCAACTGTTCAACTTCCCTGAATTGCAATGTCGGCCAAATTTACACTTCCTCTATCAATCATGCACACCACTCATTATTAACTATAAAATTCGGCATGTTACACATTGGCCAGCAATGTGCATATACACAAACATAACGTTATAGTCTCAGAAACAAATTAAACGGCGGAGGTTAAAATATGAAAAAACTACTTGCAGGATTATTTGTGTTTTGCAGCTTTACGGCCTTTGGTGCCGGTCAGGCGATATCCTACACCGTTGGTTCGGTGGATGTTGGCGGGCTGGATTCTTTGAAGTCCTCAATTTCACTCAGCGATAGTGGCGACACTACGGAACTCGATTGGGTAAAGTCTGTGCTTCAAGACGACAGCATAACTTTGTCAGAAAAATACTCTGGCCCTGATATGCCTTGGCAAGAAACCGACGTAGCGGGAACCTGGGCCTTAGATCTCAGAGGAGAACCCGCCTACTATTTCATTAAAATCGGTGCAAAAAAAGGCGATATTGATCATTTTCTCTTTCAGAACCTCGATTCACTGTCCTGGGCTGTCATCGACCTCCCCGGTCTGGCTATTGAAAATATCGGCAAAGTAAGCCACATCGGCGAAATCGGAACTCCTGTCCCCGAGCCAGGCACGCTCTTTCTCCTCGGTGGCGGATTGCTCGGCTTGGCAGTATACGGCCGCAGAAGAATGAAATAATCGAAAATAGACACATTTCCACAAAAGGCTGCCTAATCGGGCAGCCTTTTGTTTTTCGTCACCAGCGTAAACTGCACGCTTGCTGACGTAAACAAAATTCACCACAATTTTCTCTCTCCCCTTCAAGGGGAGGGTCGTCGTGAAATTGAGAAAATAGATGAACACAATACACAAAATTAGCGCTTATGCCCCAGTTTAACTGTTTCACTGTCAACTTTTCACTATTCAACTGTTTCTCTATTCAACCGTCCCCTGCTTCACTGTAAACTTCCCCGATAATTCCTGTCGGAACTTTTTACATATCCGGATACCACACAAATAGTATTGTATATTTTACAAGCATTTACAACTAGTTACATCATGGCACGGCTATTGCTTTACAATTTATAAATTTTTAATGTTGCAAGAAGGTTAATCCAAAAAAACAAAGAGCAGAAAAAGGAGGGGAAAATGAAAAAACTAGTTTTACTGACATCGGTACTGGCATTGATGGTATGCATGCTGCCGTCCCTGGCACTTGCAATTCCGAGCTTCTACTCGGATCGCGCTACATGGGAATCAGTGGTCGTTAACTGGGCAGACGTGGATCTCGATAGCCAGGTAGCTGATGGCGCTATCCTTGCGGCAGGAAGCTCGATCAACCTGCCCGAGCATCCGGCAAACAGGACGATGTCCTTTGACGTTGCCTTAAACGGGCGTCAAGTTCCTGATTCATGGATGACCTGGTCCGGGGGCAACGAGCCGCGGGTACTTTACACAATGAGTGCAAAAAGTGTCACGGGAACTTTTGATGGTGCTGTGCGCGCCTTTGGTGTCGAAATGGAACCGAATCCCTTTGATGCCATCCTCATGGTTCTGTTTGCCGATGGGACGCAGATTGAGCAATTGGTTAATGGTGATGCAGGAGCAAAATTTTTCGGTTTCAAATCTGATACGGCGATAACCGCTCTAACTATGTCCTCAGCTGTTGACTTTGCCTTTGGCCGCATGGTTGTTGACGCATCACCTGTACCCGAGCCGTCCACCTTGCTGCTTCTCGGTGGTGGTATCCTTGGCCTTGTTTACTACGGTAAACGGCGCAGAAACGCATAACAACCGAAACATGCTCTTTGTCTCAAAAAGCGGCGCTGAAAAAGCGCCGCTTTTTTATTGAGCAAAAAGAACCGCAACAGATTACGTTACTGCCCCCACGAAAGACCCCGGCCTTCACTTTAAGCTTTTTCTCAAATAGCCTTGCAGGCCCCAAAACCTATCAACAAACACACGTTTTAACTGCCTGCAACATCTCTGACCACGTCAATTGTCGGAGTTATTTACACACCAAATGCACCTCCCCAACAGTCAGCAAATACCCTCATATTTTCAGCAATTTACACATTGGTCCGCTTATTGCTAATTAACTCTATGTTGCCTTATTTAAGAAATTTCCTTGGAGAAAGCCATGAAAAGCATCTTGAAATTACTCCATATCACTCTCTTCCTTTTGGCCGGAACAATTTCCGCGCAGGCCTACACCATCGATGACAATTACATCGGAGCAAATCCTACCGGATCGTATTCACAGTGGGAAACAGCCGATGTAATCGGACTGGCATCGAAATTTCAAGTCTACGGAATGGATATCGGCTTCACCGGACAGAATCTTTCAAGCGTTAAAATCCATACCGAATACGTCAAACCACTTTCCGACATCGGCACATCGGACACCACGCTCGGCGACCTCTTCATCAGCACCAATGGCTACACCAGTGGAGATAGCAAAACCGACACCTGGCTTACCGGAGAAAGATGGGAATATGCCCTGGTCTTCGACAAGCACCTGCCAACCTCGTCGACCGGTTCACTAAGGCTTTATGAAGTGGCCTATGGCCCCTCCGGCGGACAAGGCAATATACTGCTGACTAACAACTACTTCAAATATTCCGGAAGCATCTACCGGGAGTTTCAGGAAACCCGCATCAACACCTGCTATACCCAGTTCGATTTAGGCACTATCGGCATCTGGGCCATCGATAGCACCAACGGCATCATTTCTTTCAACATCAATAAGAACGACCGGCTGACCGGCAGCGATTTCGGTTTCCACTGGAACATGACCTGCGGAAATGACACCATCGAAGGCGGAGCATCCGCTCCCGTTCCTGAACCAGGCACTCTCCTGCTGCTCGGCGGCGGGCTTCTCGGACTTGCGTTCTATACGAAAAGACGTACAAAGATATAAATGAGCAGAGTGCCTGTTCCGCAGCACAAAAGGCGGCACGAAAGTGCTGCCTTTTTTTGATAATCCTGCATTTCCTGGAAGAACATCCTTACACTGCGCATCCTGGAGGATTACATGGTCTACCTTTCTGGGCAATTTCGAAAAGATAAAAGAAACTTGATCGACACTATCCCTTTTTTCTCGACTCTTTCGCGGGAGGAATCTGACCAGGTGGAACAGATTATCCGCAAGAGATCATTTTTCAGGGAACAGGTGGTCTTGAATGAGGAAGATACCGCCAGATTCATGTACATTATCTATTCGGGAAAAGTCAGGGTGGTAAAGAAAGGCGACGATGGGCGAGAACAGATACTTTGCATCCATAAAAAAGGGGATTTCTTCGGCGAGATGTCACTCCTGGACGGAGAGACAGAGCCTGCCACCATTATTGCCCATGAAGACGCAATCATCGGCTTGCTGAACAAGAACGATTTTGAAGATCATATCATGAGCCACGAGATTATCCGGCGTAAGATCATCGACATGCTCTGCCTGCGCCTGCGGGATGCCTGGAAAATGATAAAAATCCTGAGTTTCGACAATGCAGAACACAGGATTATTATTGTTCTGGACAACTTGAGGGAACATTACGGGATAAAAGATGATCGGGGAATTATCATCAATATAAAAACAACACACAGAATGATTGCCAGTTACGCATCGGTTTCGCGGGAAACTGTGACACGAAAGCTGAACAAGCTGGAAAAAACAGGGATTATTGAAACTCTTGAGAACAAAACCATCCTCCTGAAGGAGTCTTTTTTCCGGTTGGCGAATGAACTCACCTACAATCGAAGACCCTCCTGAAGAGACCAAAGCAAAAGGGAGAGGGCATCGTGCCCCCTCCCTCCATCTACTGAGACTACCGATTTACGGTTACCGTTTTCTGCCCGACATTGCCAGCGGCATCAAAAGCTTTCACCAGGAAAACATGGCTGCCTTTTACAATCCCGTTAAAACTTATCTTGGTGCTGAAGTTATTGGAGTTTGTTTCAAACCGCAAAACATTGTCGAAATATACCTGCATTTTCGTAACGCCTGAGTTGTCTGCGGCCGAGGCAGCGACGACCACTTGATTTCCAATCCTGGCTCCCGTTGTGGGCGCAGAGATTGAGACAAGCGGCGCCACGGTATCAACAAGCGTATTTTTCACTTTCACCAGGACGCCCGAAGACTGTCCCACATTTCCTGCCGAATCATAGGCCTTGGCGCTCAGTTGATAGTCGCCATCCGCCATACTACTTGTATTCCAGTTGAAGCTGAATGGCGCTGTCGCGTCACTCACCAGCAGGATATTATTCACAAAAAATTCAACCTTGGCGACAGCAAGATTATCGCTGGCGCTGGCATTGACTGTTACGACTCCGCTTGCGGTGGTTCCGCTTGAAGGGGAGGTAATGGCAACGGTCGGTGGGGTGGTATCATTAAACAACGAGACCGTGACATTTGAAGATTGACCTTCATTTCCCGCCGCGTCATAAGCCCTGGCGGACAATGTGTAGGACCCGCTAGCCAACTCGGTCGTATCCAGATCAAATGTAAAAGGCGCGGCAGAAGCGGATGAAACATGCTTCCCATTCATATGCAAATCAACTTTGACTACGCCAACATTGTCACTGGCAGTTGCATCAACAACAACCATCTTCCCGCTGTGGGAAGATTTATCCACTGGAGATACGATTGATACACTGGGTGCAATAGAATCAGCGCTGGTGGCAATCACAAAGGTTTTGTTGGCATCCATTGTTACCTGTTGACTGTTGGAAACATCTTTCCAGGTTACCTTAACGGAATAAGGGTTGAGAGAGTTTTTCGAGCCTCCGTTATTTATATATTCATTGAGTACAGCTGAAACCATCCCCGCAGAATCAGTCGGGCCGGAGAACACCAGGTTGCCGTCCTTGTCGTTGATCTCTACCAGGGCAGCCGGCACGGATTGGCCTTGCTCGTCCTTTACCTGTACCGTCAGTGGCCAAGCATACAGGTATGAAGCGTAGGGGTCATTGACGCTGCCGTTTCTCACGCTGGCAGCGGTGAACGAAGCAGCGGTGGCGCTATCCGGATAGCGGTTATCCAGAAACTTCACGCTCTCAGGATAGAGGGTCTTGTTCCAGTTGTAGTCTGTCAGCGGATAAAACTGGCTATCCAGTGATGCAGCGGTTTTGAAGGTGTTGCCGGTGAACACCAGGCCCACTGCATGTCCGTCGAAATGAAGCCATTGACTGTTACTCACCAGAATGTTATTGCGGATGTCCAGCGAAGTTGCATCGGCATCGGCTATTTTGACAGCAGAGGCACGGGCCGTACCAGAGGCAAGGGCGATGAAGGTGTTGTCATGGATCGAGTTATTCTCTCCCATGGTCTTACCGTCATCGAACGGATTGGCACGAAAAGCATGGGCCTCGCACTCACCGGCATAGGCGGTCACGGTGTTGCCGTAGACCTCGATGTTGCTTCCTGATTCGGATTGTATTCCGTAGGCACCATACGCTTCACAACCATCATATTCCTGGTTACGCGGCAATTGCTGCACAGATACAGTGTTGTTATAAATCTTGGTGTTAATGCCGCCTGCTATCCCTCGGCACGAGTTGTTGCCAGTGCCACAAACAATTATATTCTCATATATGAGGCTACCGCCAGAGACTATTGCAAAGTCATTAGTGTACATCGTCTGCAGGCTGATGGTGTTTCCGTAGACACGATTCGGAACGTCTCCCACCTTGCTGCTTGCATAGAGCGCGGTCTGAATTCCGGTCAGGAACGTATTGTTGTAAAAATAACTTCCGGAAGCGGGGTATTCAATCTTTACTGCGGCACCATCAAAACTGTCACGCGAAGTTATTGTTTTTGTGTCGTGATAGATGACATTGTCATGGATCCTGGCGTTTGTCGCATTATAGGAGGAAACAACCTTCGAGTTGGCGCCATGCACCCGTATTTCCAGGTCGCGGATGACAAAGTCCTTACCGCTGGATTCTTCGAAGGATACAGCATGGGAGTAATCGCTTGCCCCCTGCCCCTGCACAATTTTGCCATTCCGGATAATGACACCGGGCGCATTGCCATAGCGAGTCACATCGGAGACGATATTCGGCACCCGCCAGCTTGCAGGACCCACAACCACACCGGCAACCTTGTGCCGCTGAATCTTGATGTCATCCACGTAGACGCTGCCTGCCGTTGCCCCACTTGCCCCGGCCAACCTTACCAGTATCGTGCGGGTTTCCACTATTGATCCAGTCGTGAAACGTGCATTAATGTACTGGAAGCCACGCCAGGTCTGACCGGTCTTCCCTGCCTTTACTGTCGTGCCATCCAATTCGATGGACAGTGAAATTGAGTCATTGACCCTGTTGTATACCTTACCGGAAAGGCTGTAGGTAGTATTCGGCTCCAGGGCCACCGGTACCGTGGAACGGAGATATTGGTCACCGGCAGGTACGGAGAACTTCACCGCATGGGAACCGGAATAGACACTCACCGGCTGAATGTAGGTGCCGGCCGCCCGCTGCGCATTTGGCGCGCTGGAAAGATCCCAACCGGAAGCGGATGTGCCCGTGGCACTCTCAAAGTCACCATTTGCAACGGTAACAGGTGCGCCATTGTCGTAGGTGACGGTATGCCCGTTCAGGTCGAGAACCACATTCTGCGCTATCACCGCAAAACAGGTCCCGGCCGAGCTTACGTCGTTCTGCAAGACATACGTCGTGTTCGCCTTGTCAAGATAGCCACAGGCACTTACTGGAACAAGTGAATTGACAGGTGTGCTCACCGTGTAAGCCAATGACTTTTCGGAAATGTTACCCTCCGTGTCATAAGCAGCAACGCTGTAACTGTAAGTACTGGATGGGATCAGGTCGGTGTCAGTAAAAATTGTTGAAACGGCTGCTGCATGCTCCTGCCCATCCCGATAAATCTTGTAACCGGTCACACCGGTATCATCCGATGAAGCTGACCAGCTTAGTTTAACCTGGAAGGGAAGAACGGAAACTGCCGTCAGGTTACCCGGTTTTGTTGGGGGCTGGGTATCAGAGGCATACAGGGGAGAGCTCATGAGCAAACAACTCATAAGCAGAACGAGAACGAAACTTGTGAAACAGTTTGAATACCATACAGAAACTTTTGCAGAGACTTTCATAGTTCACCTCCATTGTTTGGCGTTCCGAGAGAAACAGGCCATCATGGAGGATGGTTCCTGTTTTTCGGCAGCCCAGCCATCCTGACAACCAGGATCTGTGGCTTTGTGTCCCCCGGTTACCCGAGGTTTACCTTTGTCGAAACAGTTTTTTTAGATCTCGAAGCATTCGAGAATTACCAGCCACAAAAAAAACAGCCGGGCGCTGAATATCAGAATGATATTTCGGCAACCCGGCTGTCTCAGGGAGACCCGTAGGCTTTCCGCCCCACCCTTGCGGATGGTTTAGTATTATCGTCTATCGTTACTCAGCTTTTGTAAGCATTATCGGCGCATCTGAGGAAAGATTGTGTGACAAAAATCACCGAAATCCATCTTAGCCGACAACTTTAAAAGCTGAAATACCTCCTAAGATCAATATGTTAGAACAGGCTAATGCTTCTGGCATTTTCCTTGGTTGCCTTTCACTCCGATATCCGCAATCAGGGGTAAGTGGTCAGATCCAACATCAAACCCTGTTTCGCAGAGTAAGACATCCAATCCGGCACCCACAAGGACATGGTCAATTCTGGCGCCAAACTCAAACCCTCGCGGGCCGCCCCAGACGGTCCAGCCATACCCTGATCCCGCTGCTGAAAAGGCATTAGTGTAGCGACTCCAGGTTTCACGATAAATGGTGCTGTCCACCGGCAAATTGAAATCCCCCGCGACAATTACCGGTCCGGCAAGAGCAGACAGAACACTGGAAACTTCATGCGAGGTTTGAAGGCGGTGTGAGGTTTCCGATCCCAGCAGTCCTCTTCTAGAGGGACTGAGCAAGGTCTTCCGGTCAAGGATTGCCTGCAGGCCATAGCGAGGACTGGGCAGATGCACAGTACAGAAACTCAGATCGCCACCGGGTGCCTTGACCACACAGTGAAGCAGACTTGTGCGCGGCCACTTGTGGGGTGGGTGAAAAGACTGATTAGTAATGCCGAACTTCATTGGAAAGCGGGACAGTATCATCAAGCCCCCTTCAGACACACACTGCCATCCGGCGGGAACTTCAAAACTGGGATTTCGCGGACACTCCTGCAGAGCAACAATATCTGCCCGTGAATCCCGGATCAGCAAGGAGAGTTTTTGGGCATTGAACGAACCACTATGGATATTGCAAGTGAGCACCCGGAGAACGGGACCGGACAACGGGCGGACACCCAAAGCCGGGATCCGCAAACCCATGAAAGGGCCAAACACTATGGCAGCGGCTGCCAGCAGGGGAAAAAGAAGTCGTGCATTTTTATAAAGCACCAGGGGAATCAGAACAACTAGAGGAAGCACCGCAAACCAGCGGGGCCCGAACAGAAATAGAGTCGCAGGCCACCACCGGTCTCCGGCAAAGAACATGAAAAGCCAAAAAACAACCACAGAAAACAAATAACCCCAAGAAACAAAAGACAGAATCCGCCTCATCAATTTATCCTTCAGAAAGAGGATATGCCCCCTGCACCCTGTCCCCTGTTCCACTGTTCCACTGCTTAACTGCCCTCTGTCATCCGTCCCCTGCCCCCTGTCCGCTATATCAATTAAACTGCATAGTATAAGGAACCTTACTGGACTCACTGTCAATCACCAGCTGCCCGCTTATGCTAACTCCATTCCGCATAACTCTTACCGTATACGGATTAAGAAAGGTTTTAACGCCCCCAACATTTTTATATTCACTTAGCACCATCAATACCGTCCCAGCAGTATCAGTTGTACCCGTGAGTACCAGGTTGCCATCCTTATCGTCGATCTCCACCAAGACACTCGGCACGGACTGACCTTGGTCATCCTTTACCTGTACCGTTAGCGGCCAGGCATACAGGTACGAGGCATACGGGTCATTGGCGCTGAGGTATCTTACGCTGGCAGCGGTGAACAAGGCTGCGGTAGCACAGCCCGGATAGCGGTTATCCAAAAACATCACGTTCTCAGGATAGAGTGTCCCGTTCCAGTTATAGTCGGTAAGCGGATAAAACGGGCTATCCAGTGGTGCAGCTGTTTTGAAGGTGTTACCGGTGAACACCAACCCCACCGCTCGTCCGTCGAAATGAAACCACTGCCGGTTACTCTCCAGGATGTTGTTGCGGATATCCAGTACACCAGCATCGGCGGCAGCTATTTTGACTGCCGAGGCACGGGCCGAGCCGGAAGCAAGGGCGATAAAGGTGTTGTCATGAACGGAAATGTGTTCCCCGGCCGCCACCCCATTTTCATAGGGATTGGCACGAAATGCGTGGGCTTCGCAGACACCAGCATTTGCCGTCACGGTATTACCGTACACTTCAACATCATAACTTAATTCAGATTGTATTCCGTACGCTCCGGACAACTCGCAGCCATTGTATTCCTGATTGCGCGGCAGTTGCTGCACGGATACCGTGTTGTTATACACTTTCGTCCCTGTCCCGCCTGCCCAGATCCCGCGACACGAATTGCTGCCACTGCCGCAATCCACCACGTTTTCGTAGACCAGGCTGCCATTGGCAACAATGGCGAAGTCATTGGTGTACTTCGTCTGCAGGCTGATCGTGTTCCCGTAGACCCGGTGCGGTATTTCTCCCGCTTTGCTGTTCGCATAGAGTGCCGTCTGAACACCGGTCTTGACAGTATTGTTGAAGAAGTGACTTCCGGAACCAGAGTATTCAATCTTGATGGCAGCGCCATCAAAGCTGTCGCGCGAGACTATTGTCTTTGTGTCGTGATAAATAACATTGTCATGGATCCTGGCATTTGTCGCACTATAGGAGGAAACAGCCTTCGAGTTGGCACCATGTACTCGTATTTCCAGGTCGCGGATAACATAATCGTTCCCGCTGTTCTCCTCCACGGTTACGGCAGGAGAGTAGTCGCTAGTTCCCTGCCCCTGCACGATCCTGCCATTCCGGATAATGACACCCGGAGCACTACCGTAACGGTTCACATCAGAGACGATATTCGGTATCCGCCAGCTTGCAGGGCCCACAACCACGCCGGCAACCTTGTGCCGCTGGATCCTGATGTCATCCACATAGACACTGCCGTCCGCGGCACCGCCGGCACCAACCAGCCTGACCAGTATCGTGCGGGTCTCAGTAGCAGGTCCGGTAGTAAAACTTGCGTTGATGTACTGGAAGCCGCGCCAGGTCTGGCCGGTCTTCACCGCCTTTACTGACGTCCCATCCAACTCGATGGACAGTGAAATTGAGTCATTGACCCTGTTGTACACCATTCCGGAAAGGCTGTAGGTGGTATTCGGCTCCAAGGTCACCGGCACCGTGGAACGGAGATACTGGTCACCAGCAGGGACGGAGAATTTCACCGCATAGGAACCGGAATAGACGCTCACCGGCTGGATGTAGGTACCGGCCGCTCTCTGCGCATTTGGTGCGGTGGAAAGATCCCAACCGGAAGGGGACGTGCCTGTGGCACTCTCAAAGTCACCGTTTGCAAGGGTAACCGGAGCGCCATTGTCGTAGGTAACGGTATGTCCGTTCAGGTCGAGTACCACGTTCGGCGCTATCACCGCAAAACAGGTCCCCGCCGAACTTACGTCGTTCTGCAACACATACGTCGTGTTCGCCTTGTCAAGATATCCGCAGGTAGTAGCAAGAGTGTCCACTGATGGTGCATCAGGTGGTGGACTTGCACTAGAGCCGTTCGCGCTGCCTCCGCAGGAAGAAACAAGAGCCAAACACATGCCTAAGATAAGGATTCGAAATACTGAAAACATTTGTCGGGCAGTTTTTTTAGTTGTTAAAAGCATGGAATTAATTAACACCCGCCTTTCTTTTAATAATTAATCCACCTGATAGACAAATCTGAGCTTGCCGCTGGGCGTCATATCAAACTGATCGGAATAAAGTACATCAACGTTTTCATAATCGAATTTTTCCCGCATGGTCTTTTGTACGATTTCTCCGGCATTTTCCGTCGAGCCGCTCACATGCAGCTTCACCCTCAAACGATCAATAGCCTTGTGATACACCACCTGATACTGGATGACCGATGACAAACCAAAGAACAGAAACTCGAAAAATTCACCATTGATCACCTTGCCGCTCGGCAACTCGATATTGTCATTGTCGCGACCGATCAGACTGACTATCCTTGGTGAGACACGGCCACACTTACAGGGAGAGGTATCAAGTGAACTTGCCAGATCACCGACTTTGTAGCGGATGAACGGCATGGCATAGTTATGCAGGTTAGTCACGATGATATCCTGGCCATCCAATTCCACATACTGGTTCTCAAATACCACGTGCAAACCGTTATGGGCTTCGCACTCAGTGGCAATCTGGCTGACCTCGCGACAACCGTAGGAGTCGAAAACGGGACAGCCAAAGACCCGTTCGATTGTCTCGCGCATGCGGGCATGGAGCACCTCGGTACTGGAAATAATTGATTTAGGCCGATGAATGGGCAAGGCTCGCTTTTCCACATACAGAGCGACATAATAGAGTGAACTGGCATACCCTCTCAGAATTTTCGGTTTGATAATATTGAAGTACGAAAGGTACTTTTTGAGTAAGGAATCATCCAGGTCAAAGGTATTGAGTGGCAACAACCCTTCCCTGAGAACTGAATAAAGCACTTTCCTGAAGGAAAGTCCCTGCCCAATATCCTTTGTTGCCCCCCATAGAACTGCTTCCAGATCATTTTCATCTGCGCCGACCACGTGACGCCACGCCCTGATACGGGCAGCGTCCGACCAATGTTTATAGTTGACATCCTGGTAGAAGTTCAGCGGCATCCCGGTCGAGCCACCCGTGGAGTTCAGGCTGAGTCTTTGCCGATCAATTCCAGTTGTTGTTAAAGTTTCGAGTGAGTTCTGAATGTCGGATTTCGTCAGTACGGGAACTCGGCTGAAGTCCTCAAAGTTCTTGATTTCGTCTGGGGTTGCACCGATGCTGTTGAACAAATTTCGGTAGTAGGGCACACACTGAAACGCGTGCCGGACCAATTCCTGGAGTTTAGTCCATTGGTATTTACGAATTTCCTCCTCAGTCCAATACTGAGATTGTAGAACTGACTCGAGTTTACCCTTAATTTCCGAACTAATAGGACGACGCAGCCATCTAAACATGGAATTCTTCCCTTTGATCTCCAGCAGATATTGGAGTCAATCCGCCAGGATCTTCGATCTCACATTTTACAAACCGGATTTTGCCCGATCGTTCACGAGGGATCTCGGATACCTGTTCAAATGTTATGGAAATTTCCGGATTAAGAACCCTTTTCAAGCTATCGCCAAAAGTTCTAAGACTGGAGGCTGTAAACTCAGGGCCTCTAACAAAACGGACGTGAAAATTAGTAAGGGTTTTCTGGATGATCTGCCGCTCGACGATCTCAGTAGAATTTGACATGACACTGTGTGCCATAATGAGACCGTTAACCCTTTTACCGTCTGACAATACGAACGTGTCGGTAAGTCGTCCTTCAAGGGAGGCAATTCGTTTCAATGCTTTACCGCAGCTACATTCTCCCACTATCAAACGAGCGATGTCACCAGTCCGATAACGAATCATCGGTGTTGCCCTGTTCCAAAGGTCAGTTACAATCAAATGGCCACAGTTATCTGGTAATGATGGATCTTGTTCCACTTCAACGTAAACACTCGGTTCATTGATATGCAGTCCCTCATGATTTTCACATTCTGACGCTACTCGGCCAAGTTCCCGCGACCCGTACCAATCAAAGACCTTAAAACCAAGCACTTCCTCAATTTCTTTCCGCTGGTGAGAATAAAGCCTTTCGGCAGTCACGGATGCGCCTCGCAAATAGGGTAAACATCGATTTCGAGCTTTGAGATGCCGACAAAATTCATGCAAAGATGAAGCATACGCTTGGATGAATGAGGGCCTCCAACGATCAAGTTTCTCCAGGTAATTGTCGAGAATACTTTCATCAAGTGGAGAACTCGGCAACATAAGACATCGTTTATACATCGAATTTCTCAATCTCATTCCAAGGCTTGGTTTAACGGCGAAATCTTGCATCGCACCCCACAGGTACGCAACTCGATCACCAACATGATAACCGTACCAAGCATTCATGGCTTGTGTATCCGCCCACCTCCTCCAGGTTGATGGTTGATCACGATAGTAACTAATTTGCGAACTGGTGGTACCACCAGTTGCGCTTTTGACCCACTTTGAGCGGTCCGTGACTTCAACAGAAATATCTTCCAAGTGCATTCTCAAATCGTCTCGGGTAAGACAGGGAAAACTTCGAAGGCAGTCAAACGATTTTAAGTCCTGTGGCCGAACTCCCCACTCGGCAAAACGACGTTGGTAGTACCGGCTATTGCACCATGCGTAATCGAGGATTTTCGAAAGCCTATTGAAGGAAACTTTGTCTAGTTCTGCTCGGTCCATGGAAAGCTCGCGGCGAGATTCCCCATAGTATGGATTTCTATCGTTGTCTAGAAATTCCCAGAGGCAGGCGAACATTTTCCCGGTAAATCTGGATAAATTCATAAGGTTACATCTCTCATTTGAATGACTTGTCTCACAAAATGCTCCATGTTTTATCGACCACTACCATACACCTACCAATCGTTGCAAAATCCGGGAACGTTTTTCCTGGTCAAGAACGAGTGCCCAGATTGCAATAACATAACCACTACCACCGATTAGCACCTGAAGTATTATTTTAACATATCCGGAAACAGGCAAAAACACACCTGCTGTCCACATCAAAACAGCAAGTATCATCAATGGTGCTAAGAGAGGCAGCGTACTTTCACGAAAATATTGAAACGGTGAAATGTGTAACTCTTTGCAGGCCATTATAAGACTTATAGCTGATCCGGCAGCCGTAGCAGCACAGCAAGCAACGGCGACTCCGACCAATCCCCACAATTTTGCGCCAACGATGGCACTCGGCACACACGCTGTCGCAATGAATAACAATAGGTACGACATTCTTCCATGGCGATTGGCTGCCATCAAAACGCTGGCAGCATTCGGAACTAATGATTCTGCTGCCAAACCAATAACGAGGACATACATGACCCACTTACCGGCATCAGCATATTCAGCACCAAGCCACTGACTTATAAAGGGCACACCGCAAAACAGGAGAACAACCGGCATTGCGTTGGATACAACCTGAAGTGCTAAAGAAGTCTTCAACCAACTTTTTTGCAAGGCAATATGGTCATTTCTTCCGTAAAAAGACGCAAAGTATGGTGTTAGAGGAAAACCGATGGCCGTTGACATCCCTCTTGCATATTCCATAAGCCTCCGGGGCATGACGAAATAAACAATTTTATCGAGACCCAACACACTTCCGATAACGAATGGCATACTCTGTACCTGCAGCCGGGACGCTAGCATCATCGCTATGCTTTTCATTCCGTATGCCCAGAGATTCCTCATTGTTTTCATTGAGCTGTTTCGGAGTGACAGCCTGGGAATATCTTTGTCAAAACAAACTGCACTACCAAACACTACCATCTGTATCAGATTAGACGCGAGCTGCAGCGCAACCAAAGTAATCAAGCCGCTGAGCGGGAATTTGACCAGTATGAAATAAACAGCGAGGGCATTTCCTATAGCAAGTACTATTCTTGTTAGATTAAGCAGATAGTGACGCTGCAGCCCCATCAGGGTGCCAGTAAAGACTGTTAAGGGGAAATTTATTCCGACATTTACCGCAAATAAAATCAGGACCGTGGTTATATAGACGCTGGATTCTGAACCAGTCTTAGTTATTAAGTCAGGGAAGGCGCTCAGGGCTGCCAGGGCTGAGGCGGCCAGGGTACCAATCACCAAGAAAAAAATAGTTGCTGAAGAGACGATTCGAGCAAGCTCTCCCCTGTCACCACTCGAATGCGAAGTGGAAACAAATCGTACCAATGCAGGTCCAACCCCCAGATCCATGACCCCCATGTAGCCGACGATGCTCAGTATCACCTCCCAAATTCCATAGTTGCTATTGCCAAGAGTTTTTACCAGAAACGGGCTAATTACAAAAGTTACTACTAAGGTGACAGCATAGAGCGCAGTGCCCGATACAGAGTTAAGCAGCAGTTTCTTTTTCAAGTCAGACACTCCAAAAAATGCCTGCATTTTTCAATGAAGGTTATCAATCAAATTCACCAGTTTTTCTGTAGAGTTAGCAACATCAAATCGAGCTCGAGCCTGGGGGGCGAACAGTTGGAAACCTTCCAAATGTTTATTGTCCATACAATCACTCATAATATCCGCTAAAGCCAACACATTTTCTGACGGGAAAGCTTTTGCAGGAGTATCTCTTGTGGTCTCTCTAAGACCTATGCACTCAGATGCGATAAGTGGTCTACCCATACAGAGAACCTCCATTGCCAGCAAACCACTGGCTTCCCATCGTGAAGGCATAACAATAGCTGTCATTTGCGGATATAGATGATGAACCTGAGATTGAAATGGCAGGAAAAAGAAATATTGTTCAAGGTCCAATTCCCGTATTTTCTTCTGATATGTACTTAGATAATCTCCAGAACCAACAGCCACAACAGCAAATGGTTGCATATTTCCCTGCTGCCGCAGCATATCGACTGCGTCAATAACCAAATCGAATCCTTTTTGCTGCATGAAACGCCCAAAAAATCCAAACAATATTGTCACATCATCAAGCTTGAACATTTCTCGAATATCTAGCGGAGCTGCAGGATTTTGCTCAAGCTCACACAATTCGATTCCGTTTGGAATAACAACTGCTGGGGGGCCTTTTATTTGCAAATTTGGGAACTGTTCATACAGATGGAGAAGGATATCATTACTTACTGCATATAAGACAGTGGTTCCGTCAAGCACTTTGCTAATAAAGCCTCGCTTCATTCGGCCGAAACGTCCTGTAAAATATTTTGGCTCAGCTATACCGTGTATTGTAAGAATATGGGGTACTCGGAAAAACAGATTTGGAATAAAAACAGCCGCAGCAGAGATAAACCCCTGACTTAGGATTACATCGTATTTATTTGTACGCAACTCTCGAAAAACTGCAGTTACAAGCCCCTTAGTATCATCACCTTTTACAATAACTAATCGAGCATTATACTCCTCGACATCTTTAATTAGAGCAGCATCTTCATGCGTTGAGGATGCCAGTAGCGTCAGGTGATAATGCAACGGAAAATGGCGAAAAACATAGCGCATGTACGTTCTAATCCCCCCTAGAGGCCAGCGCGCAACAACCAAAATATGTTTTCGTGAGATACAATTTAAACTAGTCATTGTCACCGTTCACATTTCTTTCGCTGAGCTTTGAACACCTCTCAGGTTAGTAATTTTATATAAGCCACCTGCCCAAGCCGCCAGCCAAAGCCAGAGCGGACGGTAGAAGTTATGACCGCCAAACCCAAAGAGAAGCAGCAATACAAGACCAGCAATAACTGCTCCACTTAAGGAGTATACAAAACTATCAGTTGAGCCAAGAGCTTGTAGACTTGTACGCGAAAACAAACAGCAACGTAATATTGCTACGACCAACCCTACTAACATGAGCGCCCCACCAACGCCGAACTCTGCCAATACTTGTCCATATAATACATGAGGCTGTGTTGGGGATTCTTGTCCTACTTCATCAATATTATTCGCCATTCTGTAACCAATAAAATTAGCTCCACCGGCACCAACACCAGTTAAAGGTACTTGCTTGAACATTTTCCAACTTACTTTCCAACCGATCATTCTACCTTCAGCTGAAGATGTCGCATTTTCAGGGCCAGCATTTTCATCCCATAATGTCCGGATACGGTTTTGTTTTTCAACCGGCATGGCTGCCCAGATAACACCAACTGCGAGTATTGCCGACACTAGAACTATCAGTCTGCGTTTTCCTTTTTGGACTAAAATCCAAATCAAAATAACCGCGATAAGTGCAACAAAGGACGTTCTTGATCCGGTGAGTACTACGCAGATTACCGCTAGCGCAAAATAGCCATAATAGGTGTTTCGGAGCCAAGATTTAGCTTCAGAACGGAGCAATGCGTATACAAATGGCAGCGAAAGCACAACACTTGCGCCAAAAGCATTCGGGTCACTGAAAGTTCTATCCACTCCCACCATACGAGAAATGCCCATACGCCATTCATGGCGGCCATTGTGGTATTCCCATATCGAATGAAGCGAATAAATAATCATTGAAAACACAAAAACCTTAACCATTATATTTAAAGATTCTTCATCATCTGCCACAGAGAGCATAAGCAAATAAAGCACTATCATTTTTGCATACTCAAAGCCTTGGTCAACAGCATAACCCGAATTGAATGCAAAAGGAGCAAGAACAAAATGTAGCAGTAGCAAGCCATAAACCCATTTATTAGTCGGGGAACTAACAATTTTGAACCTGTCACACATAAACGCAGTGATTATCATGGAAATTGCATAAACACGCTCTAAAGGAAGGCCCTCCAGGTATCTTATAGATTCCCATGGACGTTCGATACAGAGAAAAATATAGATACAAACCATAACAAGTACTAAAGAGATTTGCTTTGGTTGATCAGGTAACATATTACGTTTTTCACAGCCTATTTTTATCATTAGTAAATTTAAGCCAATGTTATAAATATAATGGTGATACTTCTTAAGTCAGCAATTGATCAGTTATCAATAATATTGCTTTTGTTTAATGGCGATTTAATACTGTAATTATAATATTCGCTAGGGTCCCCTATTTCACCACCTTCAGCGGCCCGGACAATATTATAGGCCTCTCTTGCAGTAACATAGTGGAGCCTATAATCTCCTTGACCATATTTCTTCTCCAGATACGAAAACATTTCATCAACAACAGAACTGAATATTATCTTGCGGCTTTGAGTTCCATGTGTGTAAACCTTGACAAAAACCCACTCAGGTCGGCCATCGACATGAATATTGCTGTCAATCCAGCTATCAATTTTTTTGGTTCTTTCGTAAATTAGTTGCAACGTAGATTCATAAGAGAGGAGAGCAGATAGAGAAAAGACATCGGATTTGACAATTTCTGGTAGAGTTTTGTTTCCCGACAAAATCCCTCAGAAAGGATGCCAAATCCGATGCATTTCGAGACTATCACGAAGCTGCTCAACCTCCCAGATATTATTGTGGTCGGATCGCTTGATCGCCACGACGACCACCTTCATTTGATTGTTGCGTTCTCTGAAAATGCAACGCCGCCCGTTTGTGCCTTTTGCGGAGCGGTTCACAACTCGGTTCACAGCAAGGGCCAGATGCGTGCGGAAGACCTGCCGCTTCTAGGCCGGCGCGTGTTTCTCTATCTGGAGAAACGCAAGTGCCGTTGCCCTGATGGCGGTATCCACGTAGAGTACCTGCCGTGGCTGCATGGCCGATTTACCAGGCGCTTTGCCGAGCAGATCAACCGGCTTACCGCAATCACCACCAACAGCGAAGCCGGTTGGTTCTTTGGCCTTGACGACGAGGTGGTGTACCGGATCGACCGGGCTATCCTCCAGGAGAAGGCTGACGACCTCCTGGCGCCAACACCAGCACCCAGGGCCATGAGCGTGGATGAAGTTGCCTGGAAGAAGGGGCACTCCTACGTCACGAACGTAGTGGATATTGACCGCAGGATCGTCATCTGGAACCACGACAAACACGGCAAAACGGTCCTTGACGCCTTCTTTGAGAGTCTTACCGAGAAGGAGCGCGCCGAAATCGAGGTGGTGGCCTGCGATGGTGCCAAAGGGTTTCTCTCTTCTTCCCGGCACTACGCAGAGAATGCCCTGATCGTCCTGGACCACTTCCACGTCAAGTCGTACCTGAGTGCCGCCCTGGAAGACGTTCGCAAGCAGGAACTGGCCAAGGCGAAGAAGGATGCAACCCAGGATGAACTTGCCGGGCTGTTGCACTGTAAGCAGCGATTCATCCTTTTGCGTAACAAGCCATCACGGAAGAAAACCCAGGTGCTCAAACGCCTGGAAGAGCTGAACGAACCGGTTTATAAGGCCATGCTTCTCAAAGAGCAGTTTGCAACAATTTACGACTTCAGAGAAAAGAAGGCTGCCCAGCCTGCTCTTCGTGCCTGGATTGGCGATGCCCTTCGCTCAGGACTTGCCCCCTTCAAAGAGCTGGCATTGAAACTGTTTCGTAAGCGGCATTACGTCCTGAACTTCTTTGTCCAACGGATCACCTCGGCGATTTCTGAGGGGATCAACAACAAGATCAAGAGATTGAAGCGTATGGCCTATGGCTACAGGGATGTAGCTTACTTTCTGCTGAAGGTTCATCAGCACTGCGGTCTCCTCAACCCGAGACGCTTCAACTAAAAGACGAAAGACTCATTTTTTTCTGGTTCGGGTAAGGATCAAGCTCGACAGCGCCATACTCAGCAAATGAAAGTGGCCCTTCAAATATTAATAAATCCTTCGAATTTTTCACACCGACCTTGGCATCCATCCCAGCATCGTACGACTTATTTCGATCATCATCCAAAGCGTAGTAAATGCTGTTAACCTTCGAAGGTTGGGAACTGTTTCCAAAAGCTGGAAAGGTAAAATCAGCATAGCAACCCGCCTTTTTAAGAATGTCCATTTCGCGGTTTACACCACAATGTTTTTGCTCACCAGAATTATCCAACGCCCAGTTGCCATGGATAAAACCAAAAGACACCTTGCCGGAAGTATCAATCAGTGCACCATAGTGATTAAACCACTTTATGCCTTCTCCAAGTTCTCTTTTGAAGCTCTCGTTTGTATCGTGCCCATGATGCCAGTGAAATTCAATCTCCCCATATCCAGCATATACAGCCCTTGACAAATCTGACATGACGCCACCATTATGATGATCGTATGCATAGAACCAGGTATGTTGTGGCTTTCTCCCGTAACTATCACGATGCTTATCAGCTAATGCTTTGTAATTGGCTAGCCATTCACGGTTAACCTTAACACCCTTATCTCCAGTCCCTGGTTCGTAGTGATCAACAAAGATGAACATAATGTGTTTTATTCCCTGGACTTTTTCACTTTTGTGCCAATTTTGCGAAATATAGTCGGGAAGCCAGATGTACATTTTCCACCGCACAATTTTGTAGATTGGAAAAGCGAAAACAAGAGTGAGTGCAACCACGGTAAAAACAATTAAATTATTAACTTTGTGTCTTTGAAAAAACTTACTCATTCACTCACCTTATTAATGTTCTTAACTAACATAGCAGGATTACCTGCATAAACCTCATAGTCTCCTGTTTTGCACGACACAACCGCACCAGCCGCAACAACATTCTGGACACCTAGATCAGCCATAACTATGGCGCCATTACCAATCCAGCAGTTCTCCCCAATATAAATCTGCTCAAAAAAACCTGGCTGTTCTTGAATTGGCTTACCTATCTCTTTATACCCATGCTGTTTTTTCCCACTAAGTATATAAACCCCACTGGCAATTGTGGCATGATTACCGATTTTTGCCATACCAATAATACAATAAGCACCAATGTAGTATCCGGTTCCAAGCTCTACTTCAGGATGCGAAAAGTAACTGCCAAATCCGATGTATCCTTCACGGGGGCACTTAGAAAGGGTCATATTGTAATACGCGACCCTGAAATAACTGCCAATCTTTCCAGGAATAAGGGCCAAAAGTTGTCCCTGACCGACAAAAAGAGAATCAGAACCTGAGAGGCGGTAGAGAAATGCTAGCGGTGAAGTCACCAAGATTCCAAATGCGGACAGCGCTTGCTTGACGAGACTTTTCATAACGACCCCGATGCAAAACGGATGTAGATTCTTTCCGTGGCTATTCTCATCGCTTGAAGACCAAAAAACTTCTCGACGGTGGCTCGACTCTGCCTCCCCATCTCTGCTGCTGCACCTGAATCAAGAATTTCAACAACCCGCTCTCCAAGTCTTTCATGCACACCAATAGGTACTACGAATCCATTAACACCATCCTTGACGGCCTCCCGAACACCGCCAACATCGGTGCACACAACTGGTAGACGAGCTGTGAGATATTCAATAATTGCATTCGAAAAACTTTCAGAGTGTGAGCTGAGGACGGCAACATTAAAGAGCTTAAGAATATCAGCAACATCTTCTCGTCTTCCTAGAAATAATACCTGTTCTTCCAAACCGAGCTCTACTGCCAATTTTTCCAATGCCACCCTTTCAGTTCCCTCACCTACAATTAGAAAACGAGCGTCTGGATATGACTGAGAAATAACTACCGCGGCACGAAGAAAAACATCGATTCCTTTAACCGGCCTCAAGTTTGCGACTATTCCCACTACAGGGGCATCATCGGGGATGTTAAATCGATGTCTAGGCATTTGCTTGCCGCAGTTTTTTTCGTACAACTCCAAATCAATACCGTTACATACAACATTTACTCTACTTTCCTCAACACCTTCTGTTTGGATTACCCAAACCTTCGTACTCTCAGAATTTGCAATAAAAGCCGTAACAAAAGGATTTAGCAATTTAAGAATCCATAACTCTCGATCGCTGTGCCAGTAACCTTGATTACGGCGAGTGGAAATTATTGTATTCACCCCGGCAAGCTTGGCAGCAACAATCCCAATCTTGTTTGCATCTACAAAGTGCGTCTGTACAATATCAATTCCCTCAGCGCGAAAAAACCGGGATAACTTGTAAATATTCCGATAAGCCGACAGTTTCTTGAACGAAAGAATATCTGCATCAATCAATTCACAGAGATCAAACTCCTCCCGCAGCCATTTAGACGATCTCAATACACAGAGGTACGGCTTGAATTTTGTCCGGTCCAGGTGCTTGAGAAGCAGAAGCAGCTGCTTCTCCGTTCCGGCGGTTGGCGATTCTATCGTGTCGATAACGAAGGCGATTTTGATCATGAAGGCAGTCTCGTAGTTGTGTAGTCTCTCCAAAGGCAGTCTCGAAGTCTCTAAAGCAGTCTCGAAGTAGCGGAGTCTCGGAGTAGCGAAGCTGTATGTTTGCATCTGCTGTCTTTCGTTCTTCACTCCGTAACTTCGTCACTTCGCAACTGCTTCTTACTCCGTGACTCAGCAACTACCTTTCCCTCCCAGGAAAGTACACATTTCACCGCTTCCGCAACGAATCCATACCCCAAGCCGAAGTGGATGGTGAAAAATATCCTCGGTAGCGCAGAAAGACATTTCCATTGATTATTTTTTGCCAGGCGGAAAGACTCAGCCAGGACAAGTACGGCATAGAACAGGTGCAGCACGGACATCAACTTCGTAACTCCGAAACTCCGTGACTCCGAGACTGTCCCTCCCATTGCAACTAACGAAACAAGCCCGAAAACAGCAAACAGCATCAATCCTGCAACAAATGCAGCCGGTACCAGCTGATTCAGCGTGACGGCCTCCGGATGTTTGCGATTAAAGCGGAAACGTCCGCGGCCATAGCGGACCATCTGGCGGAACAATCCCTTCAGATCTTCCCTCGGGTAGTAGCGAACCGTAAGCTTTGGACTTGTAAAGGCTTTCAATCCAGCCTTTTCAACCCGATAATTAAACTCCAAATCCTCACAGGCATCGAAGTTTTCGTCCAAAAAGCCGATCTTTTCAAAAACATCACGCCTATATGCCGCACCATTACTCACCGGGCTGGCATACCCTTCAAACGCCCCGTAAATGAGCGAATCACCGCCATGGCCCAATTTCGAACCCCTCGCCATGGCCACTGCTTGCTGAAATCTGGTGAGTCCCGGTGGATCAAGAGGTTGCGGCCGCCCCAGACAATCAGCAGCACTTTTCTCAAAACACTCCACGACATTCCGAAAAAGCCGGTTGTCCGGAATGAAACAGTGCCCATCCACCACCAGGAAGTAATCACCCTTGCCATTTTTGAACCCGACATTACGTCCTGCGCTGGATAAGCGTTTCGGGTTGTCCAAAAGTTTTATCTGGGGATGCTGCTCACTTGTGACGCGTACGATCTCACGGGTCCGATCGTCGGACATGCCGTCAGCTACAATGATCTCGTAACAATTTTCAGGGTAATCCTGCAGCAAAAGCTGGCCAAGTGTATCCGCAATGAACCGTTCCTCGTTACGGACTGGCATGACTACGGTGAGGAAGGCAGTCTCGGAGGCTTTTTGTGAAGCAGTCTCGGAGTCGCAAAGTCGAGGTGTCTCGGAGTCTCTGAGTTGCGAAGTCGTGGAGTCTCCTGCAAATCCAGTCTTGGAGTGCTGGAGTTTCTGAGTTTCAACGTTACATTGTGTATGGGTTTTGGTGTTATCCATTCAACTGATTCCGTTCGAGCGATTTTATAAACCCGTTAAGCGTTATTGCCGTTTCTCTGTGAGCCAACGATAAATCATTTGTCGCTTCAGCAGACAAGTAGCCTAGCCGTTCACTCAGGTGGATATGGTATTCAACTTCCACCAGCGACGCTTGGGCAATATTCAGAAAGTGCATGAAATCTTTCCTGGTTTTTCTGGCTGACCCTTCCGCGATGTTCGCGGCGACTGAGACTGCTGCCCGGCGCATATGGGAAACTAGACCGTATATTTCGTCCCGGGGGACCCCCTGAGTGGCGTGATATACAGCAACAGCCAGGTCATCAGCCAACTCCCAGGCCCGTATTGTCCGAAAATTTCGTCCCATGGTCTTTAATGGCAGTCTCGAAGTTGCGGAGTCTCGGAGTCTCTAAAGGCAGTTTCGAAGTCGCGTAGTTGCGTAGTCTCGAAGCTGAACCCTTACTACAGCCGTTTTCCGTTCTTCACTTCGCTACTCCGTGACTCCGGAACTGCTTTCACTCCGTGACTGCTTCCCTCCGTGACTTCGAAACTATTGAATACAGCTCCTCATACTTCTGAGTCTGTTGCTCAAAACCAAACTCTTCTTCAATATGCCGGTAGCCTCTCTCCCCCATGCAATCCCTGAGAGCGGGATCGTTCACCAACTGATGAACATATTCCGCCATCTTGCCGAGTTCCCCAGGGCCGGCCAGAAATCCCGAGACACCGTGTGTTACAACTTCTGGAGTCCCCCCCACTGCGCTCGCAACCACCGGTTTCCTGACTGCAAATGCTTCGAGGACAACATTGGGCAGACCTTCGGTAAATGAAGGCAGCATGAAGATGTCCACTTCGTGCAGCAGTGACTGCAGGTCGCCGCGAAATCCGGGCAGGAGAAATCTGCCCTGCAGCCCGGCCGCCTCGATCTGCCTTTCCAGCTCTTCCCGGAGAAAACCTTCGCCAAAGATGACGAAATAGGCCTTGTTGTTACAGGAGACGACCTGCCTCGCAACTTCTATCATTCCTGACTGATTTTTCTCCGGGCTTAGCCTTCCTGCCGAGGCTATTATCACTGCATCTTCAGGCAGATTGAAAGAAGCGCGCAACATTGCTGATGGAGCCTGGGGGATCTCTGCAAGGTTGATCCCGTTGTGAATGACCGATATTTTTCCGGAACCGACACCGAGCTTTTTTATTTTCTCCCGTTGCCCACCTGACACGGCAACCACATGATCGGAAAGGTGGAGAAAGATTTTATCCAGCCTCTCGTAAAAACGTATTTTGCGATTTTCCGCCGTCCAGCCTCTGGATATGGCAATTACCGGGACCCCGCTCAACCAGGAGGCAAATCTTCCGATTATGTTCGGCTTGTAGCCGTGGGTGCACAGGAGGTGAATGTTTAGCTTCTTCACTATCCCGGAGAGTTTAAAAATCACTCGTGGATCGAATGGTGACGTGTCACTCAGTTCATGCGTTTCAATTCCAGAGGCTTCTGCAATGGAGCGCAACTGGGATACTTCGTTTCCCCCCTCAAAAGTACACAGGCTGAGCCGGTATTTTTTCCGGTCGATCCTCCTGATGTGTTCGAGCAACTGTTTCTCCGGCCCCCCGACGAAATTGCTGGCGCGCAGATGCAGGATATTCAATCGTTTATCCATTGCACTTTCCTGCGGCCCGTCGCCAGACGCCATCCATTACCGTAGCGATAGAGTCCCAGGTATATTTGTTCAGGATCAGCTCGCGTCCGCTTTTCCCGAGAGTTTCGTACCGTTGCGGATTGGAAAGCATCTCTATGGCAGCTTGTGCAAATGATTCCGGGCCATCACGCAGCAGCAGATGGGCGCCGTCCTCCACCTCGAGTCCTTCTGCGCCGATTGAAGTCGAAAGAACCGGTTTCTCCATCGAAAACGCCTCCAGGATCTTCAACCGTGAACCGCCGCCAATCCTGAGAGGAACGATGTACAAGGCGTTTTCAGCAATAAAAGGCCGCACATCATCCACCGTACCGGTTACGACAACTCCGGGAATTGCCCCGGCAAGGTCGACGAGCCATTGGGGAGGCTTCCGTCCCACTACCGTAACAGTGGCTTGGGGAATCTTCTGCTTGATAAACGGGTAGATATCTTTGAGAAAATGATAGATGCCATCCTGGTTCGGCCTCCAATCCATTGAACCGGTAAAGACCATTCCATAGGGGTTGCGCAGGGAGTCCGCCGGAACAAAGTATGTTTCATCCACTCCGTTCGAAACAACGGTAATATTTCCGCAGCCATACTGCCGTTCGAATATCCCCTTATCCGCAGCGGAAACCGCGGTTACCTCAGAATAACGCGTACAGGCCAATCTCTCGTATTTCAACAGCTTCCGCCATTGAATATGAATGTAGGCTTTTTTCAGCGGATTTTGCTCCGACAGGAAGTATCTCTCCCAGATTTGCGCCTCCACATTATGTGCGGACAGCACGGACGGCATGCCGTGCAATAGCGGCAGAATATTCTCCGTATAGGGCGTCCACTCGCAATGAACCAGATCGAACCGGTCCTTGCCGGTCAGCGAGGTTGCTCTTCTGCTCATAATCTCGGAATAGTGTCGGTCAACCACATAGGGATAACGAGAAAAGAGATTCTTCAGCAGAGCACCATAGAAAGAAAGCCCTCTTTGTGGAATTATCGGGCTTTGCAACGTCACAAAGCGCACATTGGGACAATCAGGCGGAAGTTCCCCTTCGTTTCCATAGCAGAGATAGGTAATTTGATGCTTCTCCTGCAGCCGCTTGACAATATTGTATGTACGGAGTCTTTTCCCCGTATTGGGGGGGTATGGCACTTCTTCATCAACAATTAATACATTCATGGTAGATAGTCTGATAGCGAATAGCGAGTAGAGGTTAGGAAAACCACGTGCCGAGGTATGACAGTGGGACGATGGACAAAGTTTTATTACGAGATCTCTACCAACCTTGTTTCTATGGGTTTGATACTGAGCACGTCATTCATTCTCGTGAAGCTCAACTCCCCAAACAGGGCTTTCAACTTCCCTTCCGTACGATGCAGGTTCAGGTAGTGCCTGAATTGCGACTTCAGCCCGGCACGTATCCGCGGCTGCTCAGGGTCAATTTCCCAGGGATGGAAGTAGAGTACGGCCGGCTCTCTTTCAACAGTATTTATTCTGCGCATGCCACGGCTGACAACCCAGGAAGGAAGCAACCGCAGGTAACCGCCTCCGGCTATGGGCAATCGATGCTCTTTCCCCCCGACCGTGACTGGCAGCGTGGAAAGCGGAAACTCCTTGATTACTCCCGACGGCCTGACAATCTCGTGGAGAAAGCGGGGAGCATCCGGGATCCCGTAGGTATCGTGCAGGACCGGGAAAATACTCGAATCATAGCTGAAGCCCTCTTCGATCAGAATATCCAGCGCCCAGAGTGATTTGTTCGTAATTGAATAACTTGGCGCCCGATAGCCGGCCACCGGCTCGCCACAGATATCCTCCAGCAGCGCCTTTGATTTCCGCACATCATCCCGGAACCGCTCCGGACCGATGCGATAGACCAGTTCGTGACCGTACCCATGACAGGCAATCTCATGCCCGCGCCCGGAGATATTACGCACCATCTCCGGCACCCGCTCCGCCACCCAGCCAAGGACGAAAAAAGTAGCCCGGATATTGAACTCATCGAGCAGATCAAGAATGCGGCGCGTGTTTGCCTCAACCCGCAGCTCATAGTTATCCCACTCATCCCGGCGCACATGCCGCTCGAAAGCAGTTACGTGAAAGTAGTCTTCGACATCGATGGTTAAGGCGTTGAGCATGGAACCTCAGGTGAGCAGTTGAACAGTTAAACAGTGAAATAGTTAATAGTTTTTATTTATTCTTTTTGCTGGTATTTAGTCTTTCGTTCACTCTTTTAATGTAGGAGGCCAGCAAACGCAGAACCTCTGTTGTTAAGGCTTGGGCAGTTATAAAATCTTCTGACTTACAATACCCAAGGTCTTTGCTTAGTGATAACTGTGTCTCTACTTCAGCTGCTGAACCCAAGGCTATTTTCAGAAACTGTGCATATTCCTTGGCGCCCCGCATGAATCCCTCGGCAATGTTCGAGGGGATCGAAACAGCCGCCCGACGGATCTGACTTGTAAGCCCATAAATTTCTTCCTTGGGAAATGTCTCCGTCAGCCGATAGATAAGGATGGTTAACTCGTAACTTTTCTGGTATGCAATCAGTTCCTTGTAGTCCCGAACCGCAGTTTTCAGAAGCTCTGTGAATGCAGTCACATCCCCTTTTCCACAAAACTGTTCCACTGTTTCACTGCCTCACTGTTCAACTGCCTTGCTGTTACACTGTTCAACTGCAGTTAAAACTGCTTCCGCACTTCCAGCGCTACCCGGTTCACCGAGTAGTTGTCCTCAACCCTGGAAGCTGAATCGTAGTCGACATAGGCATAGAAGAGACTGATTGTTGTTTCCCAGGGGAGGGCGTAGCTCAAACCAGGGGCGACGTAGATGCGGCGGGTGTGGCCGGATGGGTCGCGGAACTCGTATCTTTCCAGGTTGGCGGCCAGGTTGCCGGAGAGTCTTTCGGTGACATCGTATTTCCCCGTGAGTCCGACTCCGTATTTCTTGGTTCTATCGACGGTTTCTCCTTCATAATCCGCATAGTAGACGGATAGACCGGCTGCGCCCCGTGCGAAGGTCTTGGTGAGCGCGAGGTTGTAGTCAGTTTGACGGGTAAATCCGCTCAAAGGGTCTTCCGGGTACTGGACTCCGGTGGTAAGGGTGATGGTCAGGGTATTGAGCGTGTGAGTAATGCCCGCACTCCAGAAGGGCTTATTGAAGTCCGGAGCATCTTGGTAATCGACCCAGGTATAGCCGCCCTGGGCAAAGAGGAAGCACTTGTCGGCATATTCGTAGCGTGCCCCGGCGCTGGGCGAGTGCCGGTTGTAGGGAGTCACCGAGTTCTGATGGATAAAGGTGTAATCGGCGTTGAAGCTCACTTTCGACGAATATTCATAGCTGGCGTTGATAAAGCCGCTATGTTCCCTTTTGTCAATCGCGGTCGGATTCCGATACCAGACGTTGGTATAGCGATACCCGGTTTTAAGCGTGGTCCGGGCGCCCGGATGAAAGACCAAATAGGGTGACGCAGTTGCAATGTTTGAATCGGACTGATTGGCGAACAGTCCATCCTGGGTATAGTCGCGGCGCACATCGAGGGAAACTCTTTTATAGATGTCCGAGAGATCAAGGAACAACAGCTCGTCGATCAGCTTGATGTGGCCTTTGGCGGCAAGATCGTGGGTTGATTCATCGTTGCGGCTGTTGCGGGCGTAGATCCGACAATCGAAGGTGTAGGCCAGATCCCAATCCCACAATGGCGCATTGTATTTCAAGGCAAGACCGGGCATCAGCCGGGTGATAAAATCACTTCGTCGAGGATCGTTTTGTTCAAAAACATTGTCGGTGTATTCCTCTCTCACGGCCAACGAAGGGTGAAAGCTGAACTCCCCGGCCGTAACAACCCCGGATTGCATCAACACCACCAGCACGATCACAAGCGACAGCCGCAACACACGGGACAAAAGCTTTTCAGTAAATGTCATCCACAACCCCTATGAAGATAGTTGAACAGTGAAACAGTGAAACAGTGGAACAGTGGAACAGTTCAGCAGGGGACAGGGGACAGTTCAACAATTTTACTTCGGCAATCAAACATCACGACCTGATGTAGGGGCACGGCGCGCCGTGCCCAGAGGGGGCGATGCACGCTTAGCCCCTTGTTTCTCCCCTTGAAGGGGATGGAGAAAATCGTGGTGAGTTTTTGCTTAGGTTAGCGCAAATGCTCACCACTCCACTGTTTAACTGTTCAACTGTTTAACTGTTTAACTGTTTATCTGTTTAACTGTTTATCTGTTCCCTGCTTCTCAGTTTTTCGCCCGCAAGGCGGCCATCAAAACCTGCTGCCCGCGCCGCAGCATCGACTCCTGATCCTGTCCTGCCGGATTTTCGGAGACCTTGGTGTCGGCAATTTTCGCCAACCTGTCACGCAGATCGGAGAGCACTGCGTCGGTCTCCCCTGCATACAGACGAAAGGCATTCCCCAAAATGGTAAACTTACTGCCGAGATCTTTCAGGGAAGTTTCATGGAATAAGGACGACTCTTTCTCCAGGGTATCGAGCCGTGCGGTTATGCCCTGCAGCATCTCCAAAATCTGTTGCTGCGGACCGTTTTCCACGGCTGAATCGCTGCAAACAGGAGGAATCTCTGCCGCGGCAGGCAGTCCGCTTTGCCAGAACTGATTTTCAAAATCCAGGTCTCCGATGACGTCCCGGGTAATGACTTCATCCAGCACCTGCGCCTCTTCGGCAAAGGCCGAGAGCATCAGAAAATCGCAGATGATATTTACCAGCCGGGGGATGCCCCTGCTGTAGCGATAGATGATATCCAGAGATTCGGGAAGAAAGGCAATTGCCTGACGGTTCCCGGCCACCTCAAGGCGGTGCAGGATGTATTCTTCCACTTCCTCCCGGGTCAGGGGGCTGATATGGCAGTTGATACTGATTCTCTGCCGCAGCTGCAGGAGGTCCGGCTGGGAAAGTGTCTTACGCAGCTCCGGCTGGCCCACCAGGATTATCTGCAGCAGCTTGGCATCATCTGTCTCCAGGTTGGAGAGCATCCGGATATCTTCCAGCAGACCGGCGGTAAGGTTCTGGGCCTCATCAATAATCAGGGTCGGCCTGTTTTCCAGGGCGTACTGTTGGATGAGAAAATCGTTCAGGTCCCGCAACAGGGTAATGCGGTCCTTTCCCGCCACTTCCAAATGAAAATCATCGTTGATCATGGCCAGCAACTGGTCGAAGCTGACGTTGGTGTTGAACACCTTGGACAGGACTACTCCCGGACGCTGCTTCTTGATCAGATCCCGGATGAGGGTGGTCTTGCCCGACCCCACTTCACCGGTAAGCAGGATAAATCCGGCCCGCTCGTTGATGCCGTAATCCAGGTAGATTCTGGCGCGGCGGTGTGCCTTGCTCAAAAAGAGAAAATCCGGGTTCGGCACCAATTCGAACGGTTTGGATGTCAGGTTAAAATATGATTCGTACATACGTGCACTCACTTCGTCAATTTTGTGTTGATGGATTTATGGGTCCGCTTTGCTCAGGGCCGATGTGTCACACCAGCAAAACTTTAAATTTTTCAACTAGTTAACTATTTAACTGTTCAACTGCTTAACTGTTTAACCCTTCAACGCTTGAACAATCTGCCGAAATATCCCTGCTTTTTTGCGGGAACCGGGCTCTCAGGAACATCCTCCCTGAGATGCCGTCCGTAATAGTAGCCGTAGCGGTTATCACTTCCGCTCTGGTTCACGTCGTTGTAAACCATTCCGAGGACCGGCGTTCCCTTGAGGGCAGTCAATGCATCGGTGATATTTTGCATTGAGGTAAGTCCTTCACGCACAATGAACACAACCCCGTCGACCAGAGTGCTCAGGAAAAATGTTTCGGCAAAAAGCAATACCGGCGGCGTGTCAATAATGATGTAGCGATCGGGATAACGGTGTTTCATCTCTTGAATCAGTTCAGTCAGTTTCTGGGAAGAAATCAATTCCACCGGGTTCTGAACCGCTTTTCCGGCAGGAAAGAGCGTAAGCTTGCCGATCCCGGTCTTGATCAAAACCTCTCCCGGGTCAATGCCGTCCTGGAGACAATCGGCAAGTCCAAGCTTTGGCTCAAGACCAAAATATTCGTGAAGCGACGGTTTCCGCAGGTCGGCATCAATAAGCAGAACGGTATGGTCGAATTCCTGGGCCAGACTGATGGCCAGATTGAGGGCGGTGACGCTCTTCCCCTCCCCGCTCACCGAACTGGTCACCATAATGGTGTTGCGAAACTCGTCCTGCTGCCTGGTAAGGGAGACCAATACCGACTTAAGCTTGCGATATTCTTCTGCCGTGGCGGAATGCGGGTCGCTGGCCGTAACTAAAAAAGGGCTTTCAAGGTTTGCAGGGGTGCCGGTCTGCGGGTAGCTGATAATCGGTGATGCATTACGCTGTGCCTGCACCGCTAACGGTTTTTCCTTTATCTCCAGCTCCCTGTTGTTGCGAAACCGGACAGCCTTTTCCAGAGCCTCTTCGATCCTGCTCATGCACAATCCTTTCTATTTATCGTGAAAGAGTTAAAGAGTTGCTGCGTTCACGGATTAAAACCCATCAACCCTTCAACGCATCAACTCATGAATGTATGACCTCAAGAACTGTTTGGTTACAGCAGGTACCGGTCAACCACTTCATAGGCCAAAACCATCAGTATCAGGCAAAAGTAGGCCCCTGCGGCGATAAATACCCGGATATCTTTCTTCTGCTTCAGTGCCTGCACCTGTGGATCCCGTATCGAGGGAATCGCCGCAAGCACCGGCAAACCAAAAACCTTCAGGGCATCTACCGATTTCACCGAATTATCCATTTTGTCGAGAAGCAGGCAGATCCCAAAACCGGCAGCCAGCCCGGCCAGGATTCCCATCATGATCATCTTCACGCGGTCGGGACTGACGGGCCGGTTGGGCGCCACAGCCGGATCAATGATGCGGAAAGTAGTTGCCTTGTCCTGGACCTCCAACTGCTTCGAGATTTCCGACTGACCTTGCCGGGTCACCAGCTGCTCGTAGAAAGCTTTCTGGGTGTCCCGCTCCCGTTCCAGGCGCTCAAGCTCAGCCCGTACCGCCGGCATCTGCTGCAGAAGCCCCCGAGAGGAACCAAGGGTACTGCGCTGGATAGCTTCGCTTTCCCTCAACCCCTGTAGCTCGATATTTATTCTCTGCAGTTCCTCGCTTTCGCCACCGGCCAAAGCAGCTCCTTTGGGCCGGTTGTGCATCTGTTCCCGAATAGTCGCAATGTCCGATTTCAGCTTGATTACCTCGGGATAGCTGTCGGTAAATTCCGTTCGCAGTTCATTGAGCCGTTTTTCCATCGCCGCGAGTCGGGCCCGCGAGGGGTCGTTTGTCCTGAGCATGGTCCTCTGCGCTTCGAGCTGTGCCCGTCGCGACCTGATCTCGTCGAGGCGCTGCTGTGAAGTACTGATATCAACCAGTACATTGCCTCCCTCTTGAGCCAGTTCCGCCCCTTTCTGTCTCCGGTAGTCATTGACGGCTGCATCAGCCTTCTCCATCTTCTCCCGGAACGTTTTTATTTGCTCGTCCATAAAGGTGGTGGCCCCGTAAGACTCCTCCCGCTTGGAAGAAACGTTTTCCTCGATATAGCGACGGACCAGATTATTCACATAGTCACGGGCAAGTCTCGGGTCAGTATCCGAGTAAGAGATGATAAACAGGCCTTCTTTGTCTTTCACCTTGATGTTTACATTTTTCTGGAACTCCTTGACCATTTCCTCCAGGTGTGCGTCTCCCTGTTTCCTGACATTCAGGTCGAGGTCATCTATGACCTTGAGAATCAGGGTCCGGCTGTTCAAGGCATACGTGAGGACCTTGATCTTATCCTCGACGGTGGGCGAGACTGCCAGTCCCTTCAGCATGTCACTGATGATGCTCTTCTCAATGAAGACGACACTTTGTGCCTCGTATTTTTTCGGCAGCAGATAAGAGAGGGCCACCGCGCCGGTCATAACCAGGAGAGCGGCGATAATGGCCGGGTATTTCCATTTTTTCAGAAGCGAAAGATACTGCTTGTAATTGAACTCAGAAGACATGTAAAAACTCCGGTGTAAAATCAGTTGAACAGTTAGTCAGTTTAACAGTAGAACAGTGAAACAGTTGAACAGTAGGGCAGTTTAACAGTGAAACAGCAAAAAGAGCAGAGAGAACAGCAATACAAATACTGTCAACTATTCAACTGCTCAACTATTTAACTATTTAACTATTTAACTGTTTAACTGTTCCACTGTTCCACTGTCTAACTTCTCTTAAAAAATTCCTTCTTTGACAATGACATAGTCCCCCGGCTTGAGAGCACGGTTCTGGCCGAGGTCGCCATCTTTCATGAGATCTTTGGCCATCACCGGCAGGGAGATCTCCTTGCCGCCTTCCTTTCTCATAATTGAGGTACCGTTCTGGCTGGCAAATTTGGTAAAACCGCCCGCTTCCAGAATTGCTTCCAGCACTGTCATCCCGTCACGATAGGCAATAACCCGCGGTGTAGTTACCGCCCCTACGACATAGACGTTCTTGTCGGGAAAGCGGGGAATGAAAATGGCGTCACCGGTTTCGATAACCGTGTCGTCACTGATATCTCCATCAATGAAGAGCTTGTAAAAGTTCTCTTTGACTTTCTTGCCGCCGCGCAGCACATAGGCCTGCCGATAGTCCGCCGCGCCTGCGTCCCCTGCAGTTTTCCCCTCTGCTCCGCCACCGGTACCGCCGATGGAACAGAGAAGTTGCAGCAGCGTGGTCCGGCGGTTCAGATCGTAGACCCCCGAGGCGACTCCGCCGCCGAAAATATAGACCTTGTTGTTGGTGAATTCCCGCACGGTGACAGTGACGATCGGATTCTTCACCAGTTCCTTCAGTTTCACCGACAGGGATTCCTGCAAGCCCGTGGGCGTAAATCCGGCCGCTTGAACATCTCCCAGACCGGGGATGGTAACCTTGCCGTCAGGCCGGACTTTAACGGTGAAATTCAATTCCTTCACGCCCCACACGGAAATATCCAGCGAATCACCCTCGCCGACCACATAATCTCCACCCCAGGCGGATCCGGCCAGAAGAACAATCAGTGAAAGGACATACAACAGCATTTTTTTCATACAAGCACTCCTGCTAGCATTGAGATTATGACAGGTTCCCTGCCCCCTGTACCCTGACCACTGTTCAACTGTTCAACTGTTTCACTGTTTCACTGTTTCACTGTTTCACTGTTCAACTGCCTTACCTCCCACCCCGTCCCAGCACCACCTTGACAGTCTTGAGAATCACCAACAGGTCCAGCGACAAAGAAATGTTCTTGGTGTAGTACAGGTCGTAGCGGAGCTTTTCCAGCGCATCTTCCACTGAGGCACCGTAGGGATAGCAAACCTGCGCCCAACCGGTAACACCCGGTTTGACAAAGTGACGCTCCGAGTAGTAGGGAACGACCTCCTTCAGTTTGGCGACAAATTCGGGACGCTCCGGGCGGGGACCCACCAGGCTCATCTCCCCGAGCAAGACGTTGACCAGCTGCGGAATTTCATCGATGCGGGTTTTACGCAGAAAACCGCCCAAACGGGTAATCCGCGGATCGTTCATCTGCGCCCAGACAGCGCCGGTGGCGGTTTCCGCATCTTGCCGCATCGTCCTGAACTTGTAAACAGTAAACAATTTTTCATTTTCACCTACCCGCTCCTGGGTGAACAAGATCGGACCAGGAGAGTCCAGCTTGATAAACAATGCCACCAATGGGAATATTGGCAGAAACACTATCAGTCCAGCGATGGCAAGGAGCACATCGATGAAGCGCTTCAGGATCCGGGACAGCACGGTAAACCTGAACCCGTGGGAAAAAATGAACCAGCTGGGAGTGATATCTTCCAGCATCAGCTTGCCGGTCACCTTCTCGTAAAAGGAGGGCGCATCCATCACCTTTACGCCGCTCAGCTTGCAGTTGAGCATCTCCTGAAGAGGGAATACCCCCCGCCGCTCAGAAAGGGAGACCACCACTTTATCCGCTTTGCTCTTCTTGACCGTTTCAAAAATATTGTCGTAGCTGCCGACGATTTCATCTGAAGGCACATTGACCATGGCACTGCTGCAGCTGACGTAACCAGCCAGAACATATTCTCTATTCGGTGAGGAGATCAGGTTGCCGATCCGCTCTGCAAGAGGGCCGGCCCCAAGGATCAGAACACGCTGGGCAAAGACCGGCAGATTGGCCCGGATCCGGAAAAACACGTGCCAGACATACTGCAGCAGACCGAAACAGGCAAGAGCCAGCACCAGGACACCCCGACCAAACATGACAGACGGTACAAGGTAGTACAGGGAGGAAAGCAGAAAAAAAGAGACAAAGACCCCGCAGGTAATGCGGAGCGCTATGTCCTTCCAGCCAGTATCGGCGTTGCTAAGCTGATAGAGTTCCACGAAAAATGATGAAACAAGCATAACGAATACGAACACTCCCCAGCCAAGGGGTTCCGCCACCAGCAGTTCCAGAACGTCCACTTCCCCTTTGAACCGCACGAGAAGAGCCGCTGATATACTTGAAAGTGCACAGGCACAATCAACAACTATCAGGGTAAGCAGTAATCTGGTCATTTCCCCCCCTTTTTCCCTGTCCACAGTGCCAACTGGGACCTGGCCTGAACCGACTCCGGAAAGGAGCCCATTTTCAAAGTATTCTGCATTCTGTTTATCGCGTGCTTCGAATCACCGGCAGCATATTCGGCCAGGGCAAGGTGGTAGGAGATGGTGGGGTTCGTCGAAAGCAGAGCGGCCGCCTTTTCCAGCACACTTTTTGCCTCCTTGCCACGGCCATTTTTCAACAGCGAGTAACCGAGAGTATCCAGGACCACCGGATTTCCCGGCTCCAGCCGAAATGCCCTCAATGCCAACGGTAGCGCCTGCCGGGGGTCACCATAGCCGTCTGCATACAGATAGGCCAGGTTGTTCAGCGACGGCACATGATTCTCGGATTTATCCAGGGCATTCTGGTATTTTTCTGCGGCTTCTTTCTTCTTGCCAGTCATCTCCAGCAGCACACCCTGTGAAAAATAGGCGGGAGCATAACCCGGGCTTCTGCGCAGTGCTTCCCGGTAGGCATCCATTGCCGGGCCAAAATCCCTTTTCCGCGCGAAGGTGTCTCCGAGGAGAACCGCGATTCCGGGATCCTTCACATTGACCGACATGCCCCTCTTCAATTCATCAATGGCACGGGTAAGATCATTCCGGCTGCCATAAACCGAGGCAAGCTGGATATAGCCGGTAGTGGACTTCGGATGCAGGGTTATGGATCGTCGCGCCTGTTGCTCCGCCCGGGCAAAATCCTTCATCAGCAGGTAGGTCTTGACCTTGAGGGCCAAACCACGATCGGGTGAAATCGACTCCAGGTCATTAAAGACGGCAAGCGCGTCGCGATACTCTTTCTCCTCCAACAGGATCTGCCCCTTCATCTCCAGGGCAGGAGCATTGCGCGGTATGGTTTTAATTGCCTCGTCAAGAACGGAACGAGCCTTGCCGTAAGCTTTTTTCTTGGAATGAAAACCGGCCAGGGCAAGATAGGCGGCCGGATCTTTGGTGCCGGTGGCCTTCTCATACATGGCCAGCGCTTCCCCGTCTTTTTGCTTCATCTGCAGAAGGGCGGCGGAGCTGAGCATGGCCCGGACATTCCCGGGATCTCGGCGCAAAACCGCAGAATACTCCCCCAGAGCTTTGTCATAGTTGCCGGAAGAGGCCAGGTACAGTGCAAGATTGAAATAGGTCGCAAGAAAAGCGGGATCGGCGGATTTTGCTTTTTCCAGCGATTTAAGGCCTTCGGCCGGCTTCCGTTCGGCGAACTGGATCCGGGCCAGATTGTTGTACAGCGGCGCATCATTTTTCCCGCCGGTCAAACCTGCACGCGTTACTGAAAGTGCCTTGGCAAAATTGCCGGAACGCATATGGTATGCGGACAAGATCAAGCGGGTATTGAGGACATCGGGCGCTACCTGAACCGCAGTTGCGAGTTCGGTCTCTGCTTCCTGTGCCTTACCTCTGCTGAGGTAAAAGACCCCTTTCTTCAAATGGGCATCAATGATTTTCGGGTCCAGCTCCGTTGCTCTGCTGAGTTCTTTCATACCCTCGTCATACATACCTTTTGCCATGTAGGCGCTGCCCAGCAGATTGTGGGCAAGGGCATTTCCGGGATCAGCTTCAAGAACTCTGGTAATTTCCGTAACGGCATCATCGATTCGCTGCTGCTGGAGCAGAATGGTCGCGGAAAGGAGCCGTGCCCGACTGAAATCCGGTTTGACATCGAGGATCTTCCGGAACTGGGAAAGGGCGCTCTCCAGATCTCCCCTTCCATAAAAGCTGAGTCCGAGAAAATAGTAGGCTTCCAGGGATGGCTGGCGTTTGATGGATGACTGCAGGGTCGTTATCGCCTCCGGCAGCTTTTTTTTCTGGTACAGAACCAGGCCCAACAACCTGGACCCCTCTGCGCGTTTGGGAAACTTTTTTTCCAGTTGAGCGGCGGTCTGCTCCGCCTTGGAGGTGTCGCCCTTTTGCAGGTAGATGAGGCCAGACTTATAGAGCGCCTGGGAATCTTTAGGGTGCGCTGTGGCGATGCGCTGGTAGATTACGATTGCGGCCTGGCTGTTTCCTGCGGCCTCTTCTATGGCAGCCAGAAGATAATTGGCCCGCAGGTTGTTCTGATCTTTCTTCAATATCCCGTCAAGCAACTTTCTTGCCGCATCCTGCCGCTTTTCGGCCAGGTAGACAGCCGCAAGTTCCACTTGCGCGGAAGTCCTGCCAGGCTCTGCTTTGAGTGCTTCAAGCAGATAGCCCTCCGCCTGAGGAAACTCCCCCTTGAGGACATGAGCGTTCGCAAGTGTTTCAAGCGCCTCCGCGGAACCGGGATTATTTTTCAGAACTTCCAGCGCCCCGGCGATTGCGGCATCCGGTTTATTGGCCGAGATATGCAGCTTCGCCAGGCTCATTTTCAGCCCCGGGTAGGAGGGACTCTGGCGAAGGACCTTCTGGAACTCCCTTTCCGCTTGTTCATACTTGCCTGTCGCCGTATAGGCAAGCGCAAGCTGATAGCGGGCATCCAGATAATTCGGATCTTTTTCCAATGCGCTTTTCATAAGAACAATCGCGCCTGAAGGATTGGCATTCTTGGCCTGCTTTACCCCTTCGGAATAAAGTTCTTCCTTGGTCTTGCCGCGACACCCTGAAAAGGCCACTGCTACGATCAGCAATAAAACAAGAATTCCCTTAGACAAGGCTCTACCCTCCACAACAAAAAACAGTAGTGTATCCCGGATTCTTCACCGGCAGTGTAAACCTGCGTCAGCCGCTCGGTTTGTACATAAAGCAGGAGTTTCGAGTTCTTCAGGGGCAGCAATGATCCTCGTGCCCAAATCGGATGACAACGATCCGGTCAGGTCACGTGCCCTGAAAGATTGAGCAACTAGTGTACCGGATAAACGGTATTAAATTTTTAAACATAAGTAGCTGAATGTGTGAGGTTATGCGGACGGTCAATGGGTCGGCAGAGAACAATTCCGTCACCTCCAGCCGCCACATGTTGCGCAACTGCCATATATGACGGCCGAAAAAGAACGTGCATTTCGGAAAGCCATGGCCTTCTTACTATTTGCTTCCGCAATCGGAAAAATTCGAACCGCTGCCCAAATCCCTGCAAAGTGAAGTGACCTTTCCGCTATTGTGCAGACAG
>SBEG01000083.1 GCA_009668975.1 Deltaproteobacteria bacterium | reverse complement strand
AAAGCAGTACGAGATAACAAGGAGGAAACGAGATGAGTGAGCTGAAGAAAGAGGATCTTCTGAAGGCGTATCGGATCATGAAAGAGATCCGCGAATTCGAAGAGCGAGTGCACGTGGAATTTGCGACTGGCAAGATACCCGGGTTCGTACACCTGTATGCGGGTGAAGAAGCGGTAGCGACCGGCGTATGTCTGCACCTGACTGACGAGGACCGGATATCGAGCACGCACCGCGGCCATGGTCACTGTATTGCCAAGGGCGTCGATATCATCGGGATGATGGCGGAGATTTTCGGCAAGTCGACCGGGACCGGCGGCGGCAAGGGTGGTTCCATGCACATTGCCGACCTGGACAAGGGGATGCTGGGCGCGAACGGAATCGTTGGCGCGGGTGGTCCGTTGATCTGCGGCGCGGCGCTTGCGGCGAAATTCAAAGGGACCAACGGGGTAGGCGTGGTGTTTTTCGGGGACGGCGCCTCCAACCAGGGAACGATCCTGGAGAGCATGAACCTGGCCAACATGTGGAACCTGCCGGTGATCTTCCTGGCCGAGAACAACGGCTATGCGGAATCCACCGGGGTTAAATACAACGTGCCGACCCCGAACATCGCCGATCGTGCGGCGGGCTTTGGCATGCCTGGCGTGACGGTGGACGGCAACGACCTGTTCGCGGTGTACGAGGCGGCTGGCGAAGCGATCAAGCGTGCGCGCGAAGGCGGCGGACCGACCCTTCTGGAGTGCAAGACCAACCGTTTCTATGGCCACTTCGAGGGCGACGCCATGACGTACAAGGCTCCCGGCGAAGTGAAGCGGCAGCGTGAAGAGTGCGACTGTCTGAAGATCTTCACGGCCAAGGCGACGGCGGCCGGTCTGGTAACGGCAGCGGAACTGGAAGCGATCGACAAGGAAGTTGCGGCTTTGATAGACGAGGCAGTAGAGAAGGCGCTGGCGGCCCCAAATCCGACCGAGGCCGATCTTCTGACTGACGTATACGTATCGTACTGAGAACAGGAAAGGAGCTGATCAATGTCGAGGAAAATTTCGTTTAAAGATGCAATCAACGAAGCGCTCTCCCAAGAGATGGAGCGTGACAATTCGGTGATTGTTATGGGTCTGGATAATGCAGGCGGCCGCGGCACCGAAGGGAAGCAGGATGCCTGGGGCGGCGTGCTTGGGGTAACCAAGGGTCTGTACGGGAAGTACGGGGAGCGGGTCATGGACACGCCGATCTCGGAGAGCGCCTACATCGGCTCCGCGGTTGGTGCCGCGGCCTGCGGGATGCGGCCGGTGGTCGAGATGATGTTTGCGGACTTTTTCGGCGTCTGTTTCGACCAGATGATGAACCAGGCGGCCAAGTTCCGCTACATGTTCGGGGGCAAAGCGGTAACTCCGGTGGTGATGCGGACCTGTTACGGCGGTGGCTTCCGTGCCGCGGCCCAGCACTCCCAGGTGCTGTACAACGTATTTGCGCACATTCCCGGACTGAAGGTCGTGGTGCCGTCGACACCATACGACGCGAAGGGTCTTCTGACCCAGTGCATTCGCGACAACGACCCGGTGATCTTCATGGAGCACAAGGTACTGTACGCCATGAAGGGCGAAGTTCCGGAAGAGAGCTACGCCATTCCGTTCGGGCAGGCCAACGTGGTGCGCGAGGGCAAGGACGTAACCATCGTGGCGCTCGGCTGGATGGTGCACAAGGCGTTGGCGGCAGCGACGGCCCTGGCCAAGGCGGGAATCGAAGCGGAGGTGATCGATCCGCGCACCGTCTCCCCGATAGACTATGCCACCATTATGCAGAGCGTGGAGAAGACGGGCCGGCTGGTGGTCGTGGACGAATGTACGCCGCGCTGCAGCATGGCAAGCGACATCTCGGCGAAGGTAGCGCAGGAAAGCTTCAAATCACTGAAGGCCCCGATCCAGATGGTGACGGCCCCTCATACGCCGTCTCCCTTCAATGGTGTGCTGGAAGATCTCTACATTCCGAGCCCGGCCAAAATCGAGGCAGCGGTACGGTCCATCCTGTAGCAAGTAATGCCGGCGGGAGACCCGAGCGTCTCCCGCCGGCGTT
>SBEG01000049.1 GCA_009668975.1 Deltaproteobacteria bacterium | reverse complement strand
CTCTTGATGCTTCTTTTTCTCTTCCTTCGGTTACCTTTTCCCGTGAGGCAACACGCGGGGAATCCGGAGGCATGGAATCTGGGGATAGGTTCCAATGACGACAAATTGAGGTGTAAAAGATTCGTTTCCCCTCTGGCAGGACATCAATGCATCAACCTCATTGCTGGTATTTATCATTATTTTCAGAAGAAACTCTAGAATCATTTTGCAGGCTGTCAAAAACTTCTTTCTGGGTATAATTAAAAAAAAGTATCCCGATGTTTTTGGTCCTTGAAGTAAGGCCGCCCTTGCTCAAGTCTTTTATCGCTGCTTTTGGAGAGGTTCTCACTGGAATAGTTTGATTTTCCACCTTCAAGGAGACATGTTATGGTTATTCCGCAAACAGGACGTATGCTTGCCACCACTTCGGTTCTTTTCTGCCTCGCTCTTTGTCACCTGTTCTCTGCGGCGCCTTCAGTTGCGCAAAACACGGAAAACGCGCCCAGAAATGCGAAACCTTCGATAAGCCTCGTGGCTACACCTCTCTACCAGTTTGAAGCAAATCTCGGTAAAGGCGGGAACGTGAGCGCCTTTCGCACTTATTTCGATATCAACAGTAGAATCCCGCTCAATGACACACTGAGCATCGGACTTAATTTCGGCTATCACCATGCCGACTACAACTTCGCGGACCCCGTACCATTCGCCGGCGGAACACCCTGGAACAAGGTGCATATTCTGAAGTTCGGCGCGAGTGTAAACTACGATCTGACTCCCGAATGGAGTCTCTTTGTCGCTCCCTCGCTGCAGGTCTCTCGCGAAGACGGAGCTGATTGGGGAAACGCCATTGGCTATGGCGGGGTTTTTACCCTGATGCGGGATTTCAGCTCCGACCTGAGCCTTGGACTGGGCGTCGCAGCATTCAGCCAACTTGAAGAGCTGACGGCCTTCCCGATTATTGCGGTTAATTGGCGAATAACCGACCAGTTGCGTCTGGCAAACCCCTTTCGCCCCGGACCTGCGGGGCCGGCTGGCCTGGAACTTTCTTACAAACTAGGCAGCGGTTGGGACCTCGCGGCCGGCGCCGCATATCGGTCTGAACGGTTCCGCCTCAAAAACTCGGGACTTTTCTCGAACGGGATTGGCGAATCCAGTTTGATTCCTGCCTGGGCACGTATCTCCCGGAGCATCGGCAGTAATTTCCACCTCGATTTTTATGCGGGGGCGATGTTTGGCGGTGTATTGAGCATTGATGACAGGAAAGGCAACAGAATCACATCGGACAACTATGATCCTGCTCCCTTCCTGGCGTTTGCGGTTTCTTCCCGTTTCTAGTGTCCCGGAAAATGCGTTTCGCCCTTTTGCCGCTTGTCAAATCGCATTCAGGGCGAGCCGGAGTTTGCACATCTGATTGATAATTTGGAATTCTGTACTTGATCAACATCACGACCTGAGTCTAACTCTGTTACCCCCGTTTCTTCCCAAGATTGCCGGCCCACGATTGACTACCCATTGTTCCGGCCGACCCGCCCTGGCAACGCGCTCGCATTTTGCGTCATTCTTCTATATACTTACCGCAGCAATTTGCCGAGGAGGTTCACGGTTATGTCGCGGAGCAAGGTGAAGATGCCGCAAGGAGAGGTGGCAGTTGACCAGCCTCTGCCGGATGCTGCGCTGGGAATATTTTTCCAGGTTGCCGAATTGCTGCCGACACCGATCAGTCTGCTTGATGCCGCTGGTCGCTATGTCGAGTGCAACAGTGCCTGTGCCCGTTTATTTGGGATCGACCGGCAGGCCATGATCGGCATGTCAGTCTTCCACCAGTTGCCTCCCCTGCCTGTCGTGACTGCAGCTGAAGGTCCTGCCGGCCCGGGCGTCATCCCCAATCAGGCATTTGAGACCCGTTGCCGGACCAAGTCTGGTGCAGAGGTTGTGCTCATCGTTTCCGCTGCGGCGGTGTTGCTTGCCGATGGCACGCCAGGCATCCTCTGCCTGTTGACCGATATAAGTGCCCAGAAGCGAACGGAAGAGGATCTCCGCACCGAGTCTGTTATGCTTGACGCAGTTATCAAGGCGTCACCGCTGCCGATTACCATGGTTGATACCGATTTCTACGTGCGGCTCTGGAATCCTGCCGCCGAGCAATGTTTCGGTTTCAGCAAAGAACAGGTGATGGACAAGATCTATCCGCTCTGGCCTGATCGGGATAAGGAATCTATTGAGGCCTTGAGGCGATTCAATAGAGACGAAGTGCTTTACGGCTCGGAAGTGCTGCGCAAAAAAAATGACGGCACGGTTATCCGCGTTAAACGCTATACGTCGCCGGTGCGTGACCAGTCCGGAACGCTGATTGGCACCATGGCGGTTCTCGAAGATTTGACTGAACAGCAGCGGACCGCATCGGAGTTGCTCCAGGCAGGGAAGTTGGCTGCGGTTGGCGAACTTGCGGCCGGGATTGCCCATGAAATCAATAACCCGAACATGTTCATGCTGACCAACGCCCAGGTTGCTGCCGAGATCTGGCGGGATGCGAGCACATTTCTGCGGCGTCATGTGAGGGAAGGGGCTGACTGCCTGCTTGCTGGATTACCCTATGCCGAGGCGCTTGACGATATGCCGGAGCTTCTTACCGGTATTGTTGATGGCGCTCTCCGCATCCAGCGCATCGTTGCCACCCTGAAAGACTTCTGTCGGCAGGAAGTAAACGCAGCTCGTTCACTTGTTGCCCTGGACAGGGTTCTGGACAATACGGTATTTATGCTGGCCAACCAGATCAAGCAGCGCACGGATCACTTTTCCTTGTCCTGTGCGAAGGACCTGCCGCCGGTGTACGGCATTGCCCAGCAGTTGGAGCAGGTGTTCATCAACGTGTTGCTCAACGCATTGCAGGCGCTGGCAGATCGCAGTGGTTCTGTACGCGTTACGGTCACTCATGACCAGGCGGCCGGTGCCGTGGTGATAGAAGTGCAGGATGACGGATGTGGCATGACGCCGGAAACCCTGGCGCGTATTCAGGATCCGTTTTTTACGACACGCTTTGAAGATGGCGGTCTGGGGTTGGGCCTTTCCATCAGCAGCAGAATTGTTCAGCAGCATGGCGGCGAGATCCATTTCGTGTCGGAGCCTGGCCGCGGCACAACTGCCCTGGTGAGCTTGCCGGCTGTGTACGATATGGCTGAGAGGGGAGACTATGCGTAAGGACGTTACTGATTTGCCTGTCGTGGTCGTTGATGATGAACCGCATATTCTGACCGGCACCAGGTTGGCCTTGCGGGGTGGCGGTGTTGGTGCGGTAAAAACGCTTGATGATAGTCGTGCCCTGTTGCAGTTTCTCGCAGAAAACGGTGCGCGGTTGATTCTCCTAGATTTAATCATGCCACATTGCTCCGGGCTGGAGTTGCTGCCTCACCTGGTCCGTGATTATCCGGAAATTCCGGTTATCGTCATGACTGCGTCCGATCAGTTGGAAACGGCTGTGTCCTGTATGAAGGCGGGTGCTTTTGATTACCTGGTCAAGCCGGTGGAGAAGAGCAGATTGCTGGCCAGTGTCAGAACATCTCTTGAGTTGTCCGATCTTCGCCGGGAAGTGTCAACCCTTACCCACCACTTTCTCGATGGTCAGCTGGAACAGCCTGCGGTGTTTGCTCCCATCATCACCTGCAGCGCGAAGATGACAGCAATCTTTCAGTACCTGGAAGTAGTGGCGCACTCCCCTCAGCCGATTCTCATTCATGGTGAAACCGGCACCGGCAAAGAGTTGGTTGCTCGGGCTGTTCATCTGGCCAGTGGCAGGGCAGGGCGTTTTGTTGCCGTGAATCTGGCCGGCCTCGATGATCAGCTGTTTTCCGATTCCCTCTTTGGCCATGTACGTGGAGCCTTTACCGGTGCCGACAAATCCCGGGAAGGATTGATCGCCAGCGCTGCTCACGGTACCCTGTTTTTGGATGAAATCGGTGATCTCCAGGAATTATCCCAGGTGAAGCTGCTCCGCTTGCTCCAGGAAAACGAGTATTATCCAGTCGGTTCTGACAACCTGGTTAAGTCACATGCGCGTATTGTGGCCGCAACAAACAGGAATCTTGCCGACCTGGTGGCCTCCGGCCGCTTCCGCAATGACCTGTACTTCAGGCTTCGCGCCCATAATGTGCGGCTGCCATCTCTCCGGGAACGGCGGGAAGATATTCCGATGCTTTTGGATCATTTTTTGGCCAAAGCCGCAACCGTTCTCGGCCGGGACGTCCCTGCGCTTCCTCCAGCCCTTGCGGGCCTACTGGCCTCGTATGATTTTCCCGGGAATATCCGTGAACTGGAAGCATTGCTCTTTGATGCCGTTGCCTGCAGCCGGGGAGGGGAGCTGGCCCTGGAGCCCTTTGCCTCGCTGGTTCCTCTGGCCGGTAACGTGCCGGCTGAGCCGGTGTATGCACCGCTGGATGATTCACTGCAAAGACTTTTTGGTGGATTCCCCACCCTGAAAATGGCTGAGACACTTCTCATTGAAGAGGCTCTGCGCCGGACCGGCGGCAAGCAGGGCGCAGCCGCGGAGCTACTCGGCCTCACCCGCCAGGCACTGAATAAGCGCCTGAAACGTTCCCTCTGACCTGCGACATTCGTTGCGCCTGCAAAAAATGTCGCAGGTCGCACAGATCCCACTGCTGTTCTCATTGCTGTTCTCACTGCTGGCCTTACTGGGCCAGTCTGCTGCGACTTCTGTCGCACCTCCCGTCGAGTCCAACCTGCTATCCATGTGTGTAACTGGCTGTAATAGTTATAAATAGTATCTTGGTATGTCTCCTGCTATACAAGGTTGAAATGCAGATTATGCCCATGCTTTCCTCTGGGCGTTGACTGCTTCCGCAACTATGAAAGGAGAATGATTATGGCAGGTGCAGGTTTGGGAAATCCGGCGGTTGTAGGGTTGGCCGGGTTCGGATTGACCACGTTATTGTTGCAGTTTCACAATCTCGGCTGGTGCGGGACGGGGGTTGTCTTCTGTACTGCGCTGATCCTTGGCGGTGCCGCGCAACTCATTGCCGGTTTGCAGGAGTTCCGCTGTGGTAACAACTTCGGCTACAGTGCGTTCACTGTCTATGGTGCGTTCTGGATATCCCTAGGGTTGATCTGGTTTGTTCTTGATCTTCAGGCAGTGCCGGGCAGCTTCATCGGTAATCACCTGCGGATCAGCACTGCAGATGTCGGAATGTTTCTGCTGGCATTCACTCTCTACACGGCAATTATGTTTGTTGCCGCCCTGCGAATCAGCTGGATGATGGCCTTTACCTTTACCACGTTGCTCTTGGGCTTCATTGGTTTGGACCTGGTGTTTCTCTGCGGTATGAAGCAAATTCTACCCGTTGTTGCCATTGACCTGATCATCTGTGCCCTTTCGGCATGGTACATGATGGCTCACCTGATCTTTTTGCAGGTGTTCGGTAATGATATCCTGCCACTCGGCAAGGCTTGGCTGCGTAGATAGGTTCTTGTTTCCCAGGTACATTAGGCCCTAATGTACTCATTCCTCTATGTCCACTGAGATTCCCCGTGTCATCATCGTATAATCAACGATGATGGCCGGGGATTTTTTTTGTTCAAGCGACAGGTTGCCTTATGCCAATCTTTTTTTGGAGAACAAGTAAAAAATTCAAGTAATTTACCCAAAAGCCGATAAAGATTTCAGTTAAAAAATTTACGGTAATAGTAGCGGTTTTAGTTTCGTCGTATGGTGGCCATTTCATGTGAAAACAGACAAAGATTCAACCCAAAGCAAATACTCGGAAAACGGAGGAATTCTATGCAGTGGTTTAACAGTCTCAAAATTGGCACGAAACTGGTTACCGGTTTTATTCTCGTAGCATTGATCGCCGGTTTGATCGGTTACATCGGTATCATCAAAATTCATCAGATCGACGATGCCGACACGAAGTTATACGCGCAGATGACGATACCATTGACTGAAATTGGTCAAGTGTCCTCTGCGTTTCAGCGGATGCGCTGCAATTTCTTGGAAATGTATCTTGCTGAAACACCTGAAAAAATAAATGAGCAACAAAAGCGAGTCACGGAAAGGGATTCTGAAATTATGAATCTCTCGAAATCATATGCTTCGACCCTTTTTTCAGATGAGGGAAGAATGAAACACCAAGAGTTTGTGGACAGCTTTAATAATTTTAAAGATTTTGGGAAGAAATATGAGGAGCTGATACTTGCGGGCAAGAAGGACCAGGCACTCACTCTGTGGAAGGGGGAGATGGATGCCGCTCGCAGAGTCGTTCAGAACACAATAAGTGAAATGGAAAAATCCAAGATAGGATTTGCCAAACAGACTGCAGATGACAACACGGCTCTTGCCAACTCTTCATCACTTCTCATGACCGGAATAGCAATTTTTGGCGCGATACTTGCGGTTTTTATTGGCCTCTTCATAACCAGGGGATTGCTTAAAGAGCTTGGAGGCGAGCCGCATTATGTTTGTGAAATTGCTCAATCTGTTGCCAACGGTGATATTTCCATCGCGGTCAATGTCGCGGATAACAGGAAGGGTTCAGTATTATGGGCCATGAAAGAGATGGTTCAGAATCTTCGCGAGATGATCACAAAAACCGTTGATATTTCCGCCGGCATCGCCTCAGCCTCCAATCAGCTTCAAGCAACATCCCAGCAGATAGCTACTGCGGCAGAAGAAGTAGCCGCCCAGGCGGGTACCGTTGCAACTGCCAGCGAGGAGATGGCAGCTACTTCAAACGATATTGCTCAGAACTGTTCCCTGGCGGCAGAGGCCTCAAATCAGTCCGCAGAATCCGCCAATTCCGGCGCAAAGGTTGTTCAAGAGACAATCACAGGTATGACAGTAATTGCTGAGCGTGTCCGGCAGACAGCGACTACCATTGAGGCTTTAGGCGCACGCTCTGAACAGATTGGTGATATCGTAGGAACAATTGAGGACATCGCTGACCAAACCAACCTTCTGGCATTGAATGCGGCAATTGAGGCTGCTCGTGCTGGTGAACAAGGTCGGGGTTTTGCCGTTGTTGCCGACGAAGTGCGAGCTTTGGCTGAACGTACCACCAAGGCAACTCGAGAGATTGGCGAAATGATAAAAGCCATCCAGAAGGAGACCAAGGAGGCGGTAAGTGCCATGGAAGTTGGCGTCAACGAAGTGGAAAAAGGCGCCGTGTCGTCACAGAAATCCGGTCAGGCTCTTGATGAAATCTTGCATCGTATTAACGAAGTATCCATGCAGGTCAGCCAAATAGCAACCGCAGCCGAACAGCAGACAGCAACTACCAACGAGGTAACTACGAACGTCCACCAGATTACTGATGTGGTTCATCAAACCGCCAGCGGGGCTGAAGAAACCGCAGCCGCAGCGTCTCAACTTTCCGGGCAGGCGTCGGATCTGCAAAATCTGGTTTCCAACTTCAAGTTGTAAAGACTGGCCAGCGCCAATTATCAGATCTGGAGGGGTAGGTCAGGAGTGCATCATTGGCGTTATACATCAGGCGGAGCATCTGCTGGTAATGCTCGCTCTGGAATAATATTTCTTGCAGGATGAAAAGATTTTGCACGCCGGAGATGTGTCTGATGCTTTTGATGAATTTCCGAATTGGAGGCTGATAGTCCGCAGTTGAGTAGTTGCTTGTACAATAACGATAGTCTCCAAAACGCCTGAAAATCATGGCAATAAGCCTGCAAAACTGCAAAAAGAGGGTAATGTGCAGCTTTGCAGGCTTGTTTTCAAGGTTCCGGGCAGATGCACCTTCAGCTGTCTCCGGGGACCGCCTGACACAATTGTCCTATCTGCAGGCCGACGTTTGCAATCGAGTCAGCTTTGCCGATAACACGGCATATCCTGGTGTCAGATCTTCCTTTTGGGTAATGACATCTTCGGGAACCGAAAGACGTGCAGAGGTAAAGTTCCAGATGCCCTTAACACCTGACGCAACGAGTATGTCCGTTACGTTTTGGGCGTAAACAGCCGGGACACAGAGAATTGCCAGGCCGATATGCATTGTTTTCAAGAGCTCTTCCAGCCGTGCACTATCATAAATGGGTACACCATGAACAGATGTTTTCATCTTCCGCGAATCATTGTCAAAGCCGGCCGCAATTCTGAGGCCCAGGGTATTTAACTCCCTGTTGGCAAGAATCGAGCTGCCAAGCTGTCCTGCACCAATTAGGACGGCATCCAAACTTGCTCCCCATCCCAGGTAATTCTCAATGCGTTCGATTAGAAGTTTAATGGGGTAACCGATGCGGGGAGTTCCACTGACCTGAATCAGTTCGATATCCTTACGAACTAAAATCGGTATAATGCCCATTTTCTCCGCAAGCTTGGACGAAGATACAAACATTTCACCCGTAGCGGAGAGCTTTTGGAGAATTGAGAGGTAACCAGGCAGGCGTCTTACCGTTGGCAATTTATCGATTTTAGTGTGTCTTTTCATGGATACTCCTGTTGCTTGCCTGGTTCTGGTTCCTTGCCGTTACCCGCGGAAAACTGCTTGAAGCGTTGTGCAATTACGCCGCCCGACGATGCGTTGCCGCCGGTGCCCTGCTGGCCAGTTTCTTAACTGGTGCTGGCCGAAGCAGACACTCAAGGGTCGGTAATGGTGCGACATATTCCTCAACAAGACCATCGAAATGCCAGGCTTCAGCTTCCAGTGACTGGCCGAATTCATTGAACTCATCCAGGCGCTGTCCAAATTTGTTCCAACCCAGTTCAAGCGCTTTTCTGCTGCTCTGGTGTTCTGTCGTACCTGGCACCTTCTCCAGTCTCGGCCGAAGCAGACACTCAATGGCCGGCAATGGTGCGGCAGATACCTCAACGAGCCCATCGAAGTGCCAGACTTCAGCTTCCAATGACTGCCCGAATTCATTGAATTCATTCAGGCGCTGTCCATACTTGTTCAAGCCTGCCTCAACCAGATTCTCGGTGTTCGTGTGCTTTTCCATAACTATCTCCTTTCTTCTGTTTTGAGTTCGAGGCGGGAACCAGCTGCGGCATGATTTCCACCTTGGACTCGGGTGTATTTATCCCTTCTCTGCAAACCCAGCCATGCCACTGTTGGCTTTGTTGGTTACCTCTTAACTGCCTGCTGAAACTGCCAGAAACCCAAGTCAGTGCTGTCAGCAAACTTTCATCAAATTCATGGTTGGTAGAAAGAAATCCGAGGTGCGTGCCATCGGTCAGATGCGTTCATACCTGGCTTCAAGTATGCCACAATGCAGGGAAGGGCTTTGTAAGGTAATTCGTAAGATGGGGGGTGCAAATGCCTTAAGGGAAAACGGAGGAGAACAGTTTTGGTGGGGACGGGCTAATCGAGCGAGGTCAGTCCTTCACGTATGGCGATTTTGGTGAGTTCCGCGATGGAGTTTACCTTGAGCTTGTCCATGAGTCGCTTGCGGAACGCTTCCACGGTTTTAATGCTCACATCCAGGGTGAAGGCGATTTCTTTCATGCTCTTCCCTTCGGCAAGAAGCTGCAGGACTTCCCTTTCTCGCGATGAAAGGGAAAAAATCTCGGAAGGGATTTCTTCCTTCTGCTGCTTTACCAGGCCTTTGACGACGATGGAGGATATTTTCGGGCTCAGGTACGTTTCTCCCTGCAGAAGAGTTTTGATTGCCCGCAATAATTCGTCGGAAGCGCACTCTTTCAACAGGTACCCCCGGGCCCCCGCATTGAATACTTCAAGGACCATTCGTTTGTCATGGTGCATGGAGAGTATCAGGACCTTGATGTCCGGATACTCGACGGAGATGCGCCGGGTCGCGTCAATACCGTTCATATCCGGCATGGCGATGTCCATAATGACGATCTCGGGCATGAGTTCCTTGATAAGCCGCAAGGCGGTTCTGCCGTTGTCCGCTTCGGCTATGACTCCAATCCCTTCCTCATTGTGGAGGATGGCCTTCAAGCCGTCCCGCACGATCTGGTGGTCGTCAACAATCATGACTAAGGTCTTCATTATGCTGCTCCTTGATCTTCAGGAAGTTCGGAGTGCAAGGGTACGCGCAGGGTTATGCGACTTCCCGCGCCAGGCCGGGAATCTATGGTCATGCTTCCCCCCAGATACTCGATCCGCTGCTTGATGCTGAAAAGCCCGAGGCAGTTGTTTTTATTGCCCTGCCACAAGACTTCGGTGGCATCAAAACCTGCCCCGTCGTCCAATACACATATCTCAAAATCAGTGCCGACACATTTCAAAGCTACTGAAACATGTTCCGCATCGGCATGTTTTGCGATGTTGTGCAGCAACTCCCTCACCATTCTGTACAGAGTGCCCCGCAGGTTTTTCCCGATAAACTTTGCGTCCGCTTCCTCGGTAAAGTCAACAATAATACCGGTCTCTTCCTCGAATTTTTCGCATAGAGAGTGCACTGCCGCGTCAAAACCGACCATGTACAGAATTGGCGGACTGATTTCGAAAGTAAGAGAGCGGATACAGGAAATGGCCTTCAAGATCAGGTTGTACGCCTTGGCCATCTCTCCATTCTTGCTGCTGCAATCAGGATCTCCTGCCAGGGCATCCAGTTTCATCTTGGCTGCGGCAAGTTGTTGCCCGACCGTGTCATGAAGCGCGGTGGCTATGTTCTGCCGTTCCCGTTCTTCCGTCATCGCCAGTTCCGTGGCCAGTTTTCTCAATTGCTCCCGCTGGGAAATCAAGGCAAGCTCGGCTACTTTACGATCGGTAATATCCATGCCGACAAGCTGGAATTCCAGCAAATTGCCTTTGCCATCGAAAATCGGGCAATCGCTCCAGCGCATCCAGACCGATCCCGCCGCTCCGCTGGCTACCTCATGTTCATAGTATGCCAGCCGTGGGTGATTGATCAGTGACCGGACATGTCTCATGAGATCGCGTATGTTCTTTGCGGAAATGAAGTCCAGGAAAGAATTGCCGAGAAGCTCTTCCCTTGATTTGCCGAGCAGCTGACAGTACGCTTCGTTCACATAGGTCAGGGTTGTGTCGGGAAGCCAGCGGCAGACCGCTTCTACCTGGTTTTCCACCAGCGCCCGGTAGCGGGCTTCGCTTTCTCGGAGTGCCTCTTCGGCCAGCCTCTGTTCGGTGACGTCACGATCCGTACCGATGATCCGCACGGGATTGCCGGTTGCGTCCACCTGCACCTCGCCGACCCCGTGCCAGATGCGCACCTGGCCGCTGTCTTGCCGAATGATGCGGAACTCGTGGTCGTAATGCGGCACCACGCCTCGTACGACCTCGTCGAGGTTCTGCCGGCGGGCAACCCGGTCGGTGGACAGCACCGTATCATTGATGAAGGTGCCCAAGGGGACGGGGGGATAGTCCAGAGGCAGCCCCGAAAGTCGTTTCAGACCGTCGGAAACATAAATCGTATCGTTGGCAATATCCCATTCCCAGCTGCCCCATCCGGCTACGCGCTCGGCCTCGGCCAGCAGCGCTTCGCTCTTCTGCAGCGCCTCCTCGGCCAGCCTCCGCTCGGTAATGTCGACGAGATACCCTTCGATACAGAGCGGCCTGCCCGCTTCGTCCCTCACGAGGTGCGCGCTGATGGAAACCCAGATTTTCCGCTTGTCTTTGCGGCTGAACTGGATTTCCTGACCGAGAACCTCTCCCCGCTCCAGGATTGCAGATACAAGTGCATCGCGGTTTTCCGGGGTTACATAGAGCTGCTGCCGCAAATCGTTTATGCTTGAAATCAACTCTTCAGGCGAATCATACCCCGCGATAAGGGCCATGGCCGGATTGACGCTCAGAAAGCTTCCCTCGAACGAGGTCTGGAAGAGTCCTTCGACGGCTTGCTCGAAGATCCCCCGGTATTTTTCCTCACTCTCGCGAAGTTCTTCCATGGTCTGGTTGAGCCGGCCGGTCATCACGTTGAAGGCCTGGGCGAGGGTGCCGATTTCATCACGGGAGTGTACCTCAACCGTCTGGTTCAGGTTGCCTTCGATGATAGTCTCCACGGCATCCTTCATCTGGTTGACGGGACGCGCTATCGTACGGGCAACGAGCACGCCGAGCATGCCTATCAAGAGGAAGATAGCCAGACCGGCAATCCCCATGTAGCTGGTCATTCTGGCGCGGCCGCCGCTCAATACCTTCTGATAGGTTTGCAGCTCGTCCTCGGAAACGCTGGTTCCGATTACCCAGTCCCACGGTTCGAAATAGGCGAGGCGGGCAATTTTCCAGCGTGGTCCGGGCTCACCGGGGTTTTGCCAGAGATAGCGTTCGGTGGCCAGTTCGCCGCGCTTCAGGCTGGTCGCTTTGTTGATAAGATCCTGGATTACCGGGCGGCCGTTGCGGTCTCTGGTCTCCCAGATGTCTTCACCGTCGCGTTTGCCGTGCTGGGAGATGATATAGCGTCCCCGTTGTTTACCCTTGCCGCCCAGTACAAAGACATAGCCGGTCTTGCCGACATTGGTTTGCAGAACAGCCTGACGCAGCAGGGATTCCACGCTTTCCTGTTTGATGCCGACGTAGAGCATGCCGACCAGCTTGCCGGTCTTGTCCTTGATCGGCTCATAGGCGGTGAGGTACCAGGCGTTGACGACATACGCGCGTCCGTGGTAGGCCTCCCCTCGCAGGATTGCCGAAATTACCGGGTTAGGGGCGCCATCGGGATTGACGGCAGGGATGAAGGTGCCGATGGCGCGTTTGCCTTCGACGGTCCTGACAGTGGTAGCGACGCGGAGCATATCGCCTTTGTCATTCATGCGCTGGAAGATCGTCGCTGTTTCTCCGACCAGCCGGGTCATTTTATCCACTACGGCGGTCTTGGCTGCCGGATCGGTATTGCGGCCCAGCCACCTGCCGCCTACCAGCATCCTGGGCAGTTGTGTTTGTGACGGTTTGCCGGTGAACTGGTTGACGGTCGTCCAGGGTTCGGTTTTCGTCGACAGGCTGATACCGCCCGCTTCGGAGAGGATGTGGCGCGCGCCTTTGAGATTATAGTCAATCTGTTGCTGGATTGCGTCATTCTCCGACCGGACGAGGTTGTAGACCCCCTGCGTGATGTGATCCAGGTCGGCGCTGATCAGCTTGTCCACTTCCCTTTGCGCCAGCGTGTGGTACTGGCCGCTTTGCCACACGGCAAGCACCACCAGGGCAATTGCCGTAATCAGTACGCTGACCGCTCCCAGCAGGGACACCTTCACATGGAGCCTGAGATCTCGTAAAAAATTGAACATGGTTTTCCTTGGCAGGGAAGGAGATTTTCCGGTTTGAGTCACCGCGAAAAGCGGAGTGCACTATTCTTTATGATGCACCTCGGTGAATATCACTTGCAGGCACAGGCTATCATATAACGAGTTTCTGCTTGCTGTCGAGGGGGATGTGACGGCGTCATTGTGCAATGCGCAAGTTGGAATGAATTTCCTCCGCTTGAACATTCTGACCCTGCAAACATTCCTGGTTGGCTTGGACGTAATCCTTCTCGGAATCTTTGCCTTGTTTCTGATTTTCCCAGGTGCTTGGAAATGCCATCTTGAATAATGTGTCAAGACAAGCGGTTCCGGCGTTTCCGACTCGCGCGGGTTGACAAAACCGCATTTTCAGATACAGTTTACGATATTTGCTGCACCATGTGTAACCAGTGGTAAACGATAATACTCAACCATCCGCGAGGGTGGGGCGGAAAGCCTATAGGGTCTCTTCGAGACAGCCGGGTTGCCGAAATATCACCGATATTTCAGTAACCCGGTTTTTTGTTTGTGGACGGTTAACTGCATGCTGACAAGTGAATCTCATACAGGAGGAGACAACATGGAAAGGAAATTTCAGGGTATTTTCGTTGTGGCAGCAATGTTTTTATTGGCAGGGTTGACAGTGTTTCAGCTTCCCGGGTGCTCAGGAGGGGGGAGCGGCAGTGCAAGTACCGGCACATTGCAGGTGAGTCTGACCGACGCTCAGAGTGATGCATTCGAGAACGTCTTTATCTCAATCAAGGAGATCAGAGTCGTTCCGGCCGGGAAAGAGGGCGCGGCGGATGATGATCCGGGATTGCCGGTCGTCGCCACCTTTGCAACACCTCATCGGGTTGATATTCTGACCCTTCGTTTCCAGCAGGATATCCTGGGAACGGTTATCCTCCCTGCGGGAAATTACAACCAGGTGCGGCTGATCCTGGAGGCTAATCCTTCCGCTCCGGGGCTCGATCCGGTTAACTACGTAACTTTGAAGACGGATCCGACAACCAAGATTCCGCTCAAGACGCCGAGTGGTCAGGAGTCTGGGCTCAAAGTCCTTGGGAAGTTTACTGTTGAACCGGGAGTTATCAATGCCATCCTGATCGATTTTGACCCGAATACGGCCATCGTTATTCGCGGCAATGGCGACTACAACTTGAAGCCTACCGGGATCCGTATCGTTCAGACTGATGGGCCGCTGACAGATTTCGGTTCGCTTTCGGGTTTGATCGTTTCGACGTTCAAAGACTTTTCCAGTGCCACGGTATCTGTGATTCCGCAAGGCAGCAGCAACGCCGTGGCCTCCGGTATGGTATTCAGCAACTTCTCCAGCAATCGCTGGGAAGGACCTTTTGCCGCTTTCGTTCCGAGTGGAGATTATCGGGTACATGTCCGGGCAAACGGGTTTGCCAACTATTCCACCCAGGTTCAACCGGTGCTGGCCGGACAGGATACCTTTATCGGCAGTCTTTCTCTTGTTCCGCTCCCCTGATTAGACCGGGAAAATTGCAGGCTGAAAAATGCCGGTAGTTGCTCTTCAAGGCCCCGAAAAAATTCGGGGCCTTTTGTTTTGTGCGCCCGGCAGGGCGCGTGGTGCGCAAGCACCATCAAATCGGCTATGGTG
>SBEG01000082.1 GCA_009668975.1 Deltaproteobacteria bacterium | reverse complement strand
GGCCCACAATCAAGAGAGCGGGAAAAGCTATGTGGCAGCATACCAGTACCCAATTCAGGTCCAGCCCGTCTATGGCAGTCCATTTATCCTTGAGTCTGGCCAGGAGGTAGAGATTGACAACACACATGTAACTCCGATATCGCCTATCTCTACCGGGATACCAGGAGAGGAGTCGGATCCTAATCAGAATCCTTATTCTGTTCCGGAAGGCTCCGAAGGCGGATGCTATGCAGATCCAATAACAGGAGAAATAGTCTGCGTAGACTCCACAGGGACCCCATCTGAGCCAAAAAGTGGTATGTCAGGTGGCTGCTATGCAGATACAGTAACAGGAGAAATAGTCTGCATAGATTCCTATGGAGACTCCAGTCAGGAAGGAAAACAGGTTGAAGAAATACAAGGCGAAGAATCGCAAAAGGAAGGGACACAGGACTTGTGTTTTGAAGATCCGGATACTGGCAAAATTATTTGCTCAGATACTGAAGGGGAATATTCGAATCCACAGGGAGGATGCTACCAAGATCCGGCTACAGGAAAATATGTATGCATAAATTGAAGATTTCTAGTGCACCATAACACAAGTCTTGAATAGATGAGATAGGAGCTGTAATGCGGTCCTTCTCAGTTTCTTTCTCGAAACTAATCTTATGGTGCACTAGCCTTAATACGGCACATGCTTGTGGCTGATCTTGCAGCCTGTGCTATATTCAGAGAATTATTTGAGGATCATAAAACATATGAGATCCGATGAATCCAATATAACTGCCCACATTGCTCCTATCAATCTTCCTTCCGGCCATCTAGTACAACTGGGCTGATATAAATCTAAGGATAAGCTTTTATATATATAATCATCTACAGATACTCTGCGAAGGGAGTATCATGCCAGGTCCAAAACCATTAGCAATCAACCTGAACGACGTCGAGCGCCAAGGTTTAGAATTGCTTGTTCGTCGTTATACTACAGGACAGCAAAAAGTCATCCGAGCACGGATTGTTTTATTGGCTGCGATAGGGAAAAATAATCGCGAAATCGCTAATGAATTGGATGTGTCCTTGGACACTGCTCGATTATGGCGGCAACGATGGCTGGACTTGCAGCCGATTTCTTTGGACGATCTGAGCGTCGAAGAACGCTTGGACGACCTGCCAAGACCTGGAGCGCCACCTCGTTTAACTGCTAACCAGATTTGTCAGATCCAACAGCTGGCTTGTGAAAAACCCGAAAAATCCGGGTGTCCAATTAGCCAATGGACAAGTCGTGAGATTGCAGCTGAAATAATGAGGCGGGGCATTGTAGATACAATTTCAGCGCGTCATTCTGCCAGGATTCTAAAAAAATGGCCTTCAACCGCACTTGATTCGTTACTGGCTAACACCTGCACCGGACGAGCGGTTCGACGAAAAGGTGGACGATATCAATTCATTATATCAACAAGCCCAAAATTTAGCTCAGAAAGGTGAAATCGTAATGAGCGTTGATGAAATGACAGGCGTGCAAGCTCTTGAAAGGAAAAGCCCAGGTTTGCCAATGGCACCAGGAAAAGTGGAACGACGAGAGTTTGAGTATATCAGGCATGGAACTCAATCATTCATTGTTAGCTTTGCGGTGGCCTGTGGAAAGGTTGACACCATTTCTTGCGGCGATACGCGCAATGAAGAAGACTTTGTATCGCATATCAAGGAGGTGGTTGAAAGCTCTTCTTCCACATCACGCTGGCACTTTGTCGCCGACAACCTCAATATCCATAAATCAGAGTCCCTCGTGAGGTATGTGGCCGAAGTATCTGACTTGGACATCGATTTAGGAATCAAAAGCAAAAGCGGTTTTCTGCAATCGGTCGAGACTCGTGAATCATTCTTAGTCGATCCATCCCATTCTATCGTCTTTCACTACACGCCGATACATGCTTCTTGGATGAACCAGGTTGAAATATGGTTTAGCATCTTAGTCCGGAAGCTGCTTAGGCGAGCCTCCTTTGCTTCTATCAATGATTTGAAAGCAAAGGTTTTGGCATTTGTCGAGTACTTTAACCAGACTATGGCAAAGCCATTCAAATGGACATACCGAGGCGGAGCACTT
>SBEG01000022.1 GCA_009668975.1 Deltaproteobacteria bacterium | reverse complement strand
TTCTGCCCGCAAGGGGGAGGGGACTATTAGGAGAATGTGCGAGACCGCCAAAAGTAGTGTTCTAAAATCTGTGAAAATAGATTAAAAAATGCTATACGTTGAAGGAGTGTATTGTTCTCCTGTTACCGTAATTGGGTAGGGGAAATTGAACTATACTTTTACGCAGGACCGCCCTTTGATAAAACCGGGCCGGTGATTACTCGCTTCGTTTTATTCAAGGCGAACTATAAGAACAGTATTCGGAGTTTTGCGCTGGCCTTCTTTGCTTCTCAGAACGCATTCGCTCAGGATAGATTTGTGTCAGTGAGAGTCTTCGCGGTATTAAGTGAAAAAATGGCAATATACTGAAAATGTGAGGTTTTGATTATGACGCGTTGTCCGAAATGTTCCCATGAGCAGAGTAATCAGGTGGAGTGTGAGGCGTGCGGCCTGATCTTCAGCAAGTTCGAAAGGGCCCAGGAGCGCCGGAAACAGCAAGCCGAGACAACTGACTTTCGCAAGCCGAAAAGCAGCTTCACCTTGCCATGGTTTGCTGCGGTACTTGTCTTGGTAATGGCGACCGCCGTGTTCACCTATAAATTTGCCTCCGACAGGAGTAAGCCACAAGCGGAAAGCATGCAGGCCCCTGTCCTCTCCGGGACGATGGCAGGGGAAAAAGTGTCCTTGCCGCTTGAGAGTGCAGGGCCGGTCCGGCAGGTGGTTAATGACGGGTCGTCGGTGGTTTCCGGTACTCCCATTGAGCAGGCGAGAAACGGAACCGTGGCCATCGAAACTTCCTGGGGGAAAGGTTCCGGCTTTTTCATCACCGGCACCACGATCGTCACAAACAAGCATGTCGTTTCCCCCGACCGTAGTCAGGCGAAGGAGATCCGGCACAAGGTCGAAACCGGGCGAAAACTGATCGAGCTGGAAAAAGAAAAAAATGACGAGTTGCGCAGTCAGTTGAGCAGGTTGGCGGATGGGCCGAGCCGCAAGCAGCTTGTGATCATCATTCAGGAACGGGAAAGGAATCTGGCCAAAATCCTTCCTCGCCAGGAGGAAGCCGAAGCCAAGCTGAGATCCATGGAGCAATCGGGAACGCCTGCCGATATCAAGGTGATTCTGGCCGACGGCAGTGTGAATTCCGTCCAGTCGATCCAGGCCAGCGCCGGCCGGGACCTGGCTTTGCTGACGGTTTCTTCCGCCGCGGCAACAGTGTTGAGGCCTGCCCCCAGGAATAGTTCGCTCCGTCAGGGTGACCGGGTATACACGATCGGCAACCCGGTGGGACTGCGCAACACCGTTACGTCTGGAATCTTTTCCGGCTACCGTCAGAATGACGCCACCAGGGAGGTACTGCTCCAGACCGATGCGCCGATCAATCCCGGCAATAGCGGCGGCCCCTTGATCGATGAGCGCGGTCTCGTGCATGGGGTTAACACCATGATCATCAGCGGCACCCAGGGTATCGGTTTCGCTATTCCTATCCAGACGGTATTAGAGGAGTTTTCGATCAGTCAGCCGTAGGGTAAATAGTCGGTTCGAGGCAATCAACGCTGTTAAAAAATGGTGCATGTGCTGTCTCTATCTGCTTCGTGGAGTAAAGGGCAGGCTCGAGGCAAACCTGTGTCGGGTCATTGTCCAGCAGTTTGCTCGACACGATATTTACACCGATCTGTCCCAGAATTTTCTTGCTCCAGTAACTGTTGGGTTACGTTTCTCTCGTTAGGTCCTTGCTTTCTGCTGTCCTGTCCAATTTTATCGCCTCTTTTCCCTCCCGTGTATCCCCGCTTTTTACCTTATCGTCTGATTCTGTGACCATAAAATAATCTGTTGAAAAATCGCGAATAAGTACCACGGGAAACGCCTTGCGATGTGGTTCCGTCATGTTACGATAAGCCGAAAAACCCCAGTGCTTCTTTGACTTCAATGGTCCCCATTGGTATAATGTATACACAATAAAGGCAAAGGAGGATACCAGCTGTAGCACTTGCCGTTCGGTGAACGGCAAAGGAGGTAAACCATGAGAACATTTAGTGACATTTCGAACGGACTGTTCGAAGGTGTTTTGATAGAAGATAGTGAAAAAAGACTTCTGGAGCTTACCCAGCTGAGCGACGATGAATTGTACCGGAGAATGGGAATTGCCGGACGTGAAACTTTGTCCACATTCCGGCCCGGGAACGACTATCTGCGGAGTCACAATATTGGTGATACAACAGGGAAATCTCCATTCTTTTACCGTAGCGAGAAGATTGAAACCTCGGCGCCGGCGGTATATTTTCATGACCTGCCAGCCGATGATCTTGAAGCAGGGAAAATGTTGAGCGGCCAGATTGGCGCGATATTTGACCGGATGATCTGCGAATGCACAACCACCAGCCCCCTCTATGGCTATAAACAGGAGGCCGTTCGACTTGGCAATCGCTGTGTCTCGATGATTTCGGGCAGGTATCCGAAGATTGATAAAAGAATTATCATGGCCTATGTTGCCATGCGAACGAAAAGTTTGTTCGATGTCTGCACCCTGTGGTGAGAATCACAGACTCCTGAGATAAATAAGGGGCACTTCTTTTGAGTGCCCCTTTTCTGTGGTAGTTTGTGGCTTTGTTATTTTCCGTCAAGCTTGTCGAGTTCTTCGATTTCGATGATGATCTGCCGTGAGCACCAGCTCCAGAGATGGTAACTCTCCAGGGACAAGATCGTGGCTCCGGCGGCGAAAACCGCCCAAAAATTGTCTTCAAGTGAACCGGCCAGGTTGTAGAAGCAGTAAAATCCGGTCAGGTACGCAACATGATAGAAACCGCCATGGGAAACGGAATCCCCGACCATTCTGGCGAGAATAAGGACGAGCGACGAAAAGCTGTAGAGGATGAGCAGGCCGCTGATCATGATAGCCGGAGGTGCAGCTCCGAGCTGTTCTCGTATCTGCTCGGGGAGCGGCGGTAAAAAACTGAAATGATTCAGTGCGGCAATACTCACGACCAGGAACAGGGCGATGGCCCAGAGTCCCCTGTTCGCCGTAGTTCTCAGTCGCTGGATTCTTTTCCTGGCGGCACTTCGCAGTGCGTCAGGTTCAGTTTCGCCAAGGGGGTTCTCGGGGGATCCCGCGGTGTTTGATTCAATCCCCATGCCGGTTCCCGGAACGCGGGTCTTCGGTTGGGCGCCCCGCCTCATTATTGGTTTGAGCGTTTTTGGGGTCCGCTACCTGCCGGTCCTGAGCAGAAAGTCGTTCTTCTGCTTCCCGAAGAGCGCTCCTGGATTTTTTCAGTTCCGTGGCGACCTTTTGCACCGAGTCGGCAAGTTCTTCCATTTGCCCGTCAAAAGGGGGCAGCCCATGCTTGCAATCACCCTGACAGGCAGCATCGCAGAAATTTTTTATCATTCGCATTGGCCCGAAGATGGAGCGAACAAGCAGGGCGGAGACTCCTCCGACGGTCAAGACGAGCACCATAAGGCTGAAAATGAGCATTCTGCCCCGCATCGTTGCCAGCGATTGTTGCAGGGGTTGCCGGGATAAGCCGAGATCGAGAGTGCCGAGAACCTTCTGGCCTGGAGGGTGGAAGTGGCAGGCTGCATTGTAGCAGTCCGGCTCGTTGTAAATCGGGGCGGTAATGGCAATGACTGCCCGGCCTTTTGCATTGACGAACTGCCGGGCCTGCTCCATTTCTCCCAAGCTGGCTGTGGGGACCGGACCGGAGTGGCAGCCGATACAGCCGGCTGTTTTCTTGTCCACGAAACTTTTTATTTCCGCCTGGTCCGAGGAGAACTCGATCAGGCCCTTTTTGTTGAAAATCCGCACATGCTCAACGCCCTGCTGGCTGCTGATATTGGCAATGATGTCCCGCAGATTCTCATCGTCGGACTGGAGCATTGCATAGCGTGTCGACTTGACCACCGTACCCGCCAGGACTGTTGCCTGACGTTCTGCATTGGCGGTCATGTCAGCCTTCATTACCGAGTAGAGGAGGATGCAGCAAACAATAACAAAACCGGTTACCGTGACGGCAACCGGTATAATGGCCTTGCCGGCCAAACCTCTGATCATTTGCCCTCCCGTCAATTCACTGAAACGGATTCCGCTTCTCCAATGAAGCGAAATTGACGACCCAGTCAACCACTATCCACCTTCAGCACGCAAAAAACCCTTTATCCTATGTTCTCCCAAATCAGCCCGGTAAGGTCATAAAGGTCGATGCTGGATACTCCCGCTAGAAATTACTCTTCTCTTCTTCAATAGGCTCAGACAATTTCTGGTTGATCGGTAACCCTTTGCTGAAACCGATAAGAACAAGGATTGCGGGAATCAACTGTGCCATTATTACCAAAACACCGAAAGCAATGAACAGCCAGAAGAAAATCCCGTAACCATCTTCGTTTCCTGTTCCTGCATAAGTGGTCGAAGCGAGACCCAAGGATACGACTGTCAGAGACAATAAGCGCATTTTATTCATCCTGACTCACCTCCCTCTCCTGCTCAAGCTGAAAGGGCGTTTTTGTCCCTTTATCTTCTTGAGCGTCCATTAACTATACCACATTCGCAACAAATTACTTTGATTTGTTTGCGCCGGCAGGTTTTTTCCTTGACAGCGTGATTCTGGCCTGTCTTTCGTTGCAGAGGGAGGCAGTACGATAATCTGTACGTGTATCGTCAGCAGCAAGCCGCGGCATTTCCCAGGAAAGAAATTATGCTGCCAGTAAACGGAAAAAGCCCCCTCCCGTGAGGTGAGGGGGCTTTTTCATTGAGCGGAATAATCGGTGGGCTTATGTCAGCCCATGCCGCCGGTGAGGATCGCATAGATCATCAGGAACAGAAGGATAATTCCGATGAAGAGAGCAATGAATCCGAAGCCCTTGATCAGGAAGTCGTACAAAATTCCGCTCGACTTTTTGGCCGCGAACTGTTCGGTTATTCCGGCTTCTTCATAGCGTTGCCACTGGTCACGACGCTCTTCCATGAGTTCATGCTTGGAGATTTGACCGTTGAAAATGACGAAATCCATCGGGAACTTCTCCGGTCTGCCGTGGGTATTGAAGAAATGGACGGTAAATATGAAGCCGGTGGCCAGCAGGGCTTCGTCGGAGTGGACTATGGTTGCCACGTTAAACATCCAGCCTGGCAGGAAGGTGCTGAAAAATTCCGGAAACCAGAGCATCAGGCCGGAACCGCCGATGGCAAACATACCCCAGAAGACGGCCAGGAAGTCGAATTTTTCCCAGTAGGTCCAGCGTTCGAACGTAGGTTTTGGTCCTTTGAACAGAAACCAGCGGACCATTGCGGTAATGTCCTTTACGTCACGCAGGTTAGGGAAGAGGGAGTCCGGTCCGAAAAGCCGCTGGAGCCAGTTTCCTGGGATATCTTTCCTGATAAAGAGGAAACGGAGGCTCATGACGATGGCGATGGAGAAATAGACAAAAGTAATCACTGCGCAGATGCGGTGTATCAACGCGGCATTTGCTGTGCCGCCAAGCATGTCCATCAACGTTATTGCCCACTGCTGGCCGCTGAACTTTAGCGGGAGGCCGGTGAGCGCCAGTCCCAGGAAGCTGGTGACGACGAGCAGGTGCAGGAAGATGTGAAGTCTGCTGAAGCGGCGATACTGCTTGTGGCCGTCGGTGACCATCAGTTCTATATGGCCCTCTTCGAGTGCCGCCTGTTTCTGGCGGTTTTCTACGAAACCACGGAACATCCAGAGGATGGTGTGCACCCAGAAAACCGCAAATGTGCCGGCCAGCAAGGCGGACATGGAGATGAACGTCCAGTAGAGAATCGGATAATTTTCGCGGTCGGTGTGATCACCATGGGGAAGGAATTTTGCGAAAAGCGGTGTTGCATTCGCATGGCATTCCTGACAGGTTTTTACCAGATTGGTTGAGCTGATACTGGAACGGGCGTCGCTGGGGGGGAGAACCAGGTGTGCGGTATGGCAGTCGGCGCATCCGGCCACCAGTTCGGGATAGCCAAGCCGGTAGTTCTTGCCGTGGTAGCTTTCTTCGTAGGTTTTTACGGCCAGATTGAAGACACCGTTGCGCTTCATCATTTTTTCATCGCTATGGCATTTCATACATGCCGTGGAATGGAATTTCGTGTTTTCGGCGGTCTTTTGGTCACCCCGCGGTTTTATTTCATGGAGACCATGGCAGTCGTTGCAGGAAGGTGAATCCTGATTACCGGCCATCAGTGAGATGCCGTGAGACGATTGGAGGAACTCGGCGGCTTCCTTGTCGTGGCATTGCTGACAGGTTTCGACAACTTTCCGCTTGTCTTTTTTCCAGGAAGTCATTTCATGGATTGCGTTGTGGCAGTCGCTGCAGTTAATGCTGTTGAGCATGTGCACGCTTGCGTAATGTTCGCCGGCCTCTTTTTTGTGGCAGCGGACACACTGGACCTTTTCCGGAGGAATTCCTCCAGAGGAGTGTTTGTCCACATCGACAATGGCGATATGACAGCTGGTACAGGAATTCTTGCCATGCACGGAAGAGGCAAAGGTGGCTGAGTTGATTTTTTCTCCGTGACATTGCAGGCAGGTTTCCGAATTGATCGGAATGGCCTGCTCGGCGGATGCGGGATACGCCACAATGAGTGCAAGCATCGCTAACAGCGGGAAAAGGGTAAAAGATCGCTGCATAGTTCTTCTCCTTCTTATTGGTAAAGGTCTTGTCGTCGCGAAATATTTCTTGTTTTAGCAGAAAAAAATCAAACTGAAAATAGTATATATGGGAATATGGAAATTAATATTATCGTCGGCGTCAACCGGCACGAGACATATATTACGCACGAGGGCTCTGATGACCGCTATGGGACAAAAGATTCAGATTGCGCTGAATTTCAACAGAAAGGCGGAAATGTCCGGAACTTTTGATATCTTGATAATATTTTACAAAGTCTTGCTCAGGAAACACCTGATGTCAAGCTCCACTGAGAAAAAATGGTGTAATTACAGTAGGATTCTACTCCGAACGAGTCCGCTGATTTCCGCAACAAAGACAATGCCGGAATTGGCGTAATGCGCTGCTGCAATGGTAGAGTGAAATTTTTTTCTTGGCATGTAAACCGGATATCCAGTACATTCGTTACCCGTTACAAAGCGACGGGTTCCCTTCCCAGGGCCAGACCCGCAATAATCGAATAAAAGATAGCCGATACTACTAAACCGCTCGCGAGAGCGGGGCGGAAAGCTCACAGGGTCTCCAGAAGACAGCCGGGTTGCCGAAATATCTGACGATATTCAGCACCCGGCATTTTATTTTCCGACCGTGTGCTGCAATTACACCAAGTAAAGGAGCTGTCATATGAAAAAGATTTTGTGTTGTCTGGCGCTTGTCGCCGCTCTCCCCGGACCTCTTGCCTTTGCCTCCAACGTCGACTTTAACATCGGGATCAATGTCGGTACCCGGCCTGCTGCCATTGTGCCGGTCCCGGTCCCGCCTCCACCGGTCTATCACGAGCCGGTTGTCGTGTACGAGGAGCCGCCACTCTTTATCGAGCCGCCCGAACTGGGTTTTCATGTGGCGGTCGGCGTCTCTCAGGACATCTATTTTGTGGGTAACAGTTATTATCGTTTCCACAATAACGTCTGGTATCAGGCCCCTTACTATGGTGCCCCATGGGTAGTGACCCACTATCGCACGCTTCCCTGGAAGTTGCGCAAGCATTCCTATAAAAAGATCCGTCACTATCGTGATGCGGGGTACCGGCATTACCGTCAGGGAAGAAATCCCTACTGGGAGCGTCATCAGTTTCGTCCGAAGCATGAAATAAGGGAGGCGCGCAGGGACGAACGCCATGAGAGGAAGCATGAATGGAAACACTCTCATGATGGAGGAAGGGATTCGTGGGGACATGGTGGCCGTGAATATAGGGATGGCCGGCGCTACGGTGGTAACTAGGTTCTTCTATTGAGCTGTATCTTACATGAAAAAAGGCCGTCTGCTGACTGAAGACGGCCTTTTTTCATTGCTGTAACTTCTTTGAGGATCCAGGTCCTGCAACCTGGTTTTTTCAGATCCTTTACCTTGAGGTGGGTTTAAGAGTAAAGCGGCTTCTGCCCCTGATAGAAAGAAATGCGCCCTGGCAGCCCTTCGCAGGTCACCGATTTTCCAGTATCCCTTCCGCCGCCCTGATACCGCTGGCCCAAGCGCCGGTGATGCCGCGCGATGTTCCGGCTCCATCACCGATCATATACACATTGCCGCTAACCCGGAAATGACGATCCAGAAAGGCCGGTTTGTTCGCGTACATCTTGATCTCGGGGTAGTACATGATGGTACTCGGGTGAAGGATGCCGGGGATTATGGTGTCGAGCTTCTTCATGGCCGACCAGAGGTGACGCATGATTTTGGCCGGCACGGCCAGCCCCAGGTCGCCAGCCGTGACCGGGCAGCTGGGAGGAAACGAGTAGAGGTCTTCGTTGAAGGTTTCCAAAGTGGAACGTTTTCCCATGCGGAAATCACCGACCCGCTGCATGAGCGGCTTGCCGCCGCCGATTTCGTTGGCCAGCCTGCCGAGGAACACCGCCATCTGCTGACCGCTCGTCACCGGGTCTTTCAGACCAATGGTCTTGAGCAGGGCGAAATTCACCAGGTTGTTTGCCGGCTGCTTCTCGGAGAGGGCATGGCCGTTGATCAGGTTAAAGCCCTGATAGCGCTCAAGGACCACTCGCGCATGACCCGAGTTGGTACAGAAGGTGCGTACCCCGTCGGGAAAGATGAACTTGGGGTCGTAGTAGTCCTTGACGATCGGGTAATTCTTGGCGGTCATCTCAAGACGGATGCCGACGTCAACCTCGTTGTCGATGAAGTCGATGTCCATCCGTTCCATCACCTTCTGCAGAAAGCTGAAACCCTTACGTCCGGGGGCGACGATCACCTTTCCGGCGCGGAGCTTTTCCGTCCCGGCCAGCACAACCCCAGATTCATCATCGTCAAAAATATCCGTTACTTCACACTCCAGCCGGAAGCGTACCCCGCGCTTTTCGAGCTCGCTCATGAGACGCCGGATCAACGACCTGCTGCGGTCGGTTCCCACATGTGCCTGGCGGATGTCGAGCAGGGTTACGCCGATCCGCTCCGCTCTCCTACGGTAAACATCCAGGTTCTTCTTTTCCTTGATAATTGGTTGAAAGTGTTTTTCAACCTCGGGCAGGAGCCTTTCTGCCTCTTCCCTGGTCCAGTTTTCAACGACAAATCCGATTGGGAAGGTGTAATTCTGTTTGCAATCATTCAGCAGACCACCGGAACAGATCTTTTCCCGGTCGAGCAGGAGAATGGAAAGGGCAGGGGCGGCCTCGGTAAGGTGAAATGCGGCGCCGAGACCTGCAGGGCCGCTGCCGACGATGATGACGTCGTATTCGGGAGAGGGCATGAGTGGCTCCATGGACAACGAGTGCTGCCTCAAGTATACCTTCTATTTTCCTGAATGTGATGACATCAGGTCTGCTGCCCGTAGATGATGACACGTGTGTGCTGTGGTTTGTACCTGCGGAAGAACGTCCTGTCGTTGCGTAGTATGGCCAATGTGTGTCAGGCCCTGAAATCCTCTGCCGAAGCTTTTTCTTTCACTTTTGCTCAGTCGCCGCTATAATCCTCCCGGCTTGACCGGCAAACTGCCGGTTCACTTGAACACTGCCAAAAGGAGGAGTTACCATGAAGAAATCACTCGTTGCCCTTTTTATTTCACTCGTATTGATTACTGCCGGAGCCCAGATCGCACGCTCCGATGAAAGTCCGTTGCCGAAACCTGATGTGTTGACGGAAGAAGCTATATTCACTTCCGAAAAACTCTCGGCATACGATACTCTTATCATTCGCGACTTCACCACCGACGGAGCCGAATATTCACGGGTCGACGAAGACGAGAAGGTGAAAATCGAGGCAATGAAACCTCTGCTCATCAAGATGATTTCCGAAAGTCTCGCCATGCAACTGAAGTCGAGGAAGCTGTTTAATAATGTCGTGATTAATGGAGCGCCGGAGGGAAAAGCCGTGATCCTCGAAGGAGCGATAACGGAATTTAATGCCGGCAGCCGGGCACTCAAGTTTTTTGTCGGATTTGGCGCCGGTAAGGCCTACCTGCTGGTGAAGGGACGCCTGCTCGACGCTCAGACCGGCCGCGAACTTGCTACCTTCGTCGATCGTGAAACCGGATACCGGGGCGCAGTTGGAATGGAAAGCTATGAGGACCTGTTCCCTCATCAGGCCAAGAGCCTTGGCGAGAATATTTCTCAATTCGTTGAGAAACTCTACTGAAAACAGGTTCTCTGCGAGAAACGGAGCAGTTCCGGGAAATGTAAGGGGAGTGGTTGCTTTTTGGATGATTCATGAAGAGCCGCTCCCCTTTTTATTACTCTAAGCCTGGCGTAGTTTTTTCTATCATCATTTTTCTCATATTTGTCAGGTAGCAGACAAAAAGGTAACAAAAGGACATGCTGCCTCGGAACTCCAACTAGGCCGTCATGCAACTTTCCCGAAACACGTCGCTCCACCAATGGCAGCTGGATTTCGGCCAGTATAGATTTAGGTGAGCGACGACAAATAAGCACCTGCCGAAGATCTGCTCGGTCATGCTCTGCCGGATCCTGCTACGATTGAATATCGAAAAAACGGATTCCATTGCGTCCGCTCGCTTTTGCCTGGTACATCGCTGAGTCGGCCCACTTGAGGATGTCATTCTGGCTGGCATTGTGGCCTTTGAACAGCACTACCCCGATACTTGACGTGCACTGATGTTCCACGAAGATTTCTTCACCTTCATCTTTCGAGCGTTTCAACAGATACGGCTCAGCCAAGGTGACACGGATTTTCTCGGCGACAATGCCCGCCTTTTCAAACGAATGTTTTTGATCCAGATCCAACTCGCAGAGCATTACCACGAACTCATCACCACCAAAACGTGCAACGGTATCCACTTCCCGCAGACAACAGGTGATTCGACGCGCCACTTCAATCAGGAGCAGGTCGCCCATTTCATGTCCGTGTGTGTCATTGAGCGACTTGAATTTGTCCAAATCCAGAAACATCAGCGCGCCATAACGATTATTGCGTTTGCCGGCAGCCATCGCCAGTCTCAAACGATCGAGAAGCAGACGGCGGTTGGGCAGGTGCGTCAAGGTGTCATAGAAGGCAAGTTGTTGGACCTGTTCCTCGGCTTTTTTGCGCTCGGTGATATCCTCCGTTATGCCCATGAGCTTTTCGGTACTGCCGCTTTTGTTCTTGATCGGCACAAAGCACGACTTGAAAATTTTTCCCTCCGGCCCATTGGTGCTGAACTCGAAGTGACAGGTTTCCCCTGCTAACGCCCTGCTCAGCAGCTTCCCAATGATTTCTCGATCAGCTTCACGGGCCGCATCCAAATAGAAAGTGCCCTGTACCTCACGTTCCTCCTGGACGCCGCGCATGACAAGACCTGCCCGGTTCATGGAGATTATCCTGCCGGCCAGGTCTATCTCGTGAATGCTCACCGGGGAGTTTTCGATGAGCAAGCGATGTCGATTTTCGCTTTCGCGGAGGGCGCGGGTAATTTTCTCGGTTTCCTGCCGAGCATCTTCCAGTTCCGCGGTGCGGCGGCGTACCTGATCTTCCAGGGTAATTGCCGTCTGAAACATGTTGAAGTCCGACCCCTGGATGCTGGTGTTGCGTTCCGCGCGATTCATCAAGGCCTGGATGATTTTGTTCAGACGGGTAATCTCGGCATGCAAGGACTGCTCATTCGGTCCCCTCCGATCAGGCATCACTCACCTCCGGTTCTGCCTCTGGGGCGGCCCCGATGGCGCAGCCGGTGAGAGTCTGGTTGACGTGGACGCCCCGGAACTGTTCGCCGTAGCTGCTGAATCCGATGGAATTGTTGCGCACAAAAATCTCACCGACGCGCTCTTTCAAACCATTCTCGGTAAGTTCCAGATTGCGGAGGATGCAGTCACAGCCGAAAACCAGTTGAGGTGGTCCGATTTCTGCCCTGATCAGGTCGAAAGTATGTTCCAGATTCCTCACCAGGTCAACGCCATGCGCCACCCTGAGGACCAGGCCCTCCTCAATGGAGCAATAGAATGAGAGGCTGCCGTCGGGATTAGCTTTCTGGATGGAGCGCACATAGTCGGTGCCATCGATCATCACCACGACGGGGGAAGCGGCAAAGCTCATGGCATTAAGCTCATGCTCCTCAACCCCCACCAGTCGTGAATATTCTTCGGCGGCGGGCAGTCCGTTGATTTCGAAGACGATACGCCTGACTGGATCGGCCTCCGTGACAACCAGCCGTTCGTCGGTGGGTACAAAATGTTGGGTCTTGAATATCTTGAAAGGCAATGAAGTGTTGATCAGAATCAGGGCGGCGCTATCCGAATGAAAGTGTCCGTCAGCAAATACGTGAGTCTTGACGAAATGCAGATCATCACCTGCTGAGCCTCCAAACAGCGCAATCTTCCCCAGCGCATAGTGCAAGGCATGTGTAACCGGCTCCTCGCGCCGGGACATGGCGTCGATCAGCAGAAAAGCGAAGCTGTTGTCCGGGCCGGCCCCGGGGGCTCTGCTTTCAAGCCGTTGCAGCAGAGTCTGGGCAAAGTCATTCCCCCTGGTCATGTCGAACTGGTGCAAGCGATCAAGCAGCCCGTTGACGGCCACGCAGCTGCCGGCCGGAAAACATGCCCCTGACAGGCTATGCGAGCGATACCCGGACGGACCGATTTCTCCCGCGGTAGTACAACCGACCACTTGTATTCCGGCAAACAGGCGGTTGATTTCCTCCGCCAGCACATCGAGGTTGTATTCGCTGGAGCAGAAGAAGATCACCAGTTCCATGTCCGGTTGCACCACCGCTGCATGAAACTCCGCTACCGCCTGGCGAGCATCTGCCGCACACGAATGCGCCAGGTGAATTTTCTGAATATTCATATATGCTCCTTCGTTTTACTGCCAATGCGATACGGAGCCGCAAAAATTTATCCAAAAAATTGTGTGTAGTTTATCGTTGTTGCGTAGAGGGCAATTTCGTGTGGGTAGACTATCTATCAAGCTCGAACCTGATGGCTTTCAGCAGGTCGCCGGGCGGAATCGGCTTGGCGAGGACATTCATTTCCTCTTCGGGTATCGCCCGCTGCAGGAAAACGTCAGCCGTATAGCCACTCGTGAAAATGACTCGGATGTCAGGGCGGACCCGGCGAATCGTATCGTAGGCCTCCCAACCGTTCTTTTTCGGCATGATCACATCAAGCAACAGCAGTTGTACCTCTCCGGCATGATCCATGAACTTTTGGATCGCTTCTTCGCCATTGACTGCTTCAATAATGGTGTAGCCGTTTTCCTGCAGCAGGTTTTTTGTCAACGTCCGTACCGAATAATCATCTTCAGCCACCAGTACCATTTCCGTGCCCGACGGGAAACGTTCCGCCATAGGTTGAGAATACCATTTGTCTGTGCCTCTGTTACGACCGCCGGTTTCAAGGTACGGGAGATGTTCGCCAGCGGATTTTAGCGGGATATCTGATTCTGTGGCCATTGGCAGATAGATGCTGAAGGTAGTGCCCTTGCCGATTTCAGAGGTAACGACGATACAACCTTTATGCTGGTCGATGATGCCGTAGACCATCGAGAGTCCGAGGCCGGTGCCTTTTCCAACTTCCTTGGTGGTAAAGAACGGTTCGAATATGCGTTCTCTTGTTTTTGCGTCCATGCCAGTGCCCACGTCACTGACATGTATGACCCCATAATGACCCGGCTCTGCCGATCCGTGAGCATGGGTAAAGGACTCGACTTTGCTGGCCAGTCCGGTGCTCATGGTAAGCAGGCCACCTTCCGGCATCGCGTCGCGGGCATTCACCGCCAGATTGACCAGCACCTGACTCAGCAGGCCTGAGTCAGCCATGACCCTGGCAGGCTTGTCGCTGTGGGAGACGGTGAGTTCCACGTCTTCGCCGATCATCATGGAGAGCAGTGGTTTCGTCTTGTCCACCAATTCATTCAGGTCAAGCAACTTGGCTTCAATTTTCTGTTTTCTGCTGAAGGCCAGGAGATCCCGGGTCAGCCTGGCCGCTCGTTCGGAAGACAGGGTAATATTTCCGACGTAGAAGCATAAGGGATCATCAATGGGCATGTTTTTCTTCAGCAGGTGGGCGTAGCCGAGAATGGCGGTGAGAATATTGTTGAATTCGTGGGCGATGCCTCCGGCCAATTGCCCGACCGCCTCCATTTTCTGGGCTTGGAACAGCTGGGCCCCAAGGCGCTGTTTCTCTTCTTCCGACTGTCTGAGGCCGGTAATGTCAAGGACAACGCCGACCAGGCCGGCAGGCTTGCCCTCGATGTCTGCATAGATGGCCTTGGAGAAAATTACGTTTCGTTTCGTTCCGTCGGAATGCTCCAGCAGTGTTTCGTATCTTAGAATACCGTGATTGTCCGGAGGATTACTGCCTGCTCCGACCGGAATATCGATGAGATCGACTTGATGCAGGTCATGGGCCGGCCGGCCGGTTATCTCCTCCTTGGTGTTGCCGAAGAAGCTTTCATAGGCCTTGTTGCATCCCGAGCAATTGCCTTTGCCGTCCGTGTAAAAAATCGGATTCGGAATGGTGTCGAGCAGGGTTTGGAGGAACTTCATCTGTTCCGTCAAGGCTGTTTCCGCTTGTGTACGTACCAGGATTTCCTTTTCCAGTTCGCTGTTCGATTCCTCTATCTGTAAATTTCGCTCTTCGACGGTTCTTCGCAGGAGGAAACCCGAGCGCATGCTCTGCTCCAGGGTGTAACACATGTACATGCCGGTCAGCGAGAAAGTCGTCAGGATGAAAGTGTTGCTGAACATGACGTTTGTCGGGATTTTTGCATCCAGTATCGCTATTGCTTCATAGAGGATAAAAGTGATCAGGGTCAGGACCGAGGCGCTGAGAAAACGGAGGCGAAAGTAGAAGAGAATGCAGAGCATTAGTCCGGGGAAGGACATGTAGTTTCCTGGCGGAGCGGCTTTGACGATCATCAGCACCACACCGCCACCGGCCGCGAATGCGGCAATGGCCTGGGTCACCTGCATCAGCTTGCGAATCTTTTTGCTGTAGGTAAACAGAAAAATAGCAAAAACCAGCGGACAGACAAAGGCGTAGCGAATCAGCCAGGCATATTCCTTGATGTCCGGGATGACCCAATAGTCATGTATGCCAAAGAGTATATAGAGGCAAATGCCCGCCAGCAGGTCAAGGCGGAGGTGGGGAAGTCTCCTGGTGCAGTAGTCTTCCCGGAAGGCGGATTCAAGGTCTTTGTCCTGGAAAGACAGGGTGAAGGCATTGTAAGGTACTTCTTTCTTCGAGTACATGGAACCTTCCGGCAACCTTTCGTCACGGTTAATTTTTGGGTCTTTTTCCGGGTATTCCAGTCTTAAAACAAGGATATCATCCCAACAGTACCCGCTTTTTCTGTTTTCGGGATGGTGTTGCCTTGGCCGGTTTGGTCCGGGTGAATTTCGTTCTGTGAAATAATTTTCATTTTGATACACTGTTCTATCAAAACAGAAAATGAAATACTATTTAATTTTTACACATTAATTGTGGGCGTGGGCGAGACACGACAGGCCGAGCCTGCAATGCACTGCTTTTGTGCCGGAATTTATTCTGGGGGGGGGTCAGTTTTCTGCGGGAATCGGCCAGAGTGTTTCTGGCCATTGGTGACAAGTGTTTGTCGAAATCCTGGCAGTTGCCAAAAGTCCACTTACGGAGACAGGCAGTCGAGTCATCAGCAGGGTTACTTCTTGGAAAACTTTGCGGTTCTCCTGAACTTTGGCTGGTCATTCATAAAGGGCACTTTTTCCGCAATATGGCAGGCCATGCAAGCTGAGCGTGCGAGGAGAAACTGTTTCTTCGCCTGCACTTTGTCTTTTGAGGCAAGTGCTTCACTGGCCGAAACCCACGGCCCTGTCAAAAACATGGCCACCGCATTGGCCTCGCGTGCGGGCCGCCGGAGATAACCGAGTTCGATGGTTTCCTTGATTTTCTTCCAGTGGTAAACGGCCAGATCGTAATTGCCATCGGTGATGGCATCATAAGTCCGGTCGTAGCGCTCGCCGACCAGCTGCATGGACATGGAGAAGCCTCCGAACATCTGCTGAATCCGTTTGAGCCGTTCCGTATCATCTTTGGCTTCCAAAAGCCAATTGTCGCTTGGCTTCAATGGCTGTTCCGCTCTGACTAAAGATGCGTTGACAAGGCAACCGGCTGCAAAAACGGCGGTAATAAAAAGCTTCCCGATCAGTTTCATTTCACTCTCCTTTTGCTGGGTAAAAGGCCTCGATAAAAAAATAAATTTCTTGGTGATGTCCCGTCAAGGTTAGCCCTGCTTCAGCGCTCAACCGAACGATACGCCTGGCTCAGTTCCGATTTTTCCTGAGACCGTGTCCGAATAAGGCGTACCTCGTCTTCGGATATCCCAAGCGCAAGCAGAAACTGGTGGTGAGTTCCTGGTGTCCTCCGCTCGAACTCTGAATGCCATTTGGCCATTGCATCTTCATCCATTCCCGCAGCACGAAGCATTTCTATCCAGGCTTGTTTATCGACGGCCGCCGGCAATTCTCCGCGGGACTCGACCTGCAGCATCCTGCCGAGCAAACGCTGCTGGGCCTGCAGAGAACGGATTTCCTCGCCAAGTTCCCGCAAGCGCCGCTGCAGGATCTCTCCCTGGTCACCTTCCTCTCTTGACAGGACACGGCCAATATCCTCAATGGTCAAACCGGCTTGTCGAAAGCTCTGGATTGTCGCCATGCGGTCTTTGTCCCTCGTTGAATAGAGCCGATAGCCGGCCTCGCTCCGTCCCGATGGGATCATAATCCCGATGCGGTCATAATACAACAGGGTGCTGCGTGAGAGGCCGAACATTCGTGCGAACTCGGTAATGCGAAACATCATGTAACCTCTATGGGACCGGAGCAAACGCCCCCGGAACGCCCCCGGTATTTACTGGGGACGTTCCGGTTGAAAATTACCTTTGCCGGATTTCCGTTATCATCTCAGCCGGCAACCCCAGCCATTCCAGGAAGTTCTGGTGTCCTTCCGGGTTTTCCATCTCGAACAGCTGGTGCCACTTTCGCATGGCTGCCTCATCCAGGCCGATTGCCCGAAACCTTGTGACCCATTCTTCTACCGTTACATGGTTTTGCATCCTTTTCCCCTTTTGTGCTGAATTTTGTCATGGCCGTGACGAAAACAATGCTAAAGGGTGAAGCGGTAGACGGGTCAAGAAATATAAATAACATCAGCCGGAAAAGTGAGCAGGGGGTAAGCGAGCAATGGTGCATAGTTTCAGACTTTATCGTGCAGTTTTGCCTGTCTGAGCCTACAGTCAGCGACAGGCAAAAGAGCGTAAGAAGTCAGTGGGTTCACGAAACTGATTCGCAATGAAGGAGGGTACTGTGTCAAGCGGTTTTCCATGGTTAATATAAATGCAGTGCAGACCCTTAATTTCCGACGCCCGTTCTAAATTCGCCAAGGTATCTTCAACAAAAAAGGTGTGTTCCGGATCGGCATCCATAAGCTCCAAAACAACTCTCAGCGGCTCTGTGCTTTCCGCTTTTTTGACGAAGCCGACTTGATCAAGTCCTAAAATTGCTTCAGGATCAAAGAAAGGCAATATGCCCAATTTTTCAAGGACAGGAATGCCAAAGCTCTCCATACAACATTGTGATAAAATACCGTGCTTAACGCACCCGCTGACTCCTCGAAAGGCATCAACCAGATCTGTCGTGTCGCTGAAAATATCGGAGCAATGTTTCATCAGTAATTCGTATAGTATGGCGTAGTGTTTTTTGAACAGGAGAAGCCGCGTTTCTTCCAAGTCGAGCCCGTAATAATCAATCACCGGCACAAATGCGCCATAGCAGTCGTGAAATGTTTTGTAACATTCGTCCACAAGGTACTCTACTTCTTCCGGAGACAACATCGGAAAGAATTCTTCGGCAATTTCAACATGGGCATCGTGACAGAGGGCATAATACTCCTCAGTAACCCGAGAATACGGGTATAAAACGTTGCCAATGTCCCAAATGATGTTGGTAGTGTAATTCATACGCCGATAAAGTGTGCCTCCCTGTCAATGAGCAATGGGAACAATTGAAAAGCTGGACAGATATATTTTTACCTTAATCAAGTATTTGTCAATGGTTGTGACCCCTTTGGGTCCAGAGTGGTTGGTGTCTTCCCTGGGTCTGAAAGCCGTCGAAGCAGCAAGTTAAAGATTCGCTTCGCAATAAATTTTGGAATCCGGTTTTCGGTAGCGATCAAATCGATCACCGTCTCACGGGACTCTGCGCCCAGGAGGACATTCTTCATTTCTCCGGGAGTCCGGGCTGCTTCAAAGGCGTTCATTATTTTTCTGATTTTCACTACGGAAATTATGGGGCCAACGATGCTCCAGAATCCGAAAATCCAGAAGAGTACGAGGGTGATGACCAAGGCGTATTCGTCTCGAGTCGCTTTAAAGAAAAGATAGTACGTGCCGTATGGAACGATGGTAATGAGACCTGCAACCCAAAGAATGGCAATTCGCAGCATTGATATGCTCCCATTTGTTTCAAATTTGCTGGAATTCCGGGGCGGAAGTGCCTTCCTCCCTCAACTGGTACGAGGTAATTCCCACCCAGGGATTGCACCTCAATTCCCGGTCAATAGCCATAATCCAGGCTCTCAATCCGTGCAACCCTGCCATTTTCGAGGACCAGCTGGTATTGGAACTGGTTTGGGCCGAAGTTGAAAATCCAGTCATCTATTGCAACGGTGGTGTAGGCCCGGCCATGGCCGTAGGTTGAGCCGGACCCGTATCGTTTTTCTTCTCGGGTAGTGCTTGTGGCAGGCTGACCACATTTGCTGAGCACTTCTCCGGCAGTATCCCCTATGGAGATGATGCCACCAGTGCAGATCATTGTGTCGGTGCTGGTGGCATGCCCTGCAGTCTGAACTGTCAGGATGACCACTGCGGCAAGAATGATCTTAAATGCGGTTTTCATATTTTCTCCTTTTTCAGGAAGATAGAACGCAAGGTTTACCAGCCGATTATAGGGCCGGTCCAGTTGTGAGTTGAAAATCCTCATGATTCATCTATTGAGATTTGGAGCTTTGCCCACTTATTTCTTTGGTCCGTTCTTTGATAGTAACAGAGCGATATTTTATCTTGAAAGGCAGAGTTTAGGATGTTCCCCAAACTTTCCTCAATCCAGTCACTTTTCTTGCCTGGTGAACACTGCCCGATACACAAAGGCTTCTGCGCCGCCTTCCGTGTGAACCAGTTCCAGCTTGTTCTGGCCCGCAACACGCCCATCAAACCGGCCGCTGTCTCCTTTTTCTATAATGCGTACGGTTTTGCCATCAAAATCGATGACTCCAATGATGGGCTCTTTTTCGCTGGTGATTGCCTTCCCGTGTTGCGTGATCAGGCCTTTGGGACCCTTGTTGACTGCCCAAATGTGGTTTCCGCGAAAGTATGGACCATCCTGCTCGGTAATGGTCAGGACATTCGACGATTCGACAAACCCACGGGGAGAAAAGACCTTGTATTCAGCTGTCCATTTCCCGACCAGATTCGGGATAACTGGTCCCGTTTCTTCCGCAACGGCTACGGCCGATACCAGAAACAATGCCACCATCACTGAGACTAAAATACTCGCTCTGAATTTCATTGCTTTTTTCTCCTTTGTGTTTTTGATGACGTTGACAACTCGTTAATCACCGGTTTCTCTATATAAGTAATTTATTCACTATATAAGTAACAAATTTCTTATATAGCGAACCTCTAACGTTCCTTGTATACGTAATTTACAGATTCCTGCGCCCAAAGAAAAAACATCCGAAAGGTTCCGTGGACTCCGTACAAAAAAACCGCCACTCGGAACTTCCGACCTGGCGGTTTTTGTATTTATCTTGTCTCGCTTGCTGTGCCTTGCAGAATCTGTCCCATGTGAGCTGCTTTCTGTGCTGCTGCGAATTTATTGACATTCAGATATTTATCAAAACCGATAACCAAATGCCATTTAATTTTTGCACATTAATTCTCAGCGCCGCAACTCCTGCGGAAGCGCAGTCAGCCAGCCAAGCTGCAGCACTCCCCACAGTCCGATCAGAATCGCCTCGGCCGCATCGTGCCGAAGCGACGAGGGGCGTGCCGCGCCTGCCCAGTCGATGATTTTCCGGGCCATCTCACCGGCGTGCTTCTTGGCCTCCGGCCCGCTCCGCCGTTCGCGGGGGAAGAGAAACAGCTCCCGCCAGACCTCGGAGCCGATCCGCCGGACGAGGATGCCATGCTGGGCGGCTTCCTTTTCCCAGACCACGGCCAGGTTGCCGCCGCCTTCGACCACCAGCGCCGCCAGGCCGGGCAGCTCTTTGAGGATGCCGTGGGCGCCGCGCCTGAGGCGCTCGGTGGTGCCGAAGTTGTGCGAGCGGTACCAGATCAGCCTGCCGTCTTCTCCGAAGAGGGCCAGACCGGTTTTTAAACCGAGATCAACCGCGAGGAGGGTTTTCATTGTCGTGCCGTTCCTATTCTGGAAAGTGACTTTCGTTTCATCTTGTGTAGCAAAGAGCGGAACCAAACGCCATTGATTATTACGGGGGCAATTAAACTTATCACTGGTAGACAGGGGCCAGGCGTGCCTCGCCCAATCAGGGCACGGCGCGCCGTGCCCCTACATCAGGGTTGTGATATTTCATTGCCGAAGTAATACCGGACATGACCGGGAGCCGAGACGCAAATTGAAATGTCCTCTTCCTTATGATACGATTGACAAACGAAATTTCAGCCTGATTTCAAAATTCAACGCAGCAAAGTGGAGCAGATACCGTGTCCTTTCGAACCATTGAATGGCGTGACAACAAAGTCGTGATGTTGGACCAGACCAAGCTTCCCGGCGAGGAAGTCTACAATGAATACAGCGATTTCAAGAGCGTGGCCGAGGCGATCCGCGGCATGGTCATCCGGGGGGCGCCGGCAATCGGTGTGGCCGCTGCCATGGGGATAGCCCTGGGCGCGCGGGAAATCATTGCCGATACCCACGAGTCATTTTTTCAGCAGCTTTCCAATATCTGCGACGTAATGGCCGTGACCCGGCCGACCGCGGTGAACCTGTTCTGGGCCATCGAGCGGATGAAGCGGGTCGCTGAGGCCAACCGGGGCCGGGACCTGAACGGCATACGCGAGATCCTCCGGCTGGAGGCCATTGCCGTTGAGGAAGAAGACCTGCGGATCTGCCGCGCCATCGGCGCCAACGGCGCCGCCGTGATCCGGGAAGGGAGCACCGTTCTTACCCACTGCAATGCCGGCGGCCTGGCAACAGCCGGTTACGGTACCGCCCTCGGTGTTATCCGGGCCGCTCATGATCAGGGCAAGAACATCCGGGTCTTTGCCGACGAGACCCGCCCCTGGCTCCAGGGGGCGCGACTGACCGTTTGGGAATTGATGAAGGACAGCATTCCGGTCACCCTGATCACCGACTCCATGGCCGGTTATTTCATGAAAAAGGGCGAGATCAGCTGCTGCGTGGTCGGGGCCGACCGCATTGCCGCCAACGGCGATACCGCGAACAAGATCGGCACCTATTCCGTGGCGGTGCTGGCCAAGGAAAACAAGATACCGTTCTATGTTGCCGCACCCTTGTCGACCTTTGACCTCTCTCTCGAATCCGGCGATGCGATCCCGATTGAGGAGCGGCATGCCCGCGAGGTTTCCCATCTGGCCGGTTTTTCCGTGGCCCCGGTCGGGGTCAAGGTCTGCAACCCGGCATTCGATGTGACCCCGGCACGCTACATTACCGGCATTATCACTGAAAAGGGCGTGCTGTCCGGCGATTTCCGCCGCCGTATCAGTGAAGTGGTGGGAAAATGACCGAACGCTCCGGCCTGGCGGGCGAATTCCGCGACTGTCTGGCTCTCCCGGAGACGGAGGAAAACAATCAGCTTCTTGAAGCACTCCTTGACGCCCGGGGGTTTTCGCCCCCGGCCCGCTCCCTGGCCAACCTGCGGCTTCTGGCCACCCTGCTGGAACCTGGAATGCTGGCGGAAATCGTTGTCGCCGCCCTTGCTACCCCTTCGCCGGACCAGGCCCTCAACGGCCTGGAGCGGATTTCCAGTGTGGTCGGCCACGAGGACCTGTTGTATGTCTGCTCTGATCCGCTGCGCCGCAGCCAACTCCTGATCCTTTGCGGTTCCTCACCTTTCCTCACCTCGATCTTTTTTCGTCGCCCCCCCTCCTTCCATGAGCTTTTCGTGCTGGGCGGCATCGATTCGGCCAAGACCTATCACGAAACCGTGGCGCAACTGCGGGCCCTGGTCCCGGAAGCCGCCGGGTATAAAGAGCTGTTTCCCATCTTTCGTCGCTTCAAGTATGCCGAGGTTCTGCGGATTGCCGCCCGTGATCTGAACGGCCTTGCCCCGCTCGAAGAGGTGATGAGGGAGTTGGCCGATCTGGCAGCAGCTGCCTTGCAGATTGCCTATGAGGCCTGCCGCCGTCTGCAGGTCGCGGAGCACGGCGCTCCGCTGATGCGGACCCCGCACGGTGACGAAGAGGCTGATCTGGTCATCCTCGGCATGGGCAAGCTGGGCGGCCGGGAGCTGAATTTCTCCTCGGATATCGACCTGATCTACTTTTACTCCTCCGATGACGGAGAAACGGCCGGGGTGCCGCAGCCCGACGGCTCCAGGAAAGGTAGCATCTCCCTCCACGCCTTTTTTGTCAAACTTGCCGAAATGATCAGCAAGGTGGTCTCCCAGGTGACCGAAGACGGTTTCGTCTTCCGGGTCGACATGGGTTTGCGGCCGGAGGGGAAGAGCGGCGATCTGGCCCTGTCCCTGCGCTCGGCCGAGATCTACTACGAGTCCTGGGGCCAGTCGTGGGAGCGTTCGGCGATGCTGAAAGCCTGGCCGGTTGCCGGGTCGATGTATCTGGGTGAGGAATTTCTGCGGATGATCGAGCCGTTCATCTACCGGAAATACCTGGACTATACCCTGGTGGAAGACATGATGTCGATGAAGAAGAAGATCGACACCTCGCTGGCCCGGGACCGGGGAGGGGAGGAAAACATCAAGCTTGGCCGGGGTGGGATCCGGGAGATCGAGTTTTTTATCCAGGCCCTGCAGCTGGTCTTTGCCGGCAAGAATTCCGCCCTGCGTCAGCGAAATTCGCTCCAGGCCCTTACTGACCTGAAAAATGCCAATATCATCAGTGAGCAGGACAGCGAGGCCTTGAGCGAGGCCTATCGCTTTCTCCGCACCGTGGAACACCGGATTCAGGTGGTGAATGAACGGCAGACCCACAGCCTGCCGAGCTCCGGCGAAGAGATGCAGCTTCTGGCGCGGCGCTGCGGTTTCCTGAAAGATGGCGGGCCGGAGCTGTTTCGGGCTACGTTGGAAAACCACCGGCAGCAGGTTTCGGCCCGCTATGGCGACCTGTTTCTGTCCCGCGACAAGCGCAAGGAGGAGATCGCCCCGGAGATTATTTTTCTTTTCGATCCGCATGCCGATCCAGATTTGGTCAAAGACATGCTGGCGGAGCGTGGCTTTGAAGAGGTCGATACCGCCTATGAAAATCTGCTGCTGCTGCGGGACGGCCCGCCCCGCACCAAACTTGCCCCCCGCAACCGGCGGCTGCGGGAAGAGATAGCCCCGTATCTCTTTCTGGAAATCATCGCGACGCCTGATCCGGACCTGGCCCTGGCCAATCTGGAAAAATTTCTTCGCGCCGTCGGGGCACGAACCAGTTTCTATGCCCTGCTGGCGGAGAACCGGGAGATTGCCAAGCTGCTGATTCCCCTGTTCGGTATGTCGGAGTTCCTCTCAAAGATTTTCATCCTCGCCCCGGAACTCCTTGATGCCATGGTTTCCCGCTCCTTCCCGCCTCTGAAAAGTCTTGCCGAATCAAAGGCCGAATTGGCCTCGCTGTTAAGGCAGGCGGACGATTTCGAAGAGAGCCTTGACCTCCTGCGGAGGTACCGAAATGAAGAGTTTCTGCGTATCGGCATGCATGACATTGACGGACACCTTGACCAGACTGAAATCGCCGGGCAACTGACTATTCTTGCCGAGGCCTGTCTCGATGCCGCCATCGAGATTGCCCTGCGGGAGCTTTCCCGTTACGGTGAACCCACCTGCATCGATGAAAATGGTGTGGAACGCAAAGCCCACTTCGTGGTGATCGGCATGGGCAAGTTTGGCGGAGCGGAACTTAACTACCATTCGGATCTGGACATCATTTATGTCTATGATCACCAGGGGAACACCAATGGAGAGCGGCGCATCTCCAACCGCGAGTATTTCGCCAAACTCGGACAGAAAATCATCTTGATCCTTTCAACCCCCACCCGGGAGGGGTATGCCTATAAAATCGATACGCGACTCCGGCCCTCGGGAAATGCCGGTCCGCTGGTCACCTCGCTGGAATCTTTTGAGAGCTATCATCGCGAAGAGTCCCAGGTCTGGGAGCGTCAAGCCCTGACCAAGGCGCGTCTGGTGCATGGCGAAGGGCCACTCCGGGAGAGTATCGAAAAGGTCGTCAGCGAGACAGTGTACGGCAGCAGCGCTGATGAAGAGGTGCGGGGAGAGATTCATCGCCTGCGGATGCGCATGGAGCATGAACTGGCACGGGAGACCGCTGGGAGCTATAACATCAAGACCGGGCGCGGCGGCATGGTGGACGTGGAGTTCGTCGTGCAGTACCTGCAGCTGAAGTATGGACGAGATTATCCGGATTTCAGGAGTGTTGCGACGCTGGAGGCTCTGAAGGCAATTCGGACCGCTTCTCTCCTCTCTGAAGAAGACTTTCTCACCCTTCACGATGGTTATACTTTCCTGCGCCATCTGGAAAACCGGCTGCGGCTTATCCATGACTACTCAATGAATGCCCTGGGCGGTTCGATAAGTTACCTGAACAGGCTGGCCCGGCGGCTGGGTTATGAGGAGAAGCTCCGGAATCCGGGTGAGTCGCTGATGGCCGATTATGGACGGATTACCACAGGGGTGCGGCAGGTCTACGACCGGGTCTTTGGGGTAGAGGTGGCTGATTGACAGGAAAATGTGGATTGTTCCGGTGCTTACTTCGTGGTGGCGGGTAGCAGGCGACAGGGAAGCAGCTGCATGCCGCTGGTTACAGCACTTTCAGAAAGACCAGCATGGCGGAGCCGTCCGGGAGATAGTTTTCTATCATCCCGGCCTGCCGGAAACCGGTCCTGGTGTAAAAGCGGATGGCCCGTGCGAAGGTCGGCGTTGCGTAGGTCTCGACAAACAGCTTGCGATAGCCGAGGGACCGAGCCGTCCGCTCCGTTTCGGTCATCAGCCGCACGCCGAATCCGCGACCCTGCAGATTCGGGCTAAGGGCAAACCAGCCGAGCCAGACGTTCTCTTCCGGTCCCCACTCATAATGATGCAATCCGCTTATTCCTGCCAGTATCCCGTCCACCAGCAGTGCGAAATAGTGCCGCCCGTCTTCAAGCCCTTGTGCCCGCAACGCGAAATGCCGTTTGATAGTAAGCCGGGCCCAGGCGCCCTCGTCGGGGTTCATGGCCGCGCAGATCAGTTCTGCCGCTCCGTCAGCCATCTCCGGCAACAGTTCCCGAATTTTCAGCTCCTGTTCCGAAATCATGGGAAGTTACTCCTCTTCATGCCCGCTCTGGCGGATCAGCAATCATCACGCTATTGCGGCCGGCTTCCTTCACCCGGTAGAGGGCCTTGTCGGCTCTTTTCAGCAACTGTTCCGCGCTCTCACCAGCAGCAATTTCGGCGACGCCGATGGAAAGGCTGGTTCGGACATCTTCGCCGTCAAGGACAAAATTGCTTTCGCGAACCTGGCGGCAGACTTTCTGGGCTGCATCGGCGGCAGCGGTTGCCGTGGCTTTCATGAGGATTGCCGCGAACTCGTCCCCGCCGAAGCGGGCGACAAAGTCGGTGGCGCGCAGGGTCGACCTGATTTTATAGGCGACCCCTTTCAAGACCCGGTCGCCGCCAGGGTGGCCGTGAGTATCATTAATATCTTTGAAATTATCCACATCGATGATCAGCAGTGAAAAGGGGTCGCCATAGCGTTCCCAAAGGCGAACCATTTCGATAATCTTCTCGTCAAAACAGGTCCGGTTGGCCAACTGGGTCATACCGTCCACACGCACTTCGGTTTTGAGGGTTTCAATCTGCTGGCGCTGGTTGGCCAGAATCTCCCGGGAGTGGAAAAGTTCCCGTTTAAGGGTGCTGTTGCTGGAGATTACCCGATCGATTTCCTTCAGCAGCTGGGCGTGGACTTCCCGGAGGTCGTCAGGTATGGCCATATGATCGATGGTGTTCCGGACGTCGCCCAAAGTCTGGGAAGAATCACTTGCCGCCTGGTCGGTCCGCTGGATGACGTTGGCCAGGCTGAGCAGCAGCCCGCGGATGGTTTGGGCGTTATCGCTGATCTGCTGCTCCCGCGGATCGACCGGCCGGGTCGTCGCTTCCAGAGTTTCTTTCATCAATCGCCGGGAAGCGAGCCTGCGACCGAAGCTTCTGCCCAGGAACGAAAAGGGTGCGGTAACGATCCGGCCGAGGGCATCGAGAAAATGGTTTATCCCCTCCGATTCAATCATCCTTGCCAAGGGATGGAGAATGATGCCGAGGGTGATTCCTGCGCTGAAAATGATGATGAACTGCCAGAGGTGCATGGTAGTATCTCCCGCTATTGCTATTATCGGCCGGGTTCCCTTTTCATGCCGAGAAACAGGCCCATCTTGAAATTGCGGTAGACGCAGTCGGAGTCGCTGAAGCCGGCTTCCCGCAGCCAGCGGAGCTGGTCATCCAACAGCGCATCCCGGTCATAGGCGAGCCGTCGTTCGATACCGGCCCTGATCTCCTCTTCGGGGGCTCCGGCCCGGCGCATCTTTTCATACCAATCGTTGCAGTAATATTCTTCCAGGTAGGGGGTCGGGCCCTTGATCAGGTCAATATTGAGAAAGACCCCCGGTTGCCGGAGAATGCCGTAGATCTGCCGGCAGAGCTCCTGTTTCTCCCGATCATCCAGGTGGTGGATGGAGAGGCTGGAAACCACCAAATCGAAAGAACCCGCGTTGTCCAGGGTGCGATAATCCGCCGTTACGTAGCGGAATTGCTCCGGGAAATTCCGGAAACGTTCCCGGGCAACGTCGAGCATTTTTCCGGCCACATCGTAGAGAACGAAGCGTCCCTTTGGGAACTTTTCCAGCACGTGGTGAGAAAAGAGGCCGGTGCCGGCGCCAAGATCAAGGACATCGATGACGTCACCGGGTGCAAACGGAATCAACTCCTTGGCAATGGTGAACAGGTCGGAATACCCGGGGATTGCCTTGCGAATCCAGTCGTCATAGTACTGAACCGTCCGGTTGAATGCCTTGTCGATAGCCATAGCAGTATCCTCTTGTCAAGTCCTGCCGCTGTCCGGGGAAAGTGGCGGGAGCAGTATGCGTTGATTTGTTTGTAACGTAGAACCCGATCGAGTGCAAGTATTTGCCTGCGGGGGATTCGGGCTTCCGGAAGGTGTCCTTTTATCCGAACGGCTTATTTTATCATTGATTTTTTTCTTCCGGCTCCTATACTACGCCTCATGAGCATACGATGTTACCTCCTGATAATAATCAGTGTCCTCTTGTCCGCCTGCGGCACGACCGGTCACCGGGTCAGTGTCGAGCCGGGCCTGCCGGGGCAGCGTCCCTGGCAGCGTCCCTATCGCGTGGATGGCATCCGTTATGTTCCGCTGGCGAGTGCCGAAGGGTACCGCGAAGAGGGTCTGGCCTCCTGGTACGGCGCGGAGGAGCATGGCGGACCCACCAGCAACGGTGAGACCTTCGATATGTACCTGCTGACTGCCGCCCACAAAACCCTGCCCCTTGGCTGTTATCTCAGAGTTACCAACAGAACCAACGGAAAAGAGACGATTGTCCGGGTAAACGATCGTGGTCCATTTGTTGCGGGACGGATTGTCGATCTTTCCTTCCGCGCTGCCCGTGAGTTGGATATTGTCGATTCCGGCGTGGCGCCGGTGCTGATCGAAGTTGTTTCGTCGGGATCCGTCCCGCTGCGCGCGGAAAGGGCAGCATCTGCGGCCGGAATTTATACGCTGCAAGTGGCCTCCTTTGCTGATCCGCAAACGGCTCGACTGCTCTCGGAGCGGTTGCGGAAGGAGCTGTCCTATTCCATTGTCCGGGAAGTGGAGACCGGAAAAGGCCGCTTCTACCGGGTGCATGCCGGACAATTCCGTTCCCGGACCGCCGCGGAAGAGGCGCGGCTGTCTTTGGCCGCAAACGGCTATCCCGACGCTTTCATCGTTTCCCCGTAACCAGGAATCATGCATGGATGTCTACAACCTGATCAGTTTCTGCGGCATCTTCCTGCTGGCGGGGTTTGCCTGGCTGCTTTCCGTTGACCGGCGGAGCGTCAAGTGGCGGCTGCTGGGCTGGGGGGTGGGGATCCAACTGATCTTTGCTGCCTTCATCTTTCTCTTTCCCGCGGGTACCTCCCTGTTTCTTGTGGCAAACGACGCCATTGTTACGCTGCTTGATGCTGCGACCGCAGGATCGCGCTTCCTCTTCGGCCGCCTTGCTCTGCCGCCCGGGACAACTGGAGTGGCCGGGGAAACCTCCCTCGGATTTATTCTTGCCTTTCAGGCCTTTCCCACCATCGTCTTTTTTTCCGCGCTGATGGCAATCCTCTACTACTATGGCATCATGCAACGGATCATCCGGGTATTTGCCCGTTTCTTCAGCCGGTTCATGGGGGTGTCGGGAGCCGAATCACTGGTGGCAGCGAGCAACATTTTCGCCGGTGTGGAGTCTGCTCTGACGGTTCGACCATTTCTTGCCACCATGACACGCTCGGAGTTGTGCACCATCCTCACTGTCGGCATGGCAACGGTCTCCTCCAACGTTATGGCTCTCTATGTCTTCACCCTGAAGCCCCAGTTTCCGACCATCGCCGGCCATCTCATGTCCGCATCAATACTGTCGGCTCCTGCAGCCTTGGTGCTTTCGAAATTCCTCGTTCCTGAAACAGGCCAGCCAGAGACATTCGGCCTGGCAGTAACTCCGGAAGTGGAGCGGGAAAGCTCGCTCTTTGAGGCAATTATCAACGCCTCCAACACCGGCATCAGGGTCATCGTCGGGATTTCCGGCCTTCTCCTGGCGGTTCTCGGGCTCGTTGCACTTGCCGATCTGCTGCTTTCCGGGGCCGGCGGTTATCTGAATGCTCTGCTCGGAACGACGCTTCCCTGTACCTTCCGCGATATCCTTGGTCTGGTTTTCTATCCCTTTACCCTGGCGCTCGGGATTCCGCCCGAGGATGCGGGCCTGATTGCCCGGTTGATCGGCGAGCGGATCGTGCTCACTGAGGTTGTATCCTACCAGGACCTGTCCGCGGCGCTGGCCGCCAAACAGATCATTCATCCCCGCTCGGCCGTGATCGCCGCCTATGCCCTGTGCGGTTTTGCCCACGTGGCGTCCATGGCCATTTTCGTCGGTGGGGTTGCGGCCCTTGCTCCCGGTCGTACCAGCGACCTCTCGGGCGTCGCCTTGAGATCCCTGGTCGCGGCGACTCTTGCCTGCCTCATGACCGCCTGTGTCGCCGGAACCTTCTATACCGGCAATGCATTGCTCTTCTGAAACGAAAAAGGGCCGCTCGGAACCTTCCTGCTGGCAGGGACTCCCGTGCGGCCCCAGATCTCCTCTCCAATGACACGCGGCTATTGAGAGCCTGCGCCGCCGCCTTTTTTTCGGATTTTCCAGACCAGGAATACCAGCAATATCCCGATCACGACAACTGTCATGCCCTTCCAGGGAATGGGTCCCTGTTCGGCTTCCTCCGCCGCCGTTTTATCTGACAAAGGCCCGCTCCCATACTTCAGGTCAGCCCTGAGTTCCGTTGTCGCGATGACAGACTCGAAAATCGACAGGTAGGTTTCGAAGTCATCATTCTTTGCGTAGCAGGCAATCTGGACGAAGCCCTCGCCGGTAAGAATCGTGCCGATTATTCCCCGCACTGTCCCGGTGTTTTTGATATCAATGGCAATCCGGGTCCAGAGAATGTGAGAGGCGGGATCGTAGACCGGCTCGCCGAGTGAGGCGTTGGAAGTGATGGCGGACAGGGAGTCCGTGGTTTTCGAAAAACTTTCGTCCATGGCCTTTTCGATCCGTTTGAGAGCCTTAAGCTGCTCTTCCGGAATCCGGCCGGAACGCTTGACCTGTACCAGGATATAGGGATAGGCGAACCACTTCGGCGCATCGCTACGCTGGAACCCGTAGTCATACACCTGTTTTTCGGCCTGCGGAGCCATTTTGGCGATTGCCTGGGAATACTTGTCGAGAATCTCATTTGGAATCGGCTTCCAGTCACTGGGCAGATGCAGGGTAAAGCCTTCTTTTGCGGCAAAGGACCGGGGCAGTTCAGTGCCGAAACAAGGTGCGGCAAGGAGCAGAAGCAACGCCATAAGTACTTGTAGTGGTAATGCAGTTTTCATATTAAGGGTTCTCCTGCAGGGACCGGCTTTTCACTGGGTGGTGGCTTCTCTGGTAAAAGCTGGCGGTCTTGAATTGTGTCTGATAAATGGGCCACGAGAAACAGATACTCAGTTTTGCCGAGAGTTTACCTGAGAAAATAGCCAATGACGTTATAAATGTCAAAGCATGGATTCACGCTGATCCCCTTATGGCGAAAGCTGGAAAGAGAATTGGCGGCTTTATCGGGCATTTTTTTAAATTGGTAACAATTACTTTACCTGGAAGCGATTCTTGATGTACTATTCGACCGTTCCAAACTCAAGTAAAGATAGTACTGCACCGACACTTCAGTACGGTGCGCTGAAACAATATAAGGAGCGGCTAAATGGCAAGTCTTAATAAGGTTATGTTGATCGGAAATCTCGGTAAGGACCCGGAGGTTCGCTACACCACCTCGGGAACCGCGGTGGCAAGTTTCTCTCTTGCGACGAGTGAGCGTTTCAAGAATCGCAGTGGTGAATGGGAAGACAAGACAGAGTGGCATAACGTCACCTTGTGGGGGCGGCTCGCGGAGATTGCCGGTGAGTATCTGGCCAAGGGCAAAACCGTCTATATCGAGGGCCGTCTGCAAACCCGCAAGTGGCAGGATCGGGATGGCCGGGACCGCTACACGACGGAAGTCGTGGCGGACAAAATGCAGATGCTTGGTGGCAAAGGTGAAGGCGGCGGTCGTCAGGGTTCGTCGGCAAAAAGTTCCGATGATTCCGGGTTTGGCGCTTCCCAGGGGTACGAAGAGCCGGTATTCAATCCGGATGACGATATTCCGTTTTGAGGTTCCACCTTTCCCTCGGCAATGAAAATGCGGTTTTTCCCGGAGCTCTTGGCCAGGTAAAGGGCATCATCCGCGGCTTTGACCAATTCGTCGGGTGTGTTTCCGTGGTCAGGGAATGAGGCGATGCCGATACTTACCGTAATTTTTCTGCCCTGGATTCGTAAGGATTCGATTTCCTGACGGATCCGTTCGGCAAAAGCGACGGCATGCATTTCGTTTTCTATGCAGGTTCCGTCTGCGCTGCAATTGATCGGCGTTTCCGGGAGGATGACGCCGAATTCTTCCCCGCCATAACGGCAGGGAACATCAATATCGTAGGATGGATTTGTTTCGCTGCGGCGGATGTTTTTGCGCAGGATGCCGGCCAGTTCCTTGAGTGCCCTGTCTCCCTCCAGGTGTCCATAAGCGTCGTTGAACTCCTTGAAGTGGTCAATGTCGAGAAAGATGATCGAAAAGACGTGATTGTAGCGAATAGACCGCTGGATTTCGCTGTTCAGCTCCTTGAAAAAATAGCTTCTGTTGTATAATTTGGTTGTCTGATCTTTTACAACCAGCTGTTTCAGGGTAAGTTCTTTCCTGCGGTTTGCCCCGATCATCTGTGAGGCGATGATGGTCATTGCGGTTGTCATGAATGCGGTCCATGTCCAAAGGAGCAGCGAATAGATTGGCCCTTGGCTCAGGCCTGCCGTGGATGGTGAGAAACCTGCCGGACTGAAATTCTCACTGGTTTCGGCTACGAGAAGAATGCCAAATGCCAGGATCGTTGCCATGCAGAAAAGCCAGGTGTCTCGCTTGCGCTCCAGGAGCAGGGCCGCTTCGATGGCGAGGAATGGGTAGATGGCCCAGGCTGGGCTGGAAATGCCGCCGCCATAGTGGATCAAGGAAGTTGTAACCAGTATGTCCAGTAAAATCTGGAGATGGTTAGACAGGGTAAGGTGACTCAGTTCTCGGTAAAACAGCTGGTAGAAAAGATTGAAGCTGGCCGCGGCCAGGAGGATGCCGGCCGGCATGGCCAGCTGGATGGTTGCGTGTGGGCTGCCGGGGCGGGAGAAGAAAAACAGGCTTCCCGCATAGAGTCCGTAGGCGCTCAGCATGAGGAGTAGGATCCATCTCGTCCTGATAACCAGGAGCATGCGTCCCCGGTTTTCCGCCATCTTTTCCAGATCCTGACTCGTCGGGTCTCCCTGATAGCAGCCGAGATGCCGTACAAGTTTTTTGAAAAGAGCGGTTCTTTCGATATCCCGAATTTTCATTGTCAAAGTGCCTCGGCTACCCGAACCTCCGTAGTCGTGCTTACCTGAAGAAAGGGCTGGCGGGCCCGTTGGGGAAAGGCGATAAAGTGCTGGTATTTTATCTCAAGGAAATAATATGTCAAGCAAAAAAAATCACGCAGAGATAGGTGGGCGGATCAAAGAGATTCGTCTTTCCCGAGGACTGACGCAAAAGGCCTTTGCCTCTTCGCTCGGTATTGTCCAAGGTTTTCTCAGTGATGTCGAGCGGGGCCGCAAGCTTCCATCCGAAACTCTTTTAATAGCCCTGTGTCATCTCTATGAGATAAATGAGGAGTGGCTCTTTACCGGTGTAGGAGAGATTTCCCGGAAAGTCTTCCCCCGGGAGCAGATGGAAAAGTTCGTTGCTTCAACGATACCGCTTCTGAAGAGGGTGCCGCCGGAATTTCCGGACGGAATCGGAGATCAGGATATTTATGATCGCATTTCCCTTCCCGGAATTCCCGAAGGGTGCTATGCCTTTTTCTTTTACGGGAATTTTATGGCGCCGACGGTTCATGACGGTGACATTGTCATTTTTACCGAACATCAGGATTTTGCCAATGGAGATATCGTACTGTTGAACAATCTGTGGGGCGAGACAATCCTGCGGAGATATCGGATAAAGGACAATGATGTCCTGCTTTCACCCGACAATCCCCTCTACCGTCCGTTTCGATTGGAGAAAGACACCCGGATTTTCGGCAAGGTCATCGAGATCTGGCGAAAGATCAAATTTTAGCGCAGTGGAAATACCATTGTTCCGTTAGCCAGGATGGTGAATAAAAAAAGAGCGAGGTCTCAATAGGGGCCTCGCTCTTTTTCTCCGGTTCGTGTGCTATTTCTGAACCCAGCGTCCGTTGGCCAGTTGAATCCACCAGCCGGCTTTTGCCTCATCACGCTTGGTGTCAGCATAGGTTGCTGCTGCCTTTGACAGTACCTGACTCAGGGCATCTTTTGTTTCCGGCTGTTTATTTACACGCAGAATTGCTTTTGCCATGTTGATAATAACGGTTTTGCGGTTAGTGTTTTCCCCCTGAACGACTGCCTGGGCACTTGCCGCTTTCGACTGATCGCGAACAACGACGCGTCCGTCGGATGCTTCGCCGATCGCCCCGCTGTCACGCAGTGCATTCAACTGCGGAAGCCGGGCACGCATCTCTTCGTATGCCTGCTGCACTTCCGGGATCCCGGCAAGTTCCGCCGCCAGTTTGCTTCCCAGGTCGTCCTGAGCCCATGCCTCGCTGGTAAAACTGATCGGGTGAAGGAAGCTGAGCGGTTTTTCGGCCGGCTTCTGTTGCTCGGGCAAAGGTTGCTTCTCTTCTTTCGGTTCCTGCTTCAGGAGCATTTCATCCAGGGATTGGTAGGCCTGTTTTACGTCTTTCTCCGGGAAATAGACATTGACCGTGATAAACGCGCATGCGGCCAGAAGTCCCGTTGCTGCAGCAATGATCCAGCGGGTGAGAATTTTTTTCATGACAACCTCCATTTTTCATTGACTCTACATCGAAATATACCACAGCCGGGAAGGGAAACAAAGCTGCGAAAAAGATCGGATTCTGCCCAGGTTGCCTTCCGGGAAGTACGGGCAGGTGGCGGAGTCGGTCCCGTTCCCCTTATTCAAGCCATTTCAGATCAGTTTGGATCGGTGCGGTTTCTTGTCCGTTCCCTTTGCCCCGGGCAGCCGCGTCACGGATTGAGGCGAGAAGGTGGTCAAGGGCGATCCGGTTCTGGATCGGTGCTACGGAAACACTCAGATCTTTCATGCCCAGGAAGTTCGTGTGCGATATGTCCAGCTTCTCGAAGGTGAGATAGTTGCGCTGGAGGTACGCGATTATTTCTCCGTTATCGTAGGAGCGGTCATTCTGGAAAAAGAAACCGCGCAGCTTCTTTCCGGCCAGTTTCTGGAGGAATTCCTTGCTGACCAGCATTTCCTCACCCCTGCCGCTGCGGGTCCAGAGATTCACATAGCCGATCAGTTCTTTCAGGCCGCTTTGTTCGTTTTTCAGACTTAAAATGCCGTCAACCCTTCCGGTGATATAGCCTTTTATCGCAGGAAAAGAGTTGCAAAATTCTTTAAGGCTGATGTCGTTGAGAAGAATGTCGACGCCATATTTCGGAGTGCCGTTCAAACTCAGATAACCGCTGCCCAGGAGCCTGCCGTCGTACAGCTTCACTTCAATGGGCGAAAACCTTGTCAGACCATTGGCCGCAGTGATAAAGAGTGACAGCGCTCCGGTCTCAAACGCGCCGAAGCGGAGTGAGCTGATCGATAAGCGTTCTCCGGTCCCGGGATTTCCGCTCTGCTCTTTCAGCAGTCGGGTATAGTTAGCTCTGCTGTATCTGAGTTGCGGGTGCTCCGGTTCGGTATGTTTACCGGGGAATTCCAGGGCAAAGGGGATGTTTCCGGCAATTCCGGCAACGGAAATTTTCTGGGAGGGGATCTCCAGCGTGGCCGATTCCAGGGCGAGGTTGCCGCTGATGCGGGTGTTGGCTCCCCGCAGTTCGATAGAGCCTGCAAACGTGCCGTTCCCTTCGCAGGAGGCTTCCTGAAGATTTCGGGGCAGCGCGTTGGCAAAGGCATCCAGAAGTGAATTGATCGGGGTGGACGGCATGGCCAGGGAGAGGGTACCTGATCTGCCTGCAGAGGCAAAATTCTCCACTGCGCCTTCAATCCGCAGAGACGGTCCCTGGGCCTGGCTCAGGATTGCTTTTTGCACCTTCAGCCTCCGGCCGTCGAGCGTCGAATTGAGCGAGGCGGCAATTCCTGAAACCAGTGTTTTTCCCGTGGAGTTTTTCAATGTAATATCGTGCCCGTTTACCGTAAGAGTGCCCCTGACCCCGCTCTTGTGCAAATACGTACCATTCAGTTGGGCGTCTGCCGTCCCGGTCGCGATGTGCGCTGCAAACTTCTTGGGGAGTAAACCTCCAAGGAGTTCAAGTTGCTGCTTCAGGAGACTGGCTGTGAAAGAGATTTTCCTGGCCTTGGAAAAAATTTCCGCGTTGACGCGTCCGGAAAGTGTTCCCCCGAGAGAGAGCCCCTTGACGTCCGCCTGGGCATGAGACCCGTTGGCGGCGAGGTGAATGGTCCCTGACGCCAAGGCCTGGTTCCGAAAAGTCAGAGAGGCAATGGTCAGGTCTGATTTGCCGTAAAGGAACTGCTTTTGATTAACGGTGGAGTACTGAAGGTCGATGCGCGCTGCCATACCGGACACGGCCAGATCACCGCTTTTGAGCTCTGCTCCGGAAATCGTGGCCACGAGAGCGGTCTGACCTGTAGACTCGTTTTTTTTGGGAATTCGTGCGTTTATCCGATTTGCTCTGAAGCGACTGGGGCCATAGCCGAGCACAAGATTGCGAATTATCGCCTCCCGGGTATCCAGGGAGAATCCGGCGCCGGCTTCGAAGGGTTTCTTGGCGAACGTCCCACCGGACACTTTCAGCGAACCGGCAACAGAATAGGTGCCAGTGTCTTTTTGAACGGTTGTGAGAATCAGCCCTTTCTTGAGAAAAATCTTCTTTTTGTCAGATTCGGCCGCGGCTGAGTTCAGGTCCAGCGTTACCGTACCACGGAATTTTCGAGGAGAGAAACCGGAGAGTTTTGCTCTGGCAGTCACTGTCCCGGAGGTCATGCGTGTCGCGCCCGGCTGCTGTGCCATGAAGCCGTTCATGGTGGTAAGTGGAACCTTGTCCGCGGAACAGCCGAAGGTAAAGGGTACAGCCGCGGTGTCCCGGTACTGAAAGGAGCCGGTGACCGGAATGCCGCTAAGCACCGCTGTGAAGGTTGGCACAGCAACATCTGTCGGCTTGAAGCGCGGGCTGAAACGCGCGCTGAACGGGAGAGAAATGGCTTTGACCAGGGCACTGTCGTGCCGGCCTTCGGAAAATGCTTTGCCGGTAACCTGCCAGTCTTCCGCCAATTTTTTCAGGGAAAAATCGGCGGCTCCACCGGCAAGGATCAACTGTTGCGACTTTTTCAGGGTGACACTTCTGAGAGCCAGTTCACCGGAGGCCGCGGTTATTCCTTTGGTAGGATTTCCGGTCAACTGGAAGCCGCGTGAGGACATTTCTCCGGACAGTGTTACACCTCGCCAATTTTCTGCCGGAAGCAGCGCTGAAAGTGTGCCGAGGTCGACCCTGTCAGGAGTTATCTTCAAGGTATAGGGAAGGTCTTTGCTTACCTGTTGCATCGATCCGCTGGCCCTGAGTGTGATGACGTTATCGATCGTGAGGTCAGAACGGACGAGTTCCGCGCTGTCCTGCAGGGAATTGTAGCGGGCCTCCAGATCGAGGTGGCCGCTGAGCGGCAGCTTCCCTCCGGGAATAGTGAGGACAAGCTCCTTGAAGGCAGCTGCTGCACGTACCGTGAGGAGCCTGTTGCGCAGATCTGCCGTAAGAGTCAGCTTCCCGTGGGCCTTCTTCAGCTGCAGAGGCGCTGTGCCCCGCAGGTGCTTTTGCAGCGGGGCAAGGGAAACGGCAGGGGCGTCAGCCACGACATGAAAAGCAGGATTACTGCCCAGCTGGCCTTGTGTGGTTACGTGAAGAAGGTTCCCTGCGGCATCTTTTCCGGAAAGCACCAGTTTCGAAGATGAGGTCCCCTTGGTGGAGAAGTCGGCAAGGGTCACGCCAAGTTTGTCGAGCCTGTAGCCGTTGAACTGGAGCGATGAGTCCTGTACGGAAAAATGCCGGATAAAAAGCTCTCCCGAGGGTTTCTCTTTCTTTTTCGTAAGACGCTTGAGGAGCTCCGAGAAGTTCCAGTCGCCGCTGGAATTCTTTTCCGCAACAATGCCAAGGCCGGTAATTTCCAGCTTGGACAGGCTTCTTTTGCCGCGGAGCAAGCCGCCGATATCCGGAGTGACGGCTACTGTGCGGGCGGAAAGCATCTTTTTGTTGCTAAAGCCGGGAGGACTTTCAATTACGATGCCGTTCAGGGAGATGGTCGAACCGGCCATGGTGAACTTCGCTACGGTAACCTTCTGCTGGCTGTAGCGTGTCAAGGCCTGGCTGGCATAGTCACTTGCCCATTGTGTCGTCAACAGAATCCGGAACAGGATATAGAGAAAGCAGGCAAGCAGTGCGACAATGAGCAGCGACTTGGAGATATGCCTTCTCCAAGGGGGTGAAGCGAGCACTTTTTTGGCACGCGGGTCGGTCATGATCGCTCTTTGCAAATATTTTGAGAGTCAAATACGCTGGCGGTAAACGGCGAATAATCCGCAGCGGATCGAGAGAAGATTGGTTTTTATCTGCCGGGTGTCCTAATAGTCGCCTGGGTCTGGTACCGGTTGCGGTGGTGTCAACCCGGCTCATCTTTCCTGTCAGCCCTGTCAGCGGCTCTTGTCATGCAAGTATATCGTGCAATGTTGGGGCAGAAAGAAATTTCTTGCCGACCCTAAAAAAAAGCCCCGCTACGATGCGGGGCATTCTTTTTTGTCAGTATATTAGTGGACCAGAGGATATGCAGACCGCCAAGGGAGGCAGTGGATGTCTCTCCTGGAAGCGAAACGCAGCCGTAGTACAAAGTAAAAAGAGAAAGTATCCGGCTGAAATTAAAACTCCCATCTCCGCATGCGATTCATCCCTTCCCGGTACAAGCGGGGCGGATGAAAGGCACGGGGCACTACTTCTTTTTGGCGGGTGCTACTGCTGTTTTCAAAGCTTTACCGGGACGGAACTTGGGAACTTTTGCCGCCGCGATCTTAATTTCCTTGCCTGTTTGCGGGTTTCTGCCGACACGTGCTTTCCTGGTGGCTACTTCGAAACTTCCGAAGCCAACAAGTGTTACCCGGTCACCTTTTTTCAGGGCAGCGCTTACCGCATTGATGAATGCACCTACTGCTTTTTCCGCTGCTGCCTTGGTAAGGTTGGAAGATTTTGCCACGGCTTCCACGAGTTCTGCTTTGGTCATACTGGCCCTCCTTTGAAAATGTAGGGATAAATTATCATTACTATAAACGTTAAATTGGAGTTTGCAAGGGTTAATTTAACGGAAAAATGAATTTTGACCGGTGGCAAAAGCCAGCAAAAACGGGCGTTTTAGCGGCTCTTCCGGCTGTGGAACAGCTTCCCTGGCCTGATTCAACCTTGTTGTGTGATGTAACACGTTGCTATTACAGTAATTATTCCCATTGGACCGTCGGAGGTTTCGGACCGGGTTCTTGCGGCTGTTTCTCCTCACCGTACTCGGTTGGCTCCGTTCCGGCGACAAAACATTCCATGATGCTGTTTGGTTGACCCTGTCTGGCCAGACGCCCGCTGCGAGGCTCGATAGAGACAAAGGAGACATCCGCTGGCGGCACGAATGGTTGTATCGGGATGTTTACCAGGGCCTTGCGCATGAAGCCGGTCCAGATGGGCGCAGCCGCCTGTCCGCCGGAACCGCTGGCCCCCAGGGATCGCTCCTGATCGTATCCCACCCAGACGCCGGCGATCAGCTGGGGAACATAGCCGATAAACCAGGCGTCTTTCATGTCATTGGTCGTTCCGGTTTTCCCGGCAACCGGGCGTCCGAGGGCTCTTGCCCGTTGGCCGGTACCGCTGCTGACAACGCTTTCCATCAGGTTGGTGATGATATAGGAAGTTTCCGGGGAAACGACCGGTATGGCGGAAAGAACCGCGCCATCAAACGAGGGTTCCGGTTCCGGCTGACTTTCTTCGCTGGCGGATGACAGTGGTGCGAGGACCGGCAATTTCGGCGGTAAAACTTCTTCCAGCGTCAGGCCATCTCCAGCCACGACCTTGGTGATGAAGTACGGGGTCGTTCTGAAACCGCCCGAGGCAAAAACCGCATAGGCCGAGGTGAGTTCCAGGGGGGTCACACTGGAAGCGCCGAGGGCCAGGGCGAGATTGGGGGAGAGTGATGAAGTAATCCCGAGTTTTTTCGCGTACTGAATGGCATAACTCACGCCAATGTTTTCCAGAATTTTGATGCTTACGATATTGATGGAATTGGTCAGGGCCTCACGCATCGTCACCGGGCCACGGAATTTATTGTCATAGTTTCGCGGCTTCCAGGATTTTTCCGCGGTCAAGGTATATTCGACCGGAGAGTCATCGATAATCGATGCAGCGGTCATTCCGCTGTCCAGAGCCGCGGCATAGATGATGGGTTTGAATGCCGAGCCGGGATTCCTTCGTGCCTGAACCGCTCGATTGAACTGGCTGCGACGGAAATCGTAGCCTCCGATCATGGCTTTTACCGCCCCGCTTTTCGGGTCAAGCGCGATCAGTGCCGCCTGGGCAAGAGGTTCCTGGTCCAATGCGAATACAGCTCCCTGCTTGTTGTTGTCGGGGGTAACCACGGAAACCTCGAGAACCGCTCCCGGGGCAATGGCCTTTTTCTCTTTGTTTTTGTCCATTCCATAGGAATCCAATAAAGGTACCTTGCCGGCCCAAGCCATGTTTTTCTTTCCCAAGGTTCCTATTCGGTCGCCAACGCGCAGCGTGAGTTCCTTTTTCGCCAGGTTGGCCGCGATTACCACGCCCTGGTAGGTCTCCCCCGCTTTCAGGCTGGCGGTGCTGATGCTCTGTTCAACCTTGCGGCAGAATTGCTCGATTTCTTCCTGGTTCAGCCTTTTGACCGGCCCGCGAAATCCCTGCCGCTTGTCCACGGCCTTGAGGCCGTTCAGTACATTTTCATGGGCGGCCTTCTGCATGTCGGCGTTCATGGTGGTATAGATTTTCATACCGCCCTTGTACAAGAGGTCTTCTCCGTATTTCGCTTCAAGCTGGATGCGGATGTGCTCAAGGAAATAGGCTGACTGGTCGCTGTTCATCTTTTTGAGGGATGAAATGACGACCGGGGTTTTGCGGGCATGCTCCGCCTCCGCTTCGGTGATGTACCCTTCCTTCACCATCCTTTGCAAGACGTACTCCTGGCGTTCTCGCGCCCGGTCGAAATGTTTGATGGGAGAATAGAGTTCCGGCCCTTTCGTAAGCCCCGCCAGCATGGCCATTTCCGCCAGGTTGAGGTTTTCCACTTCCTTGCCGAAATAGGTTTCAGAGGCGATCTCGACACCATAGGAGCCGCTGCCCAGGTAAATCTGGTTCAGATAGATATAGAGAATTTCGTCCTTGGAAAGTTTTTCCTCCATCCTCTTGGCCAGGATTGCTTCCTTGAGTTTGCGGGAATACTTTTTCTCCGGAGTCAATAACATGGAGCGCGCAACCTGCTGAGTAATCGTCGAGGCGCCCTCCTTTTTGCTCATGGTCATGAGATTTTTCAACGCAGCCCGGATTATTCCCGGGTAATCAAGCCCTTTATGCTGGAAAAAGTTTGAATCTTCCGCGGAGACAAAGGCCTGAATGAGCTTTTTCGGGATTTTATCCACCGGGACTACGGTACGCCGTTCCAGGTAAAATTCTCCCACCAGGGTACCGTCATCGGAGAAAACCTGGGAGACGATAGGTGGCCGGTAGTCGGCAAGGCGGTCTACTTTTGGCAGGGATGTCAGGAGGTAGAGAAAGTATCCACCACAACCGACCACGCAAACCAGGGCCAGAACGGCCAGGGATATCAGCAGGATCGGTAGAATTTTTTTGCCGGATTTACGTCGCCTGGTTCCAGGAGTTTTGCCATGTTCCGGGGTTACCGCCATAATAATTGAACTCCGTTTCCTAGAATTGAAAGTTTTATCATCCGGAAAGAATAGAACATCTGGTCTCGTAATATCAAGGGATAACTGGTATGATTCTTCCTCAGCGGTCTTTCCTTGACGGCACTTTTCCCTTGCCATGGGGGCCTTGGCCGGTATAATACGGATGTCTTCAGACCTTGTGAGGCTTTATGGACCCCCCCTCTCTTGATACAATCCGCAACATCGGGATCATCTCCCACATCGACGCCGGAAAGACAACGGTATCGGAGCGGATTCTCTTCTATGCCGGTGAGACCCACAAGATGGGAGAGGTTCATGACGGCCAGGCAGTCATGGACTGGATGCCCCAGGAGCAGGAGCGGGGCATTACCATTACCGCTACGACGACGACCTGCCGCTGGCAAGGCTACTGGGTCAACCTCATCGATACCCCGGGACACATTGATTTTACGATCGAGGTTGAGCGGAGCATGCGCGTGCTGGATGGCGCCGTTGCCATCTTCAGTGCCGTCGAAGGAGTCGAGCCCCAGAGCGAATCGGTCTGGAAGCAGGCCGACCGTTACGGCGTCCCGCGAATCTGTTTCATTAACAAGATGGACCGGGTCGGCGCCGACTACCGGACGGTGCTGGAGCAGATGACGAAGCGGCTTGGCGCCCGCCCGCTCCTGCTGCAGCTGCCCGTTGGGAACGAAGGAAATTTTTCCGGAGTGGTAGACCTCCTGTCCGGGGAGTTTCTGCGGTTCCTTGATGCGGATCAGGGCATGACCGTGGAGCGGCTGCCGCTCCCTGCGGAGTTGCAGGCTGAATTCCATACAGCACGAGAGGCCATCATTGAAGCCGCCGCCGATTTCGATGATACCATTCTCACTGATTATATCGACGGCATCTTCGTTGATCCGGCCCGGCTACGACTGGCGATCCGCAAGGGTACCATCTCCTCCCGGCTCTTTCCGGTCTTTCTCGGTGCCGCACTCCGTAACAAAGGGATCCAGCCCTTGCTTGATGCTGTGGGAGCGTACCTGCCTTCTCCGCTTGATGTTCCTCCTGCGGCGGGAATTCGCTCCGGAAGTGACATCGCGGAGGAAGTCCGCTGTGATGCCAAGGCGCCATTCTGCGGACTGGCCTTCAAGGTTTTTTCCGATGAGGGCCGTAAGCTTACTTTCCTGCGGATCTATGCCGGCACGCTGCGTGCCGGGACAACGGTTTTCAATACGACCCGCAACAGCACGGAAAAGGTGGCGCACCTCTTCAGGATGCATTCCCATAAGCGGGAGCGTCTCGATGAGGCGTCAGCCGGTGACATTGTGGCGATCTCGGGCCTCAAGGATGTACTGACCGGTGATACTCTCTGTGACAATTCCCATCGTATCCTGCTGAAAGGTCTTGCCATCCCCGATCCGGTGGTCTCGCTGGCGGTAGAGCCGAGAGGGGCCGAAGACCGGGAAAAGCTGCCTTTGGCATTGGAAAAACTCCAGTGGGAAGATCCCACGTTCCGTGTCCGGGAGGATGAAGAGACCGGGCAGACCATCCTGACAGGAATGGGAGAGCTCCACCTGGAGATCATTGCCGATCGCCTGCTGCGGGATTTCGGTGTGGAGATAAAGACCGGGCGTCCGCAGGTTGTCTACCGGGAGACGCCAAAACGTGTCATCGAGCACCGGGAAGTTTTCCGGCGGGAGCTCGAGGGCAAGATTCAGGGGGGTGAGGTGCTGGTGCGGCTTGCCCCGCTGCAGCGCGGTAGTGGTGTGCGGGTCGAACTGCCTGCGCCGGATGAGTCGCCCCTTCCTGCTGAAATGCTGGAACTTTTGGGCGGGCTGGTGAAACAGTCATGCCTGGTGGGAGGTCTTTTCGGCTATCCGCTGACGGACCTGGAGGTGCGAATTCTGGAGGCTCCCCTCGAACCCGGTTTCACCACCGAAACCGGTCTGCGCGCCGCCACCCAACGGGGACTGATGATGGCTTTGCGGAGTTCCGGGTCGGCACTGCTCGAACCGATCATGTCACTTGAACTGACTGCCCCGGCTGACTGCACCGGCAGGGTGCTCGGCTCACTGCAGAAAAAACGCGGCCGGGTTGACGGCGTTTCTTCCCGGGCGGGGTTGGAAATTATCCGGGCGAGCGTGCCGTTGGCGGAAATGTTCGGCTATATGTCTGAACTCAGGAGTGCCACCAAAGGACGCGGAAGTTTCACCATGGAGTTTTCCCACTTTGACCTGGCTCCGGCCGAGACAGTGAAGCGTTTGGGGTATCCTTTATAACAGGAGCGGTGCGGCCCGGGGAAAGCCAGGAGCTAAGCGGCCGATCAAGGACCATCGGGAGATGGCAATGCCTGAAAGAAAAAATTCCAATAGACCAGCAGGTAAATCTGACGATGGCATGCTCAAGGGGAGCGGAATGGCTCTTGCGGAGCTCCATAAGGCGTTGAAGGCGCTTGCCTTCTATCCGGTAAGCCATCCCCTGCGCGAAGAGATCCTCCTGCGGGCCTATCAGTCAATCAAAGGCTTAATGATTGAAAGTGGCCTTTCTCTGGTTGTGCATCGAAGCGGGCTTTCCTTTGCCGATCGTGAAGAAAAAATTGAAAGTTCCCGCATGATCTTGTCCCTGGCAAAGGAGCTTTTCACCCGGGAAATCCAACGCCTGTCCTTTCTGCCGGACCTGACCTATTCCGATTTCATGGCCTTTATTACCCTTCTGGCACAGGAACCGCAGCGGCTTATTGCCGAAGGCGGCGTTGCCAGGTTTCTCAGCCTGTCGGGCATTACGACGATTGTTGCCAATGAGATAAACATCTCGGCGGTTTTTACCAAGCGTGCTTCCGGCGGGCCTGCCGAGGCATTCTTTCCTGGTGAGGGGCTTGCCGGAAGTGACGGGGAAGCCGGGGGAAGCTCCAACCGGAACACAGGAACGGCTGTCGATGCTGCCTGGGGGGAATCCGGCCGCGTTGTCGAACAACAGCCTTTGGATCGGCTCGATGACCTGACGGCACAAGAGCTGTTTTCTCTGATGGAGAAAGAGTTCGATGACAGCCGCTATGTGCGGATGGCCAATTTACTGGAAGGCAAAGGTTGTTCCCTGAAAGAAGACGGCGGTTTTGACCTGCTCTTCCTGATGCTCCTTGGTCTGCTCAATCAGAATGCCGATGCGACACGGAGTGAGCAGCAGCGTGACGTGTCCCTGCGGACTTTTCATTATCTTGCCGGTGGCACGATGCTCGAGCATCTGCTGGATCATCTGGAAGACGAGAGTTTCAAGCAGAAGGAAATTGTCTACCTTGTTCTGCATCATCAGGGGAAAGAGACCGTTGACGCAGTTATCCCCCGGCTGGTCGCCTCCGATTGCCAGTTTGCGCGAAAGGCCCTTACCACGGCGCTCCTCCGGCTCGGGTCTCCCGCCGTGCCTGCGCTTCTGGCATTACTGACGGACGGAAACTGGCAAGTCGTGCGTGCCGCGGCGTCGGTTTTGGGTGAAATGCGGAACAGGGATGCCGTGAAGGGGTTGGCTCTGACCGCCTATCACGCGGATACCCGGGTGCGGCTTGAAGCAATCCGCGCTTTGGCCGAAATCGGCGGCCGAGAAGCGACCATGCTCCTGCTTGATCTTTTCCGGGATCAGAACAAGGCCATCAGGAGGCAGGTCATTCTCTGGCTCGGGGTTACCAGGAATGAGAGTGCCCTGCAACCGCTCCTCGATCTGGTGCTGGAACGGGATTTCGCGGGGAAAAACCTTACCCTGAAAAAAGAGGCGCTCCTTGCGATCGGACGGATCAAGGATTCTCGCTCTCTTGGAACTCTGATCCGGCTTGTGGAAAAAAGGCACGTGCTGTTTCCCGGACGCTGGGAGGAACTCAAACTCCTTGCCCTTGAGACAATCGGCCGCCTGGACGGGAAAGAGTCCCAGGATTTTCTCCGGAAAATCGCATCACGGGGCGGCCGGATCGGGCGGGCTTCAGCTGCGGTGCTGCAAAACTTAGGAGAAGGGACGCGAGGGGAAAATGACTGAGATAACTCACCAGGATGCGCAACGGGCAGCAATGCTCCTGATGGCTTCAATCAAATCGGTTGCATTCTATCCTCAGGCCCATCCCGCGGTGCGTCAGCCCCTGGACGAGCTTGCCGGTATCTTTATCGAGATGTTTTTGGATAAATCCGAAATTCACCTTGGCGTGGTTGAAGGGGTTTTGTTCCTGGGAAGCAATCTGTTTGTCGCGCCGAACTCGTCGGTTGCTGAACTGGCCGAACGGCTGATTGATAAGGGGATCTTTGCCATGACTATCGTGGCAGGGGTAAATGCCGACGACCTGTTCCTCTTTGCTTCGCTCCTTGCACGAAAAAACTTCCCTGCCGAGCTGGTTTTTGCAGAGCTGGCGAACAAAGGTGTTACGACTATAAAAAACGGTATCGACGAGGTGCAGGAGGGGTTCGCTGTTGAGGAGGATGGAGAAGCTGCCGTCCGAACCTACCATGATGCCCTGAATGCCGTACGCGGAACCATGAAGGACATCGAGAGCGGCAGGATTCCGGCCAGTGACCGGATTAATGAGGTCGTCGATAGCATGGTCTCCCTGACGATCAAGGATCATACCACCTTGCTCGGCCTGGCCATGATCAAGGATTACGATAATTACACCTTCAATCATTCGGTCAATGTCGGGATACTCGCCGTTGCCCTTGCCGCCTATCTCGGCATGGACCGGGAAGCGCTGTGTGATACGAACACCGCCGGTCTTCTTCATGACATCGGCAAAATAAAAATTGAAAAAGCCATTCTCAATAAACCGGGAAAGCTGTCCGGCGACGAGTATGAGGAAATGAAGAAACACGTGGAAAAAGGCGCTGAAATCGTCAAGGAAATGGAGAATATTCATCCTCGGGTGACTGATGCGGTGCTCGGTCACCATATCAAATATAACCGCAGCGGCTACCCTGAGTGGGCACGGACAAGGGATTTTGATCAATTGGCCGAAATTTTGGCGGTCGCTGACTGCTACGACGCCATCACAACTCTTCGCACCTACAATTCACCGGCTCCACCAAAAACCGCCTTGGATGTGATGCGGAGAATTTCCGGCACCTCCCTGAATGTTGATCTGGTGGAAAAGTTTGCGGAGATGATGGGAGAATACCCGGTGGGAACCCTGGTGAGGCTGGACAACAACGAAATCGCACTCGTGGTGAAACCGCATCCCCAGGAGAGCAGTGAAGCCGCAGTCAAAATTATCATCGATGCAGAGGGGAATACCCTGGAGAAGCCCAGACAGGTAAGCCTTGCCGGGAAGGATGGCGGTCGCTATGCCGCCATTGTCACTCCGGTAGATCCGTTACTGAAAAATATCGATGTGAGCCGTTACTTTCTCACGTGACGGGCAGGATGCCGAGAGCCTGGGCAGCGGCTTCCCGGGTGCGTGGGTGGGGTGAGCGGAGCAGTTCCATGATCTTCGTCTCAAAGGTGCCGTCAGCGATATGCCCCAGGGTACAGGCTGCTTCCGCATCGAGCAGTCCATCCCCGGCAGTGAGAAAAGGCTGGAGCGCCGGAATAAGAGCCGGGTTTTTGAAGTTTTTCAGCGCTGCGATGGTTTTCGCCTGGATAGTGGGACTCGGGTCTTTCAGACTCTCCATCAGAACGGGGAGCGCTTTGGGGTGGCCGAGGTTGCCGAGGACTTCAATGGCTACCGACTTAATGTCTTCCTCGGGCCGGGTGGCACAATAGAGCAGCGGCGGGATGACCTGTTCTCCGCCGATTCTGCCGAGAGCGTACAGAGCCTTGAGCTTGGTCCCGAGATCACCCTTTTTCAAGGCTTCGAGGACTTCGGGAAGGCTGCCGATGCTTTCGAGGCGCTCCAGAGCTTCTGCCGCGGCGACCCGCACCTCTTCGCAGGGGTCGCTCAGCAACGAGGCAATCGCCTCTCTTCGCTTTTGCGTTGAACTGAATGATTTCATATCGCTCATGATAGTAGCAAAATGATCGAATTTAGCAACAACTTATTGTTCGGGACCTGAGTCCGGGACAGCGGTTTTCCCGCAAGGATGGCTGTATGAAGGAAAATGTCAAAGCGATGCTCCTCTCGGCACTCGTTCTGCCGGGGGTCGGGCAGCTCTACCGTGGCCGGGTTGTGAAGGGCGGGATACTGATTGCCCTGGTCTCGCTCGTGCTGCTGATTTTTGTCGTGCTGGCAGCCCTGGCACTGCAGGAGATTCTGCAGGTCGTCCGGATTGCCGGTTCGGTTGATCCTCGTGCCGTTGCTGAGGTTCTGCGTCCTCGATTGCCGGCGTTTCTCTGGCTCGGAGGCATCCTTCTCTGTCTCTGGCTGTACGGGGTGATCGATGCTTTACGTGACCGCTGAGCGGGTAGCGGAGCAGGGCGGGGGCAATGATTTCGGCCAAACTTTTAGCACAGGTGGTACACGGAGTCTGCCACTAAAGATTTGACAAAGAGCTTTGATTTGTGGGATAAAATGTACCATTAGAGAAAAGGGCCCCACCTGTGGGGCCTTGTTTTTTACCGGTAATTCCAAGTCCATATCAAGGCTCTCTCTGCGTTGGCTCGTCTTCGGTTGCTCAACGTACTCTTCAGTACGCCTCGCAGCCTCAATTCTCGCCGCCTTGAGATCATCCTCGATCTGGAATTGGTATAAGGGTATGGAGAAATATCATGTTGTTTGCTAAAGTTTTGGCCACTGGTGGCTGCGTCCCTGACAGGATAGTGAAAAATACGTTTTTCGAATACCTGGTCGAGGATGCGGATGCGTGGATTTATTCACGAACGGGAATTCGCGAGCGTCGTTTTGCCTCCGATGACGAAGCAACTTCCGATCTGGCGACCGCGGCGGCCCTGCAGGCTCTGGAAGCGGGCAGGATTGATCCCCTTGATATCGACTGCATCATCGTTTCCACCTCTACGCCCGATATGATCCTGCCCCCGACCGCCTGCATGGTGCAGAAAAACATCGGGGCTGCAAACGCACTTGCCTTTGACATGAATGCCGTGTGCAGCGGTTTTGTCTATGCCGTGGAGACCGCGGATAATTTCATCAAGTCCGGTAAATACCGCAAGGTCCTCGTGATCGGCGCCGATTGCTACTCGAAAATTCTCGATATGCAGGACAAGACCACCTGTCCCCTCTTTGGTGACGGCGCAGGAGCGATTATTCTCGAAGCTTCCGCCGAGCCAACAGGCATTCTGACGACCCATATCGAGAGTGATGGCAGCCGCTGGGACCTGATCCAGGTTCCTTCTTCCGGTTCCCGCAAACCGGTCACCCCGGAGTCGATTGCCCTCAGGGAAAACACCTTCAAGATGGCGGGCCGGAGCGTCTATACCTTTGCCACGGATGTGATCCCCAAGCTTATTGCCCGGTTGACCGAAAAAGCGGGAGTCGATCCTGCTGATCTCGACTTTATCATTCCCCATCAAGCCAATAGCCGCATTATCGATGTGATCACGAAAAAAACCGGGATCCCGGCGGAGAAGATTCTGCTCAATCTCGACCGCTACGGCAACACCGCTGCGGCTTCCGTCGGGCTTGCCCTCGATGAGAACCTTCGCAACGGTGTCATCAAAAAAGGCGATCTTGTTTTGATCATGGGTTTCGGCGGCGGACTGTCGTGGGGCGGAATGATTCTGAAAATCTGAAGGCCGTAAGGCCGGTTATTCCGCGCAGCAGGAAAGTTTGCTGATATCCCGGGTGAAACCCTGGGCGCAGAGGCGCAGACCTTCCGCCATGGACGGGTAGACGTGAGTGGTGTTTGCCAAGTCGCTGACGGTGATCCTGCAGCGGATTGCCAGCGCCGCTTCGTTGATGATATCCGCGCCGCGATGACATGCCAGGTGCACGCCGAGCAGCCTGCCGCTTCCCTCCTCCGCAATCATCTTGATAGCTCCGAAGGTATGGCCCGTTACCTGGGCCTTGGGAATCGCTGATACCGGGATGGTGTTGGTTATTACCTGGAATCCAGCTTTTCTGGCGGATTCCTCGGAGTAACCGACGGTCCCGATCTCCGGGTCGGTAAAAATTGCCATGGGCAGCGAACAGTAGTCGATCCGGCAGGAACAGTCAGGGTTCAGCATGTTGTCCACGGCAACGATGCCTTCACGGGCTCCGACAGTCGCGATCATCGTTCCGCCGGTAACATCACCTGCTGCCCAGATCCCGGGTGCCGTGGTGCGCATCTGGTCGTCCACCTTGATGAATCCTTTCTCGTTTACCTCCACGCCCACTGATTCCAGACCGATCCCTTGTGATGCGGGCGCCGTGCCGACGGCAACCAGCAGTTTCTCCGCCCGGAAGGTTTTCGCCTGGCCATCATGCTCAGAGATCACTTCCACCGAATTCCCGGTTTTCATTATTCCCTGGACTTGCACTCCTTGGAAAATATTTACTCCCTCAGCACGCAAGGCTTCCTGAATTGCCAAGACCGGCTCGTTTTCCAGGCGGGGCAGGATGCGGCTGCCCCGTTCGAGAATCTGAACCTTCGTTCCCAGGCGGTTGAACATCTGGCCCAGTTCAACGGCGATCACGCCGCCGCCGATGATAATGAGCGAGGCGGGGAACTCTTTCAGGAGCAGGGCGCTGCGGCTCGTCAGGTAGTTGATGTTTTCGAGTCCTGGGAGGGCGGGGATATAGGGAGAGCCGCCGGTGGCAATGAGGATTCTGTCCGAGCTGAATTGCTGCTCATCGACTTCCAGAGTCCGCGGACCGATGAACTTTCCCGTGCCCTTGATCAGGCGCAGGTCGGGCACTTCCTGGAGAACGTCGAGGTATTTTGTCTTCCGCAGGCCTTTGACGACACTGTTTTTGTGATCGGTGAGGCGTGCCCAGTCAATGCCGTCTGCCACGCTTCCTACCCCCAGCGCCTCGCCCAGCCGTGCTTCCTGCCGGAACAGGGCCGCATGGATCAGGGTCTTGCTGGGGATGCAGCCCCAATTGATGCAGGTGCCACCCGGGGAACTTTTCTCGATCATAGTTACTGTGTGGCCGAGCGCCTGGGCGCGTAATGCCGCGGCAAAAGCGGTGGAACCGGATCCGAGAATGATGAAGTCACATTTTTTTGGCATGTCAGAACCTCGCCGGGAAACTGTACCACAAACCGCTTCCCAGGCAAAGACTGGAAATCCTTTGCACGGATCAAGGTCTTCAGCGCTGCTGGTGTAGCGATTAATTTTATGCAAAGCGGCGGGATTTGATATATAGTTTCTATCCGGAAGAGGAAATCTGCGCTGCCGCCGGTTGCCGTAGCGGCGGCTTACCAACGGCAGCCACACCTCCGACTGAAAAAACGGGACAAAGGCAGGAGACCATGGAATACGAAAAAATATTGAAAAAATCTCTCCTCTTCTCCGGACTGAACGAGGAAAACCTCGCGGAAGTGGCTGCCATTGCCACCAAGCGTAACTATGCCAAAGGAGAGGTGCTCTTCACCGAAGGGGAGCCGGCCGAAGGTTTTTTTCTGATTGCTTCCGGTACGGTGAAGCTGTCGAAGATTTCTTCGGACGGCAAGGAAAAGGTGCTTCATTTTGCCTATGCATCGGAGACCTTTGCCGAGGCCGCATTTTTTGGCGACGGCCGTTATCCGGCTGAAGGGCGGGCCCTGGAGAAGGTTGAGGCGCTCTATTTTCCCCGCGCCGCTTTCATGGGCCTGATTGAGCGAAACCCTCGTTTTTCCCTGAACCTCATTGTCACCTTGTCACTTTCGGTGCGTCGCTTTGCCCGTCAGATCGAGGAACTTACCTTTGCCGAGGTGCCGAGCCGGCTCGCCGGTTATCTGATTGAGCTCGCCGCCAAAAAATCAACTAGTTTCCAGGGCAAAACCTACCTTGACCTGGAGATCAAGAAAGGTGAACTTGCCTCCCACTTGAGCACCGTCAGTGAAACTCTCTCGCGAGCGCTCAAGAAATTGAAGGATGAAGGGGCGATTGATGTGAAGGGCAGCCGTGTTGTGATTCAGAATATGGAGCGGCTCAAGGAGATTGCCTCCAAGTAACTGTCCCGGCTGAACGCCGGACTTCCGGGTAAAGGTCTATCTACATGCTTTTTCGTCTCTTTTTGCTTTTTTCCTTAGTGCCAATCATTGAAATCTGGCTCCTGATCAAGGTTGGCAAGGTAATCGGCGCACTGCCGACGGTCTGCCTGCTCCTTGCCATCTCCCTGATCGGTGCCTGGCTAGCCAAGTCTCAGGGGTTGAGGACGATCGCAGCCATTCGCAGCGACCTTGCCGCGGGACGACTTCCTGCCGCACGGCTTTTGGATGGTGCCATGATCCTTACCGGCGGTATCCTGTTGCTTACGCCCGGTTTTTTTACCGATTTCCTCGGACTCTTTTTTCTCTTTCCGCTGAGCAGAACCTTTCTCAAGGCATGGCTCCGGAGGCTTCTGGAGCGGAACCTTGCCAAAGGAACGATCACCGTTTACCGGCGGTAAGGAGTTTTTTTCCGTGAAACGAGAAGACAAAATACGTCTCAGTATTGCCCGCGAGGCCGCCCGCATCATGTACGAGGACGGGGTAAAAGAGTACCGCGACGCCAAGCGCAAGGCGGCACGGTGCTTCAGCCCGGAAAAGACTCTCACGCTCGGTTCTCACCTGCCGTCCAATGCTGAAATCCATGAAGAACTTTCCCGGCTGGTCCGGATGCATGAAGGGGATGTGCAGCCGGAGCGGCTTCTCCGGCTGCGGCTCCTGGCACTTTCCTGGCTTGAGTTGTTTGCACCCTTCCGCCCGTATCTGGTCGGCTCGGTCCTTACCGGGACAGTTACGGAGCGGAGCGATATCGATCTCCACCTCTTTGCCGATTCCGCCGAGGAGGTGGAGCTGTTTCTGGAAGGGCAGGATATCCCCTATGAAGCGGAGACGGTCAGCATCCGCCACGGCAGTGAGTTCCGGGACTATTATCACCTGTATCTGGACGCTGATGGAGTGGTTGTCGAATGCACGGTCTACTATTCTTCAGAACGGCACCATCGGCCAAAAAGCAGCATCCCCGGACGGCCCATGGAACGGGCCGACGCGAAAAGGCTGCGGGAACTGATTGCGGAAGAGAGCAATACAGTACAACCACATCCTTGAAATTGATCAGCTTCAGGCAAAGACCTGCCAGGTTTTGAAAACCTGGCAGGTCTGGCCCAACCAACTACCTCTGAACCTCACGAAATACATCAATCAATGAAAAACGTGCTGCTGGAAATATTCGATACCATTCTTGCTGCCTATGGCCCCCGCTTCTGGTGGCCGGCCGAGACCCCCTTCGAGGTCTGCGTCGGCGCCATCCTTACCCAGAATACCAATTGGGGTAACGTGGAAAAGGCTATCGCCAACCTGAAAAGGGCAGGGCTTTTGTCTCCGGAGAAGTTGCGGGACCTTCCGGTGGAGCGGCTCGCGGAACTGATCCGGCCGGCAGGTTTTTTCAATGTGAAAAGCGCCAGGCTGAAGGATTTCCTCGCCTGGCTGTTTGCGGCCCATGGGGGAAGTCTGGAGGAGCTGTTTTCAGGCGACTGGCGGGAGTTGCGGCCAGAATTGCTGACGGTGCGGGGAATTGGACCGGAGACCTGTGATTCCATGCTCCTCTATGCCGGCCAGAAACCTACTTTTGTCGTGGATGCCTATACGAAACGTCTCTTTTTCCGGCTCGGCCTGGTCGGCCCCACAGCAGGCTATGATCAGCTGCGTGATCTGTTCATGGCAAACCTTCCGGCAGATGTCGGGTTATTCAACGAGTACCATGCCCTGATCGTCGAGCACTGCAAGGTGCTCTGCCGCACCAAACCTTTCTGCGGAGAGTGTGTGCTCCGCTTTCGCTGCGAATATTTCCGCCAAACTCCTTAGTTGACGCAGAGGGCACTGCCCTGCCGGGATCCGCGTCGCTCCAGTTCATAATCGATGGCATTCAGCACCTCGAACTTCTGTAGTGACCAGAGGGGCGCGATGAGGTGGTCCCTTCCTCCGTCACCGGTGAGTCTCTGGATGGAGATTTCCGGCCGGAGCCGCTCGAGAAAATCGCAGACCAATCCCACATACTCATCCCGCTCCAGCAGCGGCACTTCACCTCGGGCGTACAGTTCCGCCAAGGGTGTTTCCTTCATGACATGGAGCAGGTGGATTTTGACCCCGTCGATTCCCAGCTCGTTCAACACGGTTGCGGTGCTCAGCATCTCGTCCCGCGATTCCCCCGGCAGTCCAAGAATGACATGGGCGCTGATCCGGATCCCTTCCCTCTTGCAGGCCAGGACTGCCTTAGCAAAGCTGGCGAAATCATGTCCACGGCCAAGATACTTCAAGGTCCGGTCCAGCGGGGACTGAAGTCCCAGTTCCAGCCAGAAATAGGTCTTTCGGGCGTACTCACCCAGCAGCACAATCGTTTCCGGCGGAAGGCAGTCAGGGCGGGTGCCGACAATGAGCCCGACCACCTCAGCCACTGTCAGCGCCTCGTCATAGAGGCGCTGCAGTTTCTCCGCCGGTGCATAGGTGTTGGAGTAGGCCTGGAAGTAGGCCAGAAACTTCTTGGCCTTGTACTTGCGGGTCATGACCTCCTTGCCGGCTTCGATCTGTTCCGCCAGCGAAACTCCGGTCTGAATGCCGTGGGCGCCGGACCCCTTGCCGCCGCAATAGATACAGCCGCCGCTGCCTGCCGTGCCGTCCCGGTTGGGGCAGCTGAATCCGGCATCCACGGAAATGCGGTGTACCCGGCAGCCGAAGACCCGTTTTAATTCCTCCGAGAATGCGTTGTATTTCTTTTCCATGGAAATCCTGATTGCCGAAATTCGAGGGGTGACTGCTGCCTGCCCACTTTCCCGCACAGTGTAGCCCATCAGAGCCGGAAAGCGCAACAGGTAGAGAAAAAGTATAATTTCATTGATAAATGTACATGGATCTGGTAGGTGAGATAGGTGCAGGCGGTTGGCGCCGGGAAAACCGCAGCCGGTTCTTATTCAGATATGCACTCATGATGGCATTAAATCGTAGGGTGGAGTAGGGTGGGCTGGTTCCAGCCGTAACCCACTGAAACACCGTGCGTTACGCTTTGCTAACGCATCCTGCAATAATGTCGATTTACGGGCAGCTTTGTCCGGTAAGATTTTTGCTTGCGTCGCGTAGCGACAGCTAGATGGTAGCCGGGGAATTCATTCCCCGGAAATGAGAGGCAGATTTCACCTCGTCACGTACGTGACGAATGAATCAAGGGATGTTTTTTCACCCGTGGGATACATCCCACGGCTACCATCAAACGCCCTTACAGGGCTATTGCAAAGCCTAACCGGACACCACTGATTTACAGGCATAAAGGAATTAGCTCATGATGATTTGCCGCATGGCGCGGAGAAAAGTCTCGATTTCCGTTTCCGTGGTGAACCAGCCGGGGCTTACCCGGATGGTGCCCGCAGGGTAGGTGCCGATCGTGCGGTGAGCCCAGGGGGCGCAGTGCAGGCCGGTCCGTACTTCGATGTCGTACTGCTGGTCCAAAGTAAATCCGATCATGGCGGGATCCCGGCCTTCAATGGTAAAGGAGACGATGCCGCCGCGATCTTTCTCCGGTGCGGGACCATGGAGGGCAATTTCCTTCATTCCGGCAAGGCCTTCAAGAAGGTGGCGGACCAGCGATAGTTCCTTTTTGCGGATCGTTTCGCTGCCGGTCGTGAGGATGAATTCCACCCCGGCCCGCAGGCCGGCGATACCGGGGGTATTCAGGGTGCCGCTCTCAAACCGGGCCGGCATTTCTTCCGGCTGCTCTTCGTCGCTTGAGTGACCGCCGGTTCCTCCCACCAGCAGGGGCGGAAGCTCAAGGCCTTCACCGATATAGAGGAATCCGGTGCCTTGCGGTCCCAGCAGTCCCTTGTGGCCGGGGGCGGCAAGGAGATTGATACCCATGGCTTTGACGTCAATCGGAATGATGCCGGCACTCTGGGCGGCATCAACCAGCAGCGTTACTCCTGCCCGGTTCGCCAGGCGGCCGATTTCGGCGATTGGCTGAATCGTGCCGGTGACATTCGAGCAATGGGAAAGAACGATCAGGCGGGTGTCCGGCCGGAGGGCATCTGCCAGGTCACGGGGATTGAGGAAACCGCTCCGGTCGCAAGGTATCCGGGTTACGGACGCTCCCCGTGTTTCGGCCACCCGGAGCGGCCGGGAGACGGAATTGTGTTCCATGGTAGTGGTGACGGCATGGTCGCCGGGCCGGAGCATCCCGGCGATCGCCAGGTTCAGCGCCTCGGTTGCACTGCCGGTGAAGACCAGGCGGGCGGAGTCGTGGATCCCGAACAGCTCGGCCAGTTTTTCCCGTGCGTCGAAGATGATCCGGGTTGCATCCAGCCCCCGGCGGTAGCCGCCCCGGCCGGGACTGGTGCCGATTTCCCGCAGGGCATGGTCAACCGCCTGGTAGACGGACTCCGGTTTGGGATGGGAGGTGGCGGCGTTATCGAGGTAGATCGGCATCGGTACTCCTAAAATCGCTGGCGAAGGGCAACGTGGAAGACAACGTCCGGGGCGGTGGCGACCAATACGTCCTCCGAGACACCGAGGTCGAGGAAGGTCTTATCGCCAAAGCCGATTGTTCCTCCCGAGACCAGCTGCACGGAGCCGCTGTTCACCTGTCTCAGGCTGCTGCCGGTATAAAATGAGGTGTGGGCGTCGGCCTGAACTTTCAGGGCGAGCCAATCCAGGGGGCTCCAGCCAAGACCGAGGGAGCCGAAGGCGGCCAGGTTGCGCTGCTGGTCTTCCAATACGTCGCCGTCGGTCAGGGCCATGCCGCCGGCAGCTGCATATACTGTCAGGTGGCCGAGCGGCAATTTACAGTCGTCGCTGGCGGTCAGCCAGAGGGCAAAATCGGTACTGCCGCTGCCGAAGAGGCGGTTGCTGTTGCCGGTGGGGAGCTTGATGCTGGCGTGCAGTGCAACTGCCAGGGGGGATTCCGTGTCGCCTTGGTGGAGCTGCCAGGCTCCCGAGAGACGGATGTCGCCGATGCCGTTCGATCCATCATTGACCAGAACCTTTGTGGCGCCATTGTTGCTGTATTGGTAAAGCAACCGGTTGCGAGGAAAGGATTTGCGGTCGCCCTGGGGCAGGCCGAACGTATCATGAAAGTCTTCGATAAAGCCGTCGAGTATCCCGCCGCCTTCCGCCAGGTAGGGAATGTCGATCCCGATCTGGAGGCCTGGCGCGATCCCGTAGCGGACTGCAAGGTTGAAGCGGTAGGTTTCGCCATCGAGCATCACAGCTTCGGTTCCGGAAGAGTCCGTGGCAAAGCTGTTGGTAACGTCGCTGGTGAGGGTTCCCTCGAACTTTCCAGCCGGTACGACGCTGGCGCTGCCGATGGCCGGCAGCCCGAAAATCCGGATCAGGGGGCTCTGGTTGGAGCTTTGGAACGGGATGATGTCCATGGCGGCCACGGAGGCGGGCAGGCCCGCTACCACGACGGTCAATGCCAGCAGAAGCAGAACGGTACGAGCGATTGCGCGTCTGCTGCTGGAGTGGTGAAAGCGCGGCGCTGATACCTGCGTGTGAAAGTGCGTAAAAATCATAATAAGCTGTTCTCCTTTGCCGGGATTGATTCGCTTCCGGGCCGGTGTGGGAAGGGTAGTAATGATTCCATAAAGCAAATGCCGGCTAATTGCAAGACGATAGTTTGCCGGTACACTGTTGATACATTCTGACAGGTATTCGAAGGATTTCCAGCTGCAAGGAAAAGCTTTGCAACCTAACTCCGAAACGCATTTGAAAGGGTTCGGAATGCCCTGTTTCTGTCTGATTTTTTTTCTTTTTCTGACCAGTGCGAATGCTGCCGATAACGTACCGACGTACGCACACCTTTGGGGTGGTTTTTCAACCTCCCTTTCTGCTCGTTCGCCGGAGCAGCGCGGCAATGCCGGCCGGGCCGCTCTGGACCTGGACGGCACGATCATTTCCCCGGGAGCGCTGTTCAGTTTCAATGACCTGGTGGGTGCGCGAGATTCCCTGAAAGGCTATCGTCCAGCCCCGATGATCAATGACCGGGGGTACCTGAGCGATATCCCGGGAGGCGGCATCTGCCAGTTGGCCACCACCCTCTACAACGCGGCGCTCGAGGCCGGTCTGGAAATCGTTGAACGTCATCCCCACTCCAGAAGTGTCGGCTATGTGCCTCCGGGGCGGGACGCGACCATTGTGACCTGGCGCAAGGACCTGAAGCTGCGCAATCCCCATGCGCAGCCCGTGCAGTTACGGGTTGCCGCGGCGGGAAATCGACTGACTGCCGGCTTCTGGTCGACCGTGGATAAGTCTTTCCAGGTGAAGATTCTTACCGACTACCGTGTTGTTGATCCGCAGGCGGTCGTTTCCCACTCGGACGGGCATGCGGGAGCCACTCTCCAGCCGGGAGGGAAGGGCTATTCCGTCATTACCCGGCGTCGGCTGGTCCGGGGCGGGGTGGCAACGGAGGAGGTCCTGTCCCGGGATTTCTATCCTCCTCCCAGCAGGATCGTGGGGAGTGAGAAACCATGATGAAAGTCAGACAATCGCTCCTGCTCCTCTGTTTCCTGGCAGCGGTCGGGGTTTCCGGTGGCGCCGCTGAAGTTCCTTCTTTCGGAGGAGATGCTTCAGCGCTGTCCCTGGAGGCTCTCCACTCTTCCCGGGATAAACAGCAGGCACTTGCCCGCTATGCCAAGGGCATATTTCTCCACCGGCTCGGCTTCGGTCCTGCCGTCTCACCCCCTTCCTGGACGACCGGTATTCAGAGCGCCTGCTTCGTGACTTTTTTTGCTCGCAAGAGGGTGATCGCCTGCTCCGGAGGTTTTCGCCCCCGGACAGCCGATCTCGGCAAAGAGGTCGCGGCAAATGTCCGGCAGGCACTCCACCTGGACCCGCGGGCCGGGTACATCGACCGGGCCGCTGCCGCGGAAGCGCGGGTACTGATTACCTTTCCTGGCGAACCCCGTCCGGTTGCTTCACCTGCGTTGATAGATCCCCTCCGGGAGGGGTTGTTCGTGGAAAACGACCGTAGCGGTGTTGCCATTGTGCCCGGCGAGGCGAAAACTTCTGCCTGGGCCTATCGCGAGGCTTTGCGACGGCTCGGAGAGAGCGACCCCTCCCGGGTCAGGCTCTATGCCTTCGATTCCTGGGTGATATCCGGGAAAGACTGAAAGGTCATTTGTTGGCACTACACCTTAGAAATTTTTCCGTTTTTTGTTTTCGACCTTGAATTTTGAACTTTGAACGTGTCTTCAGGAGGGTCAGCCGTGAAACAGGTGTTCAGCAGTTTCCTTGTCCTGGCAGTAACGAGTGTGTTTCTCTTTTCGCCGCCCGGTCTGGCCGCCGTCGGCAGGGGTTCTCTCGACGGGACCGTTCTGTCTGCCGAAACCAATCAGCCTCTGCCAGGGGCTGCTCTGGAATTCAAGCGCAGTTATCCCCGGAAACCGCCGGTGCTGTTTCGTACCGAGAGTAATGCCGCTGGGCGCTTTTCTGCGGAACTTCCCGCGGGTACCTACCAGTACCTGGTTCGTAAGTCCGGTTTCGGGCTGCTGGAGGGGAGCGCTGTCGTCACTGCCGGGAAAAAAATCGAGCTCCCGCTGCCCCTCAACCGGGAGGCAGCGGTGTTTGGCAAAGTCGTTGCCGCCGATGGCAAGCCGCTTGCGGGGTTGGAGGTTTCATTCGGCAGGTACGCACGTGGCCGTACCGATGCCGCGGGCCGCTTCACAATACCGGCCTTGAATGAGGGCTGGCATGAACTGCGTCTGGACCATCCTTCCTGGGTTCCGGAGCGGCAGATATCTTTCTCCCTAGCGGCGGGAGAGCGCAAGGATGCCGGTGAGGTCGTCGTCCGGAAGGCCGGTTCCCTCGTGGTGCGGCTGGTGGCGGGGAACCGTCCGGTGGCGGGCGCTGAAGTGTCCCTCACCGGCAGCATTGCCTACCGGTACGGAAAGACTGACAAGAAAGGCCTGGTTCGCTTCGCGAAACTCCCGCCCGGCTCCTACGCCCTGGAGTCGTATGATGAGAGGCTTGCCCAGGCAAGCAGCAATGTCGATGTTCCGGAAGGGAAAAGCAGTTCGGTCCGGCTGTTGGCGGTATTGCGGCCGCCGTCGCTCTCCCTGGATGATCCGGGGCGGGTAATCCTGCCCGGAAGCGAAATTCCGCTTTCCCTGCGGGGGCTCTGGGTACGGCGGGCAAAGGTCTCGGTGTATGCCGTTGATGAGGCGCGACTCCTGGATGGCAGCGTGGACCCGGCTACTCCTGCCACCATCAAGGTTACCGCACGAAAACCGCTCCGGGTGCAAACCGTCAATCTTACACCGCAGAGATTTACCCACTATCGTCGTGCCACGCTGAAACTGGCGCCATTATCGCCCGGTTTGTACCTGGTGGAAGCCGAGGACAAGGGTACCGTTGCCCGTTCCTCGTTCCTGGTTACCCGGCTGGGTCTCGTGGCCAAGGCGTCGCCGGGCGGCGCGTTGCTCTTTGCCGCCGATCTGGTGGACGGCCATGCCCTTGACGGGGTAGAGATAGCAGCTGCGGCGGTATCTCCCGGGGCATCGGCGCTTCCGGCACTGCTCGGCACGACCGGCGCTGACGGTCTTCTGGCCAGCCGGAACACGGCGGCGAGTGTCCGCTACATCGGCCGCAAGGACGACAGCCTGGCCGTTTTTCAGGTTGCTGCCATGCCGGAAGGGAAACAGGAGCTGAAAGGCTACCTTTATACCGAACGCCCCGCCTATCGGCCGGGTCAGACCGTTTACTTCAAGGGGGTGCTGCGCAAGATGGTCGGCGAGGGCTATGCCTTGCCCGGCACGGAGAAGGTCTTGGTAACGGTTGTCGACAGTGGTGATCAGACCCTGCTGGAGCAGGAATATCCGGTTTCACCGGCCGGTTCTTTCATCGGTGAATTCGTTCTTCCGGCCCAGCCGCCTCTCGGTGAATATACCATTCGGGCGGCGGCCGGAAATGCAATCTTTCAGACCTCTTTCGAGGTGCTTGAATACCGCAAACCCGAATTCGAGGTTACGGTTGCGGCCGGGCAGAAATATTCCATCGGAGGCGATCCGGTGCCGGTTTCGCTGAAGGCCCGCTACTATTTCGGCGCGCCGGTGGTGGCTGGCAAGATCAAGTACCGGATCTATTCGCGACCCTTCTACCGTTTCGAAAGTGACCGTGATGATGACAGCGACCATGGGGACTCCGATTTTGGCGGTTATGCCGACTTTCTCGGCGAAGGGGAGGCAATAACCGATTCCGGCGGCCTGGCCCTGGTTACGATCGATACCCGGCCGCTCGATGCTCCCCAGGTGTATACGGTTGAATTCGATGTAGCCGATCTTGCCGGGAGAGAGGTGTCCGCAACGGCCTCCTTCACGGTTACTCCCTCTCTTATCGATCTTTCGGTACGCCCGCTTTCCTACCTTTGCTCGCCGGGGAAGGCCACTGAGATCGAGGTGACAAGCTCGACCTGGGAAGGGAAACCCGTTTCCGCTCAAGTACATGTTACGGTTGAGGAGCAGGTTTATGACCGGACCAGCCGCAGCCATGTCTACCGCAAGCTTGCTGAGCGGGAGGTTGCCACCGACGCAAGCGGCCGGGCGGTGATCAGCCAGACTTTTCCCCGCCCCGGCTATTGGCGTGTATCAGCCGTCACCACCGACGAGCGGGGCTTGAAGGCCGCGGGGAATGGTTGGGTCTGGGTCTGGCGGGAAGGGTACGCCTGGGATACCTCCTATCGCGAGCTTGGCGTGGAGCTGGATAAAAAGAGCTATCAGCCCGGCGAAACGGCACGGGTTATCGTGAAGAGCCCGGTTTCAGGAGCCTCACTTCTGGTAACGGTTGAAGGAAGGGAGATCTATTCCCAGCGGGTTATCCGCTCCGCCGGTTCCGTTGAGGTGGTTGAAATTCCGGTGAGCGAAGACATGGCTCCCTATGTCTTCGTTTCCGCCGTGGAGATCGAAAAAGGACATTTTTATTCCCGGACCAGAACCCTGCGGGTCGATTCCCGGCCGGATCTGCTGGAACTCAATGTCACGAGTGACAAGGACCGCTATGCACCGGGCGACAAGGTCCGGCTTGCGGTCTCGGCACGGGACGGGAAGGGCGCGCCGCGGGAGGCCGAGTTGTCCCTGGCGGTGGTGGATGAGGCGCTCTTTGCCGTTGCACCGGAGACCCGGCCGGACATCTACCGCTTTTTCCGCGGAACCCGCGAGCATCGGGTGCTGACGCTCAACTCTTTCCCGCGCGTCTACCTGGGCGGTGCCGCGAAAGCCGGAAAGTCGCTGGCCGAGGACGAGCTGGCCGGTATCAAGGTCCGCAAGGTTTTCAAGGATACCGCCTACTGGCTTCCGGTGCTTACCACCGGGGTGGACGGCCGGGCGGAGGCGGAATTCGAGCTGCCTGATAATCTGACCACCTGGCGGGCCACGGCGGTCGGCTTCAACGACCGGAGCGAATTCGGGACCGGACGCCACAGCTTTATTGCCCGTCTGGACGTCATGGCCCGTTTGCAGCCGCCCCGTTTCCTGACAGTGGGGGACCGGGTGAATATTCCCGGCGTCATCACCAACATGAGCGACAGCCAGCGTAGCGTCAGCGGCATTTTCGAGACCGAGGGGCTTTCGCTGCTGGGTGAAAACCGCTTTGCCGGGACAGTAAGTCCTGCGGGGACCCTGCGGCGGGATATGTTCATCAAAGCGGAAACATCGGGTGAGGCGCTGCTCCGGCTGCGGGCCCTGGCCGGTGACCGCGGTGACGCCATGGAGCTGACGATTCCGGTCTTCATGCGGGGCATGAAGAGGGTGTCGCAGGGGAACATCGTGCTTCGCGACGGCGAGGGAGAAACTGTTGTCACCTTGCCTGATGCGGCCATGGCTGAGGGGGCGGTTCTCGATCTTGCCGTGGCCCCGACTCTTACGGCCAGTCTCAATGAAAGTCTGCAGGAATTGATCGATTTCCCGTACGGCTGCGTGGAACAGACCATGTCGCGTTTTCTCCCGGCCGTGCAGGTGAAAAAACTGCTCGGTTCTACACGTTTTTTATTGTCGACGGAGGTCGCGGAAAAGCTCGAACAGGTTCTCGACGAAGGGTTGCGGCGGCTGTACGATTTCCAGCATGAAGACGGCGGCTGGGGCTGGTGGAAGGAGGATGCAACCGATCCCTACCTGACCGCCCATGTCCTGTACGGCCTCGCACTGGCGCGCAAGGCCGGGGTCCCGGTTCGCAGCGAAAGCTACGACCGTGGTCTGCAGGCCCTGTCAGACCGGATTGAAAAGGGGTCGCTCGATGAGCTTCCAGCCCTTTACCGGGCCTTCACCCTTGCCGGCCGGAGCAGCGTTGTCGTGGAGAAACGGATCGAGACCGGCTGGCGCCAGCTGCAGCCATCCCAGCGGGTGCAGTATCTGGAGGCGCTGCTGAACAGGTCGGAAAAAGACCGGGCCGCAAAGCTCCTCGCTGAACTGAAAAAAGGCCTGAGAAAAGAAGGTTCGGCTGCCTGGCTGCAGGACGAAGATGCCAATTCCTGGTGGTACTCTTGGCGCTGGTCCGGTTCGGCGGTGGAAACCACGGCTCTGCTCCTGGAAAGCCAGCTGGCGCTAGATTCGCACGACCCCCTGGTTTCAGCCCTTGCCGAATTTCTGGTGCTGAAACGTTCCGGTCGCTGGTGGAACACGACCCGGGGGACAGCGACCGTGGTCACGGCACTTGCCGGCTATGCGGCCGCAACCGGCGAACTTGATGCATCATATTCCGCACGGCTTTCCCTGAATGGCAAGGCGCTGGAGCGCTATGTGGTGGAAAGTGGCCGCTTGGTTCAGGGGAAACAAGCTCTTTCCATCCCGATGACGGCGCTGCAGCGGGGCGACAACCGGCTGCGGCTTGAGCGGGAGGGGCGCGAAGGGGCCCTCTATCTTTCCGCACGACTGGGATACTTCGTTCCGCCGGAAGCGGCTGACCAGACCCAGGGGCTGGCCATCGAGCGCAGGATGTACCGTCTTTCGCCGCGTCAGAACGGCGGTGAGTGGCGTATGGAGTATCTGCCTCTTCAGCCGGGGGAGAAGCTTGCCCCGGGTGATGATGTGGAAGTGCGCCTGACCGTGGACAACAAGGAGGATATGAACTTCGTCATCATCGAGGATCGGCTGCCGGCCGGCTTCGAGGTTCGTGAAACGCGCACTGATCCGCGTTTTGCCGCATACTCGTCCTACTGGGACTGGTTCACCCACCAGGAGCGGCATGACGAAAGAATGGCTTTTTTCCTCGACGTCCTTCCCGCCGGCAGGCATGAATTCCGTTATGTGATGTACCCGGAATTGACCGGCAATGTTCTGGCCCTTCCGGCCGCGGTCTGGCCCATGTATGTGCCTGCGCTTCGTGCGGAGAGCGGCCTCTGGCAGGTTGGGGTGGAACAGTGAGTCGTGGTAAAAAGTTCTCAGCAGACTTTGTCTGCCAGATATGGCTTGAACCACAGAGATAACAAGACTATAAACAGTGTTTTGCAGGAGAACGGAGACTGGTCATGAAAGCACTACTCAATCGCAGAAGCATTCGCCGGTATACCGGGCAGCCCGTGCCCGAGCGGCTGCTCATCGAGCTGCTGGAAGCGGCCATGTGTGCCCCTTCCGCGGGGAACGAACAGCCCTGGCAGTTCGTGGTCATTGATCAGCGCAATATTCTGGAGGAAATTCCGAAGTTCCACCCTTATGCCGCCATGGTTGCCGAGGCGCCGGTGGCAATTCTGGTCTGCGGTGACCTTGATCGGGACCTGCACCGGGGCTATTGGGTTCAGGACTGTGCCGCCGCCACGGAAAATATCCTGATTGCGGTGCAGGACAAAGGACTGGGCGCCGTCTGGGTGGGAATCTATCCCCGCGAGGAGCGGGTTCGGGCGCTGCGGACCTTGTTGCATCTTCCGGAAAACATCGTGCCCTTTGCCCTCGTTCCGCTCGGCTACCCGGCCGAAGAAAAGCCGCCGGCGAATCGTTTCGACGCCGGACGCATTCATTATAACGGTTGGTAGATATTATGAAAATAAAGATAGATGAGTTTTGCCGTTATCTGAGCGTCGAGCGGAATGTGTCTCCCCATACCCTCGACGCCTATCGCACCGACCTGGAAATGTTTCGCGAATTTGTTGCCAAGGAGTTGGGGTCATCCTTTGCGCTCGAAGCGGTCAGCCATTTGATCATTCGCCGCTATCTGGCACGTCTGACAATCGATCACGCCAAGAGTACCCTGGGCCGCAAGCTGGCGGCGATTCGTTCCTTCTTTAAATATCTGATGCGGGAGGGGACGGTCCGCAAGAACCCCGCGGAACTCGTGAGTACTCCAAAGATGGAGAAAAAGGTCCCGTATCATTTGGATATCGACGAAGTCACCTCCCTGGTCACTGCCCCGGCCGGCATCGATCTGCTTGCCCTGCGCGACCGGGCAATACTGGAAGCGCTGTATTCCAGCGGATTGCGGGTCAGTGAGTTGACCGGCCTGAATATCGGCGGGGTGGACCTCGACGAAGGTCTCGTCCGGGTTCTCGGTAAAGGGGGGAAGGAGCGGATCGTCCCTCTCGGCAGCCATGCCCGCTCCGCTATCGGTAAATATCTGGCGGCGAGGAAAAATCCGCCTCATGATGCCCCCTTGCTGGTTAATGCGCGCGGCGGCCGCCTCACCAGTCGCAGTGTCGGCCGCATCGTTGACAAGTACATCCTCCACATTGCCGCCATGAAGAAAATTTCTCCCCATACCCTCCGCCATACCTTTGCCACTCATCTTCTTGAAGGGGGCGCCGACTTGCGTTCCATCCAGGAACTTCTCGGCCATGCATCCCTCTCCACCACTCAGAAGTATACGCACGTGAGCATCGATCGCCTCATGGAGGTCTATGACAAGGCCCATCCCAAGGCGCGAAAGAACTAGCTTAGCGCCTACCGAAAAAACCTGCACCAATTTCTCTCACTCCAGAACATATTGGAAAATCCCCAAAGGCTGGCGTTTTGTCGATGGCATTGCGAAATAAGTTGACATAACTTAATTTAAACAATATAAGTTTTTTAAATTATAAGATAATACTAATATTTACTGTTGAACCTTTTCGTGAGAGTCATTCAGGGGGGGAGGATGCTGATAGAAGTATTGTTAAGTGGCAGTACCGAGCTTGAGGAGGTTCCTGATTACGTGCTTGGAGAGTTATTGGCGCGGAATAGGGTGAAGGGCTTCAGGCGCTCCAGTGGCTGGGTGGTGGTCGGCCGTGACCCCATAAGGCAGGCGAAAACAGAATACTACCCCGGACCTGAAAGAAGGAGACGGAGGAAAGGTTCCTGTATGACCTGCCCGGACATGGTTGGCGGGAAATGTGTCAATAGCAGCTGTCCGGAATACTTGTGTAATGCCAAAGTATTTACCTAGGAGTCTGTCGGACTTAGGAAATCGCAGCGAAAATTCGGCCGGTCGAGGACAGATTTTGTCGATTTTGAAGGGTAATAGTTGTTATATTGCCCAAAAAAGCGGCGAAATATGGACCGTCCAGACGGATTTGCAGCAGATTTACCCTAAGTCCGACAGGCTCCTAGGTAATATACGTGTCCTGAAGGATCAAACTTTTAGAAAAAAGAAGCCCCGCTCATCTGAGCGGGGCTTCGTGGTTAGAGGAGCAGTTCCATCTGCTTCCAATCCTGCTTTTTGACCTTGGGGCCCGGGTAGTAGCGGGGGCAATTGGCAATCACCGCTTCAGGAGACTGCTTGCAGTGGCGGCGGCACGAGGAACATAACAAGTTTCTGTTCGTTTGTTGTTTCATGGTTTTTAGGCGATTTTGCGAACCCAGCCGAAAGTGTCAGGAATCTTTCCGTACTGGATACCGGTTAGGGTGTCGTACAGTTTCTGGGTCAGACCGCCAACGCCGCCATTGCCAACGGTCAAGGATTCATCCTTGTAGCTGAGGACTCCGACCGGGGTAATGACCGCGGCGGTGCCGCTGCCGAAGGCTTCTTTTACCTTGCCGGAGCGGATGTCCGCAACCAGCTCGTCGATGGCTATCTGACGTTCTTCAATGCGGAAGCCCATGGTATCTGCGAGCTTCATAACCGAGTCGCGGGTCACACCCTTGAGGATGGAGCCGTTGAGCGGGGCAGTGACAACGACATCGTCATAGACGAAGAACATATTCATGGAACCGACTTCTTCGATGTATTTCTTGTCGCAGCCATCCAGCCAGAGCACCTGGTCGAAGCCTTTTTTCTTGGCGACCTGGGCAGCCTTGAGAGAGGCGGCATAGTTTCCGCCGGTTTTGGCTTCCCCGGTGCCGCCGGGGACCGCGCGAACATAGGTGTCTTCCACGAGGATCTTGACCGGGTTAAATCCGGCTGCATAGTAGGCGCCGACCGGAGACATGATAACAAAGAAATAGTAGTGGTCGGATGGTTTGACACCCAGTACCGGCTCGACTGCGATAACCGCGGGGCGGATATAGAGGGAGGTGCCCTCTGAACCGGGGATCCAGTCTTTTTCGAGGCTAACAAGCTGGCTGATGCCCTCGAGGAAGAGCTCCTCCGGAATTTCCGGGATGCAAAGCCGCTCAGCCGAGAGGTTGAAACGGTGAGCGTTTATTTCCGGCCGGAAGAGGGCGATGCTTCCGTCTGCCCATTTATACGCCTTGAGGCCTTCGAAAATTTCCTGCGCATAATGAAAGACAAGAGCCGAGGGATCGAGGACAAAGGGGGCGTAGGGCTGGATTCTGGCATCAACCCACCCTTCTGAAGCTCTCCATTCCACGAGAAACATCCGGTCAGTAAATAATCTGCCGAAGCTGAGTGCAGATTCATCGGTATACTTGGTTTTCTTCTTTTCTTCCGGAAGGGGAAGAACCTTGATTTCCATGATGCAACCTCCCGTAAAGGCCGGGAAAGAGCCTTGTTCATTAGATATTCTGTGTAGCATATCTCACCTTTACGGGCAAGATTTATTCACTCTCTCTAGAAACATTGCCTGTGAAACGCTCTGCCGCAAACTTCTTTTCAGGGGGATTCGAGCGGATTTTAAGGTGAATAATGAAAAGCCGGCACGGTTACTATGTAAGTTATAATAAAAAAATCCAGCGTCTACTAAGGTGACGATGTTCCCGTCACAGATTCGGTGTGGTCCTTTTAAATCCCGGGAGATGGCGAACTGCCTGAGAGAATTGACGAAAACCAATTTTTCTTGTTGAAAAGCGGAACTTTTCTTGCTATATTTTTAGCACTCACCGAAGTAGAGTGCTAATATGCTTCGATGCACCACTTCAGGTTTCCATGAAAGAAGGAGGTTGATTTCATGACCGGTTCATTGCCTGTTTTGTCCGACAATCTGCAAAAATACTTTGCTGAAATACGACGTTTCCGCGTTCTTGCTCCGGAAGAGGAATATCAGCTGGCAGTGAAGTTTTACGAGGAAAAGGACCTTGAAGCCGCCCACATGCTGGTTACCTCGAATCTTCGCTTTGTGGTGAAAATTGCCGGAGAATACCGCTCCTACGGAATGAAGATGCTTGATCTTATTCAGGAAGGCAATGTGGGACTGATGATGGCGGTCCGTAAGTTCAATCCTTATAAAGGCTTTCGACTGATTTCCTATGCGGTTTGGTGGATCCGGGCATATATTCAGAACTATATCATCTCAACCTGGAGCCTCTTGAAGATCGGGACCACCCAGGCGCAGCGGAAATTGTTCTTCAAGCTGAAGCAGGCCAAAGATGCCATTAAAAACATGCTGGGGGATGATGATGCTCCGGCTGCTTCACATTCACTGGAGGTGAAGGAATCCGAATACCTCGAGATGGAGCAGCGCTTGCGTGGCGATTGCTCTCTGGATTCCGAACTGGTTGCCGGAGAAGGGTACTCGCTGATGGATTCCCTTGCCGATGAGCGGATGAACCAGGAAGAGCTGCTTGCCGAGAATCAGACGGCGGCTCTTCTGGAGCGGGAAGTTTCCCAGGCTGTGTCACAACTGAATGAAAAAGAGCGCTTCGTCATCGAGCATCGGGTGTCGGCTGAAGAGCCGCTGACTCTCCAGGAAATCGCGGATCATTTTTCCATATCACGGGAAAGGGTCCGCCAGATCGAGGAGGGCGCTTTAAAGAAAATGAAGACGCTGCTATTGCCTCTGGTGTCGCAGGGGATCGCGTCTTCGCCGGCTGGCGCCTGACGGGGGCGGTCGCTGATTATTGCATTGACAAAAATCGCGGGCTCCCGTATCCTTTTTCAACAATTTCATACAAGACCTTCTTATCAAGAGTGGTGGAGGGATAGGCCCTGCGAAACCACAGCAACCGGCCCGGAAACGGGTGTCAGGTGCTAAATCCTGCCGAACGGCACAGATGAGAAAGGTGTTTCAGGCGGACAGGTACCCGGAAGCTCCTTCTCATCAAAGAAGGGGCTTTTTTTGTATCAGCAGCTGCAACCCTTTACCCTGATTCCTGTGAGCAACCCATGTCCGTCGGCATTGTAGAAACCCAATCCGTTACCTTCGATACCGAACTTCGCCTCGAAAGCGGCCGGATTCTCGGCCCGATTACCCTTGCCTATGAAACTTACGGCACCCTGAACGGCAACCGTTCCAATGCGGTTATGATCACCCATGCCTGGACCGGAAATGCCCATGTTGCCGGCAAGTACAGCGAGGATGATCAGAAGGTCGGCTGGTGGGATGCTATCGTGGGGCCGGGGCGGCTACTGGATACCGACAAGTATTTCGTGATCTGCTCCAATATTATCGGTTCCTGTTATGGTTCCACCGGGCCTACCTCGATAAACCCGAAGACCGGAAAGCGCTATAACCTGTCATTTCCGGTCATCACGGTCCGCGATATGGTGCGGGCGCAAGCTCTGTTGCTGGACCATCTGGGGATCGACAAGCTGCTGACCGTGCTCGGCGGGAGCATGGGCGGCATGCAGGCCCTGGAATGGGCGACCTGCTTCCCTGAGCGGATCGCCTCGGCGGTTGTACTGGCCACGAGCGGCCGGCCATCGCCCATGGCCATCGCCATGAATGCCGTTGCCCGCTGGGCCATCTTCAACGATCCCACCTGGAAAAAGGGCGAGTACCGGAAAAACCCGAAGGATGGCCTGGCCCTTGCCCGCGGCATCGGCCACATTACCTTTCTTTCCGATGAGTCCATGTGGAGCAAGTTCGGCCGCAGATTCTCGGCCCGGGATGGTTTGTTCGATTTCTTCGGCCGTTTCGAGGTGGAGCGCTATCTGTCCTACAACGGCTACAATTTCGTGGACCGCTTTGATGCCAATTCCTTCCTTTATCTGGCCAAGGCCCTTGACCTCTACGACGTTGCCTGGGGCTGCGAATCGCTTCAGGAAGCCTTAGCCCCGGTCACGGCGCCGATCCAGTTCTATGCCTTCACCTCCGACTGGCTCTATCCGCCGGCTCAGACCGAAGAGTTGGTTAACGTGCTGAAGGAACTGGGCAAACCGGTCGAATACCATCTCATCGAGTCGTCCTACGGCCACGATGCTTTCCTGCTGGAGCACGAAACCTTTGCGCCGTATGTGTTGGATTTTCTCGACCGGATAACTTCCAAAATCTGACCCCGTGCCGAACTCACTGTCAGCGGACTTCACTTTTCTCTGCTCCCGGTGTATGGTGAGCGGCGAAAAGATGCTCTCTGTGCAACCTGAACCAGAGGAGTTAGTGCTATGGGTCTGCTTACGATTGCCTGTCCTTCCTGCGGCTTTTCCCGCCAACTGCCTGAAGAAAACGTCCCGGAGGGTCCGCGGCGCGTCACCTGTCCCCAGTGTAAAGAGATATTCGTCTATGATAAAGCCGCTCCTCCCGGCACGAACGGGGAGACGTCTCAAACCGCCTTTCCCGAAGCCGCGGCGTCCGATCCTTCGCTTGAGCAGTCCTCCCAAAATGAAACTCCCTCCGTTTCCCCGGACGATTCCCAAAAAGCCGCGGCCGCAGAATCGGCAGATCCTTTCTCTGCTGTATCGCCAAGTAAACCGACTGCGCTGACTGATATCGGTGACCTGTTCCGCCTGAGTTGGGAGCTGTATCAGGAGCGCTTCGCACCCCTGGCTCTCCTGTATCTGCTGACGATCCTGGCCTTTGTCATTCCTACGCTCGCGGCGGTTGGGCTGGGTTTCTTCACGACCTTGCTTGCCGGCGGAATCACATTTATCATAACGGTTGCCCTTGGCCTTCTGGTCGGTATCGTCGGCTCACTCTGGTGCTACGGCGGCTTCCTTTCCGCCGTGCTGGACGATTCGCTCCGGCTTGAGGATGCACTACGCCGCGGCAAGGAGCTGATTCTACCCCTTGCCTGGATTTTTCTGCTGGGCGGCTTCCTTGTGACCGGCGGCTACCTCCTGCTGATTATACCGGGTGTGATCTTCACGGTCTGGTTTTCGCTGGCCCAATTCATCATGCCCGGCGAAAATGTCCGCGGCCTGGCAGCCCTCCTCAAAAGCCGGGAATATGTGCGCGGTTATTGGCTTGAGGTGGCGCTCCGGCTGTTTCTCGTCTGGGTCGTATCCGTCCTAGTGGGGGCGGTCCCGTTATTCGGGCCGATCCTGGCGCTGCTTTTTTTTCCTTATCTGATGATCTTTCATTGCCTGATCTATCGGGACCTGCGTGCCCTCAAGGGTGAAATTTCTTATTCTCACAGCACAAAGAGCAAGCTCCTCTGGCCGGGCGTTGCCCTGGTTGGCTGGATTCTCGTTCCGGCTCTCCTGATCCTGCTCTTTGGTTCCTTGTGTAGTGGGAAATTTCGCCGGGAAACACCGGTCAAGGTTGAAGCGGCAATTGGGGGCAGCGCTTGCCTCCCTTTCGTTCGGCGGGTATGATGATTAGTACAACGTGAATCGCTGAGAATCCTGAAAGTGGTGGTTTGCAGTAGGATGTCGCTTTCAGGAGTAACTTACTACGTTGAAGTCTTTGACGGTGAGGAAATTTTCTTGGATACAGAACCGGTACTTCTTCCCGATGATGAGCACAACAGAACCCTGCGCGACAACGTCCGTCCCGTGGCCTGGGTCAATCCCGAACCCGCCTCCCGCTACAACCTGGTGGTGCTCGGCGCCGGAACTGCCGGGCTTGTCACGGCTGCCGGCGCCGCCGGTCTAGGCGCGAAGGTGGCCCTGGTCGAGAGTGCTTTTATGGGTGGAGATTGTCTGAATGTCGGATGTGTTCCCTCCAAGGCGCTGATCCGGGCATCCCGGGCTGCCCACGAAATCCGCAGCGGAGGAGAATTCGGTATCTCCGGCGCGGAGAAAAGTACTGTTGACTTTGGCGCTGTCATGGCGCGGATGCGGCGTCTGCGATCCGGCATCAGCCTACACGATTCCGCCCGGCGCTTTCAGGGCGAGTTGGGCGTGGACGTCTTTTTTGGTCAGGGCCGCTTTGCCGGCCCCGCAGAGATCGTGGTGGCTGGAAAACAGCTGCGCTTTGCCAAGGCTGCCATCTGCACCGGCGCCCGTGCAGCCGCGCCCGCGATCCCGGGGCTTGCCGAAGCGGGCTACCTGACGAACGAAACGATTTTTTCCCTGACCGGGATTCCGCCCCGGCTTGCCGTGATCGGCGCCGGTCCGATCGGTTGCGAGCTGGCGCAGGCTTTTGCCCGGCTGGGAAGCCGGGTCAGCATTGTCGGACATCGCACGACGCATATCCTGCCCCGGGAGGATCCGGATGCAGCCGATGTTTTGCACAAGGCTCTGATCCGGGAGGGTATCCAACTCTTTCTTCCCGCTCAGGATCTGCAGGTTTCCGGCCGGGACGCGAATAAGTTTCTGCACTTTGCTACCGCAGGCGGACAGGTGGCGCTTGAAGTTGATGAAATCCTTGTTGCTGTGGGCCGTGTTCCGAATGTGGATGGACTGGGTCTCGAAGCAGCAGGGATTGACTTCGATGTACGGACAGGTGTTCAGGTCAATGATCGCCTGCAGACCTCGAATCCGCATGTCTACGCTGCCGGTGATATCTGCTTTCCCTACAAATTCACCCACACGGCCGATGCCCTGGCGCGGATTCTGATTGCCAACGCGCTTTTCAAGGGTCGCCAGAAGAGCTCTGCACTGACCGTTCCCTGGTGCACCTATACCGATCCGGAAATTGCTCATGTGGGAATGTATGCTCATGACGCCGAGAAACAGGGCATTGCCGTGCAGACCTTCACCGTGCCGTTGTCCGAGGTTGACCGGGCAATACTGGACGGGGAATCCGAGGGTTTTGCCCGGGTACACCTGAAAAAGGGCAGTGACAAGATCCTCGGGGCGACGATTGTTGCCCGTCACGCCGGGGAGATGATCAACGAACTCTCTCTGGCCATTACCAATGGCCTGGGACTGTCGGCAATCGGCCGGACTATCCATCCCTATCCGACACAGGCCGAGGCCATCAAGAAGCTTGCCGATGCCTATAACCGGACCCGGCTGACACCATTTCTGAAGAAGATGTTGTCCGCTTGGCTCTCCTGGAGCAGATCCTGATGAATCGAAAAAAAATCATCCTCCTGCTGCTGGCGGCGCTCTTTGTCGGCCTGTTTTTCTGGTTCGGCCTGGGCCGGTACCTGACCCTGGATTTCCTGAAGCAAAATCGGGATGACTTGCTAAACCTCTACCGCGACCACCGGCTGCTCACGGTGGTGGTTTTTATGGCCATCTATATCACCCAGACGGCGCTGGCCCTTCCCGGCGCCGCAATCCTCACCCTTGCCGCGGGCGCGGTGTTCGGGGTGCTGATGGGCACGGTCTACGCCAATATCGGCGCAACCATTGGCGCAAGCATCTCTTTCCTGGTTGCCAGATACCTGTTCCGTGATACAATCCAGGGCAAATTCGG
>SBEG01000048.1 GCA_009668975.1 Deltaproteobacteria bacterium | reverse complement strand
GAGGCCATCGAGTCAGCCGATACCGTGGTAGGCTACCAGACCTATCTCGATCTGATCAAACCGCTTCTGACCGGCAAGGAAGTCGTGTCCTCCGGCATGACGAGAGAGGTGGAGCGCTGTCGAGAGGCGCTGAGGCTCGCCGCTGAAGGGCGGACGGTCGCTCTGGTCTCAAGTGGTGACTCCGGCGTCTATGGTATGGCCGGACTGGTGCTGGAATTGTCTCCTCCGGAGAATATCGAAGTGGTGATCGTGCCCGGCGTTTCCGCGGTGCAGGCCGCGGCCGCAGTGCTCGGCGCTCCGCTCATGCACGACTTTGCGGTGATATCCCTCTCCGACCTGCTTACCCCTTGGGAGTTGATCGAAAAGCGCCTGACAGCAGCTGCGGCGGCGGATTTCGTCGTGGCCCTCTACAACCCCCGCAGCAAGGGCAGAGTGCGCCACATCGAGCGTGCCCGGGAGCTGCTGCTGGCCTCCCGCTCTCCCCAGACTCCGGTCGGCATAGTGCGCAACGCCTGCCGCGAAGGCGAGGAAAAGATTCTCTCCACCCTGGCCGAAATGCCGCTGGACAGCATCGATATGTTCTCCCTGGTCATCATCGGCAATTCCGCCACCTATGTTGACGGGCAGATGCGGATGGTAACGCCGCGCGGATATAGTGTGAGGAGTGAGGAGAGCGGAGAGAAAAGCGAAAATAATGTCGGTTCACCCCTCACCCCTCACGCCTCACACCTCACACATCACGGCAAAGCCGTGATGTTCGTCGGCACCGGCTCGGACGTGGGAAAATCTGTTCTGGTTGCCGGCTTCTGCCGCATTCTCAGCAACCGGGGAATTTCCGTGGCACCATTCAAATCCCAGAATATGGCCCTTAATTCCTTTGCCACGCCCGAGGGGGGCGAAATCGGCCGTGCCCAGGCGGTTCAGGCCCAGGCCTGCCGCATTCCGCCCAACACCGACATGAACCCGGTGCTCCTCAAGCCCAATTCCGATACCGGCAGCCAGGTGATCGTCCAGGGACAGGTGGTCGGAAACATGGCGGTAAAGGACTACAACAGCTACAAACCGCAAGCCCTCCGGAAGGTGGAGGAGAGTTTCCGGAGGCTGGCGGAAAACTACCGGTACCTTGTCATCGAAGGCGCCGGCAGCGCCGCGGAGATCAACCTGCGGGCACACGACATTGCCAACCTGCGCATTGCCGAAATGGCCGACTGCCCGTGCCTGCTAGTTGCGGATATCGACCGCGGCGGGGTGTTTGCCCAGATAGTCGGCACTTGGGAGTTGCTGGAACCGCAGGAACGAAAGCGCATCAAAGGGGTGATCATCAACAAGTTTCGCGGCGATCCCTCGCTGCTGACCTCCGGAATCGAATTCGTCGAAAAGAGGACCGGTATCCCGGTCCTGGGTGTCGTCCCGTATTTCAGCCATTTCCGCATCCCGGAAGAAGACAGCGTGGCGTTGGAACGGCGAAGGAGCGAGTCACGAAGAGGAAAAAGCGTGGAAGGAAATCTCCGGATCGGTGTAATCAGGTTTCCGCGCATTTCGAATTATACCGATTTCGATGCCCTCGAAGGGGAGCCGGATGTGGATCTCCGTTACCTTGAGGATGTCGAGGACCTGGACGGCCTGGATTGTCTGATCCTGCCGGGCAGCAAATCCACCATTTCCGATCTCCGCTTTCTCCGGCAAAAGGGGCTGTTTGCGCAAATACGAAGCTTTGACGGACCGATAGTCGGCATCTGCGGCGGGTACCAGATGCTCGGCACCAAGGTTCTCGATCCGGACGGCATAGAATCGGCCGTTGCCGAGGCGGAGGGCTTGGGAATTCTCGATGTGGAGACGGTGCTTCTCCCGGAGAAAGAAACCCACCAGGCAGAGGCACGGCTGCTGCCCGCTGCCCTTTTGATTGCGCCGAACGCCGGGGACACGGTTTCCGGCTACGAAATACACATGGGAAATACGACTCTCGGTCCCACGGCAAAACCTTTCAGCCAGCTGCTTTACCGATCCGGTAGCGAGGTGGCGGTCCTGGACGGCGCTGTCTCGGCCAACGGCCGGGTGTTCGGCACCTACCTGCACGGCATTTTTGATAATCACGAATTCCGCTCCGCCTTTCTCAACCGGTTACGCAGGGAAAAGGGGTTACCCATTGTTTCGGCAGAGTACCGGGAAGAAGACCCGTTCGACCTGCTGGCGGAGCACCTGGAACGGCATCTTGACCTGGAGCGACTGTTCCGGATCTGCGGGATCGAGACGTCCGGGGATTAAATTCCCCGGTTTCGGAGCAATCATTTCCCGGCATACTTGGATACCATGTGGAACCAATCACCCCCTACATCGTAATGGTCGCCGTTGCCCTGGATCTGCTCCTGGGCGACCCGCGCTGGCTGCCGCACCCGGTGGTCGGCATCGGCACGCTGATCTCCGCACTGGAAAAGTTTCTGCGCCGAATGATTCGCAACGAACGCCTTGGCGGTGTCCTGCTGCTGATCTGTGTGGTCGGGGCAACAAGCCTGCTGGCATTTTTGCTACTGAAAGGGGCCAGTGCCATAAATTCCTACCTGGGGGTTGCGCTGGCGGCGGTTCTCGCCTGGACCTGCCTCGCGGCTCGCTCGCTGCACCGGGAATCGAGTTTGGTCGCCGATCGGCTGGTCGCCGGTGATCTGGCAGGGGCACGCCATTATCTCTCCCGCATCGTTGGCCGCGACACGGCTGACCTTGACGAGGCGGAGATCTGGCGGGCACTGGTGGAGACGGTGGCGGAGAATACCTCGGATGGAATCATCGCCCCGCTCTTCTATCTGATGGTCGGCGGTCCGGTGTTGGGCCTTGCCTACAAAGCGGTGAACACCCTCGACTCCATGGTTGGCTACAGGAACGAGCGCTACCTCCGCTTCGGCTGGGCCTCAGCCCGGTTCGACGACCTGGTCAACTGGCTGCCGGCCCGCATGACCGGTTTGTTAATGGTCGTCATAGCTCCGCTCGTCGGACTTTCCGGCGGCGCCGCCTTCAGAATCATGCTCCGTGACGGCAAGAACCACTCCTCCCCCAACAGCGGCATTCCCGAAGCAGCCGCGGCTGGTGCCCTGGCTGTGAGACTCGGGGGTGCCAACCGCTATTTCGGCACGATCGTGGAAAAGCCGACCATCGGCGACCCGCTCCGCAAATTGTCCCATGATGCCTATCGGGGAGCTGTCCGGCTCATGTACGGCTCAGTGGCGCTGATGCTGGTCGTGTGGGGAGCGCTTGTGTGTGTTATAAGGTAGGGGCGCTGCTTGCCGCGCCCTTTTTGCCCGTGTGAAACTCCACCCATTACGAAAGGGGGGAGCGGGGGGATTTGAATCTGCGACAGAAAATCCCGCTTTATCCCCTTTTCATGCAGGTGAAAACGAATGGATAGGTGAAAGGGAAAGGGGAATAAATGTCTCAGACGTCCAGGGCCTCATTCAGGGAGCTTTTTGGTTGGGCAATGTTTGACTTTGCCAACTCCTCATATACCACGGTAATAATAACAGTTGTATTCAGCATACTATTCCCGCGCATTATTGTCGGTGACGCCCCTGACTTCCGCATGGGCAATCTTCTCTGGAGCATTGCCCTTTCTATAAGTTATCTTGTTGTTCTGGCCTCATCCCCTTTGCTTGGAGCAATAATGGATTTTACCGGTGCAAAAAAGAAATTCCTTTTTGCAAGCTATTTACTTACGGTCCTTTCAACTGCCTCTCTATATTTTGTAAAACCTGGATATATTGTCCTTGGCATGATTCTTCTTATAATCTCCAATATAGGTTTTTCATATGGTGAGGCATTTATTGCCAGCTTTCTTCCGGGTCTTGGCCCGGCCAAAGACTTGGGCAAGATTTCCGGGTATGCATGGGGCCTGGGCTATTTCGGGGGGCTCGCCTCAACGGCAATTGTAATTTTTTGGCTCGATGCCGGGGTATATACCCTTGAAAATTTTAATAACCTTCGCCTTGTTGGGCCTGTAACAGGTCTGTTTTTCCTTCTGGCGGCAATCCCGACATTTTTATGGGTAAAGAACAGGTCAACGCCACATTCTCTGCCTCATGGGGAGTCATTGTTTTCCATAGGGTTTAAAAGATTAAGAAAGACCTTTGCAGAGATCAGGGACTTCAGGGATCTTGTCATCCTGCTTGTATCCTTCTTTTTTGCCTATGCAGGGCTCTCTATTGTCATATCATTCACCTTTATATATGGCGACCAGATAGTAGAATGGTCAGCCATGACACAGACCCTCATGTTTGTAATAACCCAGATAACCGCTGCCTGCGGGGCCTTTCTGTTTGGCTATATACAGGACCGGTGGGGAGCAAAAAGGACCTTCATCATCACCCTTATGCTGTGGTTTGTTACAATAATACTGATTTATGGAGTGATTGAGATTACCCATTTCATAAATGCTCTTTCTGGCATATCCATTACAACAGAACAACTCTTTCTTGTTACGGGCTCAATTGCAGGGCTTGGGCTGGGGTCGACACAGTCTGCATGCAGGGCAATGGTGGGTATGTTTTCACCGGGCACAAAGGCCGGAGAGTTTTTCGGGCTGTGGAGTTTTTCAAACCGGTTAGCCGGGATTATGGGTCTGTTAATCCTGGGTATTCTCCAGAATCTCTTCGGTCTCAGAAATGCAATACTGGTCTGCTCTATCTTTTTTATGGCAGCAGTTATTATTGCTCTCTTTGTAAACGAAGTAAGAGGTAGGGAAATGGCCCTGAAGCATGCAGGGGAATAGGGGGAGCTTCACGGATTCAGGATCAACATTTTTTCCTTCCCTGCCCTGGGTGATTCCATTGCACCCACGTTGCCTGGCTGGTTCTCCGACCCGTGGGGACTTGCGCGCCGCCCTGCTGACCACGCCGGTAGCCCCTTAGCCACTGCCGCCGGCTTCTGCTTCCTCAGCACGCGCTTTTTCTCCAGGATATGGAATCAGCCGAACGTCTTTGAAAAAAATCGAAGTTGCCCTTACCCTTTCTTTCCTGAAAAAACTGTGCTACATTTTCATGCTGACTAAAATAGTAACCTGGGAGGATAAGATGAAGAAAGATTTACTGGAAAAAGGCGCCATTTTACAGCGCGATAAAGAAACATACGCCATAGCACCCCATATTCCCGGCGGGATCACCAATACAGCCACCCTGCGGAAAATCTGCGATGCGGCAGATAAATATAATGTTCAGGCGGTTAAGCTGACATCAGCGCAGCGCATTGCCCTGGTCGGCGTCAAGGAAGAAGATCTGGACGCGATCTGGGAGGATCTCCAGCAGACACCGGGCGCGGCAATCGGCCTCTGTGTGCGGAGCGTCAAAATCTGCCCCGGTACAACCTTCTGCAAACGGGGCGTCATGGATTCCGTCGGCCTCGGTCTGAAGATCGACGCCATCTACCACGCCATGGAACTGCCCAACAAGATGAAAATGGGCGTGGCCGGCTGCATGCTTTCCTGTTCCGAGGTCTGGATCAAAGATATCGGTGTGATGGGAACCCCGAAGGGCTGGAAGATCCTGGTTGGCGGCAACTCCGGGATGCGCCCGCGGATCGGTGATGTCCTGGTGGAAGAAATAGCCACGGATGAAGAAGTCCTGGCAATCATCGCCAAGATCATCGATTTCTACAAAAACTGCGGCAAGAAAGAGCGGATCTGCCGCATCGTCGAGCAGATGGGTATTGACGAGTTCAAGAAGGCCGTGCTCGGGTAAGGTCTGAAAAAATGAACCGTTAAAAACGGCGATGCCTGGAGAAATCCGCGGCATCGCTTTTTTTTGTCCTTCGCTATTGAGCAGACTGCGGGGAATTTCTTCGCAGCAGCCAGCGGATCAGAAACCAGGCGAGGAACACCAGCACCACGATTGCCGCGCCTAACCGGAGATGCTTGTGCAGCAGCGCTGACATCTGGTGCCAATCCTTGCCCATATAGTAGCCGAGAAGAATAAAGGTGGTCGTCCAGAGAAAACCACCGGCATAGGCAAAGAGCGAAAAGGTGGAATATTTCAGTCGCGAGGTACCGGCCAGGTAGGCAATCAGGTGGCGGACACCCGGGATGAAGAATCCGGGTAAAAGCGTCCACTTGCCGTAACGGCCGAACCAATTGTGAGCCCTGCCGAGCCGCTCGGGCGTGATGCCGACAAAGCGGCCATAGCGCTCGACGAAGAACAGCCCGAAAGAGCGGCCGACCGCGTAACTGAGCGATATGCCGCAGACACTGCCGAGGCTGGCCGCCAGGATGGCAAAATGCAGCTGCTGTGTTCCCTCGAAGGCAAGATAACCGGCAAAGGAAAGCACAACCTCATCGGGAATGGGCGCACCGAAAATCCCGAGCAGCAGGGCAGCAAAGATTCCCGGATAACCAAATTCAACAATCCAGTGCAGCAGCAATTGTTTTATGAAGAAAACCTCGCCAGCGTTCTCGGAAAGTTATCTGTGCTACCAATTTCAGATCAAGGATGCACTCAAGGCTGCAAGGATTGAGGCTGCGAGGCGTACTGAAGAGTACGTTGAGCAGTCGAAGACGAGCCAACGCAGAGAGGGCCTTGATAGGGAATTGGAATAACTTTCCCACAGGATAATCATCAGGTCAAAAGCTATCGCAAACAGTCGTGGGTGCAGAACCAGGTTAATGGGTCATGGGGCGAAGGGTGGTTTCAGAGCGCTCCGAGGTAGGTTTGTATCTGCCGGGCCATTTCCGCTGAATCGATCCGGACAGAGAGCTCGTTGTTGCGGGACAGGGCGCTGTGGGTAAGGTTGTGGCTGCCGAGAAAGACCCAGCGGTCATCGATGACCACAACTTTGGCGTGGCTGGTTTTGCGGATTGAGTCAAAGCGCACCTTGATGCCCCTCGGGGTAAGGAGCGAGGCGGTGGCACGGTTTTCCCGGTTGAGGAAATCACGTTCATCCTCGGATTGTTCGAGAATCACGCTGACGGCAACCCCACGCTGCCGGGCTCGAATCAGCTCCTCGGCGATTCGACGCGGCATGTTGCCCGGAAACTTGGTAATTTTAAAGAGGTAACAGGAGACGGTGATGCTAGTGCGGGCCTCGCGAACCCCGGTAAGAAGAGCAACAGCGTAGTCCCGATTCATCAGCAGGGTGGTCTTGCCGGGTTGGAAAGTGGCCGGCGTCGCCGGACCAGCAATGCTCACCAGGAGCAGTGCAAAAACGCCAATGAGTGGAAGACGGCCGCTGCGGAAAACTCCGCAGCGGCGCCAGGAGAAAATGGTCATGTAATAACCGCGCGCACACTAGCTGAAAAGGTTCACGACCTTATCGAAAAAATTCTTCTTCATCGGGTGGACTTCCTCACCGCCAATCGCCGCGAATTCCTCGAGGAGTTCCCGTTGCCGCTTGTTCAGGTTCACCGGTGTCTCCACCTTGATCACCACCATCTGATCCCCCCGCCCATAGCCCTGGAGAACCGGGATTCCCTTGTCCTTCAGGCGGAAAACCTTGCCGGACTGGGTTCCCTCAGGAATTTTCAGGTTCAGTTTGCCGTCAAGGGTCGGCACGGCAATCTCGGTACCAAGGGCCGCCTGGACAAAGCTGATCGGGATTTCACAGATAACGTCATTGTTCTCCCGGGAAAATACCGAATGTGGCCGAACTTTGATCGAGACGTAGAGATCGCCATTTGATCCGCCCTTCGTTCCCTCGCCACCCTCGCCGGAAAGTTTCAGCCGGTTGCCGGTCTCGACCCCTGCAGGAACCTTGACCGACATGGTTTTGGTGTCCCGCGCCATACCGGTTCCGCGGCAGGTCGAACAGGGCGAGTCAATGACTTTACCTTCACCATTACAGTGGTTACAGGTCCTGCTGACGCTGAAATAGCCCTGCTGAAAACGGACCTGGCCGGCCCCGCGACAGGTCGGGCAGACCTTCGGCTCGGTACCGGGCTTGGCGCCGCTGCCGTTGCAGGTGCCGCAACGTTTGTTGTAGGGAACCTCGATTTTTGACTCGACGCCGAAGGCCGCTTCCTCAAAGCTGATCTCAAGGTTGTAGAGGAGGTCGTCACCCCTTTTGCCGCCCCGGCGCTGCTGTTGCCGGCCACCGAACAGGTCTCCGAAAATATCCTCAAAGATGTCACCAAAGGGGGTGCCGCCGCCGAAACCGAAGCCTGAGGCACCGGCTCCGCCACTGAGTCCGGCATGGCCGAACTGGTCGTACTGAACACGTTTCTGAGGGTCGGACAGTACTTCGTATGCCTCGGAAACCTCTTTGAATTGCTCTTCGGACTGTTTGTCCCCCTGATTTTTGTCCGGATGGTGCTGGATGGCCAGCTTGCGGTAGGCCTTCTTGATTTCGGTTTCGGAAGCATTCCGATGAACGCCCAGCACCTCGTAGTAATCGCGCTTTTCCCCGTTTGCCACTCTTGTTCCCCATGGGCAAAAGCCAAAGGGCAAACGGCAAAAAGGGGAGTAGTACGGATCTCCCCTTCGCCCTAAGCCCCGTGTCTTGAGCCGTTCTCTGTTAGTTATTTATCTTCTTTTACTTCCTCAAACTCGGCTTCGACAACCTTTTCGTCCGATCCTTCCTCTTTCGGCGCAGCTTCACCCTCGGCTCCGGCGCCTGGCTGCTGCGCGTGGGAGTAGACCGCTTCGGCCAGTTTGTGCGAGGCCTGGGTGAGTTCATCGGTGGCGGACTTAATTGCAGCAGGATCGTTGCCTTCCATCGCTTTCTTCAATTTGGCAACGCCATCTTCGATCTTCTGCTTTTCGCCGGCATCGACCTTGTCGCCGAACTCCTTGAGAGACTTCTCAGTGGAATAAATCAGGCTGTCGGCATGGTTGCGGGCCTCGATCAGCTCACGCTTCTGCTTATCCTCGCTGGCATGGGCCTCGGCGTCGCGCACCATCTTGTCGATCTCTTCCTTGGAAAGTCCGGAGGAAGCGGTGATGCGGATGGACTGCTCTTTACCGGTACCGAGGTCTTTGGCAGAGACGTGGACGATGCCGTTGGCATCGATGTCGAAGGTTACTTCAACCTGGGGCACGCCACGCGGTGCCGGTGGAATGCCGGTCAGCTCGAAATTGCCGAGGGTCTTGTTGTCGCCGGCCATTTCCCGCTCACCCTGCAGGACATGGATGGTTACTGCCGGCTGGTTGTCGGCGGCAGTGGAGAATACCTGGCTCTTGCGGCAGGGGATCGTGGTGTTCTTGTCAATGAGCTTGGTCATGACGCCGCCCAGGGTTTCGATCCCGAGGGAAAGCGGAGTGACGTCAAGCAGCAGAACGTCTTTCACGTCACCGCGCAGAACACCACCCTGGATGGCAGCACCGATGGCCACAACTTCATCGGGATTGACGCCCCGGTTGGGGACCTTGCCGAAGATTTCCTGGACCTTCGACTGTACGATCGGCATGCGGGTCATACCGCCCACCAGGATTACCTCATCAATTTCACTGGGGGAAAGGCCGGCATCTTTCAAGGCGGTCCGGCACGGTCCTTCCAATTTCGCAATCAGTTCGGCACAGAGTGCTTCAAGCTTTGCGCGGGTCAGCTTCAGGGTCAAGTGTTTCGGACCGGTCGCATCAGCGGTGATGAACGGCAGGTTGATATCGGTCTCCATCGAGGTGGAAAGTTCGCACTTGGCTTTCTCAGCCGCTTCCTTGAGACGCTGGAGCGCCATCTTGTCGGAACGCAGGTCGATGCCCTGATCCTTTTTGAACTCGTCTGCAATCCAGTCGATGACCTTCTGGTCGAAGTCTTCACCTCCGAGGAAAGTGTCGCCGTTGGTCGATTTTACTTCGAAGACACCTTCGCCCAGTTCGAGAATCGAAATATCGAAGGTACCGCCACCCAGGTCGAAGACCGCGATCTTTTCATCCTTCTTCTTATCGAGGCCGTAGGCCAGGGCCGCAGCGGTTGGCTCGTTGATGATTCTGAGCACGTTCAGACCGGCGATCTTGCCGGCATCCTTGGTTGCCTGGCGCTGGGAGTCATCGAAATAGGCCGGAACGGTGATGACCGCATCGGTAACCGTTTCGCCCAGATAGTCTTCCGCGGTCTTTTTCATCTTCTGCAGGATCATGGCGGAGATTTCCGGCGGAGAATACTGTTTGCCGCGAACTTCCACCCAGGCATCACCGTTCTCCGCTTTCACAATCTTGAAAGGGGAAATGGCGATGTCTTTTTTCACGGCCTCGGTGTCGAACTTGCGGCCAATGAGGCGCTTGATGGAAAACAGGGTATTCTCCGGGTTGGTGACCGCCTGGCGCTTCGCCTGCTGGCCCACCGGACGCTCGCCACTGTCGGTGAAAGCGACCATGGACGGTGTCGTGCGGCTTCCTTCGGCATTGGCTATGACAATAGGCTCCCCCCCCTCCATGATGGCTACGCAGGAGTTGGTAGTACCCAGATCGATTCCGATTACCTTACTCATATATGTATTCCTCCTTTTAATGTCTCTGCATGGTAAAGCTAAGTATCTACTCGAAAAAAAACAAGGGGAGCAGCTAAAATTTATTCAGCCCCGTTTTTTTTCGCGGCTGCCACCGAAACCATCGCCGGCCGCAAGAGCCGGTCGTTGAGCAGATAGCCCTTCTGGTACTCCTCAATAATGCAATTCGGTGCCACATCAGCGCTTTCCACCTGGCACATGGCCTGATGAAATGCCGAGTCGAAAGTGGCGCCCTTCGCTTCGATGGGCTCCACGCCAAACTTCTTCAGCACCGAAAGGAGCATGGAGCGGGTCAGGTTCACTCCTTCGATAACTGCCGAAAGGCTTTCCTCGGAGGCATGATCAAGGGCCCGTTCCATATTGTCCAGAACAGGAAGAATTTCTGTCAGCAGGCATTCATTGCCGTACTTCATCAGATCTTCCTTTTCCTTCTGGACCCGTCGGCGATAATTTTCCAGGTCGGCACGCTCACGGAGATATTTATCCCAGTTGGCCGCCACTTCTGCCTCTTTGGCCGCCAGGGCATCCTCAAGCTGCCGGATTCTCTCCGCAGGTTCGAGCGCGACTCCCGTTTCGTCACCTGTCACTTCCGTCACTTCCATCTTTTGCTCAGTATGTTCCACACCGCTTGTTTCGGTGTCATGCTTTTTCATCTTCACAGATACTCCTTTCGCGCTTTATTCCCGGCCCAACAGTTCGCTGAGCATTCGTGCCGTGTAGTCAACAATGGGAATTACCCGGTCATAGCCCATCCGGGTGGGGCCGATGACACCGAGAACCCCGAGGGTATTCGGACCGCTTGCATAGGAAGCGGTAATGACGCTCATCTGATTCATGCGGCTCAAAAAGTTTTCCGCACCGATAAAAATATTCACCCGGTCCGCTTTCATGCAGCAGTCAAGCAAGTTGATGAGCTGGCTTTTTTCCTCGAAGGTGTGAAAAATCTCCTTCATCCGCTCCACGTCGGCAAATTCCGGCTGTTCGAGAATATTGACCTGCCCCTCGATGAAGACGTCCGCGGCAGACTCTTCCAGGGTAACTTCGGAAAGTTTGAGCGCCCGGCTCAGAAGTTTGTCGTAGCGGACCTTCTCGTCCTGCATCTCCCTGATGATCCGGGCTTTTACTTCCGCGATCGTCAAGCCATGGAGCAGATCGTTCAGGTAATTTGTCATGCGCACCAGATCTTCCGTTGAAAGATCTTCCTCGGCTTCGATCACCCTGTTCTGGACAATCCCGCTTTCCGAAACGAGAATCACCAGAATACGTTTGCCGAAAAGCTTGACGAACTCAATCTGGCGGAAGACATTGGCCGCAAAGCGCGGGGCTACGACAATTCCGATATAATTAGAAATGGACGACAGTATCTTGCTGGTTTCCTTCAGTATTTCGCCCACATCCCGGCCCGGGACCTGGTACTGCCGGCGGATTTCCTCCTGCTGGTTTTCCGTGATAGCAGGGACATGGAGAAGAGAATCCACGTAGAAGCGGAAGGCCTTGTCGGTGGGAACCCGGCCCGCCGAAGTATGGGGAGAAGAGAGAAAGCCCATCTCCTCCAAGTCGGACATGACGTTTCGCACCGTTGCCGGCGACAGTGCAAGCCCGTGCCTTCGGGTCACCGTACGGCTGCCAACCGGTTCCGCGGTCCGGATGTAATCATCGATGACCGCTTCAAGGATCTGTCTGCTTCGTTCCGAAAGGTTATCGTTCATTATTGCCCCTGTAACGAAAGTTAGCACTCAAATGCAACGAGTGCTAACTAGCACAAAAGTAACAACCGACCCCTTATTTGTCAAGGAATTTTCCCGGCTATAAAAACCTGACGAAAACCTGGTTCGAAAGGATCCGGGCCTTTCCGGTGAGGCGCACAAAACCATCCCTGATTTCCAGCAGACCGCCGGCAAAGAGATCCGCGCAGGCCACGCCGTAGGCCTCCTGAAACGACAGGGAAAACTCTTCGCGAAAGCGCTCGAGGCTCACCCCTTCCGTCAACCGCAAACCGAGAAACAGGCACTCCGCCATTGCCTCTTCACGAGACAGGTTCCGGCTTTCGCAGGTCGGGAGGCTGCCACGACCAACCAATGTAAGATAATCCGCCACCTTCGCCGTATTCGAAAACCGGAGACCTGCTTCCGGTTGCCTCAGGAACGAGTGGGCACCGGCGCCGCAACCGAGAAATGGACGACGCAGCCAGTAGCCGGAATTATGCCGCGAGCGGAAACCGGGCCGGGCAAAATTGGCGATTTCATACTGTTCATAGCCATTAACAGCTAACAACTCCGCTGACAGCTCATACATGCGGGCCGATTCCTCCTCATCGGGCAGGAGCAACTCCCCCTTTTCTTCCAAAAGGGCAAAGGGTGTCCCCTCCTCGATGGTGAGGCCGTAGACCGAGAGATGTTCCGGTTTCAGTTCACAGGCCTGCGACAACTCCCGCTGCCACTGGGCAAGGCTTTGTCCCGGCAGTGAATAAATAAGGTCGAGGCCGATATTGTCATATCCGGCTTCCCTGGCGGCACGAAAAGCTCCCAACGCCTCTTCGGCGCTATGGGAGCGTCCAAGGACGTCAAGGAGCTCATCGTCAAATGACTGAACACCGAGGGAAAGGCGATTGACGCCTACGGCACGGAACGCGGCAAGTTTCCCGCGGGTAATCGTGCCCGGATTGCATTCCAGGGTAATCTCGGCATCTGCGGCAAGCGCGTACTGCTTCGCGGCAGCCTCGATGATCCGCGCCACCTGAGCCGGCTCCAGAAGGGAGGGGGTTCCCCCGCCAAAATAGAGCGTGCCGGCGGCAGAACCCTTTTCCGGCAGTTCCCGGCTCAGTTCCAGCTCCTTGAGCAATCCGGTCAAATACTCGTCCGGACTGCAGGGGGCGTCACTGACGGAATTAAATGCGCAGTAGCGGCATTTTCGCAGACAGAAGGGATAATGAATGTAGAGTGATAATGACATTAAGAGCTAGTCTACCCCACTCGGCAAAAGAAAGTCCAAAGCAAAGTTGGAGAGCCCTTCCGGTGCTTTTCCGCTTTCAGTGAAGAAATGTAAAGGGGAAAAATCGTGTTGACTTGATAAAGATACAGGCTTATTTTATCAATATTTTCCACTTACTTTATTCATATGGAGGTATACATCTTGGGAATCTTTGCGGTGACCGGTCTGGTCGTTCAAGCTGTCCTGGTAGTTCTCTGTCTCTTCTCCGTTGTATCTCTCGGCATCATTTTCTTTAAATTCCGGCAGGTCTACCGCGCCAACAGCCAGTCGGAAAAGTTTCTCGATTTTTTCTGGAAGGTGAAAAAATTCGATTCCATCAATGCCCAACTTGACCGCTTTACCGACTCTCCGTTGGCGGTCCTCTTCAGCGAAGGGTTTAGCGAGCTGAAGAAACTGATGGAAAAAGGGGAAGAAAGAGAGGATCCGGAGGTCATCAGCACCGACCTCGGGGGAATCGAAAATATTTCCCGTGCCCTGCGCCGGGCCACGACCTCTGAAATTACCCGTCTGGAGAAATATCTCACCTTTCTGGCAACCACCGGCTCAACCGCACCCTTTATCGGGCTGTTCGGAACTGTGTGGGGAATCATGACCGCCTTCAAGGGTATCGGCGAAACCGGTTCGGCTTCGCTGGCCGTTGTTGCTCCCGGTATTGCCGAGGCGCTCATTGCCACGGCAGTAGGTCTGGTCGCGGCAATCCCGGCGGTCATGGGCTACAACCATTTTCAGCACAAGATCAAGGTCCTGATTTCTGAAATGGACAGCTTCTCCACGGAATATCTCAACATCGTTCAAAGATCCATCAGCAGGAAATAGGGGACGATCATGGAAATCGGAAGCAGAGAAACTCGAAACGGCGCCATGTCCCAAATCAATGTCACACCTTTTGTGGACGTAATGCTCGTGCTCCTTATCATATTCATGGTAGCCGCCCCGATGATGCAGCAGGGAGTCCAGGTAAACCTGCCAAAAACCCAGGCAAAATCCCTTGCCACCGACCAGGAAACGGTTGTGGTATCCGTTGACAGATCCGGGCGGGTCTTTATCAATTCCGCCGAAACGAGCCATTCCGAACTGACGGGGAAACTTGCCGCAATCTTCGAGTCGCGAGACAAGAAAGAGGTCTTTCTGAAAGCCGACACCGATGTTCCGTATGGGGAAGTGGTCAAGACCATGGCGGAAATCAAAGGTGCCGGCATTGAACGGCTTGGCATGATGACGGAGCCCGGCCGGGAAAAATGAGACATCGTCGGAAGAAAGAATTCGGGCTGGAAGTGGCCATCTCCTGCTCACTCCTCGCTCACCTGGCTTTTTTTGCGGCATTCAGTTTTCTTGATTTTTTTAGCACTGACCACACAAATGCGGCACCGGTCTACTATGTGGATATGGTAAACCTCCCGGTGGCAAATCCTCGGGCCGGCTCGCCCCTGCAGCGTGGCTCGGACGTCATGCCTGCGTCTCCGGAGACTCCCAAGGAAATGCAGTCTCCCGTCC
>SBEG01000047.1 GCA_009668975.1 Deltaproteobacteria bacterium | reverse complement strand
ACTCCCGTTCATAGTTGAACAAGGTCACCCGGCTGTCCAGAAGGGTCAGAAAATCCACCTTGTTCACCCGGTAGCTGATGGTCGCAGATTCCAGTGATTGCTCGGCCTGGGGAATGATCCCGGTTTTATAAAGCTCCGCCAGCTTCCTGCGCCGTTCAAGCTGGGCGAGAAGGTCGGACACGCCAGAATTAATGACGTTCTTCAGGTTGTTCAATTCCTCGCCGGCCATCCTGATCTCGGAACCGGATTCCGCCACCGCGGCGTGACGCCTTGCCCTCTGCACCGGGAGGTTAAAGGTAAGACCGAGGGAATACATATCCAGCCCGTCCTGTTCCATTGCCGGATCACGCTGCATGTATTCCAGTGAGACATTGAAGTCAGGATAGAATTCTTTTTTCGCCAGTTTCAACCCCGCTTTCCCTTTTTCGATGAGGGCCTGGTAACCTTTTAATAGAGGGCGGTTCTGATAGGCAGTGTTTCTCAACTGTTCGGCAGTCAGGGAAAGCGGCTCTATCTCCGCGTCGGGAATCCGGCCAACCGGTGTATCGGCCGGCCTATACAGGAGGGCATTCAGGTTCGCCTGCTGTGATTTGCGCTGCTGCTCCAGAGTGATACGCATGTCGAACATTTTGGAGCGCTCCACCTGAGCCTTGAAGACGTCTTGCTGTACCCCCTGGCCGACGGAGTACTTCGTTTCAGCAAGGGTGATGAAGTCATCGAGAATCCTGATATTTTTGTCCACTATCAGCAGCGACTTGTCGATGAAGTAAATCTGGTACCAGCTTTCCTTGACCATGCGTCTCAGTTCAAGCTTGCGCTCGTCCACCGTCCATTTGTACGATTCAGCCTCTTTTGCCGCTACTTCACCCTTGAGAGCCCTTTTTCCCCAGAACGGCAATTGCTGACTGATGCCTATCACCTTCTGGGTCATGGAATCCTTGCTGAAGTTGAAAGGCGTACGCACCATGCCGTTCTGTATCCCCAGCATCAGCATCGGGTCGTCCAGGGAGCGCGCCTGGGCAATGCGGTTTTCAAACATTTGCCAGCGAGCGTCGGATGCCTTCAACTCGGGGTTGTTGGAAATGGCTGCATCAATGAGTTGGGAAAGATTTTCGACAGGCTGAACTTCTCCTGCCGGCACAGACTTAGGCATGGACGGAAACAACAACATAGCGATCAAAACTGTAGACCACAATTTCATGTCAACTCCTGGAATAAGTGTAATTGACTACCTATTTACATAAGTCGTGCCAATCTTATTATGTACTGTTTTTACAGTGTTTATTAGTGGCCTCAGTACGGCCAATATAGAATATTCAACACCTCGGGTCGAATATTCCGCATTTATATAATTACTTCGGCAATTAAACATCAAAACCCTGATGTAGGGGCACGGCTCGCCGTGCCCCTACTATTGATATGTTTTATTGGCCCCGTAATATTGTTGTCTTCCTGATGGTTATGTTCACGGAACTGCCTGGAGCCCGATAAGGATACTAATGAACTACCCCGCCGCAAGCAGCGGGGTATCACCCAGTATAATTGATTCCCTACAACGCAGCAAGCTGCGGGGAATATAACCCCTAAGAGATTCAAGAGAGCCTGCCGAGGCTTTTCAGGGTCTCCTTCTAATGTCGGTAGATGATTTGATAGTTTCACATCCGGAGTTTACGGATGGAAACTTATTCATTTACGCGCACGCATATCTCTTCAACTGCTTGAAGGTATATTGCCCTATATATCCTGATGGAGAGTAGTGCTGATAAAATGGGAGAGCTGCGGAACACAATTCTAACGCGTTGTCGCTAGATAACATGAAGAATAATCCACAACACATTGCGAATATTCTTGTTTTTTAAGCGTCGGCGATTCTTCCTGAATCGGAAAACTTACGCATTATCAGGATGTTAACGATTTGGCACATCAACTGCAAGAACCTTTAGTAAACGAGATCCGAAGGGTAACGATGCTCAGAAAAATGAATCTTACCTTTTCCATTGCGTTTCGGCGGTAAATAGGACTGGTAGGGAGCGGGATCTTGTGTCTCATCAGGGCGCCGATCATGCTCGTTTAACGGTGAAAAACCATGGATATTGTCAGAGACCCGGTTTGCGGAGAATTGATCAAATGGCAAAAGGCTGCCGGCAACTTTCCTTACAACGGCAGATTTTACTGGTTTCGCAGCAGGAAATGTCTGGAGAATTTTTTCCTTTATCCTGCACGCTTCGCAGGGTAGAGGCTACGTTTTGACGCACCCTCCGGTTCCCTCCTTAGGGGGGGTGCGTCTTTTTTTAAGTACTGGCGTATCACGTTATTCAGATACTCATTTGTCAGGATGTGTTGCTTTTTAAACCCATCATTTAGCCTTACAACGTACCGAGGGAGAGAAACATGTTGCCGGCATTGACCCGCATTCTCACATTAACGGCTATCATTATGCTGTTGCCGTTTTCTGCCAACGCGGACCTCGACCTGCCAGTAAAGGGTGGAGTCGTCACCTCCGGCGTGGGGTGGCGCCTCGATCCCTTCGGGAGCGGGAAACCTGCTTACCATCGGGGGACCGATATAGCCGTCCCAATCGGGACTCCGGTTCGTAGCACACGGAAGGGACGCGTTGTCCATGCGGGTATTCACGGCGGCCACGGCGCTACCGTCATAATCCAGAATGATGACGGCGACAGGACTCTCTACGGCCATAATTCAGCACTCATGGTCAGAGCGGGAGAGCGGGTCGATGCCGACACGACCATCGCCCTCTCGGGAAACTCCGGCCGGTCCACAGGGCCTCACGTTCACTACGAAGTACTGCCTGGTGGCCGGTCCTACATTAAGGTAGCACAAATTGAAAAAGCGTCGGAACCGCGGCACCCTTCGAACGGCGACCTCAGGCACCGTCAGGAGCAGAGGATCGATGATACTGTGAACTCCATCCTGCGAAATATCAACAGCACTTCCATACTATCCGGGATTGACAGTCAGGGAGGATAAACCCCACCTGCCGCGAACGAAAGCTGGAACATCGCGGCTACAGAAAGGAACTATCATGAAAAAGCTGGTATTATTATTTCTCTCAATCGCGGCCTTTTCCGCATTGACTGGCTGCATGGGACCACTGATGCACGAAGGCCACGGCGATTACCCGGATAGATCCAATTACTCCGGCGGCAACCGAGGGAGTTACAGTGGCGGCCACCATTAGATATTCCTCGTCAGAATGGTACAATTTGCTCTGATAAGTATGTCCTGTTTCGCAGGCTCGTTAATCTGCTTGGTGTGCTACAATTTCTCATATCGATAGGAATGAAACACTGGTCGAATATTCAACGCAACGTGTGGAATATTCTCCAGGCCACCATACCATTGTAAGCACAACGTCCTGTAATAACAGCTTGTTATCTATTGGCACAACTAATGCTCTTAGTACGATAGATAGTAGCTAGACCTGATCAAAGGAGAATTCGTACCATGAAAAGAATGTCCATACTACTCGCGGCACTCTTTGCAATCACAGTTCCCCTGGCCTCATTTGCTGCCATGGACCATGGTGGCCATCAGGGCAATGTTGCCCATGAGGAAGTGACTGACGGGGTGAAGGCGACCTTCAGGTTATGAGCATGAAAGAGCATCTGAAGGCCATGAACATGAAGATGCCGAAAGGAATGAAGGAAACTCATCATATTGCCGTCGAGTTCAAGGATGCAAAAAGTGGCAAGGCCCTGACTGAGGGTGAGGTGAAGGTTAAAGTACAAAAACCTGACAAAAGCAGCCAGACAAAAGACCTGATAGGGATGCAGGGTCACTTCGGCGCCGACTTTGATCTTTCCAAAAAGGGGAAATATGGCGTGATGTGCAAGTTCCAACTGAAAGACGGAAAGGTGCGCAGCTCCAAGTTCTGGTACACGGTGAAGTAGCCCACACCATCATCATTGGTCAGAAATTGCAACGAGGGGATTATGAATAATTTGCCTGATTTGCCAGATTATGTGTAGCTGCTACAATGAATAATTGATTAATGAGCATAATTACGAGGCAAAATATGACCGGTGGGAGGTGACATGATAAATGGTCCGGATTATGACGCACAAACGATATGAATGAAAGGAGACGAAAGATGAAAAAACTGATTACGGTAGTTGCTTTATTGGTATTTTCTGCATTGGCGGTTTCTCCGGTGGTCGTAAATGCCGCGCAGAATGTTAAAAGCAAAGTGGTCATGAAAGAAGGCAACAAGGTACATCTCTTTCATAGCGGGACTGAGCTTGTTAAAAAAGAGATCTGCCTGAACGATGTAATTCCTGTTTACCGGGACGTGCCAGTAGGATACAGAGCTCTCAAGGGTGCAGACCAAATGAAAAACCTCAAGGAAGTGGGAAAAGTGAAGGTTCTTTCTTACGTCGGAGATCACTATTTTGAAGCTGAAATAGTCGAGGGTGAAGTAATGTCTGGCGACGTGGCAAAAAAGGCAGGCGCCTATTGCTTGGTCCAGCCAGCAGAGTAACTCTTCAGCCATGAACTGAAAAACCTTCCAGCATGGATGAGGCAGGTTCGGGCCAACGGCGTCCCGGCCTTCTCACCACCTATGTGCCACCCAAAAATAAACAATTTCGGAACAATCCATTTTACCAGATTTATGCACCAGCTGTTCTTCTGCTGAATCAGGTTCCGCAAGGTATTAACCACGTAGTCCACATCGTCATTGTTATTGTCCTTGCCCAGGGAAAACCGTATGTTGCCTACGACGGCTCCCTCAGCGACTCCCATGGCTTTAAGCACATAGCACCCGACAGCAGGCTGATCCTGATGAAACGGCGATTCCCTCCCGGTCAAGGCCGGTCAGCAGCGCGTCGGATGCCACTCCAAGGAATGAGAGGTTGACGGTGATTGGAATGCGAAGCTCGGGATGACCGTTACGCTTTACGTCGGGGATCGTTTTCAGTATCTGCTCCTCCAGTCGGTTACGAAGCTGTCGCAGACGTTGGGATTCTATCAACATTTTCTCTTCCGCCAGTTCGCAAGCCTTGCCGAGGGCACCGATGCCTGCCACATTTTCCGTCCCGCTCCGAAGGTTTCTTTCCTGAGAGCCACCGTAGAGGAGCGGGTAAAATTTCGATCCTATTCCGGCGATCAGGGCGCCGATTCCCTTAGGAGCATATAACTTATGGCCCGAAATGGACAGCAGGTTCGCAATGAAAGCACACGCCTTGCCGTGAGGCGATCACCGATCTCCCGGATCGGTAAGATAGTGCAGGTTTCATTGTTGGCGTAACTGGCTTTCCGGTAATTGGACAGCATCCGAAAATGACAACCTGAATTTGCAAAGAGCGATTTATCCGTCCAACTTCTTGAAATTTCAAACCCGGGAATTCAGTTCCGGATTATCTTGGACAGCAATGATGTGACATGACTATTTTCCCAGGGATGCCTACGACCGTTGCCGTGGAAGGTACTTGTTTTACCACGACGGAATTGGATCCAATCCTGCTATTTTCACCCACTTTGAACGGTCCAAGAACCTTGGAGTTTGAACCTAAACCACATTATCTTCCACTGTCGGATGCCTTTTGGTTCGCTCCAGACTGACCCTCCCAGTGTAACCCCGTGATACAGGGTAACATTATAGCCAATTTCGTTCGGTTTAACCATTTACCACTCCCATGCCGTGATCGATGAAAAAATTTCTGCCGATAGTCGCCCCGGGATGAATCTCAATGCCGGTGAAAAAACGAGCCAGGTGGGAAATGGAACTGCCAAGAAGGCGCATAAATAACAATAAATTCTATCAGAATACCAGTGCTTTCATGATACAAATAAAGTAAATAACCGGTATTAATTACTTGACAAATTCAGTGTTGTAATGATACGGGTTGATCGTGTTAAATAAACTCATTCCAAGGGACTATCCGATTGCGGCGTATGTTTCATGATCGCAGCCGGAGGAGAGGGGTGAAGATGTTTACCGATGCGCAGATAGAGCGGTACTCCCGGCATATCATTCTCAAGGAGGTTGGCGGGAAAGGTCAGCAAAAGCTGTTTGACGGCAAGGTGCTCATTATCGGGGCCGGTGGTCTGGGTTCGCCGGTGGCTCTCTATCTTGCGGCGGCGGGAGTAGGTGTAATCGGTATCGCGGACGCTGATGTGGTAGATCTGTCAAACCTTCAGCGACAGGTGATCCACCATACCGCTGATATCGGCAAGCCGAAGGTGGTTTCGGCCATGGAAAAGATGGCGGCCATCAATCCCGACGTGCGGGTAAATACCTATCAGGAATGGGTTAATGCGGGAAATATTCTGGAAATCATTCAGAAGTACGATTTCGTAATCGATGGCACCGACAACTTTGCCGCAAAATTCCTCATCAATGATGCCTGTGTCATAGCGAAAAAACCCTACTCTCACGGTGGTATACTCCATTTCATCGGTCAAACCACCACTGTCCTACCGGGAGAATCAGCTTGCTATCGCTGTCTTTCCCCCGCGCCGCCACCGCCGGGGGCTATTCCAACCTGTGCCCAGGCCGGCGTCATTGGCGTACTTCCAGGAGTCATCGGTTCAATTCAGGCCACTGAGGCTGTGAAATTCCTTATCGGTGTTGGTAAACTGCTGAGCGGCAGGTTACTTATTTACGATGCGGAAGGAATGGATTTCAGTAACGTACCAATCAGGAAAAATCCCCGCTGTCCCCTCTGTGGCGACCACCCCACGATTCTTGAGTTGAAGGATGAGATCGGGGCGATGAACGCGTGTGATATCAAGTCCGGAAGTTCATCTTCCCAGTGACGTATACGCTGAAGATGCCTAGGACGATTTACCGCCAAATGGTTGACCATTCACTGGAAGAATCCCCTTTGGAGGTGTGCGGCATACTCGGCGGGTTGAACTACGCCATATCCGCCATCTATCGGATGACCAATATTGACGCAAGCGCCAAACATTTCCGAATGGACCCGCGCGAACATGCGAACGTAATGGAAGACCTCTGGCGGAGGGGGCTGGAGATGGTCGCCTTTTACCACTCCCATCCAGCGGGCCCGCCGCAACCATCCGCCGAGGATGTCCGTTTGGCGTTTTATCCTGATGTCATCACCGTTATTGTTTCGCTTCATGAGCAGGGTCGTCCCTTGGCACAAGCCTTTTTCATAAGGGACGGTCTGTCTGAGGCAGTCGAGATACAGGTGCTCAGGGACTGAGGAGGGGAGCGTAAATTAAACAGCAATGACATCTGAACGGTTTACCGGGAACGAATTTTCTCTATTCACGGAAAATACAGGAGACGACAATGACAGAACGCAACAAGCAAACGACCGTCGATCTGAAAAATCTTAAAGTCGGCGGTTTCATCAAGGAGCGTGGAAGGGATCTCTTCACCGTGCGGCTTCGTGTGCCGGGCGGCAGGTTGTCCGTCAAACGCCTGATAAAGATTGCCCAAGTGGCCGAGAGGTACGGGGGAGAGTTCGTTCATCTCTCCGTTCGGCAATCCATCGAACTCGTCAATATCAATTTCCGTGATTTCGACGCGGTTGTCACTGAACTGGGGGAGTCCGGGCAGCAGGTCGCCTCTTGCGGAGCGCGGGTCAGGGTTCCGGTAGCCTGCGGTGGCTGCGAATACAATCCTAATGGGCTCATGGACACCCAGCAATCGGCACTGGACGTTGATCTCCAGCTGTTTGGAACGGCAACCGGCCATCACAAGTTCAAGGTAGGTTTTTCCGGTTGTCCCCATGACTGCCCGAAGGCGGCCATCAATGACGTCGGTTTCGTGGGCATTGTTGAGCCGGAGTTGGATAGCGCCGCGTGCCTTGGCTGCGGGCTTTGTTTTGAAACATGCAGAGAGCTTGCGATAACCGAAGGAGAGAGCCGGAAACCGGTTTATCATCGGCATAACTGCCTCTTGTGCGGTGACTGCGTCAAGGTCTGCCCGGCGGATGCCTGGACGGTGCGGCAGAGGGGTTATGCGGTCTATGCGGGTGGTAAATGGGGGAGAAAACCGGTGGTCGGGACCTTGGTTGCGTTGTTTCTCCCTGGCGAAGAAGTCGTTGCGTTCATCGCCGAGATTCTTGACTGGTATGGTGCCGCAGCCGATGGGAAGGGACGTGTGCGTCTTGGTCAGGTAATCCTGGAAAAGGGGATCAACGGATTTCACGATCATCTCAGGACAAAATTCCCGCACTATGTCGTGACCGATTTCGGTTCACCCACGGTTATTGACACCCGGTTGCGAGGAAATCTACCCGGTCAGCCGTTATCAGATTCTGATTTCGGCTGAAGCTGTTACTGAATCTCTCTGTAAAGTCGGCGCGGGATGCTATTCGGCTGCAAAGATTGCCAATATCCGAAGAACAAGGAGTGCTGTCGATGGAAACAATTGATCTCCGGGGAGTCTGCTGCCCGACAAACTTTGTAAAGGCTAAGCTGGCTTTGGAGATGGCCGATTCCGGTGACGTGCTGGAATTCTACCTGGACGAGGGTGAACCGGTACAAAACGTTCCCCGGAGTCTGAAAGCAGAAGGGAACAAATTACTCGGGCTGGAGAAGGTCGACGGCTACTATGTTCTGAGCGTGGAAAAGGCTTGACGGTTTACTGCTGAACAGGGCGGGTTCGGCATGGCCGCCACCGAGGTCAGGAGCGTGGATTTCGCCTTGAAGAACGGGATAGCAGCCGACCTGTACGTTGATACTAGCGATCTCGGTCGGTTCGTCATCGAGGAAGAGACACTCATCTCGGGAGGAGGTAGTGTCAGTGCCCTTGAGACCGATTTCGGCTGTTCCGCCCAGACTGTCCGCTTTCAGAGAAGAGGGAAGGACTGGTCTCATTCTTTATAATAACAGTGGATTAATTTGATGGGTTAACTCGTCAAAAAAGTCGAGTACAACATTTATACAATACGGTTTTGATTATTTATGTAATATGCCGTAATAACACAAATAATAACAAAGGATACAAGCAGTAAATAAATTAGCCGGTGATCTTTCCCCATGAACTGTAACGGTTTTTTGGCGGCTTGATTGCCGGCTTTTCTGTTTTTGGAATGTTTATCTTGAAAAATAATACTTGACATGTTTTATAAATAATAATATCAATTATACCCACATGAAACATGATAGTTATGTTTTGTTATATACAAGCAGTTTAGTGTTGATTACGTAAGCGGTGTTTAAATGTAAACTGCTTTGGTAGCAAACAACACAAATCACGGAGGAAGTCATGAAGCTGAAGGGAATTGGAAAAGTATTCGCATTATTGATTGTTGCTCTGGGAATCAGCCTTCCTGCAATTGCAAGGGCCGATGTCAGCTTGCTGAACGTCTCCTATGACCCGACCAGGGAATTGTACCAGGATTTCAACGCGGCATTCGCCAAGCACTGGAAGGCAAAGACCGGCCAGAATGTCGTCATCAAGCAATCCCACGGCGGTGCCGGAAAACAGGCGCGCGCCGTCATTGATGGTCTTGAGGCCGATGTGGTGACCCTGGCGCTCGCCTATGACATCGACGCAATCCATGAGAAGGCCGGACTCATCCCGAAAAACTGGCAGAGCCGCCTTCCCCACAACAGCTCACCCTACACCTCGACCATCGTCTTCCTGGTGCGCAAGGGAAACCCGAAGAAGATCAAGGACTGGGACGACCTGGTCAAGCCGGGCATCTCGGTGATCACCCCCAATCCGAAGACCTCCGGCGGGGCCCGCTGGAACTATCTGGCTGCCTGGGGCTTTGCCCTGAACAAATACGGCAACAGCGACGCAAAAGCCCGTGACTTTGTCGGTCGGCTCTTTAGAAACGTGCCGATCCTCGACTCCGGCGCCCGCGGCTCAACTACCACCTTTGTTCAGCGCGGCCTTGGCGATGTGCTTCTCGCCTGGGAGAATGAGGCCTTCCTCGCAATTAACGAACTCGGCCCGGACAAGTTCGAAATCGTGGTGCCGTCGCTCAGCATACTGGCCGAGCCGCCGGTCACCATTGTGGACAAGGTAGTGAAGAAGCACGGTACCCGTGCCGTTGCCCAGGCTTATCTGGAGTATCTCTACACTCCGGCTGGACAGGAACTGGCAGCGAAGAATTACTACCGGCCGATCGACAAGAAGGTCGCGGCCAAATATGCAAAGGTCTTCCCTAAAATTAAGCTCATAACCATCGACAAGGCGTTCGGCGGCTGGCAGAAAGCGCAGAAGACCCACTTTAACGATGGCGGGGTGTTCGATCAGATTTATCAACAGAAAAAATAGTGTTCTTGGCAGCAGGGGCGCCCGCCACGGGCGCCCTGATTCCGGTCGGGCACGGGAGCCTGGTTCGCGGACGGTACGGAGGTTCAGCATGTCGGCACTCATCGTCGGAGGAGATTACATCAGGCCCATCAAGAAAATTATCAATGATCGGGGTTTACGGAAAATCGAGCACTGGACCGGGCGCAAGAAGAGTGATTTGAAGAGGACCGTTCCCGTGGATACCCGGCTGGTTGTCCTATTGTGCGACTATCTCTGCCATAGTCTGGCGAAAAAGGTGCGAAGTGATGCCGAACGACTCGGGCTTCCGGTAATCTACTGCCGTCGTTCCGTTGGTGAGTTCTGCGAGAAACTGGACAGGCTTCTGGAGACCGGCGCTGTGTACCTGGGTGACGAGTCTTTCCTGAACTGCTGCGGATCATGTCCGCTGGGTGAAAAAGTTAAAGGAAGAACCATCTGATGATATTCTCGGCAACGAAAAAAAATATCCTCCCGGGCTTCGGTCTCACCATGGGCTATACGCTCCTGTATCTGAGCCTGATCGTACTGATTCCCCTCTCCACCGTGGTGTTCAAGACCGCCACACTTTCCTGGGGCGGATTTCTGGACGCGGTGATGACTCCCCGGGTGATTGCATCATTCCGCCTGACCTTCGGCACCGCCCTTCTCGCTGCCTTGGTCAACGCGGTGTTCGGACTCCTGACGGCCTGGGTTCTGGTCAGATACCGGATACCGGGGAAAAAGGTCGTGGATGCGCTGGTTGATCTCCCCTTCGCACTGCCCACGGCAGTGGCCGGCATCACCCTGGCGACGCTCTATGCGCCGGCCGGGTGGATCGGTCGATTTCTCGATCCGCTTGGGATCAAGGTCGCCTATACACCACTCGGCATCCTGGTAGCCATGACCTTCATCGGGCTGCCCTTCGTGGTGCGGACCGTACAACCGGTGCTGGAAGAACTGGAAACGGAGCTGGAAGAGGCAGCAGTCTGCCTTGGCGCCAATCGCCTGCAGACATTCACCAGGGTGATCCTGCCGGTTCTGCTGCCGCCGCTTCTCACCGGTTTTGCCCTGGCGTTCGCCCGGGCGGTGGGGGAGTACGGTTCGATCATCTTTATAGCGGGCAACATGCCGATGATCTCCGAGATAACGCCGCTTCTCATCATTACCAAGCTGGAACAGTATGACTACGCCGGAGCAACCGCCATCGCCTCGGTCATGCTCGCAGCCTCTTTTCTCGTCCTGTTTGCGGTGAACCTGATCCAGTGGTGGAGCAGAAAATATTCGGATCGCTAAGAAAGGAAAGTATCGTATGCATCTTCCGGGCGGAGCAACACGTAAAGCAAAAAAAGTCACAGCAGCAGCGAGGCTGACGGAACCGGCGCCGGTGCGCTGGATTCTAACCGGAACGGCGTTCCTTTTCCTCGGCCTGTTCCTGTTCGTTCCCCTTGCAGCAGTCTTCAGCCAGGCACTGGAAAAAGGTGTCGGAGCCTATTTCGCGGCAATTACCGAGCCGGATGCACTGGCCGCGATCAAGCTCACCCTCATCGCGGCCGGGATCAGTGTTCCCCTGAATCTGATATTCGGATTGGCCGCGGCCTGGGCCATCGCCAAGTTCGACTTCCGTGGCAAAAGCTTTCTGATCACACTCATCGACCTGCCGTTCTCGGTGTCGCCGGTAATCTCCGGTCTGATCTTCGTACTCCTGTTTGGTTTGCAGGGCTGGACGGGGGAATGGCTTTCCGCGCATTCCTTCAGGATACTCTTCGCCGTGCCGGGTATCGTGCTGGCAACGGTGTTTGTTACTTTCCCTTTTGTGGCCCGGGAGTTGATACCCCTCATGCAGTCCCAGGGGCGTGAGGAAGAAGAAGCGGCTTTGGTGCTTGGGGCGGGCGGCTTTCGCACCTTCTTTATGGTCACTCTGCCGAATATCAAGTGGGGCCTTCTCTACGGGGTCATCCTCTGCAACGCACGGGCTATGGGAGAGTTCGGGGCGGTGTCGGTAGTTTCCGGGCACATTCGGGGCATGACCAACACCCTGCCGCTGCATGTGGAGATCTTGTACAACGAATACAACTTTACCGCGGCCTTTGCCACTGCCTCCCTTCTGGCCTTTCTGGCGATTCTTACCCTTGTGGTTAAGAGTCTTGCGGAGTGGAAGGTAAGAGAACAAATCTCAGCTGAATAAAGGTGGAAGAAGCGAATGAGTATTGAAATCCAGAACATCAACAAGCGATTCGACGGCTTTCACGCCCTGCGTAATGTAAATCTGACCGTCCCGTCGGGAGAGCTGGTTGCCCTGCTGGGCCCCTCCGGTTCGGGCAAGACGACCCTGCTGCGCATCATCGCAGGGCTGGAATTCGCCGAAGAAGGAACCATCCTTTTCAATGGCGAAGAGGCGACGCACCGGAATGCCAAGGAACGTCAGGTTGGTTTCGTCTTCCAGCATTACGCCCTGTTCCGGCATATGACTGTTTTTCAGAATGTAGCCTTCGGCCTTCAGGTGAAACCGAGGAAGGAGCGGCTTTCCAAGGGAGAGATTAGTGACAAGGTCCATGAGCTTCTGCGGCTCGTGCAGCTGGAACAGCTTGCCAAGCGCTATCCCGCCCAGCTCTCCGGCGGCCAGCGCCAACGGGTCGCCCTGGCACGCGCTCTGGCGGTGGAACCGCAGGTGCTGCTCCTGGACGAGCCGTTCGGGGCCTTGGACGCCAAGGTTCGCCAGGAACTGCGGAGATGGCTCCGTAAGCTCCATGACGAGATCCATGTCACCAGTCTCTTTGTTACCCATGACCAGGAGGAGGCGCTGGAAGTGGCCGACCGGATTGTGGTGATGAATGAAGGGCAGGTGGAACAGATCGGAACTCCGGAAGAAGTCTACGACAAGCCGGCCAATCCGTTTGTCCTTAACTTTCTCGGCAATGTCAACCTGTTTCATGGCCGGGTGCATGAAGGAGCTGCCAGGATCGCCGATCTCAGCGTTGATCTGCCGGCCTACGGCGAAGCGGACGGAACGGCCGTTGTGGCCTATGTCCGCCCGTATGACATCGAGATCAACCGCAGCCGTCAGGGAAGCGAAGAAATCGAGGCTGTTGTGCGTCGTATCCAGGGGGCCGGAGCGGTTGCCCGATTCGAGCTCGAACGTCTGGATACCCGTGAAATTATCGAGGCGGAGTTGACCAAGGAGCGATACCGGGAACTTGGCCTACGCTCAGGCGAGAAGGTATTTGTAAAACCAAGAAATATGCGGGTATTTGCCCAGGATTACCAGATCTGACGAATGGGAACGAGAAGCGGCCGGTAAACGAATCAAAGACTGGTAGTAGAGTTGCGGAGGGAGTATATGGCAAAGTCGAACTTGGCCGTGAATACAGAACAGTGGAACAGGGAGCTTCAACTGCGCGTGCGGGCGGCATTGAAGGATCTCCGATACGGAACCGTGAGCCTCGTAATCCAGGACGGCAAGGTGATTCAGATCGACAAGAGTGAGAAAGTACGGCTCAAGTAATATAACCATACTACTGAAACTTTAGTTGACCAGACAAACTGGAGGCTAAGCAACATTCCCCTGTTCTTGAGAGGGACTGTCTTAGCCCTTTTTTTTGCCTGGCGATCCCCCAGTTGTTACGGGGGAAACAAACAAAGGAGAGAAAACGATGTCACAACAACGCTATCTGTTCACGTCCGAGTCAGTAACGGAAGGGCATCCCGATAAGCTGGCCGATCAGATTACCGACGCAGTCCTCGACGCGCACCTTGCCCAGCATCCGCTGGCACGTGTCGCCGTGGAGACAAGCGTTACCACGGGTCTGGTACTGCTTTCCGGAGAAGTCTCCTCGCGAGCACAGGTGAATACGGCACGTGTGGTTCGCGACACAATTGCCGAGATTGGATATACCAGTGCGGAATTTGGTCTGGATGCCGAACACTGCGCGGTTCTCATCTCACTTGATCAGCAATCTCCCGACATCGCCCAGGGAGTGAATGCCGCCCTGGGTATCTCCAGCGACCACGCAATCCAGGGATCTGCCGTGGGAAAGGACAGATCATGCGGCGGAATTGCTGGATCGTATCGGACGGAAAAAGGTCCATGCCGCTTAGCAGGAAGGTAAAGCTTTCTGATCGGACAATTTTATCGGAAAGGAGAAAACGGCAGTGCCGTCGTATTAGCAAGAAATATCGTAAGCTGACGCTGAAAGAATTTGTCGAAAGACTACCCTGAGCAGTAAAGGTTTCATCGAGGGGGGTGAATCGAGAGCGGATTCTTAACAAGAAGCCGAATTGAAGGTGATGTATCGAAGAGGTTGTTGTTGAAGGGCAATCATTGCGTTATTTTATAAGGAGGAGAACGTGAAAAGAAAGATTATTGCGGCAGGACTTCTGGCGGCGCTGGCCGTTGTCCCGAATGTGGAAGCGAAGACCCTTGAGGACATCCTGAAGGAAAAGGGTGTCATCACCGAGGCCGATTACAAGGAAGCCACCAAGAGCAAGCCGATTGATTACAAGCTCGGTAAGGGGTTTACGCTTACTTCCCCAGACGAGAAGTTCCAACTCAATGTGGGTGGCCTGTTGATGGCCCGCTATACCTTCTTGGATAAGGACACGGCCCAGGATGTGAGTCAGTTTACGCTGAAAAAAGCCCGTCTCTGGTTCCAGGGTTATGCTTACAGCAAAGACCTAACCTATCGCCTCCAGTTGGCTTTTGAGAGTGGGGACGGTAAAAGGACCTGTAAATAATTTTGTGTAAATGGTTTTTCGGTTTTTATAGAACAGGCATT
>SBEG01000046.1 GCA_009668975.1 Deltaproteobacteria bacterium | reverse complement strand
GGGGTGGGTCAATTTTGGACGCCGATGGTGGGTCATTTTTCAATGCCGATTGACAAATTATTACAAGAATCTAGTTTACTGCTTTGGCTCGTCATCTGGAGATGCCTGGCGAAAATTGCGTTGTTGGGGAGGATCATCAAAAGTAATTATCTGAAGCGGGAAAATGCGCGAGAGGTGAGAAGGAAGGATAAAGAGCGTATCCCCTGTAATAAATGAGGAGAGTCTCAAGCTACCTATAGGCTACCTAATGATTACAAAAATAATATGGGGCTTAGGCAATAACGCCTAAACCCCTGTTTTTACTGGAGCCACCTGCCGGAATCGAACCGGCGACCTATTGATTACGAATCTACTTTTTCACACTTTTCCATTTCCTACCTTGTTCTATCAAATTATACAAATCGTTGACAATCAAGCAGTTATACCATATTCTTGTTCTATGGACACCTTGCCAAACTCTATTTACCATTGACCCTATATTGACCCTATGAAATAACCTCCTGACCTGTTGATTTTGCATAAATCAAATATTGACCCTATGAAAGGGATACGACATGACAAAATTCAAGCTGACAAAGGACAAGATCGAGAAGCTACCCCTTGCCGATAAAGGCAAGCAGGTTGATTATTACGACAGTGACCTTGACGGTTTCGGGGTCCGTATCTCGCATACAGGCAAAAAGTATTTTGTCCGGGGGATGGTTAGGGGGAAGCGCGTTCGAAAGATGATTGGCAGCACTTCTGTCAAAACAGCGGAGAAAGCACGTTCTGAGGCAAAAGTTTTACTTGGGTTGATGGAATCCGGCATTGACCCCAACGAACAGGAGCGGCAGGCCACAGAACAAGCGAAAGAGGTAAAACGGCAGGCTGTTACCCTGTCGGATGCACTATCCAACTTCCTTGAAGCGCGCAAACTAAAGGAAGGAACAAAAACACTTTATCAGAGGCTGCTTGACCTTCATCTTTCCGACTGGCAGAAACTACCGGCGGCAGAAATCACGGCAGAAATGGTAAATCAACGTCACAGGGAAATTGCTACCAGCAAACGAGAACGCCCGGCGCTTAAGAAAAAACTGTCCAAAGGGAAACTGGACAAGGTTGAACCTGCAAGCCCGAAACGTCGGGAAGCGTCCGCTGATGGAACCATGAGAGTGTTACGCGCCGTGCTCAACTTCACCTTTGCCGACGATGAAGAGGCAGGTATTACCCGCATTAATCCGGTCCGTACTTTGTCGCGCAAAAAGTCATGGTATAAAGTTGATCGGCGGCGGACCCTTATCAAGAATAGCGACCTTCCCGCATGGCACAAAGCCGTTACCAGGCTTGACAATCCCATAATGAGAGACTTTCTGTTATTCCTGCTTTTTACCGGATTACGGAGACAAGAAGCGGCAACGCTGAAATGGTCACAGGTTGATTTTGAGGAAGGATGTTTCACCTTGATCGGCGGCATGAGCGGCCAAACAAAGAACAAGGAACCTCATACCCTGCCATTGAGCAATTACCTGCAAACGCTCCTAACCAAACGCAAAGAAGGATTGAAAACAGAACTTGCAGAAGCAAAAGCGGCGCTTAAGAATGTCGGCAACCTGACAGCAAAACAGCAACAGGCCGCACACAATCGACTTGTCCTTGCTGAGTCCCGGATTGCTTCCCCTTACGTTTTCCCCGGCGAAGGAAAGACCGGCTATATTGTCGAACCGAAACGCGCCATTGAAGCAGTTACCACAGCAACCGGAATCACTTTTTCTTGCCATGACCTGCGGCGGACGTTCGCCACTATTGCCGAGAGTCTGGACTTGTCCGGCTACACAGTGAAGGCACTCTTGAACCATAAGCAACAAACCGGCGATGTTACCGGCGGCTATATCATCTTGAATGTTGATCGACTGCGGGAACCCATGCAGAAGATCACGAATGCACTACAGGAAAGAATCAAAACGCGTCACGGGCAGGTTATCCCTCTTAAAAGCAAGGTAGAGAACAGCACAGATTAACTCTGTCACTTTTCGGGCGATAGGGAGGCCACCCGACAAGGCCGGAACCCTACCGGCTTTCGCCTGGACACCATAGGGCTGCGATGGGGGCGGGTATGAAGAGGACGATAACGAAATATGAGCATAATATTCTTGAGGATACGCCGGACGGCCTAGTTATAAAACATCGTGAAGGAGATGAAATAATACATGTTTTGTCAAACGGAAGAAAACTAGTTAATTATGAAATGACATTCACTGACGATGAAATAAAGCATCTATCCGATATTTTGTTCAAATTCGACACAGAATCCGTCAAGAGATTTACAGGAGTTTTAGAGGAACTTTGTAGAGCTAGATATCGGCTGTCTGATTGTCCGCCATCGGATATTGTGAAAGATATTTCTGATTTATTGAAGGCTTGCAAGAAACTTGAGCAAAAACTTGATAAGGTCTCCACTGGCAAACAACAGATGATTTCTTTTGATAAAATAAATTTCAGCCTTAAGCAAGATAACTATGGATCGATTGTGCTAGAGCATCACAATAAATCTGAACTTGAATGGTGGTCTGACACAATGATGAAAGCAAGAGAAGCAAGAAACAAGTTGTTAGATTTTATCGATTGCTTTGAGACAAGACCATCGCTAATAAAGAATAAAGCACATAGACCTAAGGCCGATTCATCAGGTTTTGTCAAAGAGATTGCGAACGCGTATAGCCTTTGTTTTGATTGCCCTGCAACAAAATATTCAACTACTTTCAAAGAAGTGGTTCAATTTGCTTTAGAGGCTGTCGGCGCAGAAAAAACGAAAGATCCTACCCGCAAAATAAATAACGCATTGTCTCCCACCTGACGAAAGTACCTTAAAAACTTTTGTATCGTACATATAGAGACTTAATAGAACCCCGTATGCTTGAAACATAGAGCAACGGGGTTTTTCTCGTTTTATCTAACAGGAAAGGAGTCAAAATAATGAATGAAAATTTAAAGACTGAAGCGGCAGCGGAATTTCTACAAGTGAAACCGACAACTTTGGAGCAATGGCGATGGAATGGCAAGGGGCCGCGTTTTATCAAGATGGGGCGTGCTGTCCGGTATCGGAAAACCGACCTTGAAAAATTCACGGAAGAACGATCTTTCACTTCGACCACTGAAGCGCAAGCGAAAACAAGCCGACACCAGGGCTAAAGGGGGGGCGGTTATGGACTTTCACGAGGTAATTTCCCGCACCCTGGGAACTGCTCCACCATCGGCGGATCTGAGGTTAAACCAGAAAACAATACTTAAAGTGAGGGGCTTGCTATGAGCGCGTTTCACGAAGTATGCAACGCGATAGGCATAGCCCCAAGGCACACCCCGGCCGACGGCAAATGGTATCCGACCGATACCATCGACAAAGCACCCGGTAACGGTAATGGCCGCGTTAAGCGCTTTGCTGATGATACCGGCGGGATGGTTTGGAATTGGACGCTTTCTGACGCGGACCAATGCGTGACTTATTTTGATGATTCTGAAATCAATCTGAGCCCGGCGGAAAAGAAAGACCGAATTCGGCGGTCACAAGAAGAATGGGAACGGGCAGACAAAGAACTTGCCGAAGAAAGATCAGCAGCGGCAAAGCTGGCAGCGCAAATATGGAAAGTTGCCACACCGCCAGTTGACAGCGTGTATTTCAGCAACAAGGGTGTTGCGCCGACCGAAACCGTTAGGGAGATAGATCTTGTTGAATTGGTGAAGCTGATCGGTTACCACCCGGCAGCAAAAGGCAAGCCGTTTTCCGGCAAGATGGTGCAGATTATACCGGTAAGCAATGGTGCAAATATCACCACCATTGAAATGATCGACGAAACAGGCTTAAAAGCCGGGCTTAAAAACGGGCAGAAAAAAGGCTGTTTCTGGTCTACAGGAAAACTGCCAGACTGCGTCGGAACCGGCCTTACAATCGGGATCGGTGAAGGCGTAGCGACTATGCTCACCTATCACGCGGCGAGCAATAATATCAGCATAGCGGCACTGTCTTGCGGGAATTTGAAAGCGGTTGCCTTATTCTTTCGGAATCGCTATCCGGCGGCACGTATCGAAATCATTTCTGATGTTGGAAACGGTGAACAGAGCGCCATTGCAGCGACACGGGCTGTTGATGGTTGGCTTATCAAACCAGGCCTTGCAGACGACAGCACCGGAAGCGACATAAACGACCAGCACAAGGAAAGCGGCTTGCAGAGCGTCAAGATTTCTATCAAGGCGGCAAAGCAAATTGAACCCGTAGAAGCACCCACACCGGATAACTTAACAGCCGCAACGACCAGCGGCGACGAATGGCCGGAACCGCTCCCCCTTCCCGAAGGACTCCCTCCGGTAAAATTACTTGAACCCGAAATGCTACCCGTCCCCTTTCGCGCCTGGTTGATGGACATTGCCGACCGGATGCAGACACCACCGGACTTTTCAGCGGCTGCGGCAATCGTTGCGCTTGGTTCTGTCATCGGGCGCGGCTGCGGTATCTACCCAAAACGCCACGACGACTGGCTTGTTGTTCCGAACCTGTGGGGCGCGGTAGTTGGCCGCCCTTCCATGATGAAAACCCCGGCGGTTTCCGAAGGGCAGCGACCCCTTGTCAGACTCGAAACCGAGGCGCGCGAAGAATACCAGGGAACGGCGAAGGCTTTCGAACTTGACGCGGAGATTATGAAGATTACCAAGGCCGCCCATGCGGAAGAACTCAAACGGGCATTAAAAAAAGGAGATACGGGGGCAGTCGAGGCGGCGCGGGGAAAGCTGGCGACATTGGAAAGCAACGCACCAAACCGGCGGCGTTTCCAGACGCAAGACGGAACCACGGAGAAAATCGGAGAACTACTTATTGAAAACCCAAGAGGGGCGTTAGTAAACCGTGATGAATTGATAGGCTGGTTTCGCTCATTGGATAAAGACGGGCGAGAAGGCGACCGCTCTTTTTATCTGGAAGCATGGAACGGAAACCGCTCTTTCACCTATGACCGCATAGGCCGGGGGACTCTGGATATTCCCGCGCTTTGCGTTTCCGTTTTCGGGGCAATGACACCAGGGCCGTTATCAACCTATGTTTACCAGGCGAACCGGGGCGGTATAGGGGATGACGGGCTTTTACAGCGGTTTCAAGTTTTCGTATGGCCTGACGCACCGACCGAATGGAAGAACGTTGACCGCTTCCCCGACACCAAACAGAAAAACCGGGCCTGGGAGATTTTTAAGAAACTGTCAGGAGATATTCCCGGCGCGCAACAAACTGAAGGGGCCGACATTCCCGCTTTGCGTTTCTCCCCTGGCGGCCAAGATGTTTTCAATAACTGGCGGCACGAACTGGAAACCAGACTGAACGGCAACCACGGATTGCCCCCTTCACTTGAAAGCCACTTAACGAAGTATCGCAAGTTGATGCCTTCCCTTGCGCTAATATTTCACCTTGCGGCGGTTGCAGACGGCTTGACACCGGGACCAGTAACAGAGGTTTCGGCAGTTTTGGCGGCTGCCTGGTGTCAGTATCTGGAAAGTCACGCCATGCGGATATATGGGGCAGCGACCATGCCAGGAATGGAGGCGGCGCGGGAACTTGTCAGACATATCAGGCGGGGAGCTATCAAAACGGGGGCAACGGTACGTGAAATATGGCGGCACCAATGGGCGAGACTTACCACGCCGGAAGAAGTGAGGGCTGGCCTGGAAGTGCTCGAGCAATACGACTGGTTGAGCCTTGAGAAAACCGCACCGAAGGAAAAAGGAGGCCGCCCTTCTGAAATTGTCCGACTGAACCCCCGGATAAAACTTTGATGATTCTTACAGAGGGGAACTGTCAAAACTGCCAAAACCCCCTTTTCGATAGTTTTGACAGTTTTGGCAGTACCCTTCCCTAAGAATTGCAAAACTTTTGAGGTGAAAGCATGGACTGGATAGCAAGAGTAAAGCAGGCGACAATCCAAGAGCCGGACCCCCTTGATGTAATGGAAACAGAATATCACGACACCTTGACCCGGTATTGGTCCCCGGAAGCAAGAAGCCTTTCTGATGACGAACTGGAAAAAATGCTTTCACGCCTTGATGACCTTTTCCAGGAACTCACCAGTCAAGGGCGGCGGTTGCCGGTACTGACCCCGGAAGGCCGGGCGTATCTGAAGGAGGTATAGCGAATGAGTAAACGAAAAGGCTTAACAGCAAGGGCAAGGAGAGACTTTCAGAAACTGGCGGCGGATGTTTCGAAAATAAAATGGCAGGCAATCAACCACACCGGCAAAAACCGGGACCAAGGAGCAGAAAATGATTAAGAGACTCGAGGATTTCACCGATTATGCAGAGGCAACAGAGAAATTAACCCGGCTCAAACAAATGCTTGATGAAGTGGAAAAATCAAAAGCACAAGCATTGAGCACCCTTTCCGATGCACGCAAGTCAACCCCGACAAGAGAAGCGGCGCGGCAATTCCTGGAAACAGACCTTACAGAAGCCACGGTTGACCAGGATGCAGCAGCAAGATCAAGGGAATACTCCGGCCTGGTTAAGCGGTCCAGCATGCTTATTGAGGCAATCAAGCTGCAACAACGGGAAGTTGGCGACATTCAAGCGGCACGTTCGAAAGAGGTCATCAAGGCAATTCGACCAGCATACACAAAGCGGGTCCGTGAGATCCTTTCGGCGGCAAGGAATCTTTCCCGGCAATTGGCAGATGAGAAGGCTTACCGTGACGAATTGATACAGGCCGGAATCCAGCACATTGGGAACCTTCCGACACTAGCGGCCTTGGGCGTCGGGGACTTGAGCGATCCCAACAGCAGAATCAACCATTTCATCAAAGCACTTGCCGATGATGGATATATCGACGCGGCGGAACGGGAGGTGCTTTCATGCGTGAAATAGCAGCAGGCAAAGGATCAGGACTTTCACGAGGTGCAAGGCAGGCAATGAACGCAACACCGGCAGGCCGTGAGGCACTACGAAGGATTGAGCGCGGTGAGGGTATCCCGGCAGGTATGGCGATCCGTTCCACGAAGGACGGCAAAGCCTTTGAGGTTGTAAAGGCTACACGGACGGGCAAGGTCAACATTCGTGCTGAGAAGGCAAAGCTTGCACGACTGGCGGCAGAGAACAGGAGATAGAGCGGAGGGGCCGGGAAACCGGCCCTACCCCCCCCGGAGGGGCCTTCTGTTTGTACAAACTGACACTTTGGAAACCGACTGGATACCCTAATGTTTTCGAAACTAAGAATTCAGAGGAAAAAATCATGGCAACAATCAAACCACCGAAAGGGCTTTCGCCCGAGGCCAGAAAGATCTGGATCGAGCTTCAAGAGGAATACGGCATTGATGACGCTGCCGGACTTCAGCTCCTTAATATCTTCACTCACGCATTTGACCGGGCAAAAGACTGTAAAGCCGCAATTGACAAGGAAGGGCTCCAGGTTGCTGACAGATTCGGCGTGATGAAAAGCCACTGTTTAACCACTGTGGAAAGAGATGCCCGAGGCCAGATGATGACGGCATTGAAGGCGCTGAATATTGACGTAGAGGTTTTACACGACAAACCGGGCAGACCGCCGGGGAGGTAATAATTATGGCGACAAATAGGCGTAAGATCGTCCGAAACCGGAGAAAATCGGACCTTTCCGAGGCCATGCGGCACTATTTTTTAACCGGCGAGTATGGAAGAAGGCTTAATCTCGAAGGTGGGGAGAAAGCAGCCTGGTTGATTCTATGTGGCGGGGAAGAGATAGAGCTCTTGAATCATCACCGGGACACCCTGCTTGCCGACTGGATAAAAGAAAATCCATGTTCTAGGCCTTGGTTCTGGTGGGAATATGATGCACCGAAAGAGCCTGTCAGCAACCGTTTCAGAGAAATTTCATTTCATGCGAGGCGAGAACGTATAGGAGGTACCGGAAGTCCGTCTTGGGAACATTTGAATATAGGCCCCTGCTTTTCCATCGGTCTCCCCTGCTCTTGGGTCTCGAGTTTTGATGAAGCTTATTACAACGGGCGCGCGGTTGACATCCACGGCAATATCATCCCGACGAATTACAAGGAAGGCCATTTTAAGGGCAAGGCGATTGACCCAAACGACCCGCCCACATTTGAGAGTGAAGCGGCTTACCTTTCCCGCCACGGTCTCTTGACGAAAGAGGAAAAGGCATACCTGAAGAAATTCCCGAAGTTATTGGAACCGGAAGCGGTTGTCTTTGATGAGTGTGACGAGGAAGAGGCAGAACCGGCGGCCTGTACGCCTCAGTGAAGGCTTTTACAGGGCAAAGGCACATGATACCATTCGGAAGGAAGGGCCGGTTAATTATACCGGCCTTTTTCATTTGGAGTGCTTGCGGAGAATATCCCTCAACGCCTCTTCAACAAGTGCTGTAAAGGATTTCCCAAGGTCGATTCTAAGGTGCTGGATATCCTTCACTAAGGCAGGATCAAGGCGGACACTGACCAATTGTTTTACAGGTTTATTTTCATTGTTCATAAAAATACAGATACCCGAATTTGTACATCATGTCAATTTCTATATTTTAACAGCTTGACATACAATAAATATGGATGTATAGCATTACATCATGCTGTACAGCAAAACACAAAGGAGGATTTACCATGTACAAAATTGAAGGTGAAACCATTTCCGCGAAAAATCATCTCATCCTATGCGGGGCCGCTGTTGACTCGTTGCATGAAAGCCTGAGCACCCTTTACCCTGATTCCGAGGATCTTAAAGTTTGCGGAGCGGTAGCACAGGGAATTTCTGAAGCAATTCGCTGTATAGATAAGATCCAGGCCCTGACGAGTGTGGAAGCAGCATAGCACCGGCCACGCCGGAAATAAAGATCATGGCCGCCCTGGGAGACTGGGGCGGTTTTTTATTACGACTGACCCTATATTGACCCTATGGCTCAAATGCCAAAGAAAAAGGGCCACGGAAAGAACCGTAACCCATTAATTTTACTGGAGCCACCTGCCGGAATCGAACCGGCGACCTATTGATTACGAATCAATTGCTCTACCAACTGAGCTAAGGTGGCGTAATTATTAATTTTAATACCAATTACCAGAAATAGCCACGAGCTAACTTTATGGCACAAAAAGCGGATGCATGTCAAGGCTTTCATGATCTTACGGTTTGGGACATAAATGCCCCCGCGCCCGCGAATTCGCTAAGTGGTGATTCAGCCATACTCGCTTAAACCCTCAATACTGGTCCCGCAGCCGGTACCCCACTCCCGGTTCGGTCAGAATATAACGGGGCCGGGACGGGTCTTTCTCAATTTTGTGGCGAAGATTGCTGATGTTTACCCTGAGGACATGTGGCTGCTCCACATAGGCAACCCCCCAGATCTGTTTGAGAATGTGGCTGTGGGTCAGCACTTTTCCGGCATGTACCACCAGCAGACGGAGCAGATCGTATTCGGTGGGGGTCAGTGGCACCTCTTTGCCGCTGACAAGTACCCGTCTGCGTTGCAGATCCACCTCCAGTTCCTCGATCCGGTAGACCGGTTCCACTGTCTCCTGCAAGGAGCGGCGCAATGCCGCCCGTATCCTAGCTATCAGTTCCGCTACCCCAAAGGGTTTTGTCAGATAGTCATCCGCACCGGTTTCCAGAGCCCGCACCTTGTCATCCTCCCGGTCTCGCACGGAAAGTACGATGATCGGGACCTGCGACCACTCCCGAATGCGGCGAATTACTTCAACCCCGTCCAGATCCGGCAATCCGAGGTCAAGCAGGATCACATCCGGCCTTGTTGCAGCCGCAGCGGCAAGCGCCGCGTGACCGTTATCCGCCTGATGAAGGGAAAACTCCCCGGTATCCAGGGCGGTATGCAGGAAGCGCTGAATGGACGGTTCATCATCGACAATAAGTATTCGTGGTAGCTTGCTACCCTTGGGCATCGCAATTTCCTTTATTCATAATGGTAGCGCAACAATGATCGACAACCCTCCGCCGCTCCTGTTTTCGGCCCGAATCTTCCCACCGTGCGCCTCGACAATCCCCTTGCAGATGGACAACCCCAGCCCGGTACCCGCGGTTCCCTCCGGAACCGGGATCCGGTAGAACTTGTCGAAGACCCTTTTCAGATCATGATCCGGGATTCCCGGGCCGTGGTCTGCGACCTCAATCAGCAGCCACTCTTTCTCAGCTCGGGCGGCTATCTCGATCGGGCCGGATGGCGGTGAGTATTTCACGGCATTGTCAACCAGGTTTACCAGAACCTGGGTCATCAGCGTCATGTCCACTCTGACCGGCGGCAGCGTGACGGGAATCCCCACCTCGACCTTCCGGGTGCCGAGTCTCCGTTCCAGGGCGGCCAGGGCGCACCCGACCAGATCCTCAACATCACAGAGCTCTCTTCTCAACTTGAGTGCTCCCGCTTCCAGCTTGGTCATGTCGAGGAGATTGCCGACAAAACGGTTCAGCCGCTCCGCTTCTTCCCAGGCGGTATCGAGGAGCTCCAGTCGAGCATCGTCGGCGAGGGTATGCACCCTTTCCCTCAGGGTATCCAGGGTCCCCGTTATGCAGACGAGGGGCGTCCGCAGGTCGTGGGAAATGGAATTGAGCAAGGCACGTTCGAGATTTTCCCGGGCCTGGAGTATCTGGGCCTGTTCGGCCTGGCGGGATAGCTGAACACGTTCCAGCGCCATGGCGGTCAGGCTGGCAAACGCATCAAGGAGCCGGCGGGTTTGCCGGGAGCGATAATTCGCTTCGTTATCCAATTTTATGCCGAGGACACCCAGCACGCTTCCGGATGACTGGAGCGGGAGGTGGAGAAACTCCGCGGAGCCGAGCGTCTCGGTTCCTTGCCCGGCCTCCTTGCGGTTGCGGAATGCCCAGTCAGCCACGGCCAGCTCCTTGCTGCTTGGGTGAATACCCTTGCTTGCAGCCGCGACCTGCAGACGTTCCCCTTCCGGCAGCAGCACGGCAACCCTGGCATGCAGGGATTCCCCCAGGTTGTTCAGCACCGCCTCCAGCAGGGTCTCGATATCGGCGGTTGCCGCCAGGTCTCGGCTCAGGTGGTAGAGACTGTTCGTCTGCACCTCCCGGACCCGCACCGCTTCGGCCTGTTCGCGGGCCTTGGAGACGAGGGAACTGATGATCACGCTTACGGCAAAAAGTGCAATAAACGTGATAATGTACTGCGTGTCGGCCACGGCAAAAGTCAGGTGCGGCGGAACGAAGAAAAAGTCAAACGTTAACACACCGAGGAATGCCGTGAGGATGGCAGGTTTCTGCCCGAGACGGAGTGCAGCCACCACGACTACCAGCAGATAAATCATCACCATGTTGGCCGGTTCAAAAAACGGACGAACCAGCATACTGACCACGGTCGCCGCGAAAACCAGGGCCAGGCTTGTCAGGTACCCTGACAAGGGCATCGCTTTTTTCGGTTTGGCGACGGCGGGATCCGGTTTCGGCATGGCCGGGTCCACGCTTACCACATGCACATCAATTGCCCCGCTGAGCCGGATTATCTGGTCAACGGTGGGGGGGAGCAGGAATTCCCGCCAGCGCGGTTTGGAAGGTTTGCCGACCACGACTTTGGTGACGTTGTGCCTGACGGCATAATCGATCGCCGCGTCGGCCACCGCTGCCGCCGAGACGGTCGCGACCTGTGACCCAAGACTTTCGGCCAGGCGAAGATCTTTCCAGACCCGTTCCCGGTTTTCCAGTGCATGTTTTCCGCCACCGGGTGTTTCGATATACACCGTGTGCCAAGTGGCGTTCATCTCATCAGCAAGATGGCGGGTGGTGCGGATCAGCCTTTCACTGAAGGGGCTGCCGCTGACACAGACCATCAGTCGTTCGGCGGCGGGCCACGGGCCGGGAATTGCCCGCGATTCCATATATGCCCGCATCTCATCATCCACCCGGGCTGCGGTTCGCCGCAATGACAGCTCACGCAGGGCGATCAGGTTGCCGTGACGGAAAAATTTTTCCACGGCCCAGGCCGCCTGTTCCGGGACGTAGACTTTCCCTTCGCGCAGACGCTGCAACAAGTCATCCGGCGGGATGTCAACGAGGCGGATCTCCGCGGCCTGATCCAGCAGGCTGTCGGGAACCGTCTCGCGCACGGCCACGCCGGTAATCTGCGTCACGATGTCTTTCAGGCTATCGAAATGTTGGACGTTTACCGTAGTGTACACGTCGATGCCGGCAGACAGGAGTTCCTCCACATCCTGCCAGCGCTTCTCGTGCCGTGAACCGGGAGCGTTGGTATGGGCCAGTTCGTCCACCAGGGCGATCTGCGGCCGTCTGGCAAGGACCGCATCGGTATCCAGTTCCGGTAGCAGCACCCCTTGGTATTCGATGTGGGCCTTGGGAATGATTTCCAAACCTTCCAACAGGGCATCCGTCTCAGCACGGCCGTGCGACTCCACATAGGCCGCGACCACATCCCGTCCCTCGCGTTTCCGCTGCCGGGCCGCCTCAAGCATGGTGTAGGTTTTCCCTACCCCGGCGGCGTAGCCAAGGAATATCCTCAGCTTACCAAGCGCCGTCTGCTCCTCTTCGGCTTGAGCAAGCTTGAGCATTGCTTCCGGCGAGGGCCGGTTGACGTCATTTTCGGTCATCACAACTCCGCGTGAATTTCAAATGCTTAAAGAATATCACTTCGCGGGTATTTTATAAACGTGCTCATGAATAATAAACTTGTTCCTGGACGTAAACCCCTGGAGCAGATAAACGGAACCATCCGAATCCTGAAACCAGAGATTGTTGGCGTTTGCCTTTTCACCGTTGGAAACGCTGATCAACTTCCAGGATTTCGGAATTGAAGGGGGATTGTGTTTCCCGGAGGCATCATTGAACTTGATTCCCTCAATGGTGGTAAACTGTTCAAGACCTTGTGGAAACTGGGGCACATATGAAGTCGCCTGTGCTGTCCCTGCGATCAATAAGGCTACAAGAACTATTGATAGTCTCATCGATGTCCTCCTTGATGCTGCAAATTATTTCAATGCATCCAGCTTCAAGTTCAATTCAAGTACGTTCACCCTCGGCTCTCCAAAAAAGCCGAACTGACGGTCCTCAATGTTGCCGGCGACGAGTCTGGTGAGCTCCGCGTCGCTCATCCCGCGGGCCTTGGCGACGCGAGTAATCTGCAATTTAGCCGCCTCCGGCGTGATGTGCGGGTCAAGCCCGCTGGCCGAGGCCTGCACCAGCTCGGCCGGGACCGGGCCGGTGAGGCCGGCGGCGCGCAGGCGTTTCACCCGGTCAGCCACCGTTTCCAGGTAGGCGGGGTTGGTCGGCCCGGAGTTGGAGCCGCTGGAGCCCGCCGGATTGTACGCAAAATCAGGGGTCGAGGAAGGGCGAGGCCAGAAGTATTTCGGGGCGGAAAAGGGCTGTCCGATCAGACTGGAGCCGAGAACCTGGCCGCCCTCATTTGTAATGAAGCTGCCATTGGCCTGTTTGGGGAAGACGGCCTGGGCAATACCGGTGACGATGGCAGGGTAGAGGCCGCCGCAGATGATAGTGAAGGCGATTAACATGAGAATTGCGGGTTTTATTTCTTTCATGGTTTATTTCCTCTGGTAGGGGCGCTGTGTGCCGCGCCCTGTTTCCGATCTTCCAGGCAGGGCGCGGCAAACAGCGCCACTACAGGGTCTGTCTTACACGAACATCCCCACCACAAGGTCAATTCCCTTTATCCCGATAAATGGCGCGATGATCCCGCCTACCCCGTAGATGAGAAGGTTGTAGATCAGCAGCTTTTCGGCAGGCATGGGGCGGAATTTGGTCCCCTTCAGTGCCAGCGGCACCAGGAGGGGGATGATGAGGGCGTTGAAGATAACCGCCGACAGAATGGCGCTGAAGGGAGTGGCCAGGCCCATTACGTTGAGCACTCCCAGCTGGGGGTATATTGAAACCAGGGCCGCCGGGATGATGGCGAAATATTTGGCAATGTCGTTGGAGATGCTGAAGGTGGTCAGGTTGCCGCGGGTCATCAATATCTGCTTGCCGACCTCGACGATGTCCAGCAGTTTGGTCGGATTGCTGTCCAGGTCGATGATGTTGGCCGCCTCACGGGCAGGCTGGGTGCCGGTGTTCATGGCCACCGCCACGTCGGCCTGGGCAAGGGCCGGAGCGTCATTGGTGCCGTCGCCGGTCATGGCGACCATGTAGCCGGCCGCCTGGTTGTCGCGGATAAGCTTCAGCTTGTCCTCGGGTTTTGCCTGGGCCAGAAAATCGTCCACCTGGGCCTCGGCCGCGATGGCAGCGGCGGTAAGCGGGTTGTCGCCGGTAATCATGACGGTCTTGATTCCCATGCTCCGCAACTGGCTGAAGCGCTCCTGAATCCCGCCCTTGACGATGTCCTTCAGGTTGACGACCCCATATATCTCTCCATCGCGACAGACAACCAGCGGGGTGGCTCCGGCGCGGGCGATCTCGTCAACCGACTCCTCAAGGCCGTCGGGGTCCCAGTTGCCGCCCGCTTCCCGCACAAAGGAGATGATCGAGTCGGACGCACCCTTGCGGTACCGTTTCCCCTCCAGGTCCACTCCGGAGAGACGGGTATCGGCGCTGAAAGGGATGTTTTCCGCGTGGGCAGGCAGTGTGCCGGCCCGCAGACCGTACTTCTGCTTGGCAAGCACCACGATGCTGCGCCCTTCCGGGGTTTCGTCGGTGAGGGAGGACATCAGCGCCGCCTCGGCCAGCTCCTGTTCGGTATGGCCGCCCACCGGGACGAAGGCCACCGCCTCGCGGTTTCCCAGAGTGATGGTGCCGGTCTTGTCCAGCAACAGGACGTTCACGTCGCCCGCCGCCTCGATGGCCCGGCCCGACAGAGCAATGACGTTTTTCTGAAACAGTCGGTCCATCCCGGCGATGCCGATGGCGGGGAGAAGCGCGGCGATGGTGGTGGGAGCCAGGCAGACGAAGAGGGCCACGAGAATGGTCAGCGAGACCGGCGTCCCCTGTCCGGTGGCCTTTACGCTGTAAATGGAGAGCGGGCTCATGTTGGCGCATACCAGCAGGAAGACCAGGGTCAGCGCAATCAGCAGTACCTCAAGGGCGACTTCGTTGGGGGTCTTGCGTCGTTTGGCCCCCTCGATCAGGGAGATCATCCGGTCGA
>SBEG01000081.1 GCA_009668975.1 Deltaproteobacteria bacterium | reverse complement strand
TGAACAGACGAGATGACAGATCGAATAATCTGACATGCTCGTTCTGCGGTAAAAGTCAGGACGAGGTGAAGAAGCTCATTGCCGGTCCTACGGTTTATATTTGTGACGAGTGCATAGAATTGTGCAACGACATAATTGCCGAAGAGACCAAACTGGAAGAGGCGATGGGGCCGGATATCAAGAAGCTTCCCAAGCCCTTGGAGATCAAGGAGGTTCTTGACGAGTATGTGATCGGCCAGGAGCGTGCCAAGAAAATTCTCGCCGTAGCGGTCTATAATCACTACAAGAGAATTGAAATGGTGAAAAAACCGGGTGACGTAGAAATGCAGAAAAGCAATATCCTGCTGCTCGGCCCGACCGGTTCAGGAAAAACCCTCTTGGCTCAAACACTCGCGAGGATTCTTAAAGTTCCCTTTGCCATGGCTGATGCAACCAACCTGACTGAAGCCGGCTATGTTGGCGAGGATGTTGAGAATATTATCCTGAATCTCCTGCAAGCAGCCGATTATGATGTGGAGAAGGCCCAAAAAGGCATTATTTACATTGATGAAATTGATAAAATCGCCCGGAAATCAGATTCACCCTCTATTACCAGGGATGTTTCCGGTGAAGGTGTGCAACAGGCACTTTTGAAAATTATTGAGGGAACGGTTGCCAGTGTTCCTCCGAAGGGCGGCAGAAAACACCCCCAGCAGGAATTTCTCAAGGTTGATACCACTGAAATTCTCTTTATCTGCGGTGGAGCGTTTTCTGGTCTGGATAACGTAATTCAGCAGCGAATCGGTGTAAAAACGCTCGGATTCGGTGCAGATGTCAAGAAAAAGGTGGAAAAAAGAGCTGGAGAGCTTCTTTCTGAAGCCACCCCGGAAGATTTGCTCAGATTTGGTTTTATCCCGGAATTTATCGGACGACTTCCGGTTCTTGCCACCCTCAGTGAACTTGATGAGGAGGCAATGGTTCAGATCCTCAAGGAGCCGAAAAACGCACTGGTGAAGCAGTACCAGAAACTTTTCGATCTTGAACATGTGAAGCTCAAATTTACGGATGGTTCCCTCGTGGCTATCGCAAAAGAGGCGCTCAAGCGTAAGACCGGAGCTCGCGGTCTTCGTTCGATACTCGAAAATGCCATGCTTGACGTGATGTATGATATTCCCTCTCAGAGCCTTGTCAAGGAAGTGGTGATTCATGAGGATGTTATATATAATAAGGAAAAACCGATAATCGTTTATGAGAATGTTGCAGAATCTGCCTGATTGCGGGTGCTGATGCAGGTGGTGTCTTCGGTTAATAAAAGAGGGAATCTCGACAGGTTCCCTCTTTTGTTATAAATGGTTTGTTTTCTGTATTGACAACGGGGCACTTTTTATTTTTTTTGGCTGTCTCTCTATTGGGTGAGTAGATAGGGGGACTCCATTGAGAAACGACATGCCGGGAGATTTCTCGACCATTTACTTGTGTGCCTTTTGGGGAAAGGCCGGAGGATGTCTCCTGGTCAACCGGGACAAGGTTTGCGTTGGTGCCTTCTGAGAAGTTGCCCCTGTTGGCAACTGTATATCTGTGTGTGCCGTAAGGCCTGTTGCTGAACATTCCGAATAAATCATTGAAAAGAATTTCAGTTATTTGTTATTTATATCAGTATGATAAAAACGCTTGACACTCATTGAGTCCCTTGCTATAACTAGGCTTCTTTTTTGGCAGTGTTTCTTTCCAGCGGATCGGGAGGTATCAAGTGACGAAAGCTGAATTGATTAGCGCAATAGCAACTGATGCGGAACTGACTAAGGTCGACGCTGAAAAAGCTCTCAGAAGCCTGATTGATGCGGTCACTGAATGCTTGAAAAAAGGTGATAAACTCAGTCTGGTCGGCTTTGGTACTTTCAGTACGGTAGAACGTGCTGCACGGAAAGGCCAGAATCCTCAAACTGGTAAAAAAATTGCGATACCAGCTTCCATTTCTCCCAAGTTTAAGCCTGGAAAGGGCTTGAAGGATGCTGTCAACGCTAAGAAGAAAAAATAGTTGATTGCCTCTGTATACGGTAGTTTTTGATTGATTTTTATGAGTTGAATCAGGTAAGTTAGGGGTCGTAGTTAAGTCGGTTATAACGCCGGCCTGTCACGCCGGAGGCCGCGGG